>CAWIHA010000042.1:0-24645 GCA_963835855.1 Bryobacterales bacterium | reverse complement strand
AAAAATGCTGCGGTGCGAAGAGGCCGCGCTCGCCCCGGGAACGCACGTCACAGTGCGCGACCTGTTCTATAACGTCCCCGCGCGGCGAAAATTCCTGCGCTCGGAGCAGACCGAACTGGCGCACATCGCGTCGTTGGTCACGCACTACAGCCTCGCCAACCCCGACAAGACTTTTCTGCTGATTCACGAGGAAAGGGAATTGTTGAACGTCACGCCGGTCGAGAACCTGCGCGACCGCGTGTACCAGGTGTTCGGGAGCCAGACGCTCGATGAGTTGGTCGATTTCGGGGTGCGCGAGACCCGGCTGGATATGGAATCGCGGGGCGAACCGCCGGAAGACCCGTCCGCGCTGAGAGTTTTCCGCCTGCGCGGGTTCATCTCCCGGCCGCAGATTCAAAAGCTGAATCGCAACTCGATTTTTCTGTTCGTGAACCGCCGCCTTATCCGCGACCGTCTGCTGCTGCACGCGATTTCGTCCGCTTATCACAACTTGATCCCGCCGGCCTGCTTCCCGTTTGCGCTGCTATTTCTCGAGTGCGATTGCGAGGAAGTCGATGTGAACGTGCACCCCTCCAAAACCGAGGTGCGGTTCCGTCAGCAGTCTTTCGTGCACGATTTCGTGCGCGACACCATCCGCAACGTGCTCATCGAATCGAAGCCGGTCCCGGCGCTGCCGCTCACGGCGAACTTGTATCCGCGGGCCGGAGCTCGGAATCCGCAGCCCGCCGCGGGGCTGCCGTACTCTGAGTTCTCGCAGCGCATTGAGGACCAGACTTGGCGCGATGCGCCGGCATCCGAACTCCCGGGCGCCGCCGAGCCCGCAGACGTGAGCGCGCTGCCGGAATTCACCCTGCGCGGCGCCCAAGCGCATCCGGCCCCACGCTTTGATTTCAGCGCTCCGCCGATCCCGGTTCAGCAGCCGTCGTCGGTTGAAGAAGGTCAATTGCGGATTCCGATGCCGGAAACGCACAGCGGGTTTCCCGCGGAGGCGATCGCGGAGCCGGTGGCGAGCCTTTCGGCGCTGGCCGACTTGCGGCCGCTTGGGCAGATCCATGAGAGCTTTATTGTCGCGGCGGGGCGCGATGGCGTCTGGATCATCGACCAGCACGTCGCGCACGAGCGCATTCTCTTCGAGCGGATTCTCAAGCAGCGCGCCGCTGGCCGTTCGGAGATGCAGCGTCTGCTTGTGCCGATGATCATTCAGCTCACGCCCGCACAAGAGGCGGATTACGACCGCATCGCAGACGAACTCCACGCCATTGGCTTTGAGACCGAGCCGTTCGGGCAGCGGACGATCGCGGTGAAAGCTGCACCCGCGGGCATCGGCGCCGCCGACATTGAGCGTGTGATCTTCGAGATCCTTGAAATCGCAGAGCGCGAGCTGCGCCGGGTCTCACTCGACGATTTGCGGCGCGCAATTGCGGCGTCGATTGCCTGCCGCGCCGCGATCAAGGCCAACATGCGGCTCGACCAGGGGAAAATGGAGGCCCTGCTACGGGCGCTCGCCGCCACGGATTGCCCGATGAGCTGCCCGCACGGCCGCCCGATCGCGCTGCGCTATTCCTTGCGGGACATTCTGAAGGGCTTCCACCGGATCTAGCCGCTTACCAGACCGCCCTCGGATAGTTTTGTCGGATTGTCGTGTCCGCTGTGATGAGCATGGCCTCGCCATTCGCTCTTGCGTTGGCGACGATCAGCATGTACATCTGTCAACTCTGTACGTACACTTTAGGGAAATATGAACTCACTCCCACTCGATGGTGCCCGGAGGCTTGTGCGTCAGGTCGTAGAAGACCGCCGAGACGCCTTCGATCTGGAGTAGCTCGCGCGTCATCTCGCGGAGTAGGGCGTCGTCCATTGGCACGGAGCGCGCTGTCATGCCGTCCACGGAATCGACGGGGCGCAGCACGACGGAGTCGGGCCTGTCCCCGAGACCTAGCGGAATCAAAATCACGGGGAATTGCCAAATCTGGCGATCGAAGCCGCTTGCGTGCGAGAGGCGGCGCACGGTGGCATCGGCATGACGCAATCGCGCCAGGCGCCCCGCAGAAAGCGAGCTTGCGAAGATGCGAAGAGACTCGAGCGGTGCGCGGCTCTCCACCAACGCAACGACGCGGTTGATGTCGGCGGCGCGGTTGATCAGCTCGGTTGCGATGTCATGCAGGTCCGTCTGTGATGGGGAGTCCAAGGCGAGCACCGGCCGGTAGCTTCGCGAATCCCCCTGCACGCCGACCGAGCGCACGGGAATGAGCCAGCCGCCCTCGGCGCGTTCGACTGGCGCCTCGATCTCCGAGCAAAGGCAGCGGATCGCCAGGCCCGGGCCGGGGAAGGGATGCCGCTGGAGCAGTTCCTGCGGGAGGCCAAGCTCCCCGCCAATCTCGCGCACCTCGTCCTTATAGAACGAGCTCGAGGGGCTCGATGATGCGGCTGCTCTCGATGAGACGCTGGATGCCGTCCACGCGGTTATGATGTGTCTTGATGACCGCTGCATTTGCTGTGCCGCCGGATTCGATCGTATCCGGATAGATCGTGCCCTGGCCGAGGATCCAGTCGCTTTCGAGGAAGTGCCCAGCCTCGATGATCTCTTCCTGGACGCGTACAAACTCCTCGCCGATGATACGGCGCTTCTGCTCCGGATCGCGCACGCCCTCGAGCGCTTTCAGGAAACGGGACTCCGCCGGATCGATGAACACGGCGCCGGCGGCGATCCGGTCAAAGGTGCGGCGGACGAACTCAGTCTCTCCCTCGCGCATGAGGCCGGTATCGACGTAGATGCCGCGGACGCGATCTGAGCCGAGCGCGCGCAGGCAGAGCGTGAACGCCACCGACGAGTCCACGCCGCCACTCACGAAAAAGAAAACATTGCGGCCGCCGGCCACCTCGTGAATGCGGCGGTTGATGAGAGGGATCCTCTCCTTGGGGTTCCAGCTCTTCTCGCAGGCCGAAATGCGGAGGATGAAGTTTTCGAGGATCTGCTTGCCCTGGCAGGTGTGTACGACTTCGGGATGAAACTGCACGCCGTAAAGCGCGCGGCCGCGATCGCCCATCGCGGCAACAGCGCACGCCTCCGTTTTCCCCAGCACCTGGAAGCCAGGCGGAACCCCGCGCACCGTATCGCGGTGGCTCATCCAGACCTGTTGGCGTCCCGGCGCCAGGCCGGCGAATAAAGGCGCGTCCGCGATCCGGTCGAGAAACGCGAGACCGTACTCGCCCTTTTCACCGCGCTCGACCGCGCCGCCGAGCAGGTGCGCCATGAGCTGCAAGCCGTAGCAGATACCGAGCACCGGCACACCGAGGCTGAAGATGGCGGGATCGACCGTGGGGCTGCCCGTCTCGTACACGCTGCTCGGGCCACCGGAGATGATGATTCCCCTGCGCCCCGCCAAGCTGTGCGCGGGTGTGCCGCTCGGCGCGACATCGGCGTAGACGCCCAGCTCGCGCACTTTGCGCGCGATCAGGTGGCAATATTGCCCGCCTGCGTCAAGGACTGTGATCTGGGGTTCGGGAGAGTATGCGCTCATTGCTGATCGTAGATCTTGGGAGTCATGCGGAGCGCACCAGCATGCGAGTCCGGCCGGCCGCACTCGCTCGCGTCACCGAACGGCCGTGCATTGTTCCCTTGGTGGGCCGGCCTCTCGGCCCGATCAGCGCTCCGCAACAACGATCTTATTACTTGTTGACCCGCTGGGCGATGATGCGCTTGGCCGTCTCGAGCAGCGCGCGGGCCTTCGGCATCGCGTCCACTGCTTTCGCCACCTCGGGATCGGTCTCGACGTTCAGCCGGCTGGCGTCATCCATTCCGAAAGCGCTCGAGTACATCTCACGTTTCAACTCGAGCTTGATCCAGTCGAGGTCCCTCGCGAACTCCGTCCCGGAAAAGTCGACGCCCTGATCGAGCATGTACTGCCGAAACTCTTCGACGATGTTCTGATCTGGAGACCAGCCTCTCGGCAGCTTCTCGTTGTGTGTTCCCAAATAGCGGGAAGCGAAGTTGAAAAAGGCGAATTTGCGCCTTAATTGCGTTTGAAGCGGGTCGAGCTTGGGCTCGGTGTACTTTTCATCCGGATTAATGCCGTTGCCGCCGTACACGGTCCGGCCGCTGTCGGTTGACTTAGCGTCGAGCAGGTTCTTAGTGTCCGTTGCCTTCCGGAAGTAGTAATCGTAGAACGAGACGTTGGCGTAGTCGCGCTGTATGAGCCTGCCGCTCGGAGTGTAGTAGCGTGCGGTCGTAAGCGCAAGGCCGGTGTTCTCTGCAAGCGGGTAAACCGTCTGCACCAATCCCTTGCCGAACGTGTTTTCGCCGAGGATCCAAGCGCGGTCGTGATCTTGCAGCGCGCCGGCCACAATTTCCGCAGCCGAAGCCGAATACCGATTCACCAGCACCACGATGGGGTAATCATGCGCGCTGTTGCCCGGTTTCGCGGTGTACGACTTCTCGGCCGAAGCCCGGCCGCGATGCGAAACGATGACCTGCCCCTTACGGAGGAATCGCCCCGCGACGGCGACGCCCTCGTTCAGCAATCCGCCGGGATCATTTCGCAAATCGAGGACCAGGCCCTTGATTTCGTCTTCTCCGAGCCGCCGCAGGTTCTCCTCCATCTCGTGACTTGTGTTCTCGTTGAACGACTCAACGTCAAGATATGCGATGCCCGGCTTGAGCCAGAACGCGTCCTGAACGGTCTTGCGCGGGATCTCATCGCGGATGATGTCGAAAATCAGCGGCGCATCGCTGCCTTCGCGGCCAATGGTAACCTTCACATGCGTGCCACGCGGGCCTTTCAGTGCGTCCGCAACTTCGTTCATCGTCAGCTTGTCGGTCGGCTTGTCATCCACCGCCAGAATCGTGTCGCCCGGACGGATGCCGGCTTTGTACGCCGGCGAGGCGGGGAAAGGAGAGATCACGATCGTTCTTCCGTTTCCCGTGCGGCTCGGCCCGATGGTCATGCCAACGCCGTAATAATGGCCGCGCTGATCCTCGCGCAAAAGTTGAAATTCGCGAGGGTCGAAAAAGCTGGAGTGCGGGTCAAGCGTCCGCAGCATACCCGGAATCGCGCCCTTGTAAATCGCCTTGTCCGGATTGAGCGGGTCGGCGAAATTCTGTTCGGTGATTGCGTAAATCTTCGTGAAGGTGTTGACGCTGGCCTTGGTGTCGTCTTCGGAGGACGCGGCTGCGGCGGCGCTCGTCAGGTTGGGCCCGTAGACCCCTCCAATAAGAGAACAGGCAAGGATAATGACCGGGTAGATAAAAACAGAACGGCGGCGGCGATGCATCTAGTCGATGTCTCCAGCGATCCTGAAGTCCAGTATAGCAGCAGCGGCCTATAGCTTGTATGGCGGCCGCTCGTCGCTCGCAGCCCGGGAAGCCGCCGGATCAAGTGGCTGGGCGTCCTCGCTCACGGGCTGCATGCCAGCGGCTATGAGCTGTCCTCACATGGCCCGGGCGCGGCGTACGGCAACGCCCGAGGTTTCCGGCTTCGCGGGCTTCTTTGCGGGCCCGCCCAGGCGGCGCACCTGGTCGCTCACGCAAACCAAGAACATCGGCTGGCGCGCGTTCTTCAGGATGTCTATGATCCGGTCGTGACTGTCCTCAACGTAAATGGATTTGCCGTCTGTCAGCAGATGGAGGTCCGACTGGTTCGCAAGGACGTCACTCAACCGCCGCCCCATCTCGCGTTGCAGATAGCGTAAGACGCGCCGGATCTTCTGGAGCGAGAAACCCTTGCGGCGCAGCTCGGCAATCACTGTGACCTCAACGGCCTGTTCCGGCGAATAGATCCGCTTGTGCCCCTGGTGGAGGGGCGACACGACGTGCTGCTCGTCCCACCACTGCAACTGCCGCAGACTGACAGTGGCGACGCGGGCAACCTCGGTTGAAGAGTAAGCCTCGGCCGGGGGGATCGAAGCAGGGCGTACCTTTTTTGTTTTGAACATGGGGAAGCGCTTCCGTTTCGGGGAAAAATAGCCGCCTGTAAGATTGTACTTCGCCGGGCGGTAGTGTCAAGTGGTGTCGATGGGTATTTTGCGCCGAGTTCCGCCCGGCCGGTCCGCACCCGCGGTACGATTCTTAATCCCGTCCACTTCACCAGTTCTTTTCCTGCTATACTTATGAATCCATGCGAGTCGTGTCCGTCGCTGCCCATCATCGTCATCATTCGGAGCCGAATCAGGCGGCGGGCTGATTTCTGGGCATTCTTAAGAACAACATCGGAAAGGGAGCCCGCCGGTCGAAGGCGGGCTTTTTGTTAGGTGTAGAGGATGGATCTGGATTTCACGAAGCTGAACGGCTTGGTGCCGGCGGTCATTCAGGACCATGCCACCGGCCGCGTGTTGATGCTCGGGTTCATGAACGAGGAATCGTTTCGGAAAACCATCGAGACGGGCTTTGCCACGTTCTTCAGCCGCACGCGCGGCAAGCTATGGATGAAGGGCGAAAGCTCGGGGCACCGGCTGGTGGTCAAAGAGATCTTGACCGATTGCGACCAGGACTCGCTGCTGGTGCGGGTGGAGGCGCTAGGACCGGGGGTCTGCCACAACGGCTACGCGAGCTGTTTCTATCGCCATCTCGAAGACGGGCGCTGGGTGGAATCGGAGAGCCGCGCGTACGATCCTGAAACGGTATACGGGAGAAGACCATGAAACTGAAGCTCGGGATTCCGAAAGGCAGCCTCGAGAACGCCACCATTGATCTGTTTCGCCGCGCCGGCTTCCACATCACCACGAGCAGCCGCTCGTATTTTCCCGCGATCGACGATCCGGAGATCGAGTGCATGCTGATCCGCGCCCAGGAGATGGCGCGTTATGTCGAAGACAGCGCCCTCGATGCCGGCCTGACCGGCCGCGACTGGGTCGAGGAATGCGAAGCGCACGTAGAGACGGTCGCCGACCTGATTTATGCCAAGCAGAGCTTTGGCAAAGTGCGCTGGGTGCTCGCGGTGCCCGAAGCAGCGCCCTTTCGCTCCGTGAAGGATCTCGAAGGCAAAGTCGTCGCCACCGAGCTGGTCGGCACGACGAAGCGGTACCTGGCCGCGCACGGAGTCAAGGCAAAAGTCGAGTTCAGTTGGGGCGCAACGGAGGTGAAGCCGCCCGAGTTGGCCGACGCGATTGTGGAAGTCACCGAGACCGGCTCCTCGTTGCGCGCGAACAAGCTGCGCATTATCGAGACGGTGCTCGAATCGAATACGCAGCTCATCGCAAACATCGATTCCTGGCGGGACGAGTGGAAGCGGCGCAAGCTCGAAGACATGAAGATGCTGCTCGAGGGGGCGATCAATGCGCTGGGCAAGGTGGGCCTGATGCTCAACGTACACCGGGAGTGCCTGAGGGGGGTGCTCGCGGTGCTGCCCGCGCTGAAGAAGCCGACCATTTCACACCTGAGTGACGAGGAATGGCTGGCGGTGAACACCATCCTCGACGAGTCCACGGTGCGCAGTATCATTCCACGGTTGAAGAAGGCGGGCGCGCAGGGCATTGTCGAGTATCCGCTCAACAAGATCGTGATGTAGCGCCATGATCCGGATCATCGATTCCACAAAAGCCGGGCGGCTGCTGACGCGGCGGGCCGCGCGCATGACCGAAGCCGAGGAGACGGTGCAGCCGATCCTCGCGGACGTGCGCAAGCGCGGCGACAAAGCGCTGATCGAATATGCGCGCCGTTTCGACGGACTGGACCGCCCGGGCGTGCGCGTGCCCGCGCGGGAGCTGGAGCGTGCGGCGCGCCGGCTGGCGCCCGAACTGAAATCCGCCGTGCGCGCCGCATCCAAAAACATCCGCGTCTTTGCTGAGATGCAATTGCCGAAGCGCATGACGGCGGAAATCGCGCCCGGCCTGTGTCTCGGGCAAATCGTGCGCCCGCTAGACGCTATTGCCGCCTACATCCCTTCGGGCCGTTACCCCCTACTTTCAACATTGATGATGACGGTGGTTCCCGCGCAGGTTGCCGGGGTTGGGCGCATTTGCGTTGCCACGCCGCGGCCGCTGCTCGCGATTTATGGCGTCGCCGCAATGCTCGAGGTCACCGACGTTTTTCAGATGGGCGGTGCGCACGCTATCGCCGCGTTTGCTTTCGGCACGCGCACCGTTCCCAAGGTGGACCGGATCGTCGGGCCAGGCAACATCTATGTGGCCGCGGCGAAGAAGCTGCTGGCGGGCGAAGTGGGCATTGATTTCATCGCGGGTCCGACCGAGATCCTCATCATTGCCGAAGGCGGCAACCCGCGCGTGCTTGCGGCCGACATGCTGGCCCAGGCTGAACACGACGCCGACGCCTCGGCGATCCTGCTGACCACTTCGCACGCCCTCGCGCAAGCAATCGCCGAAGAGATCGAGCGGCAGTTGCGCGATTTGCCGACCGCGCCCACCGCCTCGAGGGCAATCGCGAACAACAGCGCGATCGTTCTGGTGCGCTCGACGGATGAGGCCATCGAGCTGGCGAACGACTTCGCCCCCGAGCACTTGAGCATTCCCGAGGCGTCGCTGCTGAAGCAGATTCGCCATGCGGGCAGCGTGTTCATCGGCCCGCACAGCCCGGAGGCCGCCGGCGATTACGTCTCCGGCCCGAATCATGTGCTGCCAACGAGCGGCGCAGCGCGCATTCGCGGCGGGCTCGCGGTGACCGATTTCGTCAAGGTGATTTCGACCCAGCAGCTCAGCGCCGCGGCTCTGGCGCGATTGGCGCCCGCAATCACCACGCTGGCACGCGCCGAAGGACTCGAGGCGCACGCGCGATCGGTGGAGGTGCGCACCCGTGGCTGAAGCTCCGCGTCCCCGCGATGCCGTGTTGCACATGGCGCCGTACTCGCCGCCGACCGCCGGCCGCCGGGATAAACTGCGCCTCGATTTCAACGAGAACACCGTCGGCTGTTCGCCGCGCGTGCTCGCCTTCCTGCGCGAGAGTCTCGATGCGGGCCAGCTCGCCGTGTATCCGGAGTACGGTGAAGCGCGGAAGGATCTCGCCGCGTTCTTCGGCGTCGCGCCCGGTGAGCTGCTGCTCACGAACGGGACCGACGAGGCGATCCAAATCCTGATCAACGCGTATGTCGATGACGGCGAGGAGGTGGTCCTCCTTCGGCCGTCCTACGCGATGTACCGCTTCTACGCGGAGGTCGCGGGCGCCCTGACCCGCGAAATCGATTACCGTGCGGCGGACCTCGCGTTTCCACTCGAAGAATTGCTCGGCGTGCTGCGCTCCGCAACCCGCGCCGTGATCATCGCGAACCCGAATAACCCGACTGGCAGCGCGATTGGCATCGAAGGGCTAGAGAAAATCCTCGCGAAAGCGGGCGGAGCCGCCGTGCTGATCGACGAGGCCTACTTCGAGTTCTGCGGCATCACGGCGCTGCCGCTCGTCGCAAAGTATCCGAACCTGTTCGTCAGCCGGACTTTTTCGAAGGTGTACGGAATGGCGGCCATGCGTCTCGGCTGCGTCTTTTCGCAGCCGGAGAACATCGCTGTTCTGCACAAGGCGCAATCGCCATACAGCGTAAACTCGCTCGCGGCCATGGCGGCGGGCGTCGCCATCCAGGACCGCGCGTATATCGAGAACTACGTCGCCGAGGTGCTGGCTGCGCGCGACCTGCTCCGCGAGGGGCTTGACCGGCTGCGGATTGCGTATTACCCGAGCCAGGCGAACTTCATCCTGATGCGCGTCGGCCCGCGCGCGATCGAAGTGCGCGACCGCCTGCGCGATCGCGGTGTGCTGGTGCGCGACCGCAGCTACGAGTTGGCCGGTTGTGTGCGGGTCACGGCCGGTACGCGCGCGCAGGTCCGGCGGTTTCTGGCGGAACTCGAGGAGATCTGGTGATGCCCGATCGAATCCTCGTCTTCGATATGGATGGCGTGCTGGTCGATGTGACCGGCTCCTATCGTGAGACCATACAGCGTACGATTCAGGATTTCACGGGCCGGCTCGTGAGCCGCGAGCTGATCCAGGATTTCAAGAACCAGGGCAGCTGGAACAACGACTGGGACCTGTGCCATCGCCTGATTACCGATTATGGGGTGAGCGTCACCTATCAACAGGTAGTGGATCGCTTCAACGAGATCTTCTTCGGCGACGGTACGGACGGATTGATCTACCGCGAGCAGTGGATCCCGAAGGCCGGCCTGCTCGAGCGCCTGGCCGAGCGCTTCCAACTTGCGCTATTCACCGGACGTGTCGAGCAGGAACTCAAGATCACCATGGCGCGCTTCGCCCGGAGCCTGACGTTCGACCCGATCATTACGGCGGAGGTGGTGAAGAATCCCAAACCCGCGCCGGACGGGTTGCTCCGCATCGCCGAGCTGAATCCCGCCAGCAAGCTCTTCTACGTCGGCGACGGCGTCGATGACGCCCGCAGCGCCAGGGCCGCGGATGTGCCGTTCATTGGCATCGCCGCACCATCCATTCCGCGCTACCGCGAGCTGATTTGCGCCCTGAAAGAGGAGAACGCGCTCGCCGTTCTCGACGACATCAACCAACTGGAGGCCGTGCTGCCCGCATGAGGACCGCAAAGATCGAGCGCGACACCAGAGAAACGCAGATTCGCGGGCGCCTGAATATCGACGGCCGCGGCCGGTATCGGATTTCAACCGGTATCGGCTTCCTTGACCACATGCTCGAGCTGTTCGCCAAGCACGGCGGCTTCGATCTGGAACTCGACGCCCGCGGCGATCTCGGTGTGGATCAGCACCACACCGTCGAAGACCTCGGTATCGTGCTCGGGCAATTGTTCGGCCAGGCACTCGGAGACCGGCGCGGCATCAACCGCGCGGGGTATTTCTTGATGACCATGGATGAGACGCTTACAGCGGTGGCACTCGACCTGGGCGGCCGTCCATATCTTGTTTACAAAGACCTGCTGAAAGCGCGCATGGTCGGCGATCTTCAGGCCGAGCTGGTCGAGGATTTCTTTCAGGGCTTCATCACCCACGCCGGCGCAAACTTGCACGTGAAGGTCTTGTACGGCCGGTCAAGCCACCATCAGCTTGAAGCGGTATTCAAGTGCTTCGCTCGCGCGTTGAAATTCGCGTGCTCGAAAGACAAGCGCTTGAAGAACGAGTTGCCTTCGACCAAGGGACTGCTATGATCGCCATCCTGGATTACGGTGCGGGTAACCTGCGATCCGTCGAGAACACGCTCGAAGAGATCGGCGCCGGGTATACCCTGGTGCGCGATGCGGCGGGCTTATGTGATGCGGAGAAGATGATCCTGCCGGGCGTCGGCCACTTCGGGCAGATGGTGCGCGCGCTCGATGCGATGGGTGTGCGCGGAACTTTGATCGAGCGGATTCGGGCGGGCGTGCCGTTTCTTGGGATCTGCCTGGGCTTGCAGGCGCTGTTCACCTCGAGCGAGGAAGCGCTGGGCGTCGAGGGCCTCGGATTGTACCAGGGCGCCGTCAGGCGATTCCCCGCCGAAGCCCGCGTGCCACACATGGGGTGGAACAAGCTTGAGCCGGTCGATGGCGGTCCCGATAAACGTCCGGCCGGCTGGTCCTCGCGGCTCCTGGCCGGCCTCGGCGCTAATCCCTATCTGTATTTTGCGCATAGTTACTATGCGCCCCTAAGTCCGGCAACGGCCGCGACTTGTACTTACTCGGTCTCTTACACCGCTGCGCTCGAGGACGGCGCGATTTTTGGCGTGCAGTTCCACCCCGAAAAGTCCGGCCCGCTCGGGCTGAAGATCATGAAGAATTTCGCGGAACTTTAAACCATGCTCGCCAGGCGCATCATTCCGTGTCTGGATGTGACCGCCGGCCGGGTCGTCAAGGGCGTACACTTCGTCAACCTGCGCGATGCCGGCGACCCAGTAGAGCTTGCCGACCGCTATAACCAGCAGGGCGCGGACGAGCTGGTTTTCCTCGACATCACTGCGTCGAGCGATAACCGCGACATCATGGCGGACGTGGTCGCACGCACGGCGCGGAAGGTTTTTATTCCCCTGACGGTTGGCGGAGGCATCCGCACGGTCGCCGACGCACGCCACGTCCTGCTCGCGGGCGCCGACAAGGTCAGCATCAACTCCGCCGCGGTCGCGCGGCCGGAATTGATCACCAAGCTGAGCGAGGAATTCGGCGCGCAGGCCACCGTGTTGGCGATCGATGCCCGGAGGGTGCTAGGCTCCGCACCGCTGGCTTGGCACGTGTATGTGCGCGGCGGCCGCGACGATACCGGAATCGACGCCATCGAGTGGGCGGCGCGGGGCGAAGCGCTCGGAGCGGGCGAGATCTTGCTGACTTCGATGGATACCGATGGAGTGCAGGAAGGCTTCGATTGCGAGCTGACCCGCACCGTCTCTCGCGCGACGCATGTGCCCGTGATCGCTTCCGGCGGTGCTGGCAAGGCCGAGCACTTCGTGCGCGTGCTGACCGAAGGCGAAGCCGATGCCGCGCTGGCCGCTTCGATCTTCCATTACGGCACGTATACCGTGGCCGATCTCAAGCAACACCTGGCCGCGTGCGGCGTGCCAGTGCGGAGTTTCGCATGATTATCCCGTGCATCGACCTGATGGACGGGAAAGTCGTACAGCTCGTCCAGGGCAGGGACAAGGCGCTCGAAGGTCCAACGCCGCTTGCGATGCTTGAGAAGTTTTCGGCGTTTCCTGAAATCCAGGTCATCGATCTCGACGCAGCGCTCGGCCGCGGCTCAAACGACGGCATCGTCCGGTTTCTTGCGGAACGGGCCGTTACGCGCGTGGGCGGTGGAGTGCGCTCGATTGAATGCGCACGGAATTTGATCTCTTGCGGCGCGTACAAGGTAATCGTGGGAACGGCAGCGTTCGGCGCCTCTGGCGTCAACACGGTTTTCCTCAAGGCGCTCGCGGGTGCGATTGGCTCCGAGCGCATAGTGATCGCTCTCGATTCCAAAGCGGGTAAGATCGTGGTCAAGGGATGGCGCGAAGCCACTTCCCTTATGGCGGAAGAGGTCCTCGGCCGCCTCGAACCCTACTGCGCTGGATTTCTCTGCACGTATGTGGACAAGGAAGGAATGCTCGAAGGCACCGATCTCGACTGGTTCCGCAGGCTACGCGCCGCGACGAGTTTGGAACTCACGGCCGCTGGCGGCATCTCGACCATCGAGGAGATCCGCGAGCTGGATCGCATCCATGTTCATGCCGCCCTTGGCATGGCGATTTACACGGGCCGGCTGAGCCTGGACGAGCTGGCGAGGCTCAAATAGGCAGCGCGGCGGTTCAGTGCTCCCTGTAACCTTGCTGCCCGAAACGCCGTCAACTGGTTGTAACCTCGCGGACAGACATCGCGCCGAAATACAATAGGATCTGGTTAACGCGTGAAACCGTTTCTACATCTTTGCATATCTGCTGCCATCACCTTTGGCCTCGCTGTGCTCACCGCGTGTTCGGACGGGAGGCCCGCCCCCACCGCGGCAGCGGCAAAGCGCCAGGTCGCCGTGCCGGTCACGGCCGGGGCCGTCGTCGAGCGGCCCGAGCCGGTCCAGGTCCGTGCAATCGGAAACGTTCAGCCGTATTCGACGGTCGCGGTGAAGGCCGAGGTGGGCGGCGAGCTGGTGCGCGTTCACTTCACCGAGGGCCAGGATGTGCGCAAGGGCGACCCGCTGTTTACGATCGACCCGCGCCCGTTCGATGCGGCGCTGAAGCAGGCCATTGCAAACCGCGACCGCGATGTCGCGCAGGAGCAATACGCAAGGGTGGACGCGCAGAGGTATGAGCACCTCTATCAGAGGGGCGTCATCGCGCGGGACCAATACGATCAGTTCCGCACCAACGCGGAGGCGCTCAAGGCTTCGGTGGCGGCCGACGATGCGGCTATCGAAAACGCGCGGCTCCAACTCGAGTACACGAGCATCCGTTCGCCAATTGACGGCCGCACGGGCAGTTTGCTGGTCTATCGGGGCAACCTCATCAAGGCGAATGATGTGCCGCTTGTCACCATCAACCAGATCCAGCCGATTTACGTGAGCTTCGCGGTCCCGGCGCAGTACCTTTCGGACATCAAACGGTGCATGGCTGCGCATCCCCTACGGGTCGAAGCGGCTCCGAAAGAAGGGGGCCGTGCCGCGGCCGGACAACTTTCGTTTGTCGATAACAACATCGATATCACCACCAGCACGATTCAGCTCAAGGGCACGTTCCCGAACCGCGACAGATCGCTGTGGCCCGGCGAATTCGTGAACGTCACACTGACGCTCACCATGCAGGGAGACGCAATCGTCATTCCGTCGCAAGCCGTCCAGACCGGGCAGCAGGGGCAGTTCGTGTTCGTTGTGAAGCCGGACATGACGGTGGAATCGCGGCCGATTGTGGTCAACCGCACGCTCGGTCCGGATACAGTGGTTTCAAGCGGCGTGCGGCCCGGAGAGATCGTCGTCACGGATGGGCAGCTCCGGCTGGTGCCCGGCGCGAAGGTGACGGTTGTGAAGGACGTCAACAGCGTCGCCGGAGCCATCTCGTGAATATTGCCGCGATCTTCATCCGGCGCCCGGTCATGACCACGCTGGTCATGCTGGGAATTCTTCTGTTCGGCGTGATGGGCTACCGGCTGCTGCCCGTCAGCGACCTGCCCAACGTCGACTTCCCGACCATCAACGTCCTGGCCCAATTGCCCGGGGCGAGCCCGGAGACGATGGCCGCATCGATCGCGACGCCTCTGGAAAAGCAATTCTCGACGATTGCGGGCATCGATAACATGAGCCTCGACCAGCTCGCTCGGGAACACGCAGATCACGCTGCAATTCAGCCTCAACCGCTCGCTGGATGGTGCAGCGCAGGACGTGCAGTCGGCCATCACCGCGGCAGGCGCGCAATTACCGCCGAACATGCCGACTCCGCCAACCTTCAGCAAGGTGAACCCCGCCGACAGCCCCATTCTCTACCTGGCGCTGAGCTCGCCCACGCTGCCGCTCTCGACCGTGGACGAGTACGGCGAGACGCTGATGGCCCAGCGCATCTCAATGGTGAGCGGCGTGGCACAGGTCCTGGTATTCGGCTCTGCGAAATACGCGGTGCGCGCGCAGCTCGATCCGAACGCGCTCGCCACGCGCGGTATCGGAATTGAAGACGTCCGGCAGGCCATCGCGGACGCCAACGTCAATCTGCCGACCGGAACGCTGTACGGTTTTAACCAGGCGTTCACGGTGCAGGCGACCGGCCAGCTCATGAATGCTGCCGCATACCGGCCGCTGATCGTCGCCTACCGGAACGGCTCGCCGGTGCACCTGGACGAGATCGGGCGTGTGATCGACAGCCAGCAGAACGATAAAGTCGCGAGCTGGTTCAATGGCGTGCGCGCGATCGTGCTGGCCATCCAGCGCCAGCCCGGCACGAATACGGTTGAGGTGGTCGATTCGATCAAGAAGCTGCTGCCGAAATTCCGCATGCAGATTCCCGCCTCGGTCTCGATCGATATCATCTACGACCGCTCGGAATCCATCCGCAATTCGGTGGACGACGTGAAGTTCACGCTGCTGCTTACCGTCTGCCTGGTCGTGATGGTGATCTTTCTGTTCCTGCGGAACGTTTCAGCCACGATCATCCCGAGCCTGGCGCTGCCGATGTCGATCATCGGCACGTTCGCGGCGATGTACTTGTTCGGGTACAGCCTGGACAACCTGTCTTTGATGGCGCTGACGCTCTCGGTCGGCTTCGTGGTCGATGACGCGATCGTTATCCTGGAGAACATCGTGCGCCACATGGAAATGGGTGAGCGGCCGATGGAAGCGGCACTCAACGGCTCGCGCGAGATCGGCTTCACGATCATCTCGATGACGCTGTCCCTCGCGGCGGTGTTCATTCCAGTGCTTTTCATGGGCGGCATTCTCGGGCGGCTCTTCCACGAATTCGCGGTGACGATTGGCGTGGCGATCCTGGTGTCCGGCTTTGTTTCACTCACGCTCACGCCGATGCTGTGCAGCCGGTTCCTGCGCCCGCCGGGCGAGCAGAAGCATGGAGGGTTTTACCGCGGCTCCGAGCGCGTGTTCCAGGGCATGCTGAACCTGTATGACTGGACGCTGCGCGGCGTGCTCCGTGCGCGTGCTCTCGCCATGCTGGTTTCGTTCGCGCTGCTGGTCGTTACCGGTTACCTGTTCGTCGTGATCCCGAAAGGCTTCATTCCGAACCAGGATACGGGCCAGATTTTCGGCTTTACGGAAGCGGCGCAAGACATTTCTTACGAGGGGATGGTAAAGCATCAGCGGGCCATAGCCGCGGTCGTTAACAAGGACCCAAGGGTCATTGCGGCGATGTCGAGCGTGGGGCGGGGCGGGGCGGCCACGGGCAACACGGGCGTGATCTTCCTGCACCTGAGGCCCCGCAACGAGCGGCCGAGCGCCGACGAAATCATCAATGAGCTGCGCCCCAAGTTTGGCCGCCTGCCGGGCATTCAGGCGTATATGCAGGTGCCGCCGCTCATACGCATCGGGGGCCAGCTCACCAAGAGCCTCTACCAGTACACGATGCAGAGCTCGGATATGAACGAGCCTCTACCACTGGGCGCCCATTATCGAAGGCAGGATGCACGGCCTTGCCGGGCTCGTGGATGTCACAAGCGATCTGCAGATCCGCAGCCCGCAGGTTCTGGTAACGATCGATCGCGACAAGGCATACGCACTCGGCGTGAGCGCCGGCGAGATCGAAAATGCGCTTTACGATGCCTACGGCTCGCGCCAGGTCTCGACCATATACACGCAGAGCAACGAATACTGGGTGATCATGGAGCTCGAGCCGCAGTATCAGCGCGATCCGGCGGCGCTCTCGGAACTTTATGTGCATGGGAATTCCGGGCGGCTGGTGCCGCTGAATGCGGTCGCAAAATTAGTGCCGACGGTCGGACCCTTGCAGGTGACGCACCTTGGGCAGGTGCCGTCGGTCACCATTTCGTTCAATCTCAAGCCGGGCGTATCGCTCGGCGATGCAGTCTCAGAGATTGAAAACGAAGTCAGCACGAGCGGTCTGCCCGCGACAATCTCGACCACGTTCCAGGGCATAGCGCAGGCGTTCCAATCGTCGCTCCAAGGCATGGGCCTGCTGCTCGTGATGGCCATCCTGGTGATCTACATGGTGCTCGGCATCCTGTACGAGAGCTTTATTCACCCGATCACGATTCTTTCGGGATTGCCGTCAGCCGGACTGGGCGCGCTCGCTACGCTCATGCTCTTCCACGACGAGCTGAACATCTATTCGTTTGTCGGCATCATCATGCTGGTCGGCATCGTGAAGAAGAATGCGATCATGATGATCGACTTCGCTTTGGATGCCCAACGGAACGAGGGCAAGAGCCCGCCGGATGCGATCTACGAAGCTTGCCTGATCCGGTTCCGGCCCATCATGATGACCACGATGGCGGCGCTGATGGGCACGCTGCCGATCGCGCTCGCGTTCGGCGCCGGCGGCGAGGCGCGCCGGCCGCTGGGCCTGGCGGTCGAGGGTGGGCTGGTGGTTTCGCAGCTCTTGACGCTCTACATCACGCCGGTTTACTACATCTACCTGGAGAAGTTCCACGGCCTGTTCACACGGAAACATAAGCCGCGGCCTTTACTGCGCGAGCCGGTGCCGGCAACGCGAGCGATCTAGATGGGGGAACAACGGGCGGCGGGATTCCGCTTGTCATTGCGCTATCTTGCCCCGAGCTCCGCTATTTGGGCTTTATTCGGACAGCTCGACCTCGTCCACTTCGGACAGCAGCTAGTCCTCCAGCAACACCACATCCACCCAGGATTCCCTGGCATCTTTGTTCACGACGGGGCACGAACGATGTTCAAAGCCTGCTCGCAAGCATCTTGAACGGTAACACGTCAGCGCTCTGAAGCCCTACGCGAACTGGCAGGTCCCGGGGCCGGACCTCACGATCCCCAGGAG
This sequence comes from Bryobacterales bacterium, assembly GCA_963835855.1. Taxonomy (GTDB): domain Bacteria; phylum Acidobacteriota; class Terriglobia; order Bryobacterales; family Bryobacteraceae; genus CAWIHA01. Next base: position 6,839 of record CAWIHA010000042.1, on the reverse strand, counting down.
ACCACGTTCCTGGCATATGCGCAAATATTTATGACGCGATGTTTAATTGCCCACCGGCGAGGGGACTTTGACTTCGCATGCCGAGCTGCATTCTTCGCCGGCGTTCCACGCAGTTTTTTGATAATTGATTTCGTAATCGATGATCTCGCGGAGGTTAGGCCACGGGATGTTTCCCACCAGTCGCCGCCCGTTAACGAACATCGTCGGGGTGGAGTTTATGCCCAGCGCCTTCCCTTCGGCGATGCTCTTGTCCACCTCGGCTTCAGTCGCGCGGTTGTCCAGGCAGCGAGTCAATTGCAGGGTGTCGATTCCGTTCGCCTGTGCGAACTGACTCAGCTTGTCTTTGAAGTTGTCCGCCGTTATCTCGGACTGGTGCTCATAGACCCAATCGTGATACGGCCAGAACGCCGCCGCGTCCCGCCGGAAGATGCACCGGCCCGCGATGGAGGCGGTCTTCGCCCAGGGATGGATCGACTCCAGCGGAAAATCCTTAAAGTACAGGTGCACCTGCTTTGGGTACGCGCTGATCAGGTTCTCCCGCAGCATCTTCGCCACTTCCTTGCAGAACGGACACTCGAAATCCGTGAAGAGAACGATCACCACCGGCGCCCCGGAGGCGCCGATGTTGGGCTGGGAGGACTCGGTCTTGAGCTTGGCGAGGTCGGCCTTGAATGGGCTTTCGTTTACGTCATATACGGTCGCGCGCACGATCTTTTGGCCATCCTTAGTGACCAGGAACGTCTCCTCCTGGTGGGCTGCGCCCATCGATGCACGCACGGTGATCTCCTCAAAGCCCGGAAGCTGGGAGGAAGGTTGTGGGTCCGAGATCTCGACATTGACCGGCGGTTCCCACACAGATAGGTGGCGGAGATACGCCTCCAGCACCGCCTTGTTCAGCGCCGACTTTTGCGGTTTCGAGGCAGCCGCAGGTTTCTTGGCTGTGGAACCGGCGCTCTGCTTGGGCGCCGTTTGGCCCTGCAGGGCGGTAGATGCCGCCAAGGCCACTGCACAAACTGTTATCACGTTGTTGCGGATGAAAGAGTTCATAGCGATGGTTCTTATTGTAGCGTTTTCCTCGAAGTCTGCATTTGTGATCCGGCAGGCCACGCAACGGATGCGGCCGGGGGCTGCCATGCCACCGCCCGAAACCATGGCTGCGCCTCCATCCGGGCCGCCGGGATGCGGACGTTATACTTGAGAAGTGTTTCTGTGCTTAGGGCGGCGAGGAACGGCGCTGTGCGCGCTGCTCGCTGCGGCCGCGCTCTATTTCCTCTATTTTTACAACCTGGCCGGAGTCGGCCTGCTCGGCCCGGATGAGCCGCGCTACGCCGCGATTGGCCGGGAGATGGCGCGATCGGGCGATTTTCTTACGCCGCGTCTTGGAGGCCAGCCCTGGTTTGAGAAGCCGCCGTTGCTCTACTGGATGACGGCCCTTGGCTTCTGCGCCGGCCTGGGCGAGGAAGCCGCGCCGCGCCTCCCTGTCGCCATCTGCTCGGTTGCCTTCTTGCTGTTCTTTTACTGGATCTTGCGCCGTGAGTTCGGGTGGCGCGCCGCCCTTTTCTCAAGCGCCATTCTGGCGACGTTGGCAGCCTGGCTCGCATTAAGCCGCGTCGCTGTGACGGATTTGCCCATGGCGGCCGCGTTTTCTGCCGCCATGCTGTTGTGCCTGCCGTGGATCGCCCGGGGCGAACGGCGCGGACTGACAGTGGCCGCAGCGCTGCTGACCATCGCTGTGCTGGCCAAGGGGCTGGTGCCGCTGGCGCTCGCTCTCCCTCTGCTTTTTCTGGGCTGGCGGCGCTGGCGCGATTGGTTGCGGCCCGGCCCGGTTGCCGCCTTCGTGCTCGTCGCCGCGCCCTGGTACGTCGCCTCGACCGTCCGGTTCGGCAGCCAGTTTCTCGAGGATTTTTTCTGGAAGCACCACGTCGAACGCTTCTTCACGCCTGCCCTCCAGCACGCACAGCCCTTTTGGTTTTATGTGCCGGTGCTCGCGGCCGCGCTCTTTCCCTGGACGCCCGCTCTCATTTTGCTGTTTCGCCGCGGCCTCTACCAGGACGCCCGCCGTAAGCTTTTGCTCGCCTGGGTCCTGTGGGGATTCGTGTTTTTTTCGGCGGCCACGAACAAGTTGCCCGGTTATATGCTGCCGCTCGCGCCGGCCCTGGCGGCGCTGGCTGGCTTCGCCCTGGCTGAGATCAAGCGCGCACGGCTCGTCCTGGTCGCTTCCACGCTCCTGCTTGCAGCCGTGCCGGTCGTCGCCGCCGTGCTGCCTGTCGCGCTCGAGCGTGGAATCACTCATGCATATGCGAGCATCTATGGGCTAGTTTTTGCTCCGGTCCTGGCGCTTGCCGCCTCGGTCTGGTGGGCAGACGCGCAGGGACGCCGCGGAATTGCGATGGCCGTAATTGTAGCGGCAGCGGTTGCCGGCGCGGTTTGGCTCGAACGCGCCACTTTCCCCATACTAGACCGCACAGTCTCGGCGCGCGGCCTCTGGCGGCAGATCTCAGACAGGCGCGGCGAGGTGTGCATCGCGAGCGTCAGCCGGAGCTGGCGCTATAACCTCGACTATTACTCGGATACGCCCTTGCCGCCTTGCTCCAGCGTCCCGCGGCCGATCCGTATCGAGCAGCCGCCGGACGGAGCGCCGGCCATCGCTAGCGGCGTGCCGCCACCGGCTCGTTAGCATAGTCCGTTCGCTGGACGTCCTGCGGCTCTTTCAGATTCATGTGGAAAACTCCAAGAGATTCTCATTAAAGCTCTTGCAAAAGATTAAAAGAACCCCATAATGCGAATGAGGGGTGTCCGATGAGCAAACTTCCCAAGATATTCGCGTTTGTAGTGTTTAGCTGTTGCTCGATGTTCGCGCAACAGCCCAATCAATTTCCACCCGGTACCATCGATGGAGCGGTCAACCCGGAACTGATCCCGGATGTGGTCGCTTTCCGGCTTTTCTTCACCGCAGTCGCCGGAAATATGTCTGCGCCCTCGCTTGCAATGACGAACAGTTCCTCTTCCTCCTCCGCTGTAACCGCCACGCCAGCGCAGAAGGCGAAGTTGTTGCCAATTCAACTCAGCGACGCCGATTCTGGAGTTTTCATTCAGGCGCTCCCGGCGTTCAGCGCGAACCTTCTCAAAGCCACGGCCGCCAATGCGGCGGCGCCCGCAGCTACCACCTCAACATCGAATGGCCAAACTACGCAGCGCTCGCTCGACGACATCGCCCAGGACACCGTAAACACCATGAAGGCGCAGATGACCCCAGACGGCTTCCAGCGGCTGCTTGCATTTGTTCAATCGCAAAAGAAGTACATCAAGAGGGTGCCGTACCCCGCCATGGGTTCGCACTGAAGTGCCACGGAAAGGAGCCACGCAAATGATCCGCACACTGAGAGTTCTTTGGTTGTCGGCGTTAGGTGCGGCATTCGCCGCTGCGCAAATGCCACCAACGGTGGACATTTACACCACGCCGTCGTCCGACGGCACAAACGTGTACGCGACGGGCGTGATGCAGGTGAGCAGTTCCTCTCCGAACGCCTGTGGCGCCCAGGGGCAATGCCCCACCATCATCCACACCTATAAGCAGACCGTGACTATTACCAGCCCCAGCGGCCGCACCGGCTCGTGCAGCTTCAATTTCCAGCAGCCTTCTACCAGCCCGTTCAACGGCCAATGCGAGGCCGCGCTTGCGATCAGCGGGGAAACCGGCGATTTCACCGTACAAGACAACCAGATCGCCATTTGCGCCTTGGTAGGTGAGTTTCTCAACGGGGTAATCAATTTCCCTATCGGCATTTCACTCACCGCGACGAACTACAAGCAATCCTTCGCTAGCAAGAGCAGCTGTGTGTACAGCGTGGATTGCGACGCTACACCGACGTGCGGTGCCGCACAGGGCTACGCCAATGTGACCGCCAGCCCGCCGTGCAAACAGTACTACCTGCAGCAGTTTGTATCGGCCATATACGAGTACGGTCGCGTATGCTATGCGGTTCCATACATTCCGCCCAACTTCTTCAGTGGCGCGCAGGACGCGCGGGCTCCTTGCAACTAAGGGTTGGCCATTGGCCCTCAGCCGGGGCAGATGAAAGCACGCAGCAGGCCTTCGGCGCTGACAGAGTCGTCCTCGACCGAGGGCCGCAGTTTCAGAAGGAGCTGCTGCAGGAATTCAGAGGCTCCTACACGAGCCAGTCCTTCGGTAGCTCCTACCGCACGTACTGATTCCGAAATCAGTTCAGCGGCGTCCCGCGCTAAGGGAAGTTCAATATGAGGGACAGGGATGTACTGAGCAGTGCTGGGAGGCTCCATTTCGATCGAGAAGTGAGCCGCATCCAGAAGGGTGTGGGCGGAATGAGGAGATAACACCGCGCTTTGGCCCTCTGCCATTCGCGCGTGCGCCGCAGTAATTCCGAGCGCCAGATGGCGCAGTTCTATCTGTCCGCTTTCCTCAGTTCTGGCTGAGTGGATAGCCCATAGCAGGCACTGCCACGCTATGTCGTCGAAAACGTTCGCCGGACCCATCTCGCTCATGGTTCGATCTTATCACCCGAGCGTTGTGGCAGCTCGCCCCCGCGGCATGATCCGCCGGCCTACGAAACCGGTCAACACGCCATCCGCCCGCCATTGAAAACAGTCCCACTCGGCGTTAGCCTGATCAGCAGATGTTGGGGGTTGCATGAGGAATCGACAGGCGCAGGGCCTGAAAGGTCCTGTGTGGAAGGTCGTCGAGGAGTACGCCAGCTTTAGGCGGGCGTGGGTGTTCGATCGCCGGGGAGAGCCCGTCGAATTCCGGTCCCAGAACCAGAAATCGGGCCGCCCGGAATATGTACATGACTTCGACCGGGCGCCAAAGCAAATTCGCGTAATCCGCAACGACGACGGCAGCCGCACGGAGCTTCAGAACCTGCTTGGACGCCCCGGCACCTGGGTGCCTCGGGGGCTCAGGGGCTTCTGCGCATTTCCTACGGCGGGGCCTATCACGGAGCATGCCAAGGTGGGTGCGACCACGGCCGAAACGCACTACAGTGCTCAGGGCGCGCTCGTCCGAACCGTCTTCAGGGGCGCGGCTAACGAGGAGCTGTCCGTGGTCGTCTACACCTGCGACGGGGCGGGTCGGGTTTTGGAGGCGGTGCAATACAACGGCGCCGACGCGCCGGCCACGGAGGTCCTCCGGTCCATGCTGCCGCCTGCCATGGACCCCACCCAGCAAGACGAAGCGGTCCGGTCCATTCTCTCGCCCACGGCGGATGCTTCGCGGGAAGCGGCGGTGCTTCGATCTCTTCTCTCGCCGGGATCTGAGACAAGCCGGGTCAGGTTCGAATACGACAGTGCGGGCCGGGTAAAAGAGCGCACCTTATATGCTATTGCTATTGGGAAACAGCAACGGACCAGTTACGAGTACAACGAGCACGGCGATGTCGTAATGGAAAGACAAGATGAGCAAGAGCCAACCCGGTTCGAGTACGAGTACGATGCATGGGGGAACTGGACGCAAAAGCTGGTTCGCGATAGCCACGGTGGCTCCGAACGCTACACCAGACTCATCACCTACTACACCGATCTGTAGGCCAGATTGGGGGCATTCTCACGCTCGAACATCCGTCGCTGAAGCTGTAATATCGGAAGGGGGAGAACGATGAAGTCCATCCTCAAATTCGCGTGTATCACAGTGGCGTTGGCGTGGGCGTTGCCCGTATGGGAACTCGTCACTCGTGCAGGCGGTTTCTTCGGTCACTCTCTGGGCTGGGGTTACGTGGTTAACCTGGACGTGCCCATCGCGATAACCGCTGTCGCCTTACTGGTGATAGCTGGCGCCTGGTGGCTCGTCGTAGGCGCTCTGGGGCCTAAAAAAGCGTGTTGACACCAGACCGTGGGGGACCCGCCTACAGGCGGGACCTCCAAGGTAACGATCTCGCCGGTTTCCTTGTCCTTGACTTCGGCAGCTATCACATTTGTAGCGGTATTGGCCACCAGGCTGTGGGGCCGGGCTTTTGCAACTAGGCCCAAGGGCAGAATCACATCCCTGAAGCGGGGGCGGCGCGGCGCCCGGAGCCGGGAGCCCGAGCCGAGGGAGACCATGGTAAATTCGTGGTCGGGAAGGCAGGGTGGCCGATTTACAGTGGCATGAGCTGAGAGGACGAGTTCGAAGCACCCTTCTTCAACAGCTTGGAAGTATTCCTTTCCCACACGACGCCGAAAGCCGCACAACCGCCCAGGAACACGTATTCAATCCCGATGGCAAGCTAATCCTCCACCGTACGATCCAGCCGGACGGCACCAGCCAATCACAGGAGTTTCGCTACGATGCCGCAGGCCAGAGGCTAAATCCGAATATCCAGACCGTTCATCGCCCGGACGGAAGCCGCACGGAGATACACCATATCTCAGGGGTGGACACGTGGACGATGAAAGGTTTGAACGACTTTGGTTTTGGCACGGCGGGCGCGCCGATAGCCGAGACGCACTCCGGCGCAGACGGCCTGCCGATAGAGACCATTTTCAGAGACGAACTGGGGCACGAGTTCTCAAGGCTCCTATATACCTTCGACGGCGCTGGAAACATTGTGGAAGCCGTCCAGACTAGAGGGACAGCGCCTCCGCCGGTCTGGAGGCCTCTGTTGGATCGAGGTTTGCGCGAATTCGCGGCGCAGGCGCCGCCTGAGCAACGGGAGATCGCCCGAGCGCTTATCGAGCCCGGCGCCGAGCAGGCTCGAGCCGCATTCCGGTATGACGAGGTAGGTCGGGTTGTGGAGGTGACCGCGTGGCTCGTGGGGCGCCAAATCATGCACACAGTCGAAACGTATAATGAATCCGGAGATTTGGCTACGTCCGCGTCCGACGGTCAGCCG
>CAWIHA010000041.1:0-45139 GCA_963835855.1 Bryobacterales bacterium | reverse complement strand
GCCGCTCGGCGCGCACCGGCACCGCGGTGGGTATCGTCTCTTGCGCCGCCTCGGCCCAGGCCGTGAAGCGCGCCAAAGCGCGCAAGGCGCGCTCGGGCGAGCGGAAAAAGGGAATTCCCGCGTTGCGGATTTCTTCGATCATCGCGGCGGGAATCGGCGCATCCTCGCCCAGCATGGCAAAGACGACGGTATGTGTGTCGGTGTAACGCCGCATCGCCTCGATCACCGGCGGCATCTTGCGGATCGCAAGCTTCTCATTCGACAGGATGATGGTCACCAGCACGCTGCCGCATTTCGGATTAGCGAGCAAAGCCGCAAGCGCGCGCCCATAGAGGCTGGGGTCGACCAGGCCTTGCGCGGTGAGGTCGAGCGGGTTGCTGGCAACGATCAGGCCCGGCGCGATCGCATTGAGCGCGGCGGCGGCCTCGCCCTCCGGCTGCGGAAGTTCGACACCGATCGACTCGGCATAGTCGAGAGCGAGTGCCTTGTAAGCGCCCAATTCCCCGAGAATGCCGACGCCGCCATGCGGGCGCCTCTTGCAGCGCAAGGCGCAGTCGGCAAGGTCGATCAGTTCTTCCAGCGTGTCGACGACGATGACGCCCTGCCGTTCGACCAGGGTGCGCATGACCGCATAGTCGCCCGCGAGCGCCCCGGTGTGGGTCTGCGCCGATTGCCGCGCGGCGAGCGAACGGCCGGGATGCAGAAGCACCAGGACGATACCACGCTCGCGCGCCCGCTTCGCGAGCGCAAGAAAGCGTTGCGGGTCGCGGAAATGCTCGGCCACCATGGCGACGACACGGGTCTGCGGCGAGGACAGAAGATGTTCGAGGAAATCCTCGCTGCCGTTGGCCGCCTCGTTGCCGGTCGAGACGGAGACCGACACAGGGAGCCCGTGGCTTTCAAGGCCGGCGCGCACGACGGTCGCCATGGCGCCGCTCTGCGACACGATCGCGATCCCCGACCCGGTCAGCGGCCGCGGATCGGTGATCGAAAAGGTGATGCAGATGTTGTCCGTGTAATTCACGTAGCCGAGGCAGTTCGGCCCTTCGACTGCCATGCCGCTTGCCCACGCAATGGCCGCGATCTCGTCCTGCACCGCCTTGCCCGCGGGACCGAGTTCCGCAAAGCCGGCCGAGAAGATGACGACCCCGCCGACGCCGCGCTCGGCGCAGGCTTTGACGGCGTCGAGCACGCCGGCGGCCGGAATGGCCAGCGCGACGCAATCCACGCCATAAGGCAGATCGCGCACGCTCTTCACGCAATGCAAGCCCTGCACCTCATCGCGGGTCGGATGGATCAGGTGCAACGCGCCGGAAAAACCGAACCGACGGAGATTGTCGAGCACGGTCCCCGCCAGCGAGCCCGGCGTCGCGGAGACGCCGGCAATCGCCACGGACTTGGGATTGAAAAGGCGCTCGATCGACGAACGCGCCTGCGCATTCTGCATGGCCGTCTCAGCCATCTCGGTCTGGCTCGCATTCCAACTTACGCCGGGCGAGAACTCGCCTGGGAGGTTCAGCGCGGATAATTGCCGAGGCCCGGCTTGTAGGTCTTGCTATCGAGGAACTCACTTATCCCGCGCGCACGGCCGCGCTCGGGATCGACGAAGGTCGTCTGATCGTTCTTCGCGGTGAGATATTCCGCCGCCTCTTCCCATGTCATCTCCCGGATATACTTATACGACAGCTTGGCCGCCCGCAGCACGGCCGGATTCTTTCCGAGCAATGTTTTTGCGAGCGCGCGCGTATGGTCGAGGAGCTTTGCCAGCGGAACGGCCTGATTGACGAGCCCGAGCTCAGCCGCCGACACGGCCGTCGAACGTGCTCGCCGGTCATGATGTAATAAAGCGCGTTGCGGTGCTATCACCGCGGCCGACGGCTTTCGGTCACCATGCCGGCCGGGATGATGCCCCAATTGATTTCCGACAGGCCGAATTTCGCTTCTTCGGCCGCGATCGCGAGATCGCAGGCAGATCAAGGGCGTGAAGGCGCCGCCGAAGCACCAGCCATTGACCATGGCGATGGTCGGCTTGGGGTAAATTCATCAGCTTGCGCCACTGCCAGCGGCCGCGGTCGCGCGTAGGCGCGCTGCGTCCGAAAGCGCGCTTCTGGTCCGTGCTCGCGGAAATATTCGCTTGCAGGTCCATGCCGGCGGAGAACGCATCGCCGTCGCCGGTCAGCACCAGCACGCCGCAGCGGTCGTCGAGTTCCGAGCGCATCGAGCACTCTCGTCCATCTCGGCGGCGAGCGCGACGCTCATGGCGTTGCGCTTCTCCGGCCGGTTCAGCTTGACCCAGGCGATGCCGTCCTCGAACTCGACCTTGACGTTGTCTCCACCGGGGATTGCGGCCTGCGCGGCGCCGTCCTGACCTGCCATCAAAACTGTCTCCTTCACGACCCGGCGATATAGAAGGTTGCCTTATATCAGGTACCCTTTCATAATGGGCAGCGGCAGTCAATTAACGCGCGCGCGGTCTTGCGCGAACACTCGGCAGCGCGGCGCGAAAACACATCGAAAGCACGCCCTTCGCTCGCGGTGGAACGAAGGCGCGCCGCTAACGTGTGAAAAGCGCAAACGACCGGAGGAGGAAACAAAAATGCGAGCGTTCTTCAAAATCGTATCGGCGGTCCTGGTCGCCGCGGCCGGCATGGTTGCCGCCGCTGGCCCGGCATGGAGCGCCTATCCGGAGCGGCCGATCCGATTGATCGTCAGCTTTCCGCCGGGCGGCAGCAGCGACGCCATGGCGCGCATCGTGCAGCCCTTCGTCGAAAAGCAGCTCGGCCAAACGCTCATTGTCGAGAATCGTCCGGGCGCCGGCGGCATGATCGCGATCGAGTACGTCGCCAAGTCGGCGCCTGACGGCTACGTCATCGGACTGGGCGGCGCCGGCGCTCTCGGCACCAATCTCGGCCTGCAGGCGATGCCTTACGATCCCAAGAAGGACGTGGTCGGGATCACCGGCCTGGCATCGTCACCATTCATTCTCGCCGCATCGAACAAGTTCGCCGGCAATACGCTGAAGGATGTCATCGCCGCGGCAAAATCGAGCCAGGGCATTTCGATCGGCCACGGCGGCAACGGCACGCTGATGCATTTGACCGCCGAAATGCTGCTGCAGGACGCCGATATCAAAGCGCCGCTGGTGTCCTATCGCGGCATCGCCCCGGTCGTGACCGATCTGATGGGCAACCACGTCCAGCTCGGCATCGTCGATCCGCCTTCGGCCAAGGCGGCCCTCGACGCGAAAGCCATCAAGGCCATCGCGGTGACGTCAACGTCGCGTTTCCATCTGTTCCCGAACACCCCGACCTTCGCCGAATCCGGCCTGCCGGGCTTCGAGTCGACGGGCTGGTTCGAAATCATCGCGCCGCACGGCGTCTCGCCCGATGTCGTTACCAAGCTCAACGCCGCCTTTGTCGCCGCGCTGAAGGACCCGGAAACCATGAAGCGAATTCGCGCCTTGGGCTCGGAACCGATGCCGATGACGCCTCCGGAATTCGCCGCCTTCATCGACAAGGAAATCACGAAGTGGGGCAACGTCGTGCAGCGCGCGAGCCACAAAATGAAGTGACCCCTGCGGCGGCAGGCCGATGAGTGACCGAGGGGGACGGGGCCGCATGGCCTCGCCCTTCCGTGCGTCCGCCCGCCGGCGCCGCGCCCGCGCCCCAGGCCGACGCGAATGGGCCGCCCGGGGCCGAATCGGACACGCCGGAGCCTCAACGCCAGTGCGGCCGCAGCGCTTGCAACTCGATGCACATTTGCCGTCGGCGGGCGGGAAGATGGCAGCCGTCGCGCAGATCGCAACGTGTGCAATGATAATCGGACAATTCGCGCTGTGTGGCGATTGCCTTTGCGAGCTTGGTGAACCATTCACGGAACATAAGCATAAGTGACCCTCCTTGCGCGAGATGCCGCACGCTAGGATCGCGCCCCGCGCCGCCATTTGATCTGTGTCAAGCACCCCCGCCCGCCGAAATAAAAAGTGGCAAACTGGTGATAGAGCCCGCTAATTCACGCAACGCGCGGAGCCGAGCCGCAAGCCGCCGGCGCGCGTCCGCGCGCGCGGACGAAGGCATTTTTCGCATGCAAAGGCTGGATGCCGGCGGAAATGACCGTCGCAACGCGGGCGTTGTCACCGTCGGCCCCAAATCGTCAACGAGGTGAACCGCCAGCCGGAAGGCGGTTTCCGCTTCCGATCGCGTCACGCCTGCCTTGCGGGCTCGGTCGCGGCGCACTCATCGGAATTCGCCGCGGCCACGCGCGGCCAGGTCGGCACGATCCGTTCCTGCCGCAAACCGCGCTCGCAGGACGCGATCGTGTTGACCAACAGCATCGACACGGTCATCGGCCCGACACCGCCCGGTACGGGCGTGATGTAGGATGCCTTGGTCGCGACACCCTTGAAATCGACGTCGCCGACCAGCCGGCCGTCGGGAAGGCGATTGATGCCGACATCGATGACCACCGCGCCCGTGCGCACCATCTGCGGGAGGATGAGATTGGGCCGGCCGGCCGCTACCACCAGGATGTCGGCCAGCAGGGTGAACTGCGCCGAGTCCTTGGTCTTGGCGTGGCAAATGCTGACTGTCGCCTCATGCTGCATCAGCATCAGCGCCATGGGCTTGCCGACAATATTGCTGGCGCCCACCACGACGACATTGCGGCCCTCGATCGGAATCTTCTCGTGTTCGAGCAGCTTCACCACGCCGAACGGCGTGCAGGGCGGAAACACCGTCGTGCCGACCACGAGCCCGCCTACGTTGTAGAGATGGAATCCGTCGACATCCTTTTCGACCGAGATCGTATGCAGGATGCGGGCGATGTCGAATGATGGCGGCAGCGGCAGTTGAACCAGAATGCCGTGAACGGCCGGGTCCTGATTGAGATCCTCGATCTTGTCGATGACGACCTGCGGGCTCACTTCCGGCGGGAAGGAGAACAGTGACGAACGAATGCCGACATCGGCGCACGCGCGAATCTTGTTCCGGACATAGACCTTCGAGGCCGGATCCGAGCCGACGACGATGACCGCGAGACCCGGCGGCGTTCCGCTTTGCGCCACGATGCGCTGCACGCGCTCCTGGCTCTCTGCCCGGATTTTCGCGGCGACGGCCACGCCGTCGATTATTTTTGCGGTCATCGATGCTTCCTTCGGGAACGGCACGCCCACGGAGCTGCCACGCTCGTTATCGGGCGGCCGTGCATTAGTCCTTGTTGACGCGTTTCGAGTAGGCATCGATGAAGTCGGCCGCGGCCTTGCTGCCGCGGGCGAACGACTTCATCGCTTCCTCGTGGAGGGTTGCAATGCCTGCATCTTGATGACGTTGGCTTCGTCGCTCTCGGTGATGTTCTCGACGTTGCGCGGGCGCGGCAGATTGACGTCGATCGAGGCTCGGACCTGGGTCGGAATGTTGGTCATGATCAGGATACGATCGGCGAGATAGATCGCTTCGTCGATGTCGGTCGTGACGAAAAAGGTCGTGCGCGGAAACTCGTCGTAGAGATTGGCGTAATATTCCTGCATCAGCCGTTTCGTCATCGCGTCGAGCCCGCGGAACGGCTCGTCCAGGATCATCACGCTCGGCTGGTTGATCATCGAGCGCGCGAGTTCCGCACGTCGCTGCATGCCGCCCGACAATTGCGACGGAAATTTCTTGCGAAAGGCCGTGAGGCCGACCTTCTGCAGCAGCATTTCTGCGAGTTCTCGCGTCTCCGGCGTGTCCTGGCCGCGTGCGCGCGGGCCATACATAATATTGTCGTAGGTCGACATCCACGGAAACAGCGCGGTCTCCTGGAACACGACCAGGCGGTCGACGCCCGGGCCGGTCACGGGCTTGTCGTCCACCGTGATGCTACCGCTGGTGGGACGTTCGAATCCGGCCAGCAGCCGGATGAGCGTGCTCTTGCCGCAACCCGATGGACCGATCATCACCGTCAGCTTGCCGCGATCGAGCGTGAAACTGCAATTGTGCACGACTTGTTTGGCAAAGCCCTCGGTGCCGTAGGATTTGCTAACCCTGGCGACGGATCTGGCTACCCAGCGAGCCAAGCGTGCTGGCGCGGGACGAGGAGGCTTGGGTCGGGGAGGTTTGGGTCATTGCCTGCATTGGTTGTTCCACTTCAGCCTTCCCTGAGCCAGGGCGTAATCCAATCGCCGACCTTGCGCAGGGCGGCGCTCGAAATATACCCGGCAATTCCGATGCTTATCATGCCGGCAACGATCTGCGTATAAGAGCCGCCAACATAAGAATTCCAAATGAAGAAGCCTAGGCCCCCTCCGGCCGCCCCGCCCATGGACCCGGCGCTGCCGCCGCCGGATATCATTTCCGCCGCCACGACCACGGCCCAGGTGATGCCGACCCCTACGGTCGCCCCAACCACGATGGATGGCAGGGTTCCCGGAAGGATAATGCGGCGGAAAATATCCCAGGTCGACGAACCCATCGAGCGCGCCGCCTGGAAATAGCGCACGTCGATGGCCTGGGCGCCGCCGATGACGTTGATGACGATGGTGAAGAACGCCCCCAGGAACGTCACGAAGGCGATCGAAAGTTCCTGGGTCGGCCAGAAGATGATGGCGGCAGGCACCCAGGCGAGCGGCGGAATTGGCCGCAGAACCTCGAACACCGGAAAAGTAATTCCATAGAAGGTGCGGCTGACCGCCATGGCGAGGCCGAGCGGAATGCCGATAATCATTGCGGCGAAGAAGCCCTCGAACACGCGCAGCGTGCTCAGATACGCGCTCTGCCAGAAACTGGGCTCCTGAACCAGCTTGCCCATTTCATGCAGAACGGCCGTGGGCGGCGGGACCTGCGACACCCAGGGAAATGCGAAACCGAACCACGGCGCCGGATGTCCCGGTGGTCTGGGCGGTCCGCATGTCAATGAGCATTCCGTTCGTCTGGCGCGAGGTTGTGTGGCAGGATTCGTGGGGCCAGTACCGGGGCCGTCGGAAGACCGGCAACATTATCGTGGATGGCGGCGTGCTCTCCAATTTCCCGATTCGGCTGATTGCCGGGCCCGCGCCCGGCATCATGGCAGATGCCGGCCCCAACGGCGCTCTCAACCTCGGTCTGATGCTCGACGACCAGCTCGCGGTGCCAGGCGTGGACCCGAAGCCGAATCCAATCGGCCAGCTCCGTGTGATCGAGCGCGTCGCGCGGTTGATGGATACGATGATGGGCGCGCGGGATAACGAGGACGTGCGCGAGCACGCTTCCGAGATCTGCCACCTTCCCGTCAACGGCTACGGCACGATAGAGTTCAACATGAGTGACACGAAGTTGAAAGCGCTCGTCGCTGCCGCCCACGATGCCGTGGTTGCGCATCTCAAAGCGCGTAACCTGATCCACCCTCCGGCCGAAGCTGGCCAGTAGCCGCGCCCTCAGCAGGCGCCAGGACCGGTAGAATCGTGGGTGCATGTCGCTTCTGCCGATCAGAACTTCAGTGCGGATGGCTGCGCCTTTGGTAGTAGTAGCTGCCGCAGCGGGCCTGTACGCGGCGGCTCCAGCCGAAATCGAACGGCGCATCGACGCTATCGTCGCGCGCATGACGCCCGAGGAGAAGCTCGGGCAGATGTCGCAGTTGGACTCCATCCCCAGCCCCCTTTCGAACCAGCTCCGGGAAGAGATCCGGAAAGGCCGTTGGGGCTCGTTCCTGAACGCCGGCAATGCCGGGGACAGGGCCGAAGCACAACGGATCGCCGTGCAAGAGAGCCGTCTGGGCATCCCCCTCATCTTCGGCCGGGACGTGATTCACGGCTACCAGACCATCTTCCCAGTGCCGCTCGGCCAATCGGCCAGTTGGGATCCGGAATTGATCCGCCGGGCCGCGCGCATCGCCGCGCGCGAAGCCGCGAGCGCGGGCATCCACTGGACGTTCGCGCCCATGCTCGACATCACGCGCGATCCGCGCTGGGGCCGCATCGTCGAAACGCTTGGTGAAGATCCTTACCTGACGAGTGTTCTCGGCGCCGCGATGGTGCGCGGCTTCCAGGGCGACTCGCTCGACGCGCCGGGAGCCATTGCCGCGTGCGGGAAGCACTATGTCGGGTACGGCGCGGCGGAAGGGGGCCGGGATTATAACACCGCCTGGGTCCCGGAGATCCTCCTGCGCAACGTGTACCTGCGGCCGTTCCGCGCCGCCCGCGATGCGGGCGTGGCGACCTACATGAGCGCGTTTAACGATCTGAACGGAGTTCCGGCAAGCGGGAATGTGTTCACGTTGCGCCGGGTACTGCGGGACGAATGGAAATTCGACGGCTTCGTCGTGAGCGACTGGGCCGCGATCACGGATATGATCGCGCATGGGTACGCCGCGGACGCAAAAAGCGCAGCGCTCAAGGGCGTGCGGGCGGGCGTGGATATGGAGATGGCGAGCACCAGCTACTACGACCACCTCAAGTCTTTGCTCGAGACCGGTCAGGCCGGTAGGAAGCTGATCGATGAGTCGGTGCGGAACATTCTGCGCGTCAAGTTCCGGCTGGGCCTGTTTGATAAAGTGACGCCGGATCTAGCGCCGCCCGGTAATGTGCCGCCGCGCCGGATGAGGGGCCCGCCCCGCTCGCCTCCGATGCCCTCGAGGCGGCAAGGAAGCTAGCGAGCGAGAGCATCGTCCTGCTGAAGAACGACGGCGTGCTGCCGCTTTCGAAAGCGACCGGCAGGATCGCGGTGATCGGCCCCTTGGCGGACAGTCCCATCGACCAGATGGGCGCCTGGGCCTTGGACGGACGCCCCGAGGGCGTGCAGACTCCGCTGGCTATTCTGCGGCAGAGGCTCGGCGAAGCGCGCGTGGCATGGGTCCCCGTGCTGAAGAACAGCCGCGATACGAACCGGGACGCGTTCCCGGACGCGCTGGCTGCGGCGCGCGGCGCGGATGCCGTGCTGCTCTTTTTGGGCGAGGAAGCGCTCCTGGAGGGCGAAGCGCGCTCGCGCGCGTTTCTGAACCTCCCTGGCGCGCAAGAGGCGCTCGCCGATGAAATTGCGAAGGCGCGGAAGCCGGCGATTCTGATCGTTCTTGCGGGGCGGCCGCTGACGTTCCACGACACGGCGGAAAAGGTGAACGCCGTGTTGTATGCCTGGCATCCGGGAACCATGGGCGGGCCGGCGCTCGCCGATGCGATCTTCGGAGACGCCGTTCCTTCCGGCAAGCTGACCGTCACCTTCCCGCGCAGCGTGGGCCAGATTCCGATTTACTATGCACACAGCAACACAGGGCGGCCGCTGCTCCCTTCCGATCCGGATGTTCCAATCGGTGCGGCCGTGAATCCGTCGGGATGGGTTTCCCGATACATCGATATCGCCAATACACCGGAATACCCGTTTGGCTTCGGGCTTTCCTACACGAGTTTCGAGTACTCCAACCTGCGGCTGTCCTCGCCTAAGGTGCGCCCCGGCGGGACGTTGACCGTTTCGGCGGACGTCGCCAACACCGGCGGATACCAGGCCGAGGAAGTTGTCGAGCTTTACACGCGTCAGCTTGCCGGCAGCATCACCAGGCCCGTGAGAGAGCTCAAGGGGTTTCGCCGGATCCGGCTCAAGCCAGGCCAGAAACAGACCGTGACATTCACCTTGAGCACGGACGACCTCGCTTTTTGGAACGAGCGGAATGAGTTAGTGACGGAGCCCGGCGCATTTCGCGTGTGGGTGGCGCCGGACTCGGCTCGCGGCGTAGAGGGCGGATTCGAAGTAGTGCAGTAAGCGGCGCGGCCGTGGGCAGCTAGGCAAGTGGGCGTTTGCGGATGAGGAATGCGCAGGACGTGATGTATGTGGGGCCTAAGGACGACAGCGCTGCCATTAGTGGGCGATACGAATAACCAGCTTGGGTGAGTTGGATTTGATATGCTTATAGCGTCGTTATGCGGAGCTGGGCTCTTCGCTGCGCGCTGCCGGGGTTTATGCTGGCGTGGCTGCTGCTTGCGCCGCTGACGGCGCCTCTCGACGCCTACTCGGTGCTCAGCCACGAGGCGCTCATCGACGCCGCCTGGGATTCCGTTATTGTCCCGCTTCTTCTGCGCCGTTTTCCGAACGCCAAACCGGCAGAGTTGCGCGCGGCCCACGCTTACGCTTATGGCGGATGCGTCATCCAGGACCTGGGCTTTTACCCCCTCGGAAACCATTTCTTCAGCAATCTTACACACTATGCTCGTACGGGCGACTTCGTTCTGGCGCTGGTGAAGGAATCGCGCACGGTTGACGAATACGCCTTCGCGCTCGGCGCCCTGTCTCATTATGTGGCTGACAATGTCGGCCACCCGCTGGCGGTGAATCTCGCGGTGCCGGACATGTACCCCAGCCTGCGGCGCCAGTATGGCAACCAGGTGACCTATGAGGACAACCCCCGGGCGCACATCATGACTGAGTTTTCCTTCGACGTGGTCCAAATCACCGGCGCTGGCTATTTGCCCCGGACCTACCATAACTTCATCGGGTTCCAAGTGCCCAAGGACCTGCTCAATCGGGCGTTTCAAGAGACCTATGGCCTGCAGCTCGGCGGCGTCTTCTTTTGGGAAGGGCTCTCGTTGAAGCTCTATAAGGTGAGCGCCGGTGAGATTATTCCCGCCCTCGGCGACGGTGTCTGGAGGCACCAGCGGAAGAGACTCAAACGGCTAAACCCGCAACTTGTGGCCCCAAGATTCAAATACAGGCTGGCGCCGGGCAACTACCAAAGGCCGTCAAACACGCGGCAGCGTTTGCTGAGGCCCCGGGAATGGCGTTGGAAGCAGACGGCGCAACGAGCGAACATCTATCTGGTGTCACGGTTTGTGGTGGCCCTCATCGAGATCCTGCCCAAAGTCGGTTCGCTATCGACCCTCAGGTTCAAGCCGCCCACACTTCAGGTTCAGGGCCTGTTTATCGATAGCTTTGATGAGGCCGTCTCCAGCTACGAGTCAAACCTGTTAAACTTGCGCGACGGAGACGTAGCCCTGCCCGAGAATAATCTGGATACAGGCAAACCTCTGGTAGCTGGTGAGTACGAACTCGCCGACGAAACCTATGCGCAATGGTTACACGATCTCGTCAAGCATCATTTTCGCAACCTCAGCCCTGATGTGCGCCAGGACATTCTGAAGTTCTATGCGAATTTGCAGGCACCCATCGCCACCCAAAAAAAGCCGGGGCGTTGGATGAAGATCCTCTCCGAACTGGACAGCCTCCGGGCTATGCCCACCGTGTCGGCTCCGCCACCACCCTCGAACGGCGACCGGTGACCACTGGCGGCGGCCATGCTCTCCGCCAGCAAGGCGGTCATCTCTCTTCTCCGCTTCTCACTCAGACGCCTCAATCCCATCGGGGGTACGATGTAACTTCCAATCCCATCGCCAATCCTGGCCTTTGCTCCGCTGAAATCCGCCGTGTTAGTGTAAGCAGAGTACCAGCCGGTTCGGAGGCCCTTTGCAGCCATAGTCGGGCGACCCGGCGAGTCCCAATCATGTTCGATTATACGAATCTCCCGATCCTGGACCACCCTCTTGAGCAGCCATCCGCATTCACTGCGCGGAACCTGATCGATGATGTGCGCCGGGCTCGGCAGATACCGACCGGCCTCGTTCCGCCGCTCTGCATCCTCGAGTTCGATGGTGATCTCACCGACTGGCTTGTTCGAGAGGGTATCGCCAAGCCTTTCTCCCCGTGGGCATGTTTTCACACAAATATGTTTGCGATGGAACTCGAGGGCATAACCTGTGGAATCATCGCACGAACGATCGGTGGACCCTATGCCGTGCTGATTGCCGAGCAACTCCAAGCTGCTGGGGCGAAACTCATTGTAGGTCTGACATCCGCCGGCCGCGTGTCTCCTGATCTGCCGCTCCCGTGCCTGGTCGTGGTGACCGGCGCGATCCGTGACGAGGGGACCTCCCATCACTACCTGCCGCCAGGCCGGGAGGTGGCCTGCCCCACGCCAGCGACTCCACTGATCGAGCGGGAGCTGTTGGCGACTGGTTGGACGGTTCGCTCGGGCAAGGTCTGGACGACTGACGCTCCGTACCGCGAAACGACCACGCAGCTCCAGAACTGGGCGAGCGAGGGTGTTCTCGCCGTCGAGATGCAGGCCGCGTCGCTTTTTGCTTTTGGCGTCGCCCGGCAAGCGGCCATCGCCTCCGTCGCCATGGTCAGCAACGCCATCGATCATTCGGGACAGCAGTTCGATACCGGCTCGCAAGAGGACGGCCTCCAGATTCTCAAAGGACTTGCTCGCGCGGCTCGATTATTTCTTGCCTCTTCATGATGGCCAGCAGGGCGGGATCGTGCCGTTCCTGTTCTACCAACTTCGCCGAGGGCGCGTATGCCGCCACCGGCAACTCGACGCAGGGCCGGTACACGGTCGTCAAGGAGCCGGATTTGGAACAACAAGAATGCGGCGGGCTAAATCATTGCTGAGACGAATGGGACCCCGGCGCGCCCCCGATCGTATCGAGAGCGAAGCAGCGGAAATCCTTCGTTCAACCGCCAGCGCTATGCCCGGCATGAGCCCCAGCCGCTCCAGTTCCCGGAGCGCAACGGCGCTGCGGTCGGAAACACTGCTGATGATGGCCGGCGTCCCGAGGGGCCATTCGAGGAGTGGCACTTCATCGCGGCCCGAGCAGGCTTCGTGCTTCTGCGGGATCGCTTGCCCATGCGGATCGAATGCCGGATCGCCCAGGATCGCCGCGACCCGATCTTCAAACTTTTCGGAGATGAAGTGTTCGAGCCGTTCCGCCTCTTCGTGCACCTCGTCCCAGGAGTACTCGAGAACGTCGTGAAGAAACAATTCCAGTAGACGGTGATGCCTGACCAGTTCCCATGCGCGCCGTTTGCCGGCCGCAGTGAGCCGGACGCCCCGGTGTTTTTCGTACCGGACCGGGGCCGGACGTTGGGACGCGAGCTTTTGAAGCATTCCGGTCACCGAAGGGGTGCGAACTCCAAGCCTCCCGGCTAAGACGTTTGTCGTGACGCGGGAGTTTTCCGCGCCGCCTAACTCCAGGATGGCCTTGAGATAGTCGTCAACGGATTCCAACGTCGTGGGTTTCGAGTGTTTAGGGGGCACTAATCCTGATCGTAAGCCAATTCGCCCCCTGCTGCAAGGGCGCGCTCCGCTTGTAGTCTCGGTTGGGTTACGCTAATATTTAGGCATGCCTAAATTCAAGGGAGGGGCTCACACTGTCTTTCTTCTCGCAAGCCTGGCGTCTTCCGCCTGTTTCCCAGATCGTCTCCTGGCTCAGGGAGAAACAACCAGCGCCATTGTGGGCACGGTGGCCGATCCCAGCGGAGCCGCCGTGCCGGGCGCCGCCGTAACAATCGTGAGCACCGGGACGGGATGGAAGCAAAGCGCAAGGACGGACGATTCCGGCCGCTTCAACTTCCCGCAGTTGAAGCCGGGCCCGTACTCCGTCAAGGTCGAAGCCGCGGGGTTCGAGCCGCAGACCAATTCAGCGGTCTTCGCGGGCCTGGGACAAAAACAGACCGTCAACTTCACTCTGAAACTCGCCGTAGCAAGAGGAGAGGTCACAGTGACCGAAGAGCCGCCGCTCATAAATCCCGAGAACCCGAATACCGCAACGACGCTGAGCGCGCCGGCACTCGAGAACCTGCCCAATCCCGGCGGCGACCTGACGTATCCCCTGCAATTCGCGCCGGGCGCCCTGATCAACACCGCCGGCAGCGGCAACGACTTCCTCGGCAGCACGAACGGCTACGGGAACGTCCAGTTCAACGGCTTGCCGGCCCTTTCGAACGGCTACATTGTTGACGGCCTCGAAACGAACGATCCCCTCACGAATCTGAACAGCGGCCTTTCCACGAATCTTGTGCTGGGGATGAATTCGATTGCGGAGGCCACGGTAAATACCCTGTCGTACACCGCCGATCAGGGGCGATACGGAGCGTCGCAAGTCAACTACGTGACCAAGTCAGGAACGAATCAGTTCCACGGCAACCTGTACGAGCTGTGGAACGGATCGCGATTCAATGCCGCCGATTTCTTCACGAACTCCACGCCGGGCAATCAAAAGCCGCGCTCCGTAGTGAACCATTTCGGCGGCAGCCTGGGAGGGCCAATCCTGCACGACAAGCTATTCTTCTTCTTCGACAGTGAATGGGTGCGCATCGCGCTGCCGATTGTGTCCACTGCGACAGTTCCGGCGCCTGCGTTTCAGAACTACGTCCTCCAGCAGTTGCCGTTAGGCGGCACGGACTCCCTAACCGGCTCCACCTACCAGCCAGCGCCGCAATTGGTGCCCTTCTACCGGAAGATGTTCAGTCTGTATCAAAACACCCCCGGAACGCCGCTGGCGATTCTGGGCTGCCCTTTCAATAGCGATGGAAGCCCAGCGCAGGGGAGCCCGCCGAACGGCAATGGCTGCGCCAATCGCCAGATCGTCTCGCATTCCAGCGACGACCACGAGCAGGTGCAGACTGCCCGGATCGACTACAACATCGGCGAGAAAAACGTCACGTGGTATCGCTTTCAGACGGACACCGGCTTGCAGGCTGCTTACACCGATCCGATCAACCCTCTGTTCAACGCGATCTCTTCGCAGCCGCTCTACTCCTTTGCGGCGGGCTACACGCACATCTTTTCTTCGAAGCTGGTGAACTACTTCAATCCTGCGTTCTCCTGGTACGAGAGCCTCTTCGCCCCCGCCGGCTTCCAGAAGACGCTCGCGGCGTTTCCAATTGTGCTGGAGGGCAGCGGCGCGAACGCTCCCTTTACGACCATCGGCGGTTTGGACAACACCTGGGTGCAGGGGCGGCGGGCATCCCGTTTCTTCATCAATGACAACCTGGTGTGGACCGTTGGCGCGCACGAGCTTCGCTTCGGAACCAACACCAGGATCTTCCGGTTGAACGACTATGACTTCGGGGAAGGCGTGGTGCCGTTCGCGACCTACACCACTCTGCCGCAGTTCGTCTACGGAGTGGCTTCCACTGCGTCCAAGACATTTCCGCTCGCGAACTCCCAGCCGTACAACTTCCTGAATCTGGATCTCTACGCGCAGGACACCTGGAAGGTGACATCCAAGTTGACGTGGACTTTCGGAGTCCGCGCCACTCACAATGCAAATCCCCTCAACCCGCACGATGCGATTGCGCGGCTGCCGGGCTCCTTTGCCTCGATCTCGCACGATGTCAATCAGCCGCTGGATGAGGCTCTTCGTGCGGGCCTCGGAAACATCTTCGCTTCCACGCCGCTCGCGATATTGCAGCCAAGAACGGCGATTGCTTGGCAGTTTGCGCCGAAAACGGTGCTGAGGAGCGGCTTCGGCCTGTTCAGCGATCTCCTGCCCGGCAGCATTGTCGATTTAGTGGGCGTCAATCCGCCGTACTCCCAGACTTTTCAAGGCGGCCTATTGGGAACCGTAGGAGGGACGGCCATCGCGCCGGGAGTGCCCGGCAGCGCCATCGACGCGACGGCCGCCGCAAATCAGATTTTCACAGCGGGTTTTGCCAATGGGCAACTCTCGTGCGCATCGCCTCTTTCCAATCCGAGCACCTGCCTGCGACCCGTGGCCGTTACAGCCGTGCCGGATGGAAAGCTTCACGCTCCCTATTTCATCGAGTGGAGCTTTGCTCTGGAACATCAGATCGGCAGCACGATTAATCTGCGGGCCCAGTACGTTGGCACTCGGGCCGTGAACCAGCCCTACACCACTCAAGTGAATGGCTATCAGACGGTGTGTCGGGGTTGCTTTGCGCCATTCCCTTATGACGGGCCGGCCGATCCCAGATTCGGAACGGTCACACAGCTCAACACCGGCGCGAACAGCCACTACAACGGCCTGCAGACGACAGCGGAGAAGCGGCTGGGGCACGGATTGCAGATCCAGGCGAACTATACCTGGAGCCACTGCATCGACGAGGTGTCAAATGGAGGGTTCCTACCGTTCTCCGCCGGAGCAATCCTCGCGCCGATACCTGGCGATCTTCAGCGGGATCGCGGCCCTTGTGACTACGACGTGCGCCACAACTTCACGGCCACGTACGTCTACGAGCTGCCGGTCAAGCTGCGCGGCCGCTTAGGCGTTGCACTGAACGGATGGCAGGTGTCCGGGTCAGTGTTCTGGCACAGCGGCCTCCCGTTCTCGGTTCTGAGCGCCCCGTATACTGCGAATGGGAACGGCATTGTGAACGGCAGTGGCCCGCAGTTTGCCAGCGTCGTTCCCGGCGTGCCCTTGTACGAGCACAACCCGATTCCTGGTGTCACCCAGCCCGGCACAATTCAGTGGCTGAATCCGGATGCCTTTGTGTCGGCGGTCGATCCCAGCACCGGCGCCTGCGTGGGCGGCGACACTCCCAAGAACTGCCAGTTTGGGGACCTGGGACGTAATGCACTGCGCGGTCCCGACTTCACCTGGAGCGACCTGTACCTCACCAAATGGTTCGCTCTGAATGAGCGCGCAAAGCTGCGCCTTGACGTCCAGTTTTTCAACTTGTTCAATCACCCGAACTTCGGACTTCCGGTGAACGTCTATGCGGGCGTTCCAGGCAGACCTTCCACGCAAACGGGTTTTGGGGCTCTCACCTACACGACCTCGCCGCCAACGGGCCTGCTCGGAGTTGGGCTGGGCGGCGATAGCTCCCCGCGAATGATCGCGTTTCAAGCACGGCTTGAATTCTGATCGGCTGGAAATTGGCGTCCGCCGTCGGCAATGTTCAACGTCGCCGGGGACGGGAAGGATGAAAGAAACGGCGCCAAAGGAAGCGGTTGGACGTATAATCGCTGGTGTCCAGGAAGCCAGGGGTCTGACGCCGCCTGGGTCTTCCCGGAGCAGGAGAACATGAAGCAGGCGCGGAGGCCGCCCTTTGCGCTTGGAGGCAATCATGAAGAGACTTTTGTTAGTGGCTGTTCTCCTTGGGCTGGCAGCGGTGGTGGCGAGTTCTGCGGTGGCGCCGCCGGACTGTAACAGCCCTCCGATGCCTCCCAATGGGCATCTCTCAGGACCGTGGTGGCGGCAGTATGCGGATTGGTGCTCCGCGTGCGGAGGGACCCCCGATGCAACCAACGGGTGCAAACGCGGTCCCAACTGGGGCCGCAGAGGCGGTTCCTCGCCGTCTTCCTCTTCTGATGCGGACTACGAAGCCGAACGCCAACGGCAGGAGGCCGAGCGCCGGCGCTTGGAAGCGGAGCGGCAGAGGCAACGCGAAATCGAAGCACAAAGCAAACGAGAGGAAGAAGAAGCCAAGCAACGCTTTGAGCGGAACAAGCGCCAGATTTTGCAGGACGCGAAAGGCATTAGCGAGAGCGAGTTTGGCCTCAAGGGCCTGGACACCGGCGACGGCCTCGATCTCAAAGATGGTCTTAACTCGATTGCTGGGCCGGAAGTGAAGAAGCCGGACTGCCGCTGGGGCGGCTTGGGCGCGTCCGCGGTCGATCTCCGCTGCCTGGGTCTGGACCCGGACAAGCCCATCGCGATCGATCCGCACGTTGTCCGCGGGCAGCAGCGGGTTTTCCCGGCGCAAATTGACCCGGCGACGTTCAAGAACGCCAACTACAACAAGGGATTCGAGGCCCTGATGCGTATGGATGTAGCCTCGGCGCAGGCGGCGGTGGAGTACTTCCAGCAGGCACAGTCGCAGCGGCCGGACGATCCGCTGGTGCGCAACGCCTTGCTGCTGGCCGAGGACATCCTGAAGGCGCGGCAGCAGAAGGAGCAGGAAGAAAAGGCGCAGGCCATGCAGTCGCTCTACCACGGCGTGGCCGCTTTGTTACTGGGCGATGTGGCGACGGCCGGCGAGTCCGTAGAGCGCGCCCAGAAACTCGATCCCACAAACAGCACCATCGGCTCTTGGGCGGGCGTAATGTGGGGACTCTCCTTGGAATACAAGGAGGCCGCATCCCAGCAGAAGAAGCAGGCCTGCCAGCTCGTCGGCAATGCTCTGATCTTTGAATCACGGGGAGACATCAGATTCGAGATCCTGGCTCTGGAAACCGCCGTGCGCCTCGTTCCCGATGATGGCTATGTCAAGAGAATGCTTTGGCGGGCGCACCATCTGGCGCCCGCAGACCCGAACCAGTCCAGCGCGGCGCCCGCCGCCAAGTAACGGTAGGCGGCACGACGGCGTAGGAGGACAGCTCTTCCACCGCGCAGCGTTTGCGGCCGGAGGACAGGTTCATCGGAATGTTTTTTCAGGATCATAGTTACGAGGCCGGGAGTTCAACGGCGCATCGGCGGACCGGAAACCAACCGTGTCAACCAGCGCGCAAGGCGCGTCTGCGAAAGGAACCTAGCCATGAGAAAGACAGCCAAGGCGTTTGCAATTCTACTGTTACTTGCGGTGGTGTGCTGGCCGGTGTGCGCCCAGGCGCAGTCCGGCACGGCGCCCTTCACCTCACTCTGGAATGACTACACAACCTCCGTGCCCGCAAGGTGGAAAGTAGTCTCCGGCAATGAGGGAACCCATTACACGGATATTAATTTCAAGAGCCCCGAACCCTACTACCTTCTATCAATCCGCTGGTTTAGCCAATACGCTACCCACAAAAAAGCGGACGAGTCCCTGGAGATGTATAGGGGGGCGGACGATTTCGTGAAACAATTATCGGAAAGCGTTTACCAGCGCGATTACAACGGGGGTCCGTACAATCCGCATACCGCTTCGGCCTTCCTTGAACCAGTCCACGAAGTCATGGTTGCGGGACGAAAGTCCATGCAGTTCGTCCTGCCCGCGCCCGGATTTGACAACTACGGTGGGGAAGGTTTTAACGCTAGCTCGGGGCGGCATTTCCTTGATGCTCTAGGCATTATTGTGAAAGACAAATCCCTGGAAGCCCCCGGTGAACATGCTTATACGCTTGTTCCAATGCGCTCGGGGTTTTACGTCCTGGCGTACTTTGCTCCACAGGGAGGATTGGGCAAATACAAGAGGTTCTATGAAGAGATGGTTTCTTCATTCGTGCTCCTGAAGGATGGGCCGGAGGGAGCCTCTCTGCCGGGAAGCACTCCTCAAGTGGAAACTCCAGGCCAAAAACTGCAGCACTATCTGTCCGTCATCAAGTCGCAGCGAGAGCCAGACTTACAGGAGCCGGTCTGCAAGCAGGGCCTTAACGAGCAGGGTGATCTCGCGACCGTGTGCTGTTGCCTCTTTGCAAATCTGAATCTCCGAAAAGAAATCGTCCAATTCGTCGCCGCCATGCAGCCACCGCCGGCCATACCCGAAGAGGCGATCCGTTATTTTGTCGAAGGGAATGTGTTCCTGAAAGCGGCCAAGAACGCCGCCGATTACAAGCTGGCAATCAACAAGTATAAGGAGGCGCTGGTCGAAGCGCCCTGGTGGGGCGACGCTTACAACAACCTGGGAATTGCGTTGAATGCCGCCGGGCGGCGCGAAGACGCCAAACAGGCCCTCCAACTTTACCTGCTGACCAAGCCCGCCGATGCCGGCAAGGCGCGGGCGAAGATCTATGAGATCCGGGCCCAACAACAGCTCGAGGAGGAACACAAGCGCCGCTGCACGGAGTTCGAGCAGGAAGTCAACCAAGGGGTCGAGGCCTATCATAACCACATGTGGGACGCGGCAATCGAGCACTACAAGAAGGCTCTGGAGGCCTGCCCCGAGCATCCGCGGGCATGCACGGCATACTGCAACCTGGGGGCGGCATACGTTGGCAAGAGAAACTTGGACGACGGCCTGAAGTACGCGCAAAAGGGCCTGGAACTGAAGCCGGACGATGTCAACTGCAACGGCCAGATGGCCGACACGCTGTGGTTTCGCGGCGATCAGGCTGGAGCTTGCCAGTATTACAAGAAGGCATGTGACCTGGGGGCGCAGCAGGACTGCAAGAGCTACATGGGTCTTTGTCCATGACGCCATGAGAGAGGCAGTTGCTGGCACTACTGCGTGCCAACGGTTTCAGTGTTCGGGTGCTGCGGTAACGGTTGTGGCGGCGACGCTGGTCAGACTCGCACCCTCAGCGTGTGGGCGGCCGGGATAGCGGCTAGCGCTCCTCAAACAATTCGAGCTGGCTGTCCGAAGCCCCAAAAGAAGGGGAGACCACCGAAGCGGGTCCTTGCCCTGCCGCTTTTCGTCAGTGACCTTTCTGTAAACGCGTGATAGTGTCGGCCCCATACTTCTTACGGAGCCGCCGCATGAACGCAGGCTCCACGGAGTTGACGTAGCTAAGCATCCCTCGTAGCTTTAGGACCTGATCCGCATCCAAGCGATTCGTGACGAAGTGGTGGACCCACGCCCTGATCCTGCGCTTCTCTTCGCGCCCCAGCGAAACCTTCCGGTCGTTTGTCAAAACGAGCCCGGTTACACGGCGCGCATCTCTTTTGGACACCCTGACAATCTTCTCTTGATTGATGGTGAGCGATGGACTTCTTGTGCGGCGGCAGAGGTCGATGATAACTTTCTCCACCGCCTGTAACTGATCGCTATTATCCGCAGAGAAACTGAGATCGTCCGCGTATCGTGTGTAAGTTACGCCATGAGCGGCACAGAACGCAGACACGCGACGGTCAAAATCAACTAGGAGGATATTTGAAAGCAGCGGAGATGTAGGAGCACCAATGGACAGGCAAAGATCCTCGGTGCCTTTCGGCCTCCAGAAGAGAATCCGGCAAAGTGCTTCGATGCTCTCCTTGTCCAGGTCTGTCCCGATTCTTCTCAAGTACAGCCTGAAATCGCGTGCCTTCAGGGACGGGAAGAAGTTCTTAAAGTCGAGCTTTAGTAGGAACCTCCCGCGCGCGTGAGGTCTTGCATTGTGGGCGATCGAGCGGCCCTCCCGGTATCCCGTCGCCGCTGGGTGCACTTCGAACTGCCTGAGCACGTGGTTCATGACCCAGTACTGCAACGCCTTCACCTCTTTAGCCGGCTGAGCGATAGTGCGAAACTGGCCCGGCTTTCGCTTTGGTATTTGGAAGACTTTGTACCTGTGAGGTGCAGATCGAATGAGCCCGATCAGCTCATTCTGTGAAAGAAGGACCGCAATGCCCAGCTTGGTCAGCAGATCAGACATCGCGCGGCCTCTTTTCTGGAAGCCTGCCAAGGGATTTGGCCAGAATTCTTTTTCGCATTGGGTCCAGTGCACTGCGGATGGCGGACTTGATCCTCCTCATATCCCTCAGCAGCGCACCGGGCTTGTATGCATAGCGAATGAAAGGCCTGGGCGAGCGGGATACATAGAAAGTCTGGTTTGAACGGTGGACTTGCGTGATGTAGGACATGCTTTCGAGTAGCGAGAGGTAACGGCCTAGCTCCTTGCTGCCGAGTTCACGGCCGAGTTCTCTGAAGCAGTTGGCCATCTCGGTAACGGTCGCCACGCCTACGATTCCAATGAGGTCCGCAGCCATAAGTAAGGCATGGCCGTGTTTGTCCTTATCGAAGCCCGGCTCCTTCGGTTGAGAACCTTCGCGGCTCACCAGGAATGCCGTGAGGTCCTTGGCCATGTCGCTGAATTCCTTCTCAGTTGCATGCGAGTTCAGTCGTTTGGGATTCCAGTCGTAGTAATGGACTAGTTGGTCGTTTTCATTCTTGATCTTCTGAACAGGTCCATCTGTGATAAAGCTCCGGTCGGAACCATGGAGATTGAAATTATTGAGTACTGCTAGGGTCTTTGGTCGAAGCGTGTCGGATGTGGCGAAGGCACCAAGCTCAGCGATTGATCCCGGACTCTCTACGAACAGCACGGTTATGTCGGCGAGATCTGCCAGATAATTCTCGAGCTCGAGCAAATCTGGGAATTCGCCTCGGTGGAACCAAGCGTTCACGTCTTCTGCAAGCTTGACACGTTGTGCAATCTTGGTCGCTTTGCTCTTGAGATGTCGGTAAAAGTAATCCCGGGCGGACCGGTATTGACGGCTTTCTGCGGTTTTACCGCCGCAGAGAAAAATCAGTTTCGGTGTACGCTGGATCTTGCAGTCATGTTCTCTGAGCGACTTCGCGAACTCGACAATGGAATAATCCATTGGGCGCGCGCTCTTTACCGTGGAGCGAGGCACGTGAGGCGGATTTCTTCACGTGAATCGCGCAGCGATGTCCCGAAGGGCACGTGAAGAAATCCGACTCACGTGCCGATAATCCCTACCAATCAAAACTAGGTCCGGCGGATCGCCAGACACAGAGACTCAGGAGGTCTCCAAACGCGTAAAGAGCCGGGAATATTCTATCACCTGACCCGGAACACTTCAACAGCCCTGTGCGAGGGCGAAGGGGCATGTCGGGGGCGAAATAGCGGCTAGCGCTCCTCAAACAATTCGAGCTGGTCCAGCTCGCCGGCAGGTACGGGGACGGGGACCTCGGGCGCGGTCAATTCGCCGTCCAGCAATCGATCGATATCCTGAGGCGCTCCCGCAGGGCGCACGGAAGTGCCCTCTTCGCCCGGCACCAGCAGCAGCACTTCTTCGAGCTCGATCGCATCGCCGGAGAGCAGATCCTTGGAATGCGTACTGAGGAAGACCTGGCGGCCAGGCCGCTGCCGGCTTCCGGCCAGCATCGGAACAGCGCGCCGTACCATAGCGGCATCGAGCGAAAGCTCCGGCTCCTCGATGAGCAGCGGGCCAGCGCCGTCGAGCGCGGTCCACAGCAGGCACATGAGCCGCAGCGTGCCATCGGAGAACTGGTCTTCGGCCTGCCATGCGCCGAGCGGCCGCCAGTGCTCGTACCGCGCACGCAGATGCGGCACGCCGCGCAGGTCCCTCCACAGCTCGAGCTCCTTCAGGTGCGGAACCGCCGGGCGCAGCGCCTCGAGGATGCGCCGGAGCCGCGCGCGCCGTATGTTCTCGGGCGTCGCGGCGATCTGCTCGAGAAGGCCGCCGCCGAAAGGGTCGTCGCGGCGGCCGGCTGATCGCTCCGGCTCGCGGATCAGTTGCGGCAGAACATTGACATAGTGGATCGATGCGAAGAACTCCGCGATCTCGCGAAATTCCCGGTTGACGTTCACTTGCTCGAGGCAGGTTTCGGTGAGGCGCTCGGGGTCCTCGCGGTCCTGTTCGCCGGGCCGGTTGACCAAATCGATCGCCTGGCGCGTGATGCGCTCGCGCCGGATCATCGGCTGGCGCGCCGCTTCCTGTGCGAATGCGAGGCTCGTATTCCCAATCCGGCGCGTCTTCGTCGGCGCCGATCCGGACCGCAATAGCCACGTCCGAATGCTGGCGCGCCGCCAGGCAGCGCAGCCGCGAGACGCCTCCCCGCCGCCGCACGGCGTGTTGGAATCCGCCTCCAGCCGACACCAGGTCGCTGAGGAACCGGAACGCATCGAACAGATTCGATTTGCCGGAGGCGTTCGGTCCCACGACGAGCACGCGGCGTCCCAGGTCCACATCGACGCGCGTGAAATTCCGCCAGTTTTCGAGGTACACGTGCGTGAACCGCAGCGCCTGGCCCGATTTGCTCATCGTGTTCGCCGGACTGTTGTGCCCGCTATGCGTCCATATGCCGCAGGAAGAAGCGGTCAATCGCCGCCTTGTGCCCGGCCGAGAGCGAGCGCGAAAGCTCGCGCATCTCCGATTCCGGCAGCGGTTTAAAATTCCGGGCGAGCTCGGCGTTATGCTCCAGGTGCCCCGGCTTGGGCATGCCCACCGAGGCGGTGGTTACCGGAAGCGACATGGCGTAGCGCAGCAGCTTGTCCGCCGGCGCTTTGCCGGAGAGGAAATCCTGCGCGAACACCTTCATCGCGATGATGCCCATATTCTTGCGCGTGGCCACCGGCAGCGCGAGCCCTTCAAAGCTCTCTGTCCGCGCCATCGGGTTCATCCCGAAATTGCCCACGTTCGTCATTCCGGCCAGTGCCGCATTCAGCGCCATCTGGACGCAATCGAAATCGTGGCGCTCCAGAGCGGTCTTCAGCGCGGCCGGATCGGTGTGGCTGGTGATGCCGATCGCGCGCGCGATTTTCTGTTCGCGGAGCTTGTAGAGCAGGTTCAGCACGCCGTTCGGCGCTTCGATCGCAGCGAGGTCCTGCCCGCCCTCGAGGCTATGGACATGAAGCAAGTCGAGGTAGCCGGTATCGAGCCGCTTTAGGCTGCCCTCGACGGTGCGCATGGCGTCATCGGCTTTTCGCGGAAGCACCTTAGTCGCAAGGAAGACGTCCTTGCGGCGGGTTCTCATCAGTTTCCCGATCCATTGCTCGCTGGTGCCGTCGCCGTAATTGGCCGCCGTGTCGATGTAGTTGATGCCCAGGTCGAGCGCGCGATTCAGCACTGCGAGCGCCTTGTCCTCATCCTTGTAGGAGAGCCAGCGGCTGCCCGTACCGAAAGCCAGAATGGTCACGCGCGCGCCGGTCCGGCCCAGCACCCGCTCCGGCAAGGGCTTGGTTGAAGCGAACATGGAAGACGCGGCCACGCCGGCCGCCGCGGTCCCGAAAAACTCTCGTCTGGTGATCCGCATAAGCGCTCCTTCGGCCACAGCGTATCACAACGGCAGTCCGTGCCGGCGTGCGCTTCAGGCGGGCGATTTCGGGGCGGAGATGCGAAATGACCGAGTGGCCGCTACTCGACCGTGACGCTCTTGGCGAGGTTCCGGGGCTGATCAACGTCGCAGCCGCGCCGCACGGCGATGTGATAGGCCAGCAGTTGCAGGGGCACGACTTCCAGGATCGGCAGCAGCAGTTCCAGCGATGGCGGGATCTCGATGACGTAATCCGCCACCTTTCGCACTTCCCTGTCGCCCTCCGCGATCACAGCGACCACGATGCCCTCGCGCGCTTTCACTTCCTGAATATTCGAGAAGGTTTTCTCGTAAAGTACGCGGCTTTGCTCGGACGCTGGATCCCGAGCGGCCAGGAACACAACCGGCAGGTTCTCGTCGATCAGCGCGTTCGGGCCGTGCTTCATCTCGCCCGTGGGATAACCCTCCGCGTGAATGTAAGAGATTTCTTTCAGCTTGAGCGCGCCCTCGAGTGCGATGGGGAAATGCGGACCGCGGCCGAGGAAAAGGAATTCGGTCGATCGGAACAGCCGTTTCGAGAGCTCTTCATAAATCGTCTCATCCGAGAGCACGCTCTCGAGCTTGGCCGGGATGCGCAGCAGCTCCTGCACATGGCCGCGCGAGGACTTCTCATCCAGCACTCCCCGCGTCTGGCCAAGGTGCATGGCGAGGATGAACAGAGCGGTGAGCTGTGAGGTGAACGTCTTGGTGGAGGCGACGCCGATCTCCGGCCCGGCGTGGGTCAGGATCGTGCCGGCGGCCTCGCGAGTCAGCATCGACCCGATCACGTTGCAAATGGCGATCGTCTTTGAGCCTTTCTGCTTCGCCTCGCGCTGCGCGGCCAGGGTGTCGGCGGTTTCCCCCGACTGCGAGATAAGAACGGTCAGCGTGTGGGGCGGGATGATGGAATCGCGGTAGCGGAATTCACTGCCGTAATCGACTTCGACGGGCAAGCGGGCCAGCCGCTCGATCATGAACTTCCCGGCCAGCGCCGCGTGCCAGCTCGTGCCGCACGCGATGATTCGCACCTGCCGGAATTCCTGGAATTCCTTCGGCTGCAGGTCCATTTCGTCGAGGAAAACCCGGCCGGACTCCTGACCCACGCGCCCTAGGATGGTATCGCGCACGGCCCGCGGCTGCTCGTAAATTTCCTTGAGCATGAAATGCTTGTAGCCGCCCTTTTCGGCCATGATCGGGTCCCACAAGACGCGGGAGACTGGCCGCTTGATGGGATGCCCGTCGAAATCCATCAGCCGCACGCCTTCGGGTGTCAGCACGGCGATATCGCCATCGGCCATGAAAATCACGTCGCGCGTGTGGCTGAGGATCGCCGGAACGTCGGATGCCATGAAATACTCGCCATCGCCCAAACCAATTACCGCCGGCGGACCGGAGCGTACGGCCACGATTTTCTGCGGGTCCGAGTGCGCGATGATGGCGAGCGCAAACACGCCCGTGAGCTGCTGGACGGCCTTCGAGACCGCCTCCTCCAGATTGCCGGTGAAGTGTTTCTCGATTAAATGGGCGATGACTTCGGTGTCGGTCTCGGTGCGAAATAGATGGCCTTCGCTCGAGAGCTGGTGCTTGAGCGCGATGTAGTTTTCGACGATGCCGTTGTGCACGACGACAATCTCGCCCTTGCAGTCCCGGTGCGGGTGCGCGTTTTCCTCGGTGGGCCTGCCGTGGGTGGCCCAGCGAGTGTGGCCGATGCCATAGCCGCCGTCCACCGGGTTCATGCGGATGGCCTCTTCGAGGTTGCGCAGCTTGCCGGACGCCCGCCGGACGGCGAGCGGCCCCTCGCCGCAATAAACCGCCAGACCTGCCGAGTCGTAGCCTCGATACTCCAGGCGGCGGAGTCCATCGAGTAGGATGGGGACGGCGCGCCGGCTGCCGATATATCCTACGATTCCGCACATAGATATTGTTATTTTAGCGTCAGCTTGGTGGGATTAAATTTTTAGAATTGCATGGGCGAAATGGCGCCGCTCGGCTCTGGGCGGCACCGGCCCGCTTGGAGTCGGGAAACCGCATTGAGCCACTCCCATGATAGCGGGGGGTGTACTTGGGGGACAGGCGGCTCGAAGTACCAGGTACCAATAGACCCGAACACCTGAGTAAGTCAAATTTCGGGCTATTTTTATCAGACAAGCGGGCCGCCTTGTGCTATATTTAAGTCACAGCTATACACAACATAGCATCCCGGCGACGAGGCCCAGCTCGTCGCCAGCCCCTCTGAGTGAAGCCCCAGGCACCCAGCCTGGGGCTTCTTAATTTTGGGCATGATTTTTGGTCAGCGACTGTCTTCGCCCGCTAAAGGCTGGGATTCTCCGGGGGTTGCCTTAGGGCACGCTCAAGAGCCGCAACGCGGCGCTAGCCGCGCGGCTCGCGCCTGCGGCGAGAGGCTGAATGTCTTCGAGATCAGGAATGGGCCACGCGTCCTCACCTGAAGAGCAGGCGTAACGAACGAGAGTTTTTTCAGCCCCCATTGAAGGCTTCAAAGCAGGTTTGTGCGCCGGGAATTAAGAAGCGGTGCGCCTCGCTATTGCGCGAGGCGCACCCAATCCTTGCCGGAAAAGGCGCTAAAGATCCCGCGGTGTCGGATGCTACGCTATATGCCAGCCGCGGACGCGAACCGGCTGGCGACCAACACCAACAGGATCACGGCAAGGGAAATTTTCGCCATTAGGCCTCCACTTCGAAGCTCCTGATTTGGTTTAGCATCGAACGGGCCCACACTCAAGGCCTTTGAAGTACCGGTACGTAAGGGGGACCGTTTAGAGGCGGACTACTTACTCATGCTTACCAATACTCACGATAACCGGCTGCGCCCGGCCCTATCTGCCTAGCAACACCGCGGACACGCGTACTTCGCGCCGAGACGCTCCTGGGAGAATCGTTTCCACTCATCCCGGGACGGCTCGCGGCCATGCGCGGCGAGATGCCGCCGGTACGCGTCTTCGTCACTCAGTTCGCGCAAGAGTGCGATCAGCAGGGCTCCGCAACGTTTCAGGCGGCTCATATCTCCTCGGGGTTCAGGGTCGCAAGTACAAACGGCGCCTCCATCACTTTCGCCTCGCTCGTGCCGCGCAGGATGCCGGCCCAGACGCGGATCGAATCCAGCAGGATGGTTGCGACCATGACGAGCAGGATGCCGCAGACCACGGCATCCAGGCGCTCATTGAAAACCATCGCTTGGGTTTCGGAGACCTTTTCGGCTGCGACTTTCCCTAAGGCGAGCGCTGAGTGTAGTTCCCGTGCGCGCGAGAGGAAACCGATGCGCGTGTACGGCGAAAAGATCTTTTGGAATCCGGCGGAGAAGGTCACGATCACGAGCCAGATCAGCGGCCCTACGGTGATCCAGGTGTAGCGCGGGCCGTGCATTTTGAGGATGATCGTCGTTGCCACCGACAGCGCGACGGCGGCGAGCAATTGATTCGCGATTCCATACAGCGGCCACAGCGAGTTGATGCCGCCGAGCGGATCGAGCACGCCCTGGTACAGGAAATAGCCCCAGGCGGCGACGATCGCTAGGCTGGCAGTGACGACGCCCGGCATCCAGCTCGTCCGTCCCCAGGGCTTATGGAAATGGCCGATGGAATCCTGGAGCATGAAGCGCCCGACGCGGGTGCCGGCGTCCAGAATGGTCAGGATAAAAAGCGCTTCGAACATGATGGCGAAGTGATACCAGAAGGCGAGGATGGTGCGCCCGCCGCCGCTGCGCGCGAAGATCTGCGCCATGCCGAGTGCGAGCGAAGGCGCGCCGCCCGTGCGGTGGAAGAGGGTAATCTCGCCCACGTCGCGCGCCAGCGTCTGCATATCCGCAACCGAGACGGGAAAGCCCCACGACGAAATCGTCGCGACGGCTGCCGCCTGCGTGCTTCCCACGATAGCCGCCGGGGAATTCACCGCGAAGTACACGCCCGGCTGGAGCACGCAGGCCGCGATCATCGCCATCAGCGCGACGAAGCTCTCCATCAGCATTGAGCCGTAACCGATCGGCCAGGCGTGAGATTCCCTGGCGATCATCTTCGGCGTCGTGCCGGAACAGATGAGCGCGTGGAAGCCGGACACGGCGCCGCAGGCTATGGTGATGAAACAGAACGGGAAAATCTTGCCGGCGAAGACCGGACCGGTGCCGTCCCCGAAGCGAGTGAACGCGGGAAGCTGCAGTTCCGGGCGCGCGAAAAGGATTCCCACTCCGAGCATCACAACGACACCGAGCTTGACGAACGTGCTCAGGTAATCGCGCGGCGCGAGCAGCAGCCACACCGGCAGCGCGCTCGCGAGAAACCCGTAAATCATGATGGCGAACGCCAGCGCGACACCCGAGAGCGTGAACACGGGCGCGAGCGATGTTGAGTGCGAGACCGCCTGGCCGCCGAAAATGGCCGCGATCACCAGTGCGAAGCCCAGCGCGGAAGTCTCGAGCACCTTGCCCGGCCGCCAGTAGCGCAGGTACAAGCCCATCAGGATGGCGATGGGCAGTGTCGCGGCGATCGTGAATGTGCCCCATGGGCTTCCCTTGAGCGCATTCACCACGACCAGCGCGATCACCGCCAGCATAATGATCATAATCAGCAGCACGGTGACGAGCGCCGTGAAGCCGCCGGTCTTTCCTATCTCCTCGCGCGCCATCTCGCCGAGCGATTTGCCATCGCGCCGCATGGAGGCGAACAGGATGACGAAGTCCTGCACCGCGCCCCCGAGCACCGCGCCGGCGATGATCCAGAGCGTGCCCGGGAGGTAACCGAACTGCGCCGCCAGTACCGGCCCGACGAGCGGTCCAGGACCCGCGATTGCGGCGAAGTGGTGACCGAAGAGGATCCATTTGTTCGTCGGCTCAAAATCGTGGCCGTTGCGCAACCGCTCGGCCGGGGTCGCGCGGCGGTCGTTCAGTGCCAGCACTCGCGCGGAAATGAATCTCGCGTAGAAGCGGAAGCCAAGCACGTATGTGCACGCCGCCGCGAGCACTAGCCAGATGCTGTTGACCGGCTCGCCGCGGTTGAGCGCGATGCCAGCGAGGCACAACGCGGCCACACCCGCTACCGCAGCCCAGAGGAGATGGCCAAGGGCTCTCTTCATGCCTCGATCCCGAATTGTACCGCTGAGGGCCGCGCGATCACTCGATGCCGAGCGCGTCGAGTATGGCCGCCAGATCGGCCTCGCGGATCGGGATCGCGCTCCGCAACTGGGCGGGCGCTTTGCGCTCATCGAATGCTTGGAAGAGCGCCATCTTGGCCGCTGCATAGCGCTCGGTCGCATTCAGGCCGCGGCCGTGCGCCTGCTCCCACCACCCGGCCACGGCGCCGGGAAGAAAAACAGAAACGGGGAAAAACGTTTTGCGATCCGCCGACACGTCGAACACGAACTGCGTACCGGCAGCGGCGCCGCGCTTCGCGGCGCGAT
The DNA here is from genome assembly GCA_963835855.1 of Bryobacterales bacterium. GTDB lineage: Bacteria > Acidobacteriota > Terriglobia > Bryobacterales > Bryobacteraceae > CAWIHA01. The sequence continues at coordinate 15,389 of CAWIHA010000041.1, read as the reverse complement.
AGCCCTGGTAGAAGTACTGATAGACGTAGCCGCTCCGGGCGGAGTAGGTTTTTTGCCGCCGCACAGCCGGGGTGCCCGCCAGTGGCGCGAGCTTCCCCGAGCCGAGCCTGCGAAGCCACCCGAGCATGCGCGTTAGCAGGATTCTAACATGCTCGGGTTTGCTTCCAGGTCACTATAGAGAACTCCTGAAGATGCCGATATCCGTCTTCCGGGGTTCGATGCGGCCCGGCGGTACTGGGTCGCTTTGAATCTGGCCGAATAGTGGCCATGCCTTACTCGATTCTTGATTCGTGCGGGTGTTACGTTACGGGAGTGAAGGCAGAAGAGCGATCAGACGTTTTGGGGAAGATCCGCGACCTCATTATTCAAGCCGAAAAACTGACTATGAGCCTTGACGTTAGCGCACTCACAAGCGGCAGGTTCGAGCTTGGGTCTGGGTTAAGCACGGCGAAGGCTGGAGCGGATATCCTCCTACAAAATTTACGCTAGCTCCAGACGAGGCACGTACGGCGTGGACAGTTCGACGGTCCATCCCAATCCGCGTCTCGGCCGTTGCCAGGCGCTCATCCTTTCGGGAATGACGGCCAACCGGCCTCAAAGTCGAAGACCCTCGCTGAAACGCAAGGCGGAAATACGCGCGTCCCCACAGAATTATCCGACGAAGTCCTGTTCGCCGCATCGGGTATCATAGAGCGTTGGAGGCCGCTTGAACGCAGCAGGTGCCCCCCCTCACGCAGCATAGGGGTGAACCGATGGAAGCGCCCAACATCCAATGGATGACTTCATAACCCGTGTTCGCCAAGCACTTGGCGACATCTTGAAAGCCGCTGACGACCTCCTGATAATCGGTCATGAGATTGCCGCAACGCCGAGCACCGATCCATTGCCAGAAACGGTGCGTCAACTACTACAAACGCTTTCAAACTCCATGCGGTCGGTGCTGATCCTTGTTGAGCACGGTTGCGGGACCGATGCTCTCAAAATCGCCAGAACGATGTTTGAGACGGCGGTGAATATCCATTACCTCGACAGTCATCCTGAAGCGATTCAGGACTACATCGACTTCCAATGGATCAAGAAGAAAAGGTACCATGACGAGCTAAAGAAGTATGCTCCCGCTCAAGCGCAGCGGCGGGACGACGCCTCGTTGAACGAGTTGAACGCTGAGCACGCACGAGTCAGCCCACGTTTCACCGGGCCGCGGGGCAAAATTCGCGGTCGATGGCACAAATCGGACCACCGGGAAGTCGCAAGAAGCGTCGGGGCCGAGATCATTTATAGTGGGTTCTATCCGTTTGTTTCGTCCCTGACGCATATGGACATTCTCGGGTTGATTATCGCCCGCAACCGCTCTGGCGAAGTCGAGGCCGTCCCGTCCGGTGTGAATCTCACATTGGGTCTACAGATTGCCGTCCTGAGCTATGCGATGGCCCTAGACGCCGCCAACGTGGTCCTAAAGGCGAACGCTGAGGTCAGGATTCAATCAGCGTTCGAGAGGTTCAAGGAATCGTCCTCGGTAAGCCGAGTCCTGGATATCTGGAACGACTTGGCTAAACCGGATGGGAGCGAGTCGAACTAGATGCCCGACGTAATCGGTCTGGTCGGCTCCCTCACCCTCGTTTTTGCGGGGCCGATCACCTTGTTCGCGATCGCCGCCAGTCGTCCATTTTGATGGTCGTACAGGTGCGGCTCCAGAACCCACGGATACCGCTGAAATGCTCGAACATCCCGTACTCCCGTTGTGATGCCAATAGAAGCGGCTGAACCGGAACCGATGGAAGTGTCGGCACAATCGCCATCAACTCTTGTGGGATGCTCTTCGGCATGGCCAGCGATCTGCGGCGAAGCTGCGCGCGTCCTCGGGGAATCGACCGAAGCAATCCTGTTCGCCGCATCGGGTATCATGAAGCGTTGGGAGGCCGCTTGAACGCAGCAGCAGGCAGTGCTTTGAATCCGCCGCAGCGCAAGACCCTGAGCCGCGGGCAATCAATCGGCCTGATGGTGGTTTGCACGCTGATCGCGGCGGTCAGCCAGATTCTGATCAAAATGGGCGCGAGCGCGTTGGGGATCTCATTGAGCCCCCTCATGGGGGCAATCAGGAAACACGACCTTGTGATGGCGCTCAGTTTACTTGTCCGGGCCGTATTCGCCGTGCTGACAAACGTTCCGCTCGTGGCGGGTTACGGCCTGTACGGTATCATGACCGTGCTGTTCGTTTACGCGCTGCGAGACCAGGAGCTTTCCATCCTGTTTCCGATCATCTCGCTGAGTTACGTCTGGGTTGCGGGCCTTTCGGTATGGGCCTTCCACGACCAACTGAACGTGCCCAGAATCGCGGGGATCGCGATCATCATCGCTGGCGTATTTGTGCTGGGAAAGGATGGCCACAAGTGAGCACCCCCTTCCATTCGATACTCCTTGTGCTGTTCGCCTCCTGCATCGGCTCTTTCGGCGCCGTGTATTTGAAAGCTGGCTCGGGCAAACTGCATGGCGGCATCAAATACCTGTTTCTGAATTGGCGGCTCGCGCTTGGCGTCGTGCTGTTCTTGATTTCGTCGGTTTTCTATGTGCTCGGAATCAAGCAGGGCGAACTGAGCGTCCTCTATCCTTTGGTTTCCCTCAGCTACATCTGGGCGCTGCTCTGGGCGCGTCTGTTTTTCAAAGAGCCATTCACTGCGCGCAAGATCTACGGACTCGTCCTGATCCTGGCCGGAATCGCTTTCGTCGGCTTGGGCAAGCGGTAGTCGGGTCTGGCGCGTAAGCCCTTGAAATCGCCGCGTTTTTGCAGTACATTCGGCTTGGACTTCCTCGCAGATCAACGATGAGACCGCTCCCCGCATGGCGGGTCTTATCGGACAACCGCTGCCTGAATGTGGCAGCAAGGAGGCACTTTTATGCCGATTCTTTCAGAGCTGCGGGAACTGCTCGACCGGAACCAGGTGAAATACAGCTACACGGCTCATCCGGTTGCATACACCGCGCGGGAGCTTGCTTCAGCTGAGCACGTGCCCGCGCGGGAGGTGGCGAAAACAGTCGTATTTCTCAGCGAGCAGGGCTACGGAATGGCGGTTCTGCCTGCCGATAGCGTTGTGGACCTGGAGCAACTGCGGCTGGGGCTGGGCCTCTCGCGCCTGCGGCTAGCCACCGAAAAGGAGCTGGGCGAACTCTTCCCCTCCTGCGAGTTGGGCGCGATGCCGCCGGTCGGGAGTTTGTTCGGGTTGCCGGTTTACGTGGACAGCCGCATGGCTGCCGAGGGTACGATCACCTTCAACGCGGGCACGCACCGGGACGTGATCCATATGCAGTATCGCGATTTCGAGCGCGTCATACACCCCGCGGTGGCGCCGTTCGCGCGCAAAGTGGCAGCCAGCGGCTAAGACTGATCCGGAACCCACAACCGTTATTCCGCTTCCAGCAATGCCGAAGGCTCGGCGGCTTCTTCTTCCGCGGCCCGCATTTTCGTAAGGCCGAATTCGAAGCCTTGATCGAAGGCGCGGAGGTTCAGATCGGCGGTCGCAGGCGGCACCGAATCGGCGATTGCCTTGCGCAGCGAATCGGGCGGCAGCAGGCCGGTCACGGCGGCGAAGAAGCCGACCATCACCACGTTCAGCACCATGCGTTTGCCGAGTTCTTCCGCCAGGAGCGTGGCCGGCACGCCGTAGACGCGGACGCCGCTGGGCAGGTCCGATATCCGCACCAGGTTCTCCTCGACGATCAGCATGCCGCCGTCCTTCAGCTCGGGGATGAAACGTGCGTATGCTTCCTGCGACATCACGACGAGGATGTCCGGCCGCGTGACATACGGATAGAGAACCGGCGCATCGGAGAGAATGACCTGCGCGCTCGAAGCGCCGCCACGGGCTTCCGGGCCGAAGCTCTGGGTCAGCGTTGCGTAGCCGCCCTCGAAGATCGATGCGGCCTTGCCGACGATCATGGCGGACAGAATCACGCCCTGGCCGCCGAAGCCCGCGATTCGAATCTCGGTCAGCCGCATACCAGTTGGTCAACTTCCCTGTAACGCTCGCCCAATTGCTCGCTGAGCCGGCCGCGCATGAGGCTCAGATAATCCGGCCGGTCGCGATCGACGAACTTGCCGACGGTGATGTCGCCCTCCTTAGCGAGCGAGAGTTCGCTCGTGGGCGCGCCATTCCTGGTCTTGCTGCGTTCCCGGTAATACTTCATGGCGTCCAGGCCGTCGCCCATCTTGTTCCGGCGCTGGTACAGCGTGGGGCAGGGTGAGAGCACCTCGATGAAGCAGAATCCGCGCTTCTTGAGCACCTCGGCCATCGAGCGCGCCAACTGCCGCACATGAAACGTGGTCCAGCGCGCGACGTAGGACGCGCCGGCCGATTCCGCCAGGTGGGGCAGGTTGAACGCCGGCTCGTAACAGCCGTAAGGGGCGGTCGTTGTGACGGCGGTCTCGGGCGTTGTCGGTGCGGTCTGCCCGCCGGTCATCGCGTAGATCAGGTTGTTCACGCAGATGACCTTGATATCCATGTTGCGGCGCGCCGCGTGAATGAAGTGGTTGCCGCCGATGGCGAACAGGTCGCCATCGCCGGAATAAACCACCACCTCGAGGCCGGGGTTGGCGAGCTTCAATCCGGTGGCGAACGGAATGGCGCGGCCGTGCGTAGTGTGGAACGAATCGAGCTTCACATAGCCGGCGACGCGGCCCGTACAGCCGATTCCCGAAACCACTGCGACGCGATCCAGGTTTGCCTTCGATTCCAGCAGCGCGCGCGCGAAGCAATTCACGGTGGTGCCGATTCCGCAGCCCGAACACCAGATGTGCGGTATGCGCTCAGTCCGCAGGAACTGCTCAACCGGGTTGATGGCCTCCGCCACGGTGCTCATCGCGCTGCCTCCATGATCGCCTCGAGGATCTGTTCGGGCCGGTGCACGCCTCCGCCCGCGTGAGTAACCGGGAAGACGTTCCGCAAAGCGGCCGGCGGCGCGCTCGACTTCGCGGGAGATTTGGCCGAGATTGATCTCCGGCACGACGAATTTGTGGATACGCTGCGCCAGCGCGCGCAGATGGCGGTCCGGGAACGGCCAGACGCCGATGAGGCGCGCGCGGCCCACCTTCGCGCCCTTCCGCCGCGCCAGCTCGATGGCGCGCTCCGCCACGCGCGAAGTGATGCCGTATGAAATCACGGCGGCCTGCGCGTCCTCCAGACCGTCTTCATCGATCAATGTGAGTTTGTCCCCGGCAACGCGGATCTTTTGGGCCAGGCGCCGCACCAGGCGGTCCTGCGTCTGCACGTTCATGGATGGATAGCCGCGCTCGTCATGAGTGAGGCCGGTGACGTGAAACCGGTATCCCTGCCCGGCATGGGCCATTTCCGGCACCAGATCTTTAGCCGGTTGGTATGGCTTGTATGCGCCCGGCGGACGGCGCGTAAGGCGCCTCGGCGTCACCTCGATTTGCTCTGCGGAAGGAATCACTACCTTCTCCGTCATGTGCCCCACGCACTCATCCATCATGAACATCACCGGGGTACGGTACTGCTCGGAGAGGTTGAAGGCTTTGATGGTGAGTTCGAAACACTCCTGCGGCGAGTTGGGGCAGAGCGCGATCGTCTCGTAATCGCCGTGAGAGCCCCAGCGCGCCTGCATCATGTCGGCCTGGGCGGGCAGAGTGGGCAAGCCGGTGGAGGGGCCGCCGCGCTGCACATTCACGAATACGCACGGGGTTTCGGTCATGACGGCGAAGCCGATGTGCTCCATCATGAGCGAGTAGCCGGGGCCGGAAGTCACCGTGAAGGCCTTCGCTCCGCCCCACACCGCCCCCAGGATGGTGATCGAGGCCGCCAGTTCGTCTTCCATCTGAATGAAAACGCCGCCGACGGCGGGAATGCGCGCGGCGAAGCGCTCGACCACTTCGGTGGATGGCGTGATCGGGTACCCTGCGGCAAATCGCGCACCAGCGGCCAATGCACCCTCACAGCAGGCGTGGTCGCCATCGATAAAGTGAGTGCCGGTCAATACGCCACGAGGGTCAGCTTGCATCGGTGGCCGCCTCCGGCCGGGTTCCGGGGATCTTCCAGCCGAAGATGGCGAAATCCGGACAATACATGCCGCACAGGTCGCAACCGCTACATTTTTCAAGGGCTACGACGTGGGGCGGATGGTAGCCTTTGGCATTGAAGGCGGAAGAGAGAGCTAGGACCTTGGTGGGGCAAAACTCGACACAGAAGGCGCAACCCTTGCACCGCTCGACATGAATGCTTACGTTGCCTTTTGCCATAGCGAGATTTTTCAAGTGTAGCCAATTTGAAGGCACGCCGGGGGCCAAATGGCCCTGGAGCGTTTTACGGCAGTCAGTGTGAAGAGCGCTGCCCCACGGGCCTAGCGGAAGCCACAATGTCATAGACGTCCGCTGCGAATTTCACGTCGCCATCATACAGTGCCATGAATGTGTGGTCACCGAGAAGATAGCAAGTTACGCTAGCCTTCTTCCCCGCGCGAGCCTGGAAGCAGACCGCCGACCCTGCCCCCGTATCCAGCACTCGTTGGGAGAGCAGGTTCATCCCCTCAGACCGCTGCGCGGAACCCTCGATCGCACGGAGCCGACCAATATCCCGCTTTATATTCAGTCCGCGCAAAGATCGGTCTGGGTGAATTCTGATAAAGCCAAAGGGAGCATCCCAGATTGGAGCACCGAGGCTGTACTGCCACATATCGATGTTACCCGTAGGGGACGCCTTCGCAAGGTACCTAGCAGGCACTTTGAAAGACACTCCTGCGGTAGCGATGCTGTTTCCGCTTACAACGTGCCAGATCAGACCGAACCAAGGAACGAGAGCAAGAAAACCAAGTTCCACACACAGTAGGATGAATATGCCCTTGACTAGCTTGACCCACGATATTTTCTTGGGCAGCATTCTTACTATCCTCTTGCGAGTGGCTGCCGGAGCGCCTTTCTCAGCGCGCCGAGGGGAGCGGGTTCTGGGGGTTGCGGCCCTTCAGCCGGCTCAACGGGCGCGGGTTTTTTCGGCCTCGCATTCAGTTTCGTGGTGATGAGCTCGTCCTTCACCTTCTGATACTTGGGGGTGCCAGGCACTGCGCCCGCGGCGCGCACGTCCTCATCCGTGACTTCCTGTGCGAGCGGAAGATACTTCTGGAGATAATTTTTGATGCGATCCTGCACGATCCGGAGCGGCGAGCGGATGAGCAGGAACAGAATTTGGTCGCCGGGCGCCTTCACCAGGGCGTAGTAAACCTGGGAGGCCTTCTTCAGCTTCGCCGGCTTCAGTTCTCTCTCCAGCTTCTTGCTCCGCGCCTCGAGCCTCTGCCATAGCTCGATCTCCGCCTTGCGCATGGCTGTGGCTTTCACCAGGCCCGCTTTCTCCTTCGTGGTCAGCCTCTCGGTGAGGAAGTACAGAAAGATGCCGAGGTCGTTGAGCGGAAACCGAATGCCAAACGGAACCAGTTGCTTGGATTTCTCGAACCTTGTCAGACCGGGAATATTGAGCTTCGTGCCGGCGAGCGCCGGCGAGAACAGCACCATCAGGTTCTCCTGCTCGAACGCCCGCACAATTTCGGAGGCCTTCGGATCCTGCGCGATCTGGTGCAATTCGTGGAATAAGCGCCGCGGCGCAATGCGCTTCTCCAATTCCTCGGCGCGCACGTTGTCGTACTGCATCTGGGTCCGCTCTTCGACGGAAAAGCCGAGGCGGACCCGCAGGCGGATCAGGCGCAGGATGCGGACGGGATCGTCGTAGAGAGCGTAATTGTAAACGGCGCGCAGTTCTTTGCGCTCCAGGTCGCCCAGGCCGTTGGTAGGATCGATCAGCAGCCCCCGCGACGCGCGGTTCAGCGAGAGCGCGATCGCATCGGCAGCGAAGTCCCTGCGCCTGAGATCCTCGTGTATGGTGGCGGGCGCAACCTTGGGCCGGGCGCCGGGCTTGGCGTACCGCTCGCGGCGAGCCATCGAGACCCCGGCGGTGATGCCGCCACGGAATAGAAGCTCGAACGTCTTTCCGTTGCCCGTCCTCGCTCAGGATGCGCGCACCGGTCTCCTTCGCAACGGCCCTGGCGACCTTCAGCGCGTTGCCTTCGATCGTAAAGTCGAGGTCCCGGATGGGAGCGCCGCCCAACATGTCGCGCATGGCTCCGCCGGTAAGGAACAGACTGACATTCGCATGGGCCGCCGCAGCCTGGATCTCGCTGACGACACGGTTCTGGTCCGTGCTGAGGTGGCTCTCGAGCATGAACATGTAATCGCTCATATGGCTATTCGCTCTTGGCTTCCGGCTCGTGGCCCATCGACGGGCGGCGCGCGCCTGCTGCAATTACCCCAGGGAATAACGCATAACCCTTCCCTGGCCTTAGTGGCTGCGCCTGCGGGCCGCAGTCCGCAAGCTGGCGCAGTCCGCGCTCTTTATGCTCGCGGGTGGTGCTCGTCAAAGGTCTTCCGCAACCGGGACCGCATGACATGGGTATAGATCTGGGTCGTGGAAATATCGGCATGGCCCAACATGGTCTGAACGCTCCGCAGGTCGGCGCCTCCCTCCAGGAGGTGGGTTGCAAAGCTATGCCGGACAACGTGCGGCGTCAAACGGTGGAAGATCCCCACTTTTCTTCCGTACCCCGCCAGAAGTCTCCAGAAGGCCTGGCGGGTCATACGGGTGCCGCGGGCGGTGACGAACAAGTACTTGCTGCCGCGGCCCCGTAACAGCGCGCCTCGTGCGGCCACCCGATAGGCAGACAAGGCAGAAAGCGCCTGCCTGCCGACCGGAACCAACCGCTGCTTATTCCCTTTACCCATCACCCGGACCACCCCAACTTCTTCATTCAGATCGGATAATTGCAGTTCACAAAGCTCAGTGACGCGCAGCCCGCTGGCATAAAGCAGCTCCAGCATGGCCCGGTCTCTGAGGCCGGTGGGCTTGGCCGGATCGGGGGCTGTGAGTAGCCTGTCGATCTCATTATGATTCAGGTATTTAGGTAGGTTCTGCCAGCTCTTGGGCAGCGTCAGGTACGCCGTTGGGTCCTTCGCGATCCTTTTTTCGCGCAGCAGAAAGCTCGAAAAACTCCGGAGCGTGGTCAAGTGGCGGGCAATGGAGCGGCCCTCGAGGCCCTGGCGGTAAAGCAGGTCCAGGTAGCCGCGGAGCGCCTCCGGCCCCGGGAAGGTATCCGGGAATTCGGGCTGACAGGCTGCAGCAAAACGCTTCAGATCGCTGCCGTAGGCTTCCAACGAATTGACAGATAAGCCTTTCTCAATGCGGCAGAAGTCCAGAAACGCCTGTATCTCAGTCGCCAATGGCGCCGCGCTGGGCATCGTGCCAATGATACAATATTCCCGAAATTGTTTGGAAGAAAACGAGTGACATCGCGGCGGCCGGCATCCGGGTGCGGCCTGTGGTGAATCAGCGTGGCGCTCTCAACGAATAAGAAAGTCTTCGTCCAACGGTTCGAGCGCGAATCCGTGCAGGGCTTCGTCAACCCGCAGAGCTACCTACATCCGGAAGGCGCGGAGGTGCTCAGCCAGTCCGGCAGCGTGCTCGTCATCCCCTACGCTGAAATCAAAGCCGTTTATTTTGTTCGAGATTTCCAGCCGGCGGAGGCCCAAGCCGAGCGCGGGGTCTTCCATACGCGCCCGAAGATGGATGGCCTTTGGGTGCGCATGCGCTTCCGCGACGGCGAGGTGATGGACGGCCTTCTGCCGAACAACCTCCTGCAGTTGGAACCCTACGGTTTCACGGTCGTGCCGCCTAACCCCACCTGGAATGCCCAGCGAGTGTTCGTGCCGCGCGTTGCGCTGTCCGACTCCACGTTCTGGGGGTTGTTGGGAGCGCATTGCACCCGCGCAAAACGAAACCGAAGGCAAAAGATCAGATTGAGCTATTTGAGTAAGTCTTCGGCTACCAAGCCCGTGAGGCAGCCCCCGAGAGTCCACTGCGCCAAGTCGACCCAGCAGTCGCGCGTCGTGTTCTGGACGAAGATGATCGTGTCAACGGCGAACATGCGGATCCCGCTGTACTCGGCCCAGCGGCGCCGCGCGAACTCCAGGCTCTCGCGCACGTCTGGCAGCTCCAACTCCTGGGCCAGCGTTATATGGGGATGGTACGCGAAGGGCTCCGCGTACTTGAGCGGACCGGTGTTCAGCCGCTCGTGCATGCACCCAAGCTCATAACGTCCGGCACCCAGCGTGACGTAAATGACGCCGGTCGAAGTAAAAACCTCGACTGTGGTCGGCTCGACCTCAAACGCAGGGAAGTCGGGGAGTTGTGTCTCCAACTTGTTCCGGGCTGACTCGGTGGTGCCCGCAAGCGGCCTGGGAGGCAAGATCGTAACGTGGGCCCGAGGGCTGCAACCTGGCACCAATTCGCGGCGGAGCTCGTCCAGAAAGCGGCCCAGTTCGCCAGGAATGTATGCCACCAGCGCGTAACTGTTAACCGGCTCCGCGCCGTTGTTACGAGCCTCCATAATCTTCATCCTAACGTTTCTGCAAGGGCTCCGCACCGCCCACCCGGACGTGGGTGGTACTCTACCTCTCAGTACTAGGGGTCGGAGCCTCCGGGAGCGGCTTCGGCTCCGGGAGGGTCCAATGCGCCTCTTCGAACCCTACGTACTTGCAGATGCGGAGCTGGCCGTCCTCGGATTCCAGCAAATCCCCGACTCGCAGCGCGTTGCCAGAGTCCCGCAACTGTGACCAGGCTGCATAGGCGCTTGGCGCTTCTACCAAGCCACCCGGCTCATAGTCTTTGGGCTTGACCGGAGCCGCCCCGGCGACGTGCGGCGCCCACCGGAATTGCTGAAATTGGCTGTCCTTTAAGCGATGGATTTTGAAGGCGGGCATAGCTCCTCATTGTAAGCCTGGACCGGGCCAGGCGCTAACCACGTGGCAGGCGCCTCATGGCGGAGTGGGGGCACGATTGGGACCATGAAACGGACCGGTCAAGGGCCCACGCGCCCGCTTGAGAAACGGCGAACATTCCTCCGGCCGGCAGTACCAGTGTGGTTTTTCCTATGCGAATCAATCCCAATTCCACCATCTCATCTGGGACAATATAGATCTTTGCAATGTCCCGTATCCGACTCTACCTGATCTTGTCGATCATCCCGGTCGCCGCGCTGGTGTGGTGGCTTCACCGCCGGAGCGCGCATCCCATGGAAGTTCCGTTCGCCCAGGTCCGGCGGGAGATGCTCGTGAGCACCCTCGTCACCAATGGCAAGGTGGAACCCTCGGATTGGGTCGCGGTAAGGGCGGCGCGGGCGGGTATCATTCAGCGGGTGGAGGTACACCTGGGCCAGCGCGTCGACAAAGGTGCCCTGCTGGTGGATCTCGACGCCCGCGAAGCGCGCGCCGATGTTTCGGCCGCCGAAGCCGGCGTGGAGCAGGCCAGGGCGCACCTTCAGACGATGCTCCAGGGCGGGCCGTCCGCAGCGCAGGTCGAAATCGAGAACGCGTTGGTCCGCGACCGCTTGGACCTGAAGGCCGCCCAACGCGACGACGACGTGCTGCGGAGACTGGCCGCGAAACACGCTGCGACCGAGCAGGAAGCCGCCGCCGCCGCGCAGCGCGTTCAGCAACTCCAGGATGACATTCAGGGGCTGGAGCACAAGCGCACGGCGCTGGTCGGCACGCCCGATCGGGCAGCGGCCGAAGCGAAGTTGCGTGAAGCGCAGGCGGCGCTCGAGCAAGCCCGTGTCCGGCTAGACCGCAGCTACATCCACTCGCCGGCTTCCGGGATCGTATACGACCTGCCGGCTCGCGCGGGCGCCTACGTCAATCCCGGCGACCTGGTGGCGGACGTGGGCAATCTCGAAACGCTGCGCGTGCGAGTCTATGTGGATGAGCCGGAGCTGGGACGCGTAGCCGTAGGCATGCCGGTGACGATCACCTGGGACGCGGTGCCCGGCAGGCAGTGGAAAGGCGCGGTCGGGAAGATGCCGACTCAGGTCGTCCCGCTGGGAACGCGGCAGGTCGGCGAAGTCATCTGCACAATCGAGAACCCCGGCCTGACGTTGATTCCAGGCACCAACGTGAACGCCGAGATCACTTCGCAAGTGGTCGGGAACGGGCTCACGATTCCCAAAGAAGCGCTTCGGCGGCAGGACGGCAAGGTCGGCGTTTTCGTTCTGCGCGACGACCATGTCCAGTGGCGGCCAATCAAGCTGGGCGCCTCGAGTATCACCCGTGCGGTGGTGCTTTCCGGGCTCGCGGAAGGCGATATGATTGCGCTCACCAGCGAGCGCCCGTTGAGAGATGGCGCGCGTGTTGAACCCGAGGAACAGGAGTAAAGTACCCCATCGGTTTCACGCATAGGCGCCGCGAACCCGGATTCGCATTCGGCCGCCGAACAGCCTGCGTTGCCCTGTTATGATTGCCCTATGGCAAGTGCCCAGGAGACCCGCCCCATGGAAATGGGCGCAAAGGGTAGGCCGGCCGGCCCAGGGTGGTCTCGTTGGTGGCTGGCGTGGCGAGAGGCGGCTCTCGTCGTAGTATGCGCGGGGGTACTGGCGTCTCAACTGTTGCTCCCGGGCTTCATCGGCATGGCGGACAATGGCGATTTTCCAAAGATTGCCGGTCGATTGTCCCTCGGTCCCGCCGACAGCAGAGCACAGAAGTTCGCCTATTTCGAGTCTGATTACGTGCGCGACCGGCGGTACCATTGGGACAGCCGGTTGCCTTCGTCGGAAATGATCCCTGCCAAGGTGGCATCGGCGGTCGAGAAGGCGATCGGCGACCGCCGGAGATTCGACATCCGATGGCTCGGAGCGGTCCATGCGGCCATCTTTGTAGGGTTCTATTTCCTGCTTCTGAAACTACTGAGACCACTCCGGAGCTGGCGTTGGCTGTTGCTGGCGCCCGTTGCGCTCTGGATCTTTGCAGATGTGGCCTTCGTAGCATATTTCAATTCCTTCTACACCGAGACCGCCGCCCTGCTCGGCGCCATGATCGCTACGGTCATGGCAGTCCACCTTCTGAAAGCGGAAAAGGCGCAACCGATTCCTCTGATTCTGTTCACTCTGGGGGCACTCTTCTTCGTCACCTCCAAAGTGCAGCACGGGATTCACGGATTTCTGCCGGCCTGCTGCACACTCGCAATCGCGCTCGAAGCCAAAGGCAAAGGCATGCGCTTAGCCGCATGGGCAGCAACAGCATGTTTGTTGGGGGGCATCGTTTGGATATTCGCCGGCACCCAGGCCTGGTATTCAGGCCTGACACGTTTCAATTTGATCTTTTTTCAAATTGCGAAGAACTCGGACACGCCCCTCCAGGATTTGCAGGAACTCGGCCTCAACGCAACGGATCTACCGTACGTCGGGATGCATGCTTTCATGCTCGATAGTCCAATGGGTGATGACCGATGGCTGGCTGACTTCTGCCACCGGACCAGCTATGGAAAGGTCCTCAGGTTCTACGTGCGGCACCCCGGCAGAATGCTGGCCATCTTGCAGCGCGTGCTCCTCGAAAGCGCATCGCAACGCCAGTACCTCGGACTTTCGAACTTTCGGCGGCAGCAGGGGCGGCCACCGTATGCGATAACCGGCCGATTCGGCTCATGGAGCGTTTTGCGAACCCGGCTGTTCCAAAGATGGCCCTTTCACATCCTGGTCTGGTATGCCTTGGTGATGATTGGGGCGCCCGTCATATTCCTGCACCGCAAGCGAGGCTTCGAACGCGCACTTGCGTGCGTGACGTTGGCCGTGGCGCTGGCCGGCATCGGGGAGTTTTGTGTTCCGGCCCTGGCGGACGCCTGCGAGATGGGCCGCCATTTGCTGCTGTTCCACCTGCTGACGGATTTCACAATCTTCCTGGCTTTGACATTTGCGCTGACCCCGCGGGCAGATGCCCAAGCTGCGTAGCCAGTGCTGCTCGAAATGGTCCTCAAGCGCCCAGCAAATTCGGCAAGCGCGAGAGTTCCGCATCCGCGCAATCGTCCGGCACTGAGCAGCCCGGAGAGAGAATAAAGCGGCGTCCCGCGGCGTGCTGTGCTGAGTGCCCCTGTTGCATCAGATCGGCGTCCGAGAGCTGCCGGTAATTGCGCTCATCAAGGCCGCACATCAGCACGCCTGAGCAGTGCTTGCGCACCTCCGCAACGCGGATGCCGGTCGCGTGAACCGAGTAGTTCAGCACGCGCGCTGGCCAGCCGCGGTAGAAGCGGTCCAGGTACACCTTGTCGCCGTGGATGTGCAGCGTGTTCAGCGGCGCCGTGCCCACAGCTCCCAGGATCATGCGATCGAACGGCTCGCAGAACTTCACGTAATCCTCGCGCGAGAGCGCGCTCTCTTGGGCGTTGTCGATCGCGAGAAAGATTCCAGCGGCGCCGGCCGCGATGGCCAGGCGTGCGTGGTTGGCTTCCGAACGGGCAATCGCTTCGAGCGCGTCGAGCAGCGCTTGCGGCTTCTCTTGCTTCAGCCGCAGCACTTCCTGCTTCGACGAGAGTTTCTCCGCCTGGTTATACGGATTGAAAATCGTCTCGATGAAGTAGGCGCTTCCGGCCAGACCGTCGCGGATGAGCTGGAGCGCGCGGATCTGTTCGGGAAATGGGTTCGTCTCCACCTTAAGCCGGTACCACTCGCCTTCCGGCTTGGGATAGGGATAATCGCTCATGACCTTGACGAGGTCGGTGCGGAACTGGCGGTGGAACTCGAGCGTGGCGGCTGCGAGGCGGTCGCCGGGCAGCTTCTCGAGGCCGAAATGATGCCAGAAAGTGAAGGCTGGGCGGTCGATCATCGCACCCTTAAGCAAGCGGTCGATCCGGTCTTTGCTCGTCATTTTTCGAGGGACAGCTCCGGCGGCGGCACCGGCGGCGAAGAAGAGCAGTTCGCGTCTAGACAGCATGGGGTTCAGTATATCGCTGCCGTGCCGCCGAGCGCAGGCTGGCGGATCTCGAGGCAACCGCGGCCGGTCGGCAGGATCTTCCCGGGATTGAACCGGGAATCGGGATCGAAAAGCAGCTTGAGCTTCCGCATCATTGCGAGCGTGCCAGCGCTGAAGAGAGCGGTCATGAGACCGCTTTTCTCCATGCCGACTCCGTGCTCGCCGGTAATCGTGCCGCCGGAAGCGATGCAGTAGCGCAGGATGTCCTCGCCCGCGGCCCTGGCCCTTTCCAGATCGCCCGGCCGCCGCGGATCGAAGAGAATGATGGGGTGCATATTGCCATCGCCGGCGTGAAAGATGTTGCTGATGGTGAGGCCGTACTTCCGGCGGCCTGCCCGATGAACCGCAGCGCCGGGGCGATCTGGGTGCGCGGCACGACGCCATCCTGCACGTAGTAAGTGGGACTGACGCGGCCGATCGCGCCGAAGGCGTTCTTGCGGCCCTTCCAGAGTAGCTCCCGCTCTTCGCTGGTTCGCGCTACGCGGAACTCGCGTGCGTGGAGACTCGAGCACGCTTGGCGCACCTGCCCGGCCTGCTCCTCCACCACTCGCGG
>CAWIHA010000040.1:0-69535 GCA_963835855.1 Bryobacterales bacterium | reverse complement strand
ATGCGGACCGCCCAGACCACCGGGACATCCGGCGCCGTGCGGCGATTCAATACCAGCATCTCCATGCCGGTCGTGTCCGAGGCCACCACCGAGAGGTCCACCTGTTTTTTCGCGCAGAACGTGGCGAGCGTGTCGTTGGCCGCAACCCCTTTGGCCGCGAGTTTTTCCGCGAGCCACCGGACGAAGGCGCTTCCCGCGAAGGCTCCGCCGCATTCGACCAACGAGAACAACTGAGCATAAATGGGCGACGCGAGCAGCAGGTCGAGCAGCGCGCGATTGGCAACCTGCGGGATGTGAACCGCTTCCAAGGCGTGCAGGGTGTCGCTGTTCTGCTTTTCGGCATCCGTGAAATGGTCGGCGCGCGGATGATCCATAAAGGTGGCGAAGCGTGGCGCGCCGTTTCGCTTTTCGTTTACGATGGCCAGCATTTCAGCCGGCGAGTAGCCGGCCGCAACCAATGCGGCGGTGATAGCGCCTGCGGAAGTGCCAACCAGGCGGCGGGTGGTGTGTCCGTTCTCGTGGAGCGCGGCGAGTGCGCCCGCGAAAGCGGAACCCTTGGCGCCGCCACCCTCAAATACGATGTCGAAGATTGCCGTACCGTTCTCCTGACAGCCAGTGGCCCGGCGTTTAGGCAGGTGCGCCGGTGTAGGAACCGGCGCTTCTTTGGCTTCATCATATCGCGCGCCGCGGACACAACCGCCCTGACACCTGGGCTGCCGTCTGGAAACGGTCTGCATTTCGAGTGAGTTACCGAAGCCGGGGAAAACGCCGGTGAGCGGTCACCGGCTCTGTATCTGCGGTGAAAGTGCGGGCCGGAGGCGTACGTCCCTCTCAACTTTCGCCGTTTATTCGCCAAAATCTTCGACTTCGTAAGGGAAACAGCACGGAAAACTATTGAAAACGTGAGGGGAGGGCACTAAAATCAAAGTGGGTAAAACTGGCTATAAGGTGGCCAGAAAGTGGAAGATTTTCAAGACAACGGTCTCTCGCATCCGCCCCTCGGCATATATACGTCGCGCTGCGACGACAAGGGACGCGTGCGTCTGCCCAAGGAATTCGAAGATTTCGTAAGGACCTTCCCGGAACCGGAATTTTTCGTCACTAGCTTCGGCGGCGACATAGGAAGAATATATCCCATCGCGGTCTGGCGCAACAACGAAAGAATTCTCGCCGAGTATACAGAGGACCCGCAGGCCGCCGAAGACATCGCGTTTCTGGCGCATTACTGGGGCGCGGTCTCCGGACTCGATGCGCAAGGGCGCGTGCTCGTGCCTCCGGTGTTGCGCCGGAAACTCGAAATCGAGAGCCAGCCGGTGAACCTGCGCTTTTACAACGGCGCGATCGATCTCTATAGCGAGGCGGCGTCCGCGCGGCGCCTGGAGCGCGCCACCGAAGCCGCGGCCCAGAACTTGGCGGCGCTACGCAAACGGGGGCTCAAATAGCGATGTATGCACATCCCCGTCATGCTGCGCGAATCGCTGGAGCACCTGGCGGTGCGCCCGGACGGCCTCTATGTCGATGCGACGGCGGGCTTGGGCGGACACACGGCCGCGATTGCGCAACGGCTCACAACGGGGCGAGTGATCGCCTGCGACCGCGACGCCGAATCGCTCGAGATTGCCAGGCAGAACACGGCCGTCTGGGCGGACCACATCCGATACCGGCAAGCGAAATTCTCAGAACTGCGGACCGCGCTCGCCTCGCTCGGCATCGGACGGGCCAATGGCTTGCTGGCCGATCTCGGCCCCAGCCGCCACCAATTGACGGATCCGGAACGGGGGTTTTCCTTGGCCGCTTCCGGCCCGCTCGACATGCGCATGGACAGAAGCCATGGCATGACGGCGGCGGACCTGGTCAATACCACGGGCGAGAGGGAGCTCGCCGGCTTGCTGCATCACCTCGGCGAAGAGAGGAGGGCGCGACAAATAGCGAGAGCGATCGTTTGCGCGCGGCCGGTTCAGGACACGCAGCACCTGGCGCGTATTGTCGAGCAGGCCGCGCGGCGAACGGGACGCCTGCATCCGGCTACCCGGGTATTCATGGCTCTGCGGCGCGCCGTCAATCACGAGGTGGAGGAGCTCGACGCCTTGCTCTGCGCCTTGCCTGAGCTGGTTTCGAGCGGCGGCCGCGTGGTCGCGATCAGCTTCATGTCGCTCGAAGACCGGCAGGTGAAGGAGGCGTTTCGAAAGCTGGCCCAGCAGGGACAAGCCCGTTTGCTGATGAAGCATGTGCTGAGGCCAGGCGAAGAAGAGGTGCGCAGCAATGCGTCTTCGCGTAGCGCGAAGCTGCGGGCTCTGGAGATGAAGTAGCGGAGGGACTATGGCGACACTGGCAGCGATTTTCAGACGGCCGGCGGCGGCCGGGGCGGCACCCGAGTTAGCGCCGCATTGGAGCGAGTCCGGCTCTCACCGGCTGCGCCCGCTTCCGGGCGAAGACATTTACTTCTTCTCGAAGAAGATCGACAACAGCCGGGTGGTGCGGGAAAGCGATCCGGCGGCCAAACGGCGGTGCGTGAGCGCGGTGTCCGTATCGCTCATCGCAGCCGTTCTCATCATCCTTCTGATGCTGCCGAACGGACTCGCCATAGCGGCCGGCTACCAGATCCACGCGCTCGAGCGCGAACACGAGCGCCTGCTGAACGAGAGGGCGGCGCTCGAACTCGACGAAGCGCGGCTGCTCAGCCCTGAACGGATCGAGCAACTGGCGCACGAACTGCGGATGGTTGCTCCCAGCCCCGCCCGCGTCGTCTTCCTCGACGCGAAATCCGGCGGCGCGCTGGCGATGAACGTCCGGCCGAAATAGCCACACGGATCCGCCCGGAGCGGCGCGGAGGAATAGGTGCACGGATGGCGGGAGGATCGAGAGCCCGGGCTTGGGGGCGGGACGGCGCGGAGGGCGAACCGGCTGCTCTGTCTCGCCATAGCCGCCCTGCTCTGGGCGTCACTGATTCTCTGCCGTCTGGTGTACCTCGAAGTCGTCGAGCACCACGCCTACCAGGAACTCGCTGATCAGCAACAGCAAAGGATCATCCGCATCAATGCGCCGCGCGGCGCGATTCTGGACCGTTCGGGCCACCCGCTCGCGCTGAGCGTTCCAGCCGATTCCGTCTGCATCAATCCCTTACGCGTGCCGGACCCGCCGCTCGCGGCCGAGATTCTCGCGCGCGTGCTCGGGGTTGACCGGCAAGAACTGCTCGATAAAATCGAGCGCTCTCTCGAAGAGCACCGGCGGCTCGGCAAGCAGGCCAAAGGCGTGGGTTTCCTCTGGGTGAAGCGCAAGATCAGCGCCGCGGAAGCCGAGCGCCTGCGCAGCCTGAACCTCGATTGGGTGGAGTTTCGCAAAGAAAGTCAACGGTATTATCCCGATGGTTCACTGGCGAGCCACGTAGTCGGCACCGTGGACTTCCAGGAAAGGGGCAACCTGGGATTGGAGCAAGCCCTCGATGACGCGCTTCGCGGGCGCCCCGGCATGGTGCGGATGCTGACCGACGTGCAGCAACGCGGGGTCGAGTCGCTCGCCTCGAATGAGGCCCAGGCCGGCGCGAACGTTACTCTGTCGATCGACGAGCGGATCCAGTTCATCGCCGAGCGCGAGCTAAAGGCCGCGGCTGAGTTGCATCACGCCTGGAGCGGCAGCGCCATCGTGATGAATCCTTACACGGGCGAGATCCTGGCGATGGCGAGCTATCCATCCTTCGATCCCGCCCGGCCGCCCGAACCGGCCGATAACGCTTCGGCGCGTTTCAATCACGCCGTTTCGGTGCCATTCGAGCCCGGCTCGGTCTTCAAAATCGTGACGCTCTCGGCCGCGCTCGAGAGCACCCGGCTCCGCCCGCACAGCCGGATCCATTGCGGCCACGGACGGCTGACGCTCGCCGGCCGCGTCATTCATGAGGCCCACCGCGGCTATGGCACGCTCTCGATGGCGGATGTGCTGGCGAAATCGAGCAACATCGGCGCGATTCAGATAGGCTTGAGAGTTGGAGAGAAGAACCTGCTCGAGTACATCCGCAGGTTTGGGTTTGGCGAGCGGACGGGGATTCCGCTGCCGGCCGAATCGTCCGGGCGGGTAAGGGGCCTGAAGTACTGGAGCAAGAGCTCGATCGGATCCGTCGCGATGGGCCACGAGGTGAGCACTACCGCGCTGCAACTGGCGCAGGCGTGCTCGGCGATCGCCAATGGGGGCGTGCTCGTGAGACCGCGACTGGTATTACGGCGGCAGTGTCCGGGCAGCGCGCCGCAAAACGAGCCGACCGTACCGCCGCGCCGAATCCTGAAGCCGGAAACAGCCATCACCATGCGCCAGATGATGGAGGGCGTGGTATTGCGCGGCACCGGCAGGGGCTTGCGGCCACCCGGTTACACGGCGGGTGGAAAGACCGGCTCGGCGCAGATTTTCGATGTGAAGACGAGGCGGTACACGCACTATTACAACGGCTCGTTCGTGGGCTTCGCGCCGGTGACGAATCCGGCAGTGGTGATCGCGGTCACGCTGAACGGGACGAAGCTCTTCGGCGCTGTGGTCGCGGGGCCCGTGTTCAAAGCGGTCGCGACCGAGACGCTGCGCCTGCTGGAGGTGCCGCGCGACCTGCCCGAAACCGCGCCGGAGCCCGATATCGGCGAGACCGACGCGAACGACCTCGCCATCGCGGACCTGGCGGCGCCGCCCGACGATCTGGCACCGGTGCAGGTTGCATCCGCCGCGCCCGAGCCGGCGATACCCGCCGCACCGGCGCCGCAGATCATCGCTGACGGCACAACCGTCCCAAGTTTCCAGGGGAAGACGCTGCGGGCCGTGCTCACGGAGTCGCTCGCCAGCGGCATTCCGGTTGACGTGGTGGGCAGCGGCATCGCCCAGGCTCAGGCGCCCGCGCCCGGCAGTCTTCTCAATCCCGGCGAGCGCGTGCGGGTGCGATTCCAATGACGACGGTTCAAAAGATTCTGGGGGGCGCCGGGGTTCCGGAGCCGCTGGCCGGCGCTAAAGTCAAAGGCTTGGCTTACGATTCGCGCAAGGTAGGGCCCGGCTTTCTCTTCTTCGCATTCCCGGGCCAGAAGTCGGATGGCCGCGCGTTCGCGCAGCAGGCGGTTGGCCGCGGAGCAATCGCGGTGGTCAGCGAATCTCCGCCGCCTGAGGATTTTGGCGGCAACTGTATCCAGGTCGCGCATGGGCGGCGCGCGCTGGCCATCGCCGCGCGGCAATTCTACGGCTGCCCAGACAACGAGCTAGCCATTACCGGCATTACCGGCACAAACGGCAAAACGACGACAGCGTACCTGATCGATTCGATCCTGCGCGCGGCCGGCTGCACCACCGCACTCATGGGCACCATCGAATGCCGCATCGCGGGACGGACCGCTCCGGCCGTGAACACGACGCCTGAGTCGCTCGACATCTTCCGCGTGTTTTCCGAAACGCGCCAGGCCGGCGGAACGCATGTCACAATGGAAGTGTCGTCCCACGCGCTGGCGCTCTCCCGGGTGTACGGCATCCGCTTTCATACCGCGGTCTTTTCGAACTTGACGCGAGACCATCTGGACTTCCACCACACGATGGACGAGTATTTCGCCGCAAAGCGCCTGCTGTTCGAGGGCGCCGGGGCGCCACCTCCCCCGTTCATCGTGCTCAACTATGACGATCCGTACGCACACGCGATCAAGCCGCCCGCGACAGCCGAGGTATCGTGGTACGGCATCGAGGGCAG
Source organism: Bryobacterales bacterium (assembly GCA_963835855.1). Taxonomy (GTDB): domain Bacteria; phylum Acidobacteriota; class Terriglobia; order Bryobacterales; family Bryobacteraceae; genus CAWIHA01. The sequence continues at coordinate 63,834 of CAWIHA010000040.1, read as the reverse complement.
CGCGCCGGTACGTGCATCGAATATCCAGTCGGGTTTCGAGGGGCTGCGCTTCGACGTGCAGTATGGAAGCGAGCGCCTGTCCGTCGCGTCTCCCCTGCCCGGCCGCATGAATATCTACAACATTCTCTCGGCCTGCTGCGCCGCGCTGACCTACGGGATTGCGCCCGAGGTAATCGCGCGCGGAATCGCCGGGTGCCAGGCCGTGCCTGGGCGCTTCGAGAAGGTCGAAGCGGGCCAGCCGTTCGCGGTCGTCGTCGATTACGCGCACACCGACGACGCGCTGCGGAACGTCATTTCAGTCGCACGGGCGCTCAAGCCGGGCCGCATCATCACGTTGTTCGGCTGCGGCGGCGACCGCGACCGCACCAAGCGGCCGCTGATGGGCGAAGCAGCCGCCGAGTTGAGCGATTTCGTGGTGCTGACGTCGGACAACCCGCGCTCGGAAGATCCGCTTGCGATCATCAACGACGCGCTGGTCGGCCTTCGGCGCCACGATGTCTCGCACGTCACCGAGCCTGATCGCGAGAAGGCCATCCGGCTGGCAATCGAACGGGCGCAGCCGGGCGACCTTGTGATCCTGGCGGGCAAGGGACACGAAACGTATCAGATCTTGCAGGATCGGATGATTGCCTTTGACGATCGCAACGTCGCGCGCAAGGTGCTGCGCAGCCTCGGCTATGGAGCGGAAAAGGAATGACCGCGGACCTCCAGGACGTAGCGCAGGCGCTCGGCCTCGAGGCGCCGACGGCCATGGCGCGAGTCTCCGGTTGGAGCACCGATTCGCGCACCATCCAACCCGGCGATTTGTTTTTCGCGCTGCCCGGTCCGAATTACGACGGCCACTGCTTCGTCGAAGATGCATTCCGTAAGGGCGCCGTCGCCGCCATCGTCGAGCGCCCTGTAGCCGGTTGCCCGAATACGTTCCTGGTGAAGAGCGCTCTCGAAGCACTCGAACGGCTGGCCTCGTGGGCACGCAGCCGCTGGCCCCATGAGGTCGTCGCCATCACCGGCAGCGCAGGCAAGACCACCACGAAGGAAGCGATCGCGCAGTTGCTCTCGGTCGCGATGCCGGTAGGCAAAACGATCGGCAATCTCAATAACCACATCGGCCTGCCGCTGTCGCTCTTGCGGCTGCCTGAGGGTGCGCGCGTCGCGGTAATCGAGATCGGCATGAACCATCCGGGCGAGATCCATCGCCTGGCAGGGATCGCGCGGCCAACCATCGGGGTAGTAACAAACGCCGGTTTCGCCCATGCCGAATTTTTCCGTTCGGTGGACGAAGTGGCGGCGGCCAAACGGGAGCTGATCGAAGCGCTATCGCCCGGGGGCGTTGCGGTCCTGAACGCGGATGATTCGCGCGTGGCGCGTTTCAGCGAGGCACATCGGGGACGGACGGTAACGTTCGCGATCGATGCCGCCGCGGATGTGCGCCCCGAGCACGTGGAATATCACGCCGAGGGCATTCGCTTCCGCGTCGAGGGAACGGAATTTGAAACCTGTTTCCTGGGCCGGCACGGCTTGATGAATCTGCTCGCAGGTATCGCAGTCGCGCGCGTATTTGGGATTGAGCCCCCGCGGCTCGCCGGCGCGGTCCGCTCACTCGCACCGGGCGAGATGCGGGGTGAGCGCTTCGTCTTTCATGGCATCACGGTTTTGAACGATTGCTACAACTCGAACCCGGAGGCGGTCCGCTCGATGCTGGACGTGCTGCGGGCGATACCGGCGCGGCGGCGTTTTGCCGTGCTTGGGGAGATGCTCGAACTGGGCTGTTGGTCCGAACCCCTGCACCGCGACGCAGGCCGTTACGCCGCCGAGTGCGGGATTGATGTGCTCGTCGGGATTCGCGGCGCAGCTCGTGAGTTGGTGGATGAGGCTGTCCGGTCGGGATTACCGGCCGGCGCCGCGTTTTTTTTTGAAGATCCCGCCGAAGCCGGCGCGCTGCTCGGCGGCATGACAAGAGAAGGCGACGCGGTGCTATTCAAGGGCTCGCGCGGTATACATGTCGAGAGGGCCCTGGAGAAGTTTTTGGAGTGCGAACCGCGCGGCCGGCGCCTGCGGCGGCCGGCCGCCCGGACCGTGAAACGGTCCTAAGATCGTTTCCGGAAAAGTTAGAGCGAAGGGCGAGCGTGGCACATGCCTCGCCCCGGAGAGTGTTGATCGAATGTTCTATTGGCTTTTTTACGAACGGTTGTATCCCCACTTCAGCCCGTTCCGGGTGTTCCGCTATGCAACTTTCCGAACCGCGTTCGCCAGCCTGACGGCGTTATTCCTGTGCCTGGCGCTTGGGCCGTGGCTCATCGCGAAACTCCGGGCATTCCAAATCGGGCAGCAGATTCGCGAGGAAGGCCCCCAGTCCCATCAGAAGAAGGCGGGCACGCCGACGATGGGCGGCGTGCTGATCGTCATCTCCATAGTCGTTCCGACGCTGCTCTGGACGAACCTGTCGAATCTGTACGTCTGGATCGCGTTGTTCGGCATCCTGAGCTTCGGCGCGATCGGCTTCTGGGACGACTACGCAAAAATCCGAAAGAAGGAGAACCTGGGCATATCGGGCCGGCGGAAGCTGGCGGCGCAGTGCATTGTGGCCTTAATCATCGGCGGGTTCCTGCTCGGCCTGCGCGCGCATGGCGCGTACTCGACGGCGATGAACGTGCCGTTCTTCAAGCAGTTCAAGCCGAGCCTGATGATCGATGGGCTGCTCGGCAATCCGGTCACGTACATCTTCACGTTCACATTCTTCTTCCTGTTCGTGATGTTTGTGCTGGTGGGCAGCTCAAACGCCGTGAACCTAACCGACGGTTTGGATGGCCTAGCCATCGGGCTTATGGTGATTGCCGCCGGAGCGATGACCATTCTCACTTACACCAGCGGGCACGCCGAGTTCGCGAAGTACCTGGATCTGCAGCGGCTGCCCGGCGCTTCCGAGCTGACGATCTTCTGCGGCGCGACGACCGGCGCATCGCTCGGGTTCCTCTGGTACAACGCGCACCCGGCGCAGATCTTCATGGGCGATGTCGGATCGCTGGCGCTCGGCGGAAGTATGGGTGTGATCGCGGTCCTGATCAAGCAGGAGATCCTGCTGGTATTCATCGGCGGCGTGTACGTACTCGAAGCCGTCTCGGTCATCTTGCAAGTGGCAAGCTACAAGCTGCGCGGCGGCAAGCGCGTCTTCAAGATGGCACCGCTGCACCATCATTTCGAAGCGCTTGGCTGGACCGAATCGAAGATTATCGTGCGGTTCTGGATCACCGGGCTGGTCATGGCGCTGTTCGCGCTGACTACGCTGAAGCTGAGGTAACGAATGCAGATCGCGGGCGCAAACGTTTTGGTCGTTGGCATGGCGCAGTCGGGCCTCGCGGTGGCGGAATTCCTGGCCGGGCGCGGCGCCCGGGTGCGCGCCACGGATTCGAAACCGCTCGCGGAACTGAAGGGAGCCGGCGAGACGCTCCTGAGGCTCGCCATTGAGTTCGTGCCGCAATCGCCCGCCGCATTCCAGGGCGCGGACTGGATCGTGATCTCGCCCGGCGTTCCGGCCGATTTGCCGGAACTAGAGTCCGCGCACGCCAGCGGAATCAAGGTTCTCGGTGAGGTGGAGCTCGCGAGTTACTTCCTCGAAGGAAGCACGATCGGCGTGACGGGCTCGAACGGAAAAACGACCACGACCGCGCTCGTCGGCCACATCCTCGGCGAATGCGGCATCCCGGTCCAAGTGGGCGGCAATATCGGAAAGCCGGTTACCGCGATGATCGCTTCGTCGCGCCCGGACCAGTGGAATGTGCTCGAGCTTTCGAGCTTCCAACTGGAAACGATCGAGCATTTCCGTGCGCACATTGCCGTGTGCATCAACGTGACTCCGGACCACCTCGATCGCCACCACACATTCGAGAATTACGCCTCCGCGAAAGGGCGCTTGTTCGAAACCCAATGCCCCGGCGATTTTGCTGTGCTGAACGCGGACGATGCGGCCTGCGCCGCCTATGCCAACAGCACCCGTGCAACACCAGTTTGGTTCAGCACGGTGCGCGCGCTCGAGCCCGGTCTCTATGCCGACACGGAACGGCTCTTTTTCGACGCCACACCGTTCCTGGCGATCCGCGAAATTCCGCTGCGGGGGCGGCACAACGTCGAAAATACCCTGGCGGCGGCAGCAGCGGCGCATTTGGCGGGCGCGGGGTTCGGACGGATTGCCACCGCCGTGCGGACCTTCCCTGGCGTCGAGCATCGCATCGAATTCGTGCGCAAGCTCTACGGCGTCGATTTCTATAACGATTCGAAAGCGACCAACGTGGACGCGACGCTGAAATCGATCGACGCGTTTGATAGCCCGCTCTGGATCATTTTGGGCGGCAAGGACAAGGGCAGCGATTACACAGTGCTCAAGAAACGGCTGGCCGCGAAAGCCAAAGCCGCGCTGCTGATCGGCGCCGCCGCTCCCAAGATCGCCTCGCATTTGGGCGGCTCAGTGCGCCTGATCCAGGCGGGCACGCTCGCCGAGGCGGTCCACCTGGCCTGGCGCGAAGCCGAGCCCGGCGACACCATCCTGCTGGCGCCGGCCTGCGCCAGCTTCGATCAGTTTGACAACTACGAGCACCGCGGCCGCGTTTTCAAAGAGCTGGTTGCGCGATTGGAGCCGAGGTTCTGATTATGGCGCAGCGAGTGAAGACAGATTGGGTGCTGTTGTGGCCGGTGATCGGGCTGGTGGCGTTCGGCCTGGTGATGGTGTACAGCGCATCGTCCGTCGTTGCCCGGCTGAAATTCGGTTCCAGCGGCTACTACATCTTGCGGCAGCTTGCCTGGGCCGCCGCAGCGTTCGCCGTGATGATGGTGCTCAAGCACACCGATTACCGGAGGTTCAATTCCGCGGCTTGGGCATTCTCCTCTATCGGCCTCGTGCTCGCTGCGCTCATTGCCGTCTACTTCATCGATACCCGCGCGCACCGCTGGCTTCGGATTGGCTCGCTGAGCATCCAGCCATCCGAATTCGCCAAACCCGCATTGATCGTCTTCTTGGCTTATTTCGTGGCATTGCGCGCAAAAGCGATCAACAACCGGTACACACTGCTGCCGGCGCTGCTCGCGGTGGTCCCGCTCGCGGTTGCGGTGGTGATCGCGGACCTGGGAACTGCGGCGGTCCTGGTGGTTACGGCGGCGGTGGTCTTCTATGCCGCCGGCCTAGACCGCAAGTACATTCGCATCACAGTGGCGGTGGTACTGATGGGCGTGGCCGCCGCGGTCGCTGCCAAGCCGTATCGCCTGGTGCGCTTCTTGGGCTTCTTCGATCCCGAATACAAGACGCTCGAGCGCTTCGCCTGGGGCGGGAAGGTCAAGGATTATCTGCGCCAGTCACCCTACAACCGTGACCCCAGCTATCACCTGCGCCAGTCGAAGATCGCGGTGGGCAGCGGCGGCATCTTCGGCCTGGGCCTGATGGAGGGGAAGCAGAAGCTGTTCTATTTGCCGGAAGCGCACACGGATTTTATTTACGCGGTGATCGGCGAGGAGTCGGGCTAGCCGGCTGCACCGCGGTCGTGATGCTATTCCTCGTGATTCTATGGCGCGGGCTCCAGCTCGTGCGCGCCACGCCGGACGACTTTGGCCGTTACCTGGCGCTCGGCGTGACCACGATGATTGTCGTTCAGGCACTGATGAATATGAGCGTCGTGCTCGGGATGGCGCCGACGAAGGGCATTCCCCTGCCGATGATCAGCTATGGCGGCAGTTCGCTGTTGAGCACGCTGATCTCGCTGGGCATGCTCCTCTCTGTGAGCGAGCAGGCGGGATGAAACCAGCACCGAACCAATTACGCGGAGGCGCGTTCGCGCATACGAATCAGGAGGCGGGCCTCGTGAGCGAGCAGGCGGGATGAAATTTTTGATGGCGGGCGGTGGCACGGGTGGGCACGTGATTCCGGCTCTCGCGGTTGCCCGGGAGTTGCGAAGGCGCGGGCATGAACCGCTCTTCGTGGGGACGCCCACAGGCCTCGAGGCAACGCTTGTGCCTACGGCCGGGTTTCCAATAGAGTGGATCGCGATCGGCGGCTTGAAGCGCGTCGGGGCGGCGCAGACACTGCGCACGTTGTGGCAACTGCCCAGGAGCACGCTCCGGCTCGCGCGTGAAATGGGCCGGTGGAGGCCCGCGGCGGTCTTCAGCATGGGCGGATATGCCGCCGGTCCGGTGATGCTGGCCGCGTGGATGCGGCGCATCCCGATGGTGCTGATGGAACCGAATGCGGTGCCGGGCATGACCAACCGCTGGATGGGCCGACTGGCCGCGCGCGCGCTGCTCACTTTTGAGGAGGCTGCGCGGTATTTCCCGTGCGGCAAAACTGAGCTGACCAGCTTGCCGGTGCGCCCGGAGTTTTTTGCGATCCGGCCGAAGCCGCGGGAGCGTGTTCTGACGGTGCTCATCACCGGCGGAAGCCGCGGCTCGCACACACTGAATCAGGCGGCGCGCCAGAGCTGGCCGCTGTTCCGTAAGGCGGCGTTTCCGATCCGGCTCATTCATCAGACCGGCCGGGAGGCCCACGCGGAGCTTCAAAAGGAGTTCGCGGAAACGGGCTTGGAAGGAGAAGTGGTGCCGTTCATCGACGACATGCCGGCGGCATTCGCGGCGGCGGATTTGATCGTTTGCCGTTCGGGCGCGGGCGCGGTAGCGGAGGTGGCCGCCGCGGGCAAGCCCGCGATCCTGGTGCCGTTTCCATTCGCTTCCGACGATCACCAGCGCCGCAACGCCGAGGTGCTGGCGAACGCGGGAGCCGCGCGCCTGGTCCTCGACCGGGAGTTCGACGGTTCCCGGTTTTTCGACGAGGTGCGGGTGCTCGCTTCCGGCGCGGGCGCCCTGGAGCGCATGGGCGCGGCGGCGCGGCGCTTCGCGCATCCGCTGGCTGCGGCGCACGCGGCGGACCTGCTCGAGGAAATCGCCCGGCCGCAAGATTTCCATTGACATCATGACCAGAAGCCGAAACAATAGCGTACAGAAATGTTTTTTTGCCGCGGGTCACGAAGACGCTGGCGCCGGCGGGGGGCCGCCGGTATCCGGCGTTCCCGGCGCGGCGGCGGGCACGGCGCGGCCGTCCTCCGCCGCAGGCGTAACAAAAATGTTCCTTAAGCCACAGCATCTGCACTTCACCGGCATCGGCGGCATCGGCATGAGCGGCATCGCTGAGGTGCTGCTTGGGCTGGGTTTCACGATCACCGGCTCCGATGTGAAGCTCACGCCCATCACCGGCCGCCTTGCGAAGCTGGGAGCCGCCATTTACGAAGGCCACGCGGCGGGAAACATCGGCGGCGCAAGAGCCGTGGTGGTCAGCTCAGCCATTGGCGAAGACAATCCCGAGGTGCAGGAAGCACGCCGGCGCCAGATCCCGGTGATCCCGCGCGGCGAGCTGCTGGCGGAGCTGATGCGCCTGAAGTTCGGCATCGCCGTGGCCGGCAGCCATGGGAAAACCACCACCACCTCGATGCTCGCAACCATGCTCAGCCACGCCGGCCAGGACCCGACCATCGTCGTCGGCGGCCGCTTGAAAGCGATTGGCGATTCGAACGCGCGGCTGGGCCAGAGCGATTTCCTGGTCGTCGAGTCCGACGAGAGCGATGGCTCGTTTCTCAAGCTGTCGCCCATCCTGGCCATCGTCACCAACATCGATCGGGAGCACCTGGACCATTACTCGTCCATCGAAGAGATCCGCGCGGCGTTCGTCGAGTTCGTGAACAAGGTGCCGTTCTACGGCGCGGCGGTGCTTTGCCTCGACGACGAGAACGTGCAGCGCATTTTGCCGGAAGTCAAGCGGCGGACCGTCACCTACGGGACGCGGGCGCAGGCCGATCTCCAGGTCAGCGAATACGCGTGCGGCCATCTTTCGAGCGCCTTCCGGCTGCGCACGCGTGGCGAGGACCTGGGCGAGTTTCGTCTCCAAGTTCCCGGCGCGCACAATGTGCTCAACGCCGCCGCGGCGGTCGCGGTAGGGCTGGAACTGGGAATACCGCTCCAGGCGATGCGGGAAGCGCTCACCGGTTACAGCGGCGTCGAGCGGCGCTTCCAGATCCGCGGCCAGGAGCGGGGCATTACGGTCATGGACGATTACGGCCACCACCCGACCGAGATCCGGGCGACGCTGATGGCGGCCCGGCAGTGCCATTACCGCCGCATCCTGGTGATCTTCCAGCCGCACCGCTACACGCGCACGTTTTACCTGGCGGACGATTTCGCGCGCTGTTTCTACCAGGCCGACGCCGTCTATCTGCTCGACATCTACGCGGCCTCGGAAAAACCGATCGAAGGCGTGTCGGCCGCGGCGCTGGCCGAGCGCATTCGCGCGTTCGGACATCGGTCGGTCGATTACGCCGGCACGATCGAGCAGGCGATCGAGGCTGTGGCCGCAGCAGCCGGGAAGGGCGATCTCATCATCACACTCGGCGCCGGTAACGTCTGGCAGGCCGGCGACCGCATCTTGGAGCGGCTGCGAGGGACATAAGGTATGGGCCGGAGACAGGCGGTACAACTCGATCTGGCGCTCCCGGAGGACGATCCCCCCGTGGAACGGGCTTCTGAACCGCCGCCCTGGAGACATGCCCGCGCAAAACCGGAAACCGGGCCGGCCGGGCGCTTCCGCCGCGTGCTGCTCTGGAGTGGCGCGGTGCTGCTCATCGTGGCCCTGGTGTTTGCAATCTACCGTTTGGATGAGTACCTAGCTACCGACTCGCATTTCGCGCTTCGCGGCGACACCCAAATCCACCCGGATCTGTCGCTCACGGGCGTCGTTCATGCTCCCAGCGCGCGCATAATCGGCGTGTTCCGCGAGGATTTCGGGCGCAGCATCTACCTGCTGCCACTGGCCGAGCGCCGCCGCGCCCTGCTTGCGATCGACTGGGTGCGCGACGCCTCTGTTTCGCGCCGCTGGCCGAACCGCGTCGCCGTTTGCATCACTGAGCGCACGCCGGTGGCATTCGCACTGCTCCCTGCGGGCGGGCTGAAGCTCATCGATGAGGATGGCGCGCTGCTCGATCCTCCGCCGCGCGCGGTGCTCGATCTGCCGGTGCTCCGGGGCGTCAGCGCAGAGGAGCCCCCGTCGATGCGGCGCGAGAGCGTCCGCCAGGCGCTCACGCTCATCCGCGAGGCTGAGGCCTATGCCGGTCAGATCTCCGAGATCAACGTCAGTGACCCGGAAAACCTGAAGGTAATGCAAGTGGTCGAGGGCCGCCCCATCCGGCTACAGCTCGGCAGCGAACATTATCTCTCGCGGCTGAAGAATTTCTTCACTCATTACCCCGACATCGGCCGGCGCTTGCCGGGCGCGCGCGCCTTCGACTTGCGCTTGGACGATCGCATCATCCTGGAGGCAAACCCGGATGCCCGCTAAACCGGTGCTGGCGGCAGGTGTGGATGCGGGCAGCGCGCGCACGCGTGTAGTGATTCTGCTGCTCGAAAATGCGTGCGTGCGCTTGATCGGGTTCGGCGAAACGTCTTCCCAGGGCTGGAATCGAGGGCGCATCGCGGACCAGAAGGCGGTCTCGGAATGCATCCGGATCGCAGTCCTCGAGGCGGAGCACCGCGCGCAGGCGCCGATCGGATCAGCTGTCTTCGGGGTGGGCGGGCCGAGTGTCTGGGGGGCGAACGGCCGCGGCGGCTACGAGATCGGCTCTCCGCGCCAGATCGATCAGAGCGATGTGAACCGGGTGGTCGAGCGCGCCTCGCGCGTCGAGCTCCAAGAAGACGAGATGCTGCTGCACCTTCAGCCGCAGGACTTCACCGTCGATGGCCGCAACGGCCTCCGCAACCCGCGCGGCATGATCGGCTCGCGGCTGGAGGTATACGTGCACCTGGTGACCGCTTCCGCCCAGGAGCACGAGGCGCTGATCGGCGCGGCGAATCTTGCCCGCCTCTCCGTCGAGGAGACGGTCTTTGAGCCGGTCGCAGCCGCGTACGCCGCGATTCTGCCTGAAGACCGGCGGGAGGGCGTCGCGCTGATCGACATCGGCGCCCATTCGACCGACCTGGCCGTCTATTATGGCGATCCGCTGATGCTCTCCTCGAGCCTGCCCATCTGCGGTGACCACTTCACACGCGACGTCGCTCGCGGTCTCACAGTGACTCTGGAAGACGCGGAGCGGATCAAGGAGCAATATGGCTGCGCCATGCTCGGCCTCTCCGCCGACAATAGCCTGATTGAGCTGCCCTCGGCGGTGGGGCGCGGCCCGCGCGAGACCTTGTGCCGCGACCTCAACCTGATTCTGGAAGCGCGGGCGGCGGAGCTGTTCGAATTCGTCGCGCACGAGATGGAACGGGCTGGCGCGGAGCAGGTGCTGATGGGCGTCGTGCTGGCGGGCGGTGGGGCGCGGCTGCCAGGCATGTGCGACATCGCCGAGAGAGTTTTGAAATGCCACGCGCGGAACGGGCTGCCGGCCGGCATCGTGGACTGGCCCGCCGGGATCGATAATCCGGCTTGGACGACGGCAACGGGTCTTGCGATGTACTCGGCGCGCCTGAAACTGCGTGCCGCACTAGACAGAAAGAGCAGCGGTTTTCTGGCGAATCTTTTCAAGTAGCCGCCGCGGCGGCTCGGGAGATCGAAATGGCGGTCCTCGACAATTTGAAATACGAGATGCAGGACGAAGACGAAGCGCGCGCCCGCGCGCGGATCAAGGTGGTCGGCGTGGGCGGCGGCGGTTCGAACGCAGTCGCGCACATCATGAATGGGGGCTTGGAAGACGTCGAGTTTTACGTGCTGAACACGGACATGCAGGCGCTGGAAGCTTCCCCCGTGCCCAACAAGCTCGCGATCGGCTGCAAGGTCACACGCGGCCGGGGTGCCGGCGCCGATCCATCGGTCGGACGCCAGGCGGCGCTGGAAGATACCGAGCGCATCGTGGAGATCCTGCAGGGCGCCGACATTGTGTTCGTGACCGCCGGGCTCGGCAGCGGCACGGGAACGGGGGCCGCGCCGGTGGTGGCCTCGCTCGCGAGGGAGCTGAACGCACTCACGGTAGCGGTCGTGACGAAACCGTTTGCGTTCGAGGGCACCCGGCGCGTGCGCCAAGCGGAAAAGGGGCTGGCCGAACTGGCCGCGACTGTCGATACGGTGATCACGATTCCCAATGAGCGTCTGCTCGCGCTGGCGCCGCGCGGCACCAGCGTGCTCGAGGCCTTCCGCATGGGACATGATTTCCTTCGCCGGACGGTCGAGGACATCGTGGACATTATGACCACACCGGGCTTCATCAATCGCGATTTCTCCGACATCCGCTCGACCATGCTCGGCCAGGGCTACGCCATGCTCGGAACCGCCACGGCGCGCGGTGAAAACGCCGCGCTCGAGGCAGCCCGGCAGGCCATCGGCTCGCCGCTGCTCGAAGATGCCGGTATCCAGGGCGCCCACAACCTTCTCATTAACTTCACCGGCTCGAGCCGGCTCGCATTGCATGAGGTGAGCGAGGCGTGCCAGTTGGTCCGCAAGGCGACTGGCTCCGACGACGTCGAGCTCAATTTTGGCATCGTGCTCAACGAATCCATGGCCGACGCCGTTAAGGTCACGGTGATCGCGACCGGCTTTGCGCCCGCCGAACACCCTGCCGGGGCCGGGGAGCGGCCCGCCGCCACGCACAAATGGCTCTCGGACAAGCAGCCGCAAGCCGCGGTGGCGGTCGAAGAGCAGGCGGAGCTCGTGCTGGAAACGAAGCCGCCCAATGGAACGCCGCCGCTGCCCGAACCGGAAGAATTGGAGTACCTGGATACGCCCGCGTTCATGCGGCAACGGCGGCTGCCGCACTAGCCGCCGGGCTGCTCGGGCGGATTGCTGAAAAACTCCCGGAAAAATCTGACAGATCGCGGCCGTCTGAAAGCTGACTCCACAGCCGCGTTTTGCGCCCTGGCAACGTTCACAGTGTCGCAGCATTCCGGTTTCTTGTGGCAAGGCCGAGGCGCCGCTTGGCGAAGCCGAAAGCGGCTTCCGAGGAGAAGAATGCGGCTGGCCTGGATCGGCGCATGGCGGCGGGGTGTACACTGATCGAAAAGACGGGAGTCGAAACGGAAGTTCCAGTTGAATGCAGGCGACAGGTGCTGAACTCGGCCCTCCGCAAGCGAACCGCTGGCTGATCGCCATCGCTGTGATGTCCAGCGCCGTAATGGAGGTGTTGGATACCACGGTCGTCAACGTCAGCTTGCCGCATATAGCAGGGAGCCTTTCGGCTACCGTCGACGAAGCGACCTGGGTTCTGACCTCCTACCTCGTGGCCAACGCCGTCATACTCCCGATCACGGGGTGGCTGGCGAATGTGATCGGCCGCAAGCGGCTGCTCCTAACCGTTGTAAGCGGATTCACCCTGTCGAGCGTGTGTTGCGGGTTGGCGCCGAGCCTTCCGGCGCTGATTTTCTTTCGTGTCCTTCAAGGAACGACGGGGGGCGGGCTACAGCCCCTATCCCAGGCGGTGTTGCTCGAAGAGTTCCCCGGGCAGGAGCGCGGCAAGGCAATGGCTTTCTGGGCGCTTGGAATCGTGGCCGCACCGATCCTGGGGCCGACACTGGGCGGATGGCTCACGGACACCTATTCCTGGCGCTGGGTCTTTTACATCAACCTGCCGATCGGACTGTTCAGCCTGGTCATGATTTCCCTATTTCTCTACGACCCGCACTACATTCGCCGCGGAACCCTGCGGGTGGATTTCTGGGGATTGGGCATGCTGGCGGTTGGCATGGCGGCGCTCCAGATCATGCTGGACAAAGGCCAGGAAGACGATTGGTTCGGCTCTCATTTCATTGTGACGCTGGCTGTGATCGCGGGCATTATGCTGCCGGCCTTCGTAATCCGGGAACTCCTCGTCAAGCAGCCCATTGTGCGTTTTCGGTTGCTCAGATACCGGAGCTTTGCCTCAGGCGTCGGGCTGGTGACCGTTCTGGGGTTCGCTCTTTACGGCAGTTTGGTGCTGCTGCCGCTGTTCATGCAAACGCTGCTGGGCTGGACTGCCGCTACGGCCGGCATATGGACCAGCCCGCGGGGCATCGGCACAGCGCTTTGCATGCCCCTGGTCGGATACCTCTTGGGCAAGAACTGGGATGCACGGAGGATGCTGGTTTTCGGCTTTGTCGTCACCAGCGCGGCGTTCTTCGGCTACTCGCACATGAGTCTCGAATCGGGGACCTGGGACATCCTCTTGTGCCAGATCAACCAGGGCATGGGCATGGCTTTCGTTTTCGTACCGCTCACTACGCTGACCATGGACCCCATACCGAAGGCTGAGACCGGCTTTGCGACGAGCCTCTATAGTGTGACGCGGAACATCGGTTCCAGTGTCGGCATTTCGTTTGTCACAACCTTTATTGCGCGGCGGTCGCAGTTTCATCAATCTGTCCTGGCCACGCACGTCACACCCTATAACCCGCAAGTGCAGCAGTTCCTGATGCGGGCCAACGAGGTGTTTTTCCAGAGCGGTTGGGACCGGAATACGGCTGGCCGGCAAAGCCTGGCCATGCTCTACGGGATGGTCCAGCAACAGGCAGCCCTTCTGAGTTTTGTAGAGGCATTTCGCATCATGGGCTTTCTCTTCCTCTCGATCGTGCCGCTGGTGCTGCTGATGCGGAGGGCAGGGCGGGCGCAGCCCAGCGCCACTGCGAATTAGCGGCGCCACGGGGGTGGCTCAACGTCCCCTTGCGCTTTCAAATCGAACGACAGCCCGCTCTCGGCACGCGTCCACCCCACGAACTCGCGGTCTGGCGCTACTGTGTGTAGTCTCAGCGGTGCACTAGTCTCGGTGGAAGGCGCGCGCGTGACCGGGCCGGGGGCTGACGTCACTCGACCGCCTTGTGCAGCTCCTCGATCAGAAACGCTTTGTTCCGGCCGTTGCTCGCGACGCACCCTCTGTATTTCAGTTTGCCGTTGACGAGGCAGCTCACGGGCCTCTCGACCGGGTGATCGAACTTCAGCACGTCGTCCACTCCGAGCTTGAGCAGGTCTTCGACCAGCAGGCTCTGCCCTTCCAGACGCACATCCAGATGGATGGTGGACGCTTTGATGAGCCGAAGAATGCGGGATTGCTCCTTCTCGGTCGATTCCGTGCGGCGCACCGACCACTGTTGGTCGAATTTCTGACGCAGCATCTTGATGATGATGGAGGGCATGCCGATGTTGATCATGCCGGAGTTCTCGGCGATGCGGACCTCCAGGCCGATAGTCACCACCGCCTCGTTGGGCGCCATGATCTGCAGCAGTTGCGGCTCGGTCTCGCGGGCCTCGATCGTGAAATCGATGGGCGTGACGCCGTGCCAGGCCTGTTGCAGATCGTGCAGGATGATGCGGTAAAGGCCATCCAGCACGACCTGTTCGATTTCCGTGATCTCGCGGCTCATCTTCGCGCTCGATTTGCCGTCCCCCCCAGCAGCATCTCGAGGATCGGAAACACCAGCGACGAGTTGATCTCCAACACCGCATTGCCCTCGTACGGGTTCATGCCGAGCGACACGAGGCAGGTCGGCGAGGGCAGGCATTGCGAAAACTCGACGAAGGAGAGCTGCTCGACCGATACCAGATTCACCATCACGTAGGCGCGCAGGTACGCCGAAAGGCTCGACGCCAGGTTGCGCGCGAAGTTGTCATGCAGCAGGTGGATGGCGCGGAGCTGGTCTTTGGCGATGCGGTCCGGACGGCGGAAATCGTACGGAACCGCCTTCTTGAGCACGTCCTCAGGCCGGTCCTTTCCGCGCAGATTGCGGAATACGCTGTCGATCTCCTCCTGAGACAGGGAACGGTCCATGCCTGCTCATCCATCGGCGGTCCGGGGGCGAAGCTTTACGTCACGGAGATCCCGCCCCGCCAACATATAATTGGGAAGAGTGGGCACATTTTACATCCAGAATTTCGGGTGCCGGGCCACCCAGGCCGATGGCGCCGCGCTCGAAGCCTCTTTGCTGAAGGGCGGGTTCGAGGCCGCCGGGCGGCATCAGGCCGAACTGGTCATCCTGAATACCTGCACGGTGACCTCGGCAGCGGATGAGGATGTGCGGAATGCGGTCCGGCGGGTGCGTCGTGAAAACCCGGGAGCGCGTATCCTCCTCACCGGTTGTTACGCCCAACGCGCCCCCGAAGAGCTGGCCGCGCTGCCAGGCGTCACCTGGGTGGTCGGGAATTCGCACAAGACGCAGATCCCGGACCTGCTCGCTGCCGAATACAACGGCAATCGAGCAGAGGATCGAGACCCGAGCGTTCCCTACCACGGCCAGATCCGCGTCAGCGATATCTTCGCGCAGCAGGAGTTCCTCGCGGCGGTGGTCGAAGACGCGGCCGGAGACCGCACCCGTCCCAACCTCAAGATCCAGGACGGCTGCAATAACCGGTGCTCATTCTGCATCATCCCGTTCGTGCGCGGGCGCAGCCGGAGCGCGCCGGCGGAATGGGCCGTCGAACAAGTTAGGAACCTGGCGCGGCGCTATCGCGAGGTCGTCCTGAGCGGTGTTAACCTCGGCCGCTGGGGCCGTGACTTCGACGGCCGCATGCGGCTCGCCGATCTTCTGCGGATGCTGCTCGCCCAAACCGGGGTCGAGCGGCTGCGGCTTAGCTCGGTCGAGCCGATGGATCTCTCCGACGACTTGCTGGGGTTGATGGCGGAATCGCCGCGCATCGCCAAGCACGTTCACGCGCCGCTCCAGACTGGCTCGGACACGGTTCTGCGCCGCATGTACCGCAAGTACCGGCCGCGGCATTACGAAGACCGCGTCCGCAAGGCGCGCGCCTGGATGCCGGATGCCGCCATCGGCGCCAACGTCATGACCGGTTTCCCGGGCGAAAGCGGCGAGGAGTTCGAAGAGAACCGCAGCTTCATCGAAAGCCTGCCTTTCACTTACCTTCACGTCTTCACGTACTCGGAGCGGCCAGGCACGCCGGCGGCAGCGGCGCCTGACGCGGTCCCAATCCCGGTCCGCAAGGAACGGAACCGCATCCTGCGCGATCTGGCGGCTGCGAAGAACCTGGAGTTTCGCCGCCGCATGGTGGGCAAAACGCTCTCGGTGGTGACGCTTGCGCAGCGCGGCATGGCGCTCAGCGATAACTTCCTGAAAGTGGAGCTCGCGAGCTTGCGGGAGCCGAACCAGCTCTGCGATATCGAAATCGGCGGCATCACCGCTGCGGGTTTGCGAGAGCGGCTCAAGCCACTGACCGGAGCTCGTGGATCCCGTGATGGCGTGCTTGCTGGCGGACCTGAGGCACACCAACCCGAAGCGGAGGCTACGAGGCAGGTTACGGGCCGCGCTCAGCGCCAGCGGGCGCTATCATGAGCTTGGAGAAATGCTCGACATTCTGAGCGTGAACCGCGCCGGCTTGCCACGTGCGGCGAACAGGCGCAATCGCTGGACCCCGGAAACGGTTGCCCATTATTTCCCGGAGCGACTCCGGGTAGGCGGACGATGGCGCTGATCGCCATCTCCGGCCAGCCCGGTTCCCGGCACGAAGAAGTCTCCCGCTTGATGGCACAGCGGCTCGATTTCGAACTGGTCACCGAGGCACGTTTGCGGGAAATGCTCAACCAGGAGTTCGGCGGCGAAGGGACGGTTCCGGATAAAGCTTTCGGGCCGGCGGTGATCTCGATCATGGCGCGTCTGGCGGCCGGGCGCCATCTGGTGGTCGTAACCGACGGCGCCGAGCTGCTGTTCAAGAATTTCCCTGGAACGTTACGCGTGCACGTGGTTGCACCGGAGCCCCGCAGAATCGGAACGCTGATGCTCGAGAACCGCCTCGACCACGCCTCCGCCAAGCAACTGCTACGGAACTTGGATAGCCAGCAGCGCGCCGGCCGCAAGCGCAAGTTCGGCAAGCCGAGCGCGCCGGCGCACGCCTTCGATCTCACTTTGAACGCGGAGCTGCTCGAGCCGGAGCTGATCGCCGAGCTGATCGCGAAGGCGGCGGACCTGCGGGGCTTGCGCGAACAGGGCCTGCTCTCGGCCGCAGCCGAAGCACACTTGCAATTTCAGGTCCGCCTCAAGCTCTCGCAGTATGGCATCCAGGCGCCTGGCAAAGCGAGCCTCAAGAAGGCCCAGTTCATGCACCCGAGCGAGGAGATCTTCGCCAACCTGCTGGACTTCTACCGCGTCGCCTGGGAGTACGAGCCGCGCAGCTTCCCGATCCAGTGGGACAAGGACGGCCGCGTGCTCGAGGCGTTCACTCCCGATTTCTACTTGCCCGAGTTCGATCTCTACGTCGAACTGACAACCATGAAGCAATCCCTGGTGACCAAGAAGAACCGCAAACTGAAGCTGCTGCGCGCCATCTATCCTCAGGTGAATGTTCAAATCTTTTACCAGAAGGATTTAGAAAACCTCGTTTTCAAATACGGTTTGGCCGAGCGGCTGGTGAAAGCATGAAGCCCGCTGCGCCCGAGATCGAGCGCATCCTTTTCACCGAGGAGCAGGTCAGGCAGCGCATTGCCGAGGTGGGCGCGGAGATTTCGGAGAAATACCGCGGCGGCGCCTTGAAATTGGTGGCCGTGCTGAAAGGCTCTGTCTTTTTTCTGACGGCGCTGGCCAGGGCGATCGAGATTCCGGTCAAGATGGATTTCCTGTCGATCTCGAGTTTTTCAACCCGGCCCAGCGCGCCCGGACTGGTGCGCATCGCGAAGGACCTGGACGACAGCATCGAGGGCGAGGACGTGTTGCTGGTCGAGGATATCGTCGACACGGGCTTCACGGCGCGGTACCTGCTGCAAACGCTCGCAGCTCGCGGCCCTAACTCACTGGCCTTATGCACGCTGCTCGACCGCACCTCACGGCGCATCGTGCAGATTCCGGTCGAATTCCGCTGCTTTGAAATCCCCGACCGTTTCGTCATCGGCTGCGGGCTCGACTATAAACAGCTCTATCGCAACCTCGGTTATATCGCGGTGGTGAAGCAGGAGAAGCTGTAACCAGCGCGCCGCCGGCCCCACGAACCCGCCCGCCAATCCAGCACGTCACAACGACGATTCTTAAGGACAAGATCCTGCTTATCTCCTTTATTCTCAAAATTAATTCGATTGATGAAAAATGGAATCTGGGCTATCATGAAGTTACCAGTTACTGGAGCTGGGATCATGGAGTACGTAGTTTTATTCATCTCTCCTGACCGCTCGGATGCTATGGCTCTTGTTCGGATGCTTGCGCCCGCGTCTGTCCGCCTCGATCACTCCCTCAGTGTGAGGGATGCCCAGGGCCAGCTACAGAAACGATCTTACGGGGCGATTCTGACTGAAGCGCAGCTTCCGGACGGCGATTGGACCGATGTCCTCAGTCTGGCGCACGGGTTGCCGTTGGCTCCGGCGGTCATAGTCACGCACCGCGTAACAGATGATCGCTTCTGGGCCGAAGTCCTAAACCTCGGGGCTTATGATCTGCTTGTGCAACCTTTTGATGCGAGCGAAGTGCAGAGAATCCTTGCTCACGCTTGCGACCAGACGCCGGTCAGGCGGTCGGCCACCGCGGCTGCGGCCGGGAAGCCGAAATCCATTTCAGCCGCTCAGTGAGCGGCTGCCGTCAAAGTACTGTGTTGGCCCGTGCGCGAGCTCGCGCGGGAGTTGTGGCGGCACATCGGGCATAGAAAGGAAGGTCATCGCATGCGCATGGGCCTCCGTTTGACCCTTTCCCTGGTCCTCGCCGTCACGATTGTCTCCGTTCTGTTCGCTGTTTATCAGGTGCAGGCAGGTAACCGGGCCCGCAGAGTTGAGCTGGGAAAGCGCGCCCAGGTGCTGGCCGAGAGTTTGCAAGAGACGGTGCAGCCTCTATTGGCGGAGGGCGCGCAGGAAGGTCTTCAGCGCATTCTAGAACGGTTCGGCAACCGCGAGCGCTTGGCGGGCGTGGCGCTCTATGATCAACCGGACCATCCCGCGCTGATGACTTCGAATCTCGCCGAGCGTTTGGGGTCGCAGCCGCCTGCTGTGGACAGGACCGTATTCATGGGCCATGGCTGGAACAACTTCTTTACCGTAGGCCGGAACAAAATGTATCTGTACGCCGTGCCGGTGCACGATGGCGGCCAGGCAGTCTGGGCGCTGGCCGTCTTTCATGACGCCTCCTATATCGACGCTCAGAACACCGAGATTTGGCGAGACACCTTCGAACACGTCCTGATCCAGATGTTGTTGATCTCTGCCATCACGTTGCTGATTGTCCGCTGGAGCATGGAGCGGCCCATTGCGCACATGGCGCAGTGGCTGAAGGATCTTCGTGCGGGGATCAGCGCTCCGCACCCGGATCTTCCCGCGGGGGACGTGTTCAAGCCGCTCACGCGCGAAGTGACGAACCTGGCCGCGAGTCTCAGAATGGCCCGGGCTTCGGCCGAAGTGGAGGCCCGGCTGCGCGAGGCTGCGAATTCGCTTTGGACGGCGGAGCGGTTGCGCGTCTACCAACAGGCCACGCTCAATGGCAGCCGCTTGTTTGTGGTCTCTAACCGCGAGCCTTACGAACATGTGCACCGCGGCAATTCGGTGGAAACCGTCGTGCCGGCCAGCGGACTGGTGACGGCCATGGAGCCGATCCTGCGGGCTTGTGACGGCACTTGGATCGCGCATGGCTCTGCCGACGCGGATCATGAAACCGTGGATGCGCACGATCGCCTACGCGTACCCCCGGACGAGCCGCAGTACACGCTCCGGCGCGTGTGGCTCACACGCGAAGAGGAAGAAAGATATTACTATGGCTTCTCCAACGAAGGTCTTTGGCCGCTCTGCCACATCGCGCACACACGGCCGATTTTCCGCGTCGAAGATTGGGAAGCCTATCAGGATGTCAACGGCAAGTTTGCGGCCGCCGTGCTCGATGAGCTGGCCGGCGGCGATCACCCCATCGTTCTCGTTCAGGACTATCACTTCGCCCTCCTTCCGCGCCTGATCAAGCAGAAACGTCCCGACGTGCGCGTGGCGATCTTCTGGCACATTCCCTGGCCGAATCCGGAAGCGTTCGGCATCTGTCCCTGGCAGCGTGAATTGCTGGAAGGCCTCCTGGGCGCGGACCTCATTGGTTTCCACATCCAGTCGCATTGCAACAACTTTCTGGAAACCATCGATCGCACGCTTGAGTCGCGCATTGAGTGGGAGCGATTCGCCGTAAATAAAGGCGGCCACCTCACCGCGGTGCGGCCATTCCCCATCAGCGTGGATTTCAAGGAAGACCCGCCGTTTTACTCCAATGGGGCTGAGGCTATGCGCCTCGAACGTGCCACACTCGAAAAGCAACTGGGCGTGCAGGCCGACTACCTGGGAATCGGCGTGGATCGCCTGGACTACACCAAGGGCATTCCCGAGCGCTTCCGCGGCATCGAACGCTTCCTCGAAAAGCACCCGTCCTACCAAGGGCGTTTTACGTTCGTGCAGGTCGGGGCGCCCAGCCGGACGCATATTGGGCGTTATCAGGACCTGATCGCTGAGGTCGAAGCCGAAGCGGAGCGCATCAACCAGCGTTTCCAGAACAAGCCCTCAAAACCGATCGTCTTCCTCAAACGTCACCACAACCATCGGGAGATTGAACCGTTTTACCGGCTCGCCGACCTGTGCCTGGTCACCTCCCTGCACGATGGAATGAATCTGATGGCGAAAGAATTCGTGGCCACGCGCGACGACGAAGGAGGCGTACTGATTCTGAGCCTCTTCACCGGCGCCAGCCGCGAACTAGAGGACGCGCTGATTGTGAATCCCTACGACACCGAGCAGCTCGCCGAAGCGATCCGCTTTGCTCTCGAGATGGACCCAAGCGAAAAGAAGGAAAGAATGCGGCGGATGCGGCGCGTGGTGAAGGAGCATAACATCTACCGCTGGGCTGCGAACCTCATCGGAGCGGTATCCGAGATACGTGCCGAGCTGCCCGAAGGAGCCAGACGCCAGACGGCATGACCGAATGACACAGCCGCTTCTCGATCATCTTTCCGAAATTGCCTCAAGCGTAATCGCTTCCCGCCATATTCTTTTGTTCTCTGACTTCGACGGAACGCTGGCGCCCATCGTGGAGGACCCCCGCCTGGCGCGGATGCCACGGGAAACCCGGCAAGCTCTAGCCGTTCTCGCCGGCAGCAGCAAGTTTTCGTTGGCCATCATCAGCGGGCGGGCGCTTTCGGACTTGCGGGAGCGAGTCGGCTTGGAGAATCTGATCTACGCCGGTAACCACGGTTTGGAAATCAGCGGCCCCGGAATGAGCTTCGTTGAGCCGCATGCTGCACAGCGGCTGGCGGCCCTGGGAGAGCTAGCCCGGCATTTGCGGATGCGCCTGCGCGATGTCCCGGGAGTCGAAGTGGAAAACAAAGTGCTTTCGGCCAGTGTCCACTTCCGCCGGGCGCCCGCCGCCAGCCTCCCCGAGGTTCGTCAGATCGTGGAGGCCGCAGTTGACTCCCTTGGCAATCTGTTTGCAGTGACCGAAGGCCGGAAAGTTTTTGACATCCGGCCTCGCGTGGACTGGAACAAGGGCAGGGCGGTTAGCTGGATTCGGGAAGCCTCCGGGAAGCCGGATGCATTGTCCGTGTACGTAGGCGACGATTTGACCGACGAAGACGCATTCCAGGCGCTGCCGGACGGCATCACCGTGAGCGTCGGCCGCGCCCGGGCGACCTCCGCGGAGTATTACGTGGAGCGCCAGGAGTCGGTGCAGGAGTTTCTGGCTTGGCTCATCGAATACCAGGCATCCAGTTGCTCGCTGAAATAGTGCAGTGGCTCATTGATTGCCATGGCGGCCTGAAATCCCTGCCGGCGCGAGGCGAGGGCTGTCTGTGCGGAACCGCTGAGGCGCGGGCCGCGCTTCAGAAGCTCAGAAACGGGTCCGCATGAGCACAGCAGCGCAGCCCTTTCAATTTGCCACCGCCGCCTATCTCATTTGCGTGGAGAATCAGAAGGCGGAAACCGTCGCGGAGCTCCTGGCCGCACTGGAACAAGCTAGCGATGCCACGATTTTTAACCACACCTTCCAGTGTCTGGGACGCTATCACTTCCTCACCGAAGGCTTCTCGAACGATTTTGCCCAATGGGTGCTCGCTTCTCTCAACCAACCCCTGCTGGCCGAGCGGCTGGCCAGCCTCGACGTTCGCGACTATGTTTCCATCGCCGAACTGCGCGCGGATTTCCGCCAGATACTTTCGGAGTACTGCGGCCGGTCTCCCCGGCAAGCCAGCCAATCGGCCTTTGAGCCGTTCTACTTTTCCCGCGCTATCGAGGTCACGGTCCCGCTGCCTTGGGACGCCCGGACGCTGGCCGGGTTCCGCGCGGGCCTGGAGCGCCTGAGCCGCGCGTCGTTCTACCATCACTTCATCGCCTCGCGCCTCCGTCTGCAGTTACGCACCAACGATTTCTCGCATTGGTTCGCAACCGCACTTGGTTTGGAGGAATTAGCCGCGCGCACCAACCGCATCGACATCTACACCAATACGCTGGACACGGCCCGCCAGGAGTTGATCGGTCTGGTGGACCGGGAGATGGATAGATGAATGAGTTGGCCGACTTGACGCCTTCCTCGCTCGATCCGTACGTGCCTATCGTAGGCGCAGCGGAAGTTGAGGAGCTGCGTGCGCTCGCCGGCCCCTTGGAAGGCTCCACGGTCGATATGGTGAACTCCACAGCCGTCGGTGGCGGAGTCGCGGAGTTGCTCACACGGCTGCTGCCGCTGATGCGCGGGGTGGGACTGGAAGGACGCTGGCATGTGATGGATGCGGCCCCGGAGTTTTTCGAGGTCACCAAGGCTTTTCACAATGCGCTCCACGGCGGTCCTTATCAGGCGAAAGACCGCGATTTTGAAATTTTCCGCGAGTATAGCCGCCGCAATCAAGAGCTCTTGACGCTGGAATCCCGCTTCGTCGTCATTCACGATCCTCAACCAGTGGCGCTGGTCGATGCCCGCACAGAGAGCCATCCGGGGCGCTGGACCTGGAGGTGCCATATCGATTTGTCGCGGCCTGACCCGGCGGTCTGGAAATTTCTTGAGCCCTATGTGGCCCGCTTTGACGGCTGCATTTTCTCTGCGCCTGCATTCGCCCGCCAGCTCCCGATTCCGCAGTATCTGTTCTATCCCTCCGTTGACCCGCTGGCGGACAAGAATCGGGATCTTGAGCCCGAGTTCGTCGCGGGCGTGCTGTCTGGGTTTGCAATTGACGCAAGCCGCCCGATCCTCACGCAGATCTCCCGCTTCGATCGCCTGAAAGACCCGGTGGGCGTCGTGCGCGCTTATCGCCTGGTGAAGCGCTATTACGACTGCCAACTTGTGCTGGCCGGCGGGGGAGCTTCCGACGATCCCGAGGGCAGCCAGGTTCTGGCGGAGGTGAACGAAGCCGCCCACGGCGATCCCGACATTCACGTGCTCGAGTTGCCGGCCGCAAGCCCGCTCGAAGTAAACGCGCTGCAGAGCGCCTCCACCATCGTCCTTCAGAAGAGCTTGCGGGAGGGTTTTGGGCTTACCGTCACCGAGGCGCTGTGGAAGAAGAAGCCGGTGGTCGCCTCCGCCGTCGGCGGGATTCCGTTACAGGTACTTCACAAACACACCGGTTTGCTGGCCCATTCCGTGGAAGGCACCGCCTACCAGGTCCGCTTCTTGCTTTCGCATCCCGAGATCGCGCGCCGCTTGGGCGAGCAGGGTCACGAACACGTGCGCGAGAACTTTCTGATCACGGGAAACTTGAAACGCTACCTGACGCTGTTCCTGCACCAGGCCAGAGGGTAGCTTCCCGGCGGCCGGGCGGCAGCGGCGCTCTATAATGAAACCATGTCTCGCGTCATGGCTGCGTGTGCGGAGTGCACCGGCTGGATCGGGGACTTCGGGCTGCCTGAAGACGGCTTGCGCTGGCCCAACGGGACGCGCCGGCGGGAGAACGATGACGGGCGTAGGTGCGCCCTTTTCCTCCAGCCGTACGGGCGGTAGATGGCGCAGCAAAGCGCAGCTCGCTCAGCCGGCATCGTTTCGGCCGCGGTGCTGCTGAGCCGCATCAGCGGGCTCATCCGTGAAACCGTGATGGCGCACCTGTTCGGCGCCGGCCGCGTGTACGACGCTTTCTCGCTGGGTTTCCGCATCCCGAACCTCACCCGCGACCTGTTCGCCGAGGGCGCGCTCTCTTCCGCCTTCGTGCCCACCTTCACCGAGTACCTGGAGGCGAAAGACCGGAAAGATGCGGCGGAGCTCTCGAACCTGGTTGGAACGGCGCTGATCATCGCCGCCGGGCTGGTGTGTGTGGCGGGCATTGTCTTCAGCCCGTTTCTGGCCGGATTGCTGGCGCCTGGATGGAAGGCGGCCGACCCCGGCAAATTCGCGCTGGCGGTCAGGCTGACACGCATCATGTTCCCGTTTCTCCTGGTGGTGGCGCTGGCGGCGCAGGCGATGGGGATCTTGAACGCGTGTAACCGGTTCGGTATTCCAGCGCTGGCTTCGACGCTGTTCAACCTGGGCTCGGTATGCTTCGGCGTCCTCATCGCATGGTGGCTCGGGCCCCGCTTCGGTATCGCCCCAATCGAAGGTATGGCCTACGGCGTGGTGCTCGGCGGCGTGCTGCAACTGCTCTGGCAAGTACCCAGCCTGTTGCGGCTGGGCTTCCGCTTCCGCCCCCGCTTCGATTGGTCACACCCAGGACTGCGGCATATTGTCCGGCTGATGGGGCCGGCCGTCATCGGCAGCGCAGCCCTGCAGATCAATGTGGCGGTGAACACCAACTTCGCGTCTACGATTGCCGACCCGGTGCGCGGCCTCAACGGGCCCGTGAGCTGGCTGAACTACGCCTTCCGGTTCATGCAGTTGCCGCTGGGGCTCTTTGGCGTGGCGATTGCGTCCGCGACGCTGCCCTCGATTTCGCGCAGCGCCTTCTCGGGCAACCTGGAAGCGTTCCGCCGTACCATCTCCCGCTCGCTCGCGAGCGTGCTGCTGCTGACGCTGCCGTCCGCCGCCGGCCTGATCATCCTGGGCGATGCGATGATCGGGGTGATCTATCAGGGCCGCAAGTTTGAAGCCTATGACACGCATCAAACCGCGCTCGCGCTATCGGGTTACGCGGTGGGGCTGGCGGGCTATGCGGCGCTGAAGGTGCTCGCGCCGGCGTTTTATGCGCTGGGCAGCGCGCGTGTGCCGATGCTGGCGAGCCTGGCGTCGGTCCTGATCAATTACGCCGCGGCTTGGTCGATGGTGAGCCGCGCGCATTGGGGGCACGCGGGTCTCGCGCTTGCCACCTCGGTGGTGGCGCTGTTCGGATCGGTGGCGTTGTTCTGGATCCTGCGGGAGCGGCTCGGCGGCATTCACGGACGGGCGCTCGCTCGAAGCGCGCTCAAAATCTCGGCGGCTTGCGCGGTAATGGCCGGCGCGGTCGCGCTTTCGAGCCGCTCCATCGAGAACTGGTGGGGAGTGAGCAGGGCGGCGCGCCTGGCCGATCTGGCCGTCTCGATTCCGCTTGGCGTGGCCGTGTTCTACGCGGTCTGCCGCGCGCTTCGAGTGGCGGAGCTCGAAGCCGCCGGCCGCGCGCTTCGTTTCCCCATCGCGCGAGTCGCTGCTGTCCGGCGTGATAAAATTGAGGAATAATGGTTCCGGATCTGAAGCTGGCCATCCAACTGCAAAATCTGGATGGCCGGATCTCAGGATTGCAACGCGAAATCGCCTCTCTCCCCAAGCATACTGCCGCGATTGAAAAGACGCTGGACACGCACGTCCGCAAGCTGGAGGCCGACCAGGCCGCGCTGGCGGCCAATCAGAGGGAACGGAAGCAACTCGAAGGGGATATCCAGACGCAGGAGCAGCGCATCTCGCAGTTGAAAAACCAGATGCTCGACGCCAAGACCAATGAGCAGTACAGCGCCTTCAAGCACGAGATTGAATACTGCGAAAAAGAGATTCGCAAGTTCGAGGACCGCATTCTGGACCGGATGGCGGAATCCGAACCTCTCGAGCAGAACGTGAAGGCCGCCGAGGCGGCTCTCAACCAGGAAAAGCAGCAGGTCGAGGCAGAGAAGCGATCGGCCCAGGAGCGCACCGCGGCGGACAAGAAAGCGCTCGGGGACCTCCAGAAGGAGCGGCAGCGCATCGTCGCCGCGATGACACCGCAGATTTACAAGGACTACGAGCGCATCCGGAAGCACCGCAAGGGGCTGGCCGTCGCGGAGGCCGCCGAGGGCCGCTGCTCCGCCTGTCACATGGCGCTGCGCTTGCAGTTCTTCCAGGAATTGCGCCTGGGCGGCCGCGTGATGTGCTGCGAAAGCTGCGGCCGCATCCTGTACTATAATCCGCCCGCCGAATTCGACGAGCTGGGCCCGCAACCGGAATCGGAAGCCCAGCCGGAAACACACCCCCTCGAAACCGGAATCTGACCAGCCGGTTCAGCGCTATGTTGTAAAAGTTGCATGGGCCAATGCGAGCGCGAGGGAAGATCGCGCCCGGTTATAATTAGCGCCTTACCTGCATATACAGAAAATATACACACATTATGCACAAAAATACATCGAGGGCCGCTTCGGGAGGTGTATACTGCGCATTGGAGTTTGCAACAGCAGCCAATCTTCGTTGGTGGTGACTATCGTGTCTGCTTCGCTACATAATCCGCGTCCAGTTGTCATGCGCGGCGCCCTGATGCTTTTCTGTGGACTGTGCATTGCCCAGCTCAGTGCAAATGCCAACCCCATGGTCACGCTCACGAACACAACACGCGGCGGTACCAACTTCCTGGTCGGTGACGGCTTCCTGCTCAGTATCAATGGTGGCTTTCCCACTGCCGCCGTCACGGTAACGCAGACGCTGAACGGCATCACCTTGGGGACGAATGTCTATGTGGGAATGACGAACGGGAGCGGCCAATACCAAATGAGCGGTTACATGCCGGCCAGCACCGTCGGCGCGTGGACCGAAATGTGGTTCGTTAAAAACTTTTGGGCAACCCCGCTCCTTTCATTCACCGTGAGCACCCAGCCCAGGGTCACGCTCACGAACACAACGCGCGGCGGTACCAACTTCCTGGTCGGTGACGGCTTCCTGCTCAGTATCAACGGCGGCCCTCCCAATGCCACCGTCACGGTAACCCAGACGCTGAACGGCGTCACCCAGGGGACGAATGCCTATGTGGGAACGACGAACGGGAGCAGTCAATACCAGATGAGCGGTACCATGACGGCCAGCGTCGTGCCGGCCAACGGCGTCGGGACGTGGACTGAAACGTGGTACGTTGGAGGCTTTCAGGCCATCCCAACACTCGTTTTCCAAGTTTACGGCCAGTTGAACTGCGGCACAACCGGCGTAGCCGGCGACCCTGCGTCCCCCGGCAGCCCCGTCACCGTAACCCAGGCGGGTGTTTCCGGAGCTACCAGCGTCTCGTTTAACGTAACGGGCGCCACTACAAACCCATACTCAGCCCCACCGGTCTCAGCCACAAATGCCCCGAACACAACGAACTGGTCTGCGTCCGTTAGCACCAGCGGCCTTCTTGGGGCTTACAAGGTGACTCCGGCCGTCTCGAACCCCATCACGTCGCTGACCTGCACGCAGACTTTCTTCCAGGTTGTGAGCGGCATGCCGAACCAGCCGGGCCAAGCTGCCTGCGCCTCTATGGCGGGCACATGGACCGATTCAACGGGCATCACGTGGTCCCTTAACCAAAATAATGGAAGCGTCTCAGGTACCGCGACGACTGGCGGCAGCTGTGGCGGCCTACTCACGTGGCAGGTGTCGGGCACTTACAACGCTTCAAAGCAGACCTACAGCCTTGCTGGAACAAATGGTTCTCCTGCATCGCAGAGTTGTAACAACGCCATGTATTACACATGCAACCTGAGCATCTCTGGTTCGATCAATGCCGCGCCCACCTGCGGCTTGGCGGGTGGGACGTTCCTATACACATATCCAGGGCGGCCGACATGCGCCTCAGGGAACAGTTCGCTGAGGGTGCTCGAGCGGATCCCAACAGGTGAGAACAGCTCGTTCGCGAGCTGGGCGAGCCAATATGGTGCAGTCACCACGGCCATGTTCAACGCCGCACTCACTTCACCCGGCTACAACTTCGGCGGCAGGAAGGTTGAGCAGGTCAGTCCCGCCTCCCCCGCAGGCAAAGACGGATGTTACTGGAGCGACGCACCGTGGCCGCAGCCGATCACCTCGCTTGCCCAGCCAGGCGCTGTCTGGTACGTCCAGAACAATAACAGTGCGGGCAACTACGGCCCTGATAACGTTGGGCTTGGCAGCAATATTGTCGCGGTCACTCAAGCGCGTTCTCCAAGCATGGCGAACGGATCGTGTACGATCCAGTATCCGCAGCAAATGGAGATCAACTCCGAGACAGGCGGCACGGGATACGAACTGTACGGCGGCAACGGTACGGGCCTGAATATACTGAAGTTCGTTGTTACTCCTACTTCATTTTCAGTGTCGAGGGGCAACGCGTCCTCAGGCTCGCTAACATTCTATTTCTGAAAGAACAAGGAGAAACGAGAAATGATAAGATGGCTTGCGGCTATTGCTTCATTAGTTTTACTGTCGTGCTGCGTGGGCTTGTGCCAGGACACCATCGAGCTGAATGATCCTCGCCCGTTAAGTACCCTTAGCGTGGGGTTGGCGAAGCGGGGCTACTCGGTCACCTATGAGGAAGCGCCGTTCGATAAGGCTAGCCTTGTGGCCGATCCCCGGACGCACGGCCCCTGGTTCCTCCACCCTAGGTGGGTGCCGATGAAGGTTCAGCTTGAAGGCGCAAAGGCAGTTGACGGCGGCGTCGGCGTTAGAACCGCATATTGGCAACCGGAGCACCCAACGCTGGACGAGGCAGGGCTCCGGCGCATCGTCGAGCAGTACAACAATTCCGGAAATCCGGGGAGATTTACGTTGATGGTCGATGAGCAGGGGCGCTACGCGCACATCGTTCCCGCGGGCCGGGTCGTGAACGGGAAAACTGTGGAGTTTCAGCCGATTTTGAGCACGCCGGTACAGATGATGCTTCCTGTAACGAGCTCATGTTGGGATACCATGCAGGAGTTATTCCGGCAGCTCAAGATCTTGCGCGACGCGAACGTGGTCGAGGGTGTGGTTCCGATTGGAGGCCTTATCCGGGGCCAGTGCGCGATTTCAGGGAACGCTCTGACGGCCCGCGAGGTGCTGATTCAGATCCTGCAGCAAGCCTGGATGTGTTGCACGGACCGGTCGATAAGGGGCCAATTTGTCTGGTGCCTTCTCTACGACACCAACTGGGACAAGTACTTTCTGAGCACGCAGCCGGCCATTGTGGGTGAGAACGAGCAGCCTCAAACTCCCGCTGTCCCGAAAGTAGAGGCCCAGCCTGCGCCAGCCCCTCCCGTGGCGCCCCAAATAGCCGTACCGCAGCAGAAACGCGAACAGTAACGGTCCACCCTGAAATGATAAGACGGCTTGCGGCTATCGCATTATTGGCTTTACTCTCGCGCTGCGCGGGTTTGTGCCAAGACACCATTGAGCTGAATGGTCCCAGCCCGCTAGGTACGCTTGCTTGGGAATTGGCGAGGCGGGGCTACTCAGTTACCTATGAAGAAGCGCCCTACGACAAGGCCGACCTTCTGGCCGATATTCGCCCGCATGGCGCTCGGTTCCTCTACCCGCGGTCGGTGCCCATGAAAGTTCAGCTTGAAGGCGCAAAGGCCGTTGACGGCGGCACTGGCGTTAGAACCGCATATTGGCAACCGGAGCACCCAACCCTGGACGGGGCAGGGCTCCGGCGCATTGTCGAGCAGTACAACAATTCCGGAAATCCCGGCAGATTCACACTGATGGTTGATGAGCAGGGGCGTTACGTGCACATCGTTCCGGCGGGCCAAGTCGTGAGCGGAAAGCTCGTCGAGTTTCAGCCGATTTTGAGCACGCCGGTGCAGATGTCTCCCGTGACAAACTTGTGTACCGATACCTTGCGGGAGCTATTCCGGCAGCTCAAGATCTTGCGCGGCGCGAACGTGGTTGAGGGCGTGGTTCCGATCGGAAACCTTATCCGGGGGCAGTGCGCGATTTCAGGGAATGCTCTGACGGCCCGCGATGTGCTGATTCAGACCCTGCAACAAGCCTGGATGTGTTGTATGGACCGGTCGATAAGAGGGCAGTTTGTGTGGGGCCTTCTTTATGACGCCAACGTCGACAAGTATTTCTTGAGCACGGCAATGGCTGTCGTGGACTGGAACACACAGTCCCAAAATCCCGCTGTCCAGAAGGTAGAGGCCCGGCCTGCGCCAGCCCCTCCCGTGGCGCCCCAAATAGCCGTCCCGCAGAAACGCGAACAATAACGGTCTGCTTCTATCGGGCGGTTCTTCTAGCTTGGGAGTTCCCGTCACGGAATTGGTAGGCGCCGTCCGTGGCACTGCCCGGCTAACGCCGCACCGCTGATGAGCCTAGAGATGGAGGAAGCCTTGCGATGAAACAGGTTGCGGATGAGCCGCCACCGTTCCTGCGCACCTGGCGCCGCGTGTACATTGGCGTGCTCCTGTATCTTGCACTGTTGATCGCCGCGTTTTACCTCTTCACGAGAGCATTCGCGGCATGAGGCAGAAACCGCCATGCCGGCTCCGTTATGGCCGCGGTCCGGCGCAGCCTGGCGACCGGGCCCGGCCGCGCGCGCCGGCAGACGGCCGTGAAACCCCTTCGCCACGGGCCGCGCGATGAGGCCGCTCGACTGGATTGTCCTGGGCGCTTCACTCGTCTCGATCCTGGCCTACGGCCTCTATAAGGGCCGCGGCAGCAACACCGTCAATGCCTATCTGCTCGCGGGCAAAACCATGCCGTGGTACGCCATGGCGCTCTCGATCATGGCGACGCAGGCGAGCGCGGTCACCTTCATCTCCACCACCGGCCAGGCGTACACCGATGGCATGCGTTTTTTGCAGTTCTATTTCGGCCTGCCGATTGCGATGGTGATTTTGGCGGCGACCGCCGTTCCGATCTTCCACCGCACAGAGGTCTACACGGCGTACGAATACCTGGAGAAGCGTTTCGACGCGAAGACGAGGGCGCTGGCGAGCGCGATCTTCCTGATCCAGCGAGGGCTCGCGGCCGGGATCTCGCTGGCCGCGCCCGCGATCGTGCTGACGGTGCTGCTGGGCTGGCCAGACCGCGCCACCACGGTGGCGATGGGCGGCCTGGTGATCGTGTACACCGTGCTGGGCGGGATCAAGGCGGTCACTTGGACGGACGTACAGCAAATGGCCATCATTTTCGCCGGCCTGTTTGTGGCGCTGATCACCGCGATTCACCTGCTGCCGGCGGGGGTTTCACTGGGCGATGCGGTGTCGCTCGCGGGCGCCGTGGGGAAGCTGAACGCGGTCGATCTCAGCTTCGATTGGAAGAGCCGCTACAACATCTGGAGCGGCCTGATCGGCGGCACGTTCCTGGCGCTGGCGTATTTCGGCACCGACCAGTCGCAGGTCCAGCGCTACCTGACCGGCAAGTCGATCGCGCAGAGCCGGTTGAGCCTGCTGTTCAACGCGGTGGCGAAGATCCCGATGCAGTTCCTGATCCTGTTCACCGGGGCGATGGTGTTCGTGTTCTTCATCTATACGCGCCCGCCGGTGCTGTTCCAGCCGGTGGATCTGAAGCGCATCGAGACCGTGCGGGAATACGCGCCTGTGGAGCGCCGGTTCGATGCCGCATTCGGCGAGCGCAGGAGCGCGGCGTTGCGCCTCGTGGAAGCGCGCCGCGGCGGCGATGGGGCAGCCACGTCCGCAAGCCTGGACCAGTACCGGCGGGCACAGAAAGAGATGGACCGGGCGCGTGGCGACGCCGCGCGGCTGGTTGAGAGCCAGACCGGCCAACGCGCCTTCAACGACACGAACTACATCTTTCTTTCCTTTGTCACGCGGTATATGCCGGGGGGCGTGGTGGGATTGATCATGGCCGCGATTTTCGCGGCCGCCATGGCCAGCATCTCGGGCGAGATCAATTCGCTCGCGACCGTTTCGGTGATCGACATCTATCGCCGGCACATCCGCAAGCAGGCTTCGGACCGCCACTATGTGTGGGCTTCGCGAGCCGCGACCGCTTTCTGGGGCTGTTACGCGATCGGCTTTGCCCAGTTCGCCACGAACATGGGCGCGCTGATCGAGGCCGTGAATATGGTGGGCTCGCTGTTTTACGGCGGGATGCTGGGCGTTTTCGTCCTCGCGTTCTTCTTCCGTCGCGTGCGCGGAACGGCCGCATTCGCCGGCGTGCTCGCGGGCGAAGCGGCGATCTTCTACGCCCACTTCTTCACGGAGATTTCCTTTCTCTGGTACAACGTGGTGGGTTGTGTGGTGGTGGTGCTGGTGGGGCTGGGAGTGACGGGGGCTGCGAAGCGGGCGGCGTGACGGGCGGTGCCTTTTCGGGGAGCCCAGGGAAATCTTCGCTGCGCGCCTTAGCTGCACAGGCGTAGCCTCACCCGGTGCGCTGGGGATCGGCTGCAACGTCCGCGCGGAGGCGCTGAATCTGCTTCTCCAGTTCGGGGAGATCCTTCTGAGCCATCGTCCACACTTGGTGCAAGTTGAGGCCAAAGTACTCATGGACCAGAATGTTCCGAAGGGCGACGATCTGCGGCCATTGCACTTCCGGGCGCCGGTCCTTGACGCCCTGGGAAACTCCGCGGGCGGCTTCGCCGATGACCTGTAAGTGGTGGATCACCCACACCTGGAGCATTTCATCGTGCTCGAAAGCGTCGAGGCTGCCCCCGGCCCGTTCCCTGATTTTCGCGATTGCCAGCAGGATGTCGCTGAGGCGATCCGCGTCAGTCCTCATAGGGGAATCGCGTCCCTGTACACCGGCTCCCGGATCGAGGGTTTCACCCAACCATCGCTTGCGATGTCCACTTTCCGGCCCAGGAGGCTCTCCAACTCCAGAACGAGGGCGGCGTGGTCCAGCAGACTCGTTCCTTCAGCCCAGGTCACCAGCAGGTCAACGTCGCTGTCAGAACGGGCTTCACCGCGCGCGACTGACCCGATAAGCCGGACGCGAGTTGCGCCGTACCTAGCGGCAATGCGGAGGATCTCCGCATGCCTCTCCCGGATCTGTTCGGCGATCGTCAAGTCCGCCATTCCCAATCTCCTCTTGCAGTATACCGCCCGCGTTCCGACCGGTCTTCCAATGCAAGATGATCCTGAAAGGCGGGACTGTTTCCGATAGAAGGGATTCTGAAAGCCGCCGGTGAGACGCGCGATGCTGCGGGGGAATGCAGATTGAGATGCGCCAAGCTGAGGCGCCGCGGAGTTTCGGGTTCGGCCCGGTGCCCGATGGCGGCAACACTGGGGGATTCCGGCGTCTTCGGCCCGTCATCGTTCCTCCGACGTTCGCCAAGGGCTACTGGAAGGGGGACCTAATGGGAACGCTTTGGTCCAAGGCCCTGACGGCTCTTCGGCAGTGCGAGCGCGTGGTCGCCATCGGACTGTCTCTGCGCGAAGCTGACTATCAGACGCGTTGGTTGCTTCGAACTTCGCTCACGGTCGGGCGCCCGCGCGATGTCGAGATCGATATCGTGAACCCGAGCTCTGAAGATCGGAATCGCCTCCGCGGGTTTTTCGTGGGTTTGGGCAGGGTTGCCCCATACGAGTCCATCGACAAGTTTCTCGACGGACGGGCGGCGACATAGGGGCGCGTCGCGGATACCGGCGCAGCTCTTATCGATGTGAGGCTTGCCTGAGATGCGTGCCGGTGTCCTTGCTTGTGGAAAGGTCGGTCTGCCGCGAAGTTGCCAAAACGTTTTGAGGGGAACTCCTTGCCATACAATTACTTCGAGTGTTGGATTGGGGTCGCCCGTAAAATGCGGGTTTGAAACGGCGATTTCTTGTGTCTCCGCAGGCTGGACACGTTTCGAACGCTTCCAGAAGCCGACGGCGCCTCGCCTCTCTGGTAGAATGCTGGTTATGAAGTATCGCGTCTATCTGGAGCCAGACGAGGATGGCGTATTTGTGGCAACTTGCCCGGCTCTGCCTGGATGCGTTTCCCAGGGCCGAACCCGGGCGGAGGCTACCGAGAACATCCGCGAAGCGATCGAAGGTTACTTGAAGAGCCTCCGCAAGCATGGCGATCCCTTGCCCCCGAGCATTCTAGAGGAGGTCGTTGAGGTTGCTGGCGGGTGAAGCTACCGGTTGTTTCCGGCAGCGAGGCAGTCAAAGCATTCGGAAAAGCCGGATACGAACTCGATGAGCAGCACGGGAGCCACATCATTCTGCGACATACCGATCCGCCGCATAGACGCCTCTCCGTTCCAAATCACAAAGAACTTGCCAAAGGGACTCTTCGGGCGTTGATCCGGGAGGCCGGGCTTACGGTGGAGGGGTTCGCCAAGCTGCTTTAGTATCGCCCACCCGCGCGCCAATGCGACAGAACCAACCGTGCTGAGTAAGATCCAGTTCGAATCCCGCCTGGAGTTTCGATATCTGGCTCCCCGGCATGGATTCGAACCACGATTCACGGCTCCAAAGGCCGCTGTCCTACCACTAGACGACCGGGGAATGTGGGCGGAAAACTCGCTCCTCTGGTAGCGAAACAGCGAGCGTGGGGGCTAAATACTCAGCGTCGACAACTCCACGCGCGATCTGGGGCCTTCGACCACGACGATACCGCTCCCGGTGACGTGGTGATAGCGGCGGTCGGCCTCGAGGTCATAGCCGATTACGGCGTCTTCCGGCACCGTGACGTTCTTGTCCAGGATCGCGCGGCGGATCTTGGCGCGCCGCCCGATGTCGCAGTTGTCGAAGACGATCGAGTCCTCGACCAGCGCGCCCGAGTGCACGCGCACATACCGGCCGAGCACGGAATTTCGCACCACCCCGCCGGAGAGGATGGTCCCGGCGGAGACCACCGAGTCGATGGCCTGGCCGCGCCTCCCTTCCTGGTCGAAAACGAACTTAGCGGGCGGGTCGGGATAGCCCGCCGTCATCAGCGGCCACTCGCGGTTGTACAGATTCAGCTCGGGGTTGACGGCGCGGATGTCCATATTCGCTTCGTAGTAAGCGTCGATGTTGCCGACGTCGCGCCAGTAGGCGGGCGCTCCGGCCGGCTCGCCGGGGATGACGTTGGTCTGGAAATCGTAGGCGTACAGCGGTGCGCGGCCGGCCAGCGAGGGCAGGATGTCGCGGCCGAAGTCGTGCGAGCTATGCTCGTTGCCAGCGTCCTGATACAGTTCCTGGAGCAGCAAGTGCGTGGAGAAGATGTAGTTGCCCATGGAGGCGTAGACGCGCCCGGGATTGTTTGGCAGCGCGGGCGCGTCCGGCCTCTTCTCGTGAAAGCCGGTGATCAAGCCATCCGGGGCCGTCTCGATCACGCCGAACTCCATCGCCTGCTCCTTGGGAACGGGGATTGCCGCCAGTGTCGCGCCGGCGCGCTTGCGTTGGTGGAATTCGATCATCTCGCGGATGTTCATGCGGTAGACGTGGTCCGCGCCGAGAATGGCAACCACGTGCGGATCGGCCTGCTCGATCAGGTTGATGTTCTGATAAATGGCGTCTGCGGTGCCCTGGTACCAGGTCTCGCCGGGCGAGCGCATTTGCGCGGGCACCGGAATGATGAACTGGCTCTTGACCAGGCCGCCGAACTGCCACCCGTCCCGCAGATGCTGCAACAGCGACTGGCTCTTGAACTGTAAGAGCACGTAGATCGAATAAATGCCGGAGTTGATGAGGTTGCTCAGGACGAAATCGACGATACGGTACTTGCCGCCGAACGGCACCGCCGGTTTGGCGCGTTCCTTCGTGAGGGGGTACAGCCGGGTCCCCTTCCCGCCGGCCAGCACAAACGCGAGCACGCGAAGTTGCATCTATTCACTGTTTCCAGTTCAGCGCCACGTGGATGAGAGTACGAACCGGGACGCCTGACGGGCCCTTGGCCAGATACGGTTTGGCTTCGTCGAGCCAGGCCGTGCCCGCAATATCCAGGTGGACCCAGGGAAGTGAACCGGCGAATTCCTTCAGAAACATGGCTGCGGTAATGGCGCCGCCCCAGCGGGGGCCGACGTTCGGCAGGTCGGCGAACTCGCTCTTAAGCTGCGCCTTGTACTCCTCGTCCAGCGGCATCGGCCACATCTTTTCGCCTTCCTTCCGGGCGGCCACAAGCACACAGTCGCGGAAGCCGTCGTCGTTCGTGAAGACGCCCACGTTGACGTGCCCGAGCGCGATCACGATCGCGCCCGTGAGCGTTGCCGCATCGATCAGGTGCGTGCAGCCGATCCGTTGCGCGTAGGTCAAAGCGTCGGCCAAAATGAGCCGGCCTTCGGCATCCGTGTTCAGCACCTCGACCGTCTTGCCCGAAAGAGTGGTCACGATGTCACCCGGGCGTTGCGCGCGGCTGCCCGGCATGTTCTCCACCGCGGGCACGAGCGCGGTGACGGGGATGGCCGGCCTCAACTGCGCGATGGAACGCATCGCGCCGATCACCGCCGCGCCACCCGCCATATCGTATTTCATCTTCTCCATGCCCTCGGCGTGCTTGATGGAGATGCCGCCGGTGTCGAAAGTGACGCCCTTACCGATGAGCCCGAGCTGCGCCGGGCCCTCCGCTTCCTCGAGCGGCCGGTAGCGCAAGACGATCAGCACGGGCGGCTCGGCGCTGCCTTGCGCCACTCCGAGCAGCGCGCCCATGCCGAGCTCCCGCATGCGGTCCTGGCCGATTACTTCGCATTCGAGCCCCTGCTCGCCGGCCATCTGGCGCGCGCGCTCGGCGAGGATGGCCGGCGTCATCCGGTTGGCGGGCTCGTTCACCAGATCGCGGGTGAAGTTCTGAGATTCCGCGACGATCTGGGCGCGCCGGATGCTCTCCTCGAGCGATGCCTCACCGCCCTCCGCGACGAGCGTGAAACTCTCCACCTCCTTGGCGTCCTTCTTTTCGGTTTTGTAGCGGTCGGGCTCGTAATCGCCGAGGATGGCGCCTTCGGCCGCGGCGGCTGCCTGCTCCTCGAGCCCAGATCCAGCCTCGAGCGGGAGCGCCATCGACCGCGCCCCTTTGGGCTTAAGGGCCCGAAGGGCGGCGCCCGCAACGTTGCGCAACTCGGAATTCGTAAACTTATCGCTCTTGCCCGCGCCAACGAGCAGCAGGCGTTTCGCTTGGAGGCCGGGCGGGCGGTGCAGGAGCGCCGTTTCGAACGCCTTGCCGGAGAATTCGCCGTTGTTGTAGAGTTCCTCGATCCACCCGCCGGTCAAGCGATTCACCGCCGCGGCGGGACCAGCTGAAAAACCTCCGCCCGGGCTCTCCTTATCAAACACGGGGACGATCAATGCGTCCGTTTCGGCCTGCTCAATCGGTTTCCGTTCGAGTTTGATCTGCATAGCGGTCCAATCTTAGAATCTGCGGCGGCCCCGCATGGCCTCGCGCGCCTCGGCCTCGGTGGTCCGCGCACGCTCGGCCGCGCGTTTATCGTGGAGCTTCTTGACCCGTGCGAGCGCCAGCTCGCATTTGATCTTCCCGTTCTTCAGATACACCTTCGTCGGGATCAGCGTGAGCCCCTTTTCGCGTGTCTTTCCCAGCAGCTTGTCGATTTCCTTGCGGTGCAGCAACAGCTTGCGGTTGCGCACGGGATCGTGGTTCTGCCGGTTGCCATGCGAATACGGGCTGATGTGCACATTCACGAGCCAGGCCTCGCCGCCCCGGATGTCACCATAGCTGTCTTTGAGCTGCACATTGCCCGACCGCGCCGCTTTGACCTCCGTGCCCGTGAGTACCAGCCCGGCCTCAAAGCGTTCGAGGAGAAAGTAGTTATGCCCGGCCTGCCGGTTAGCAGCCAACACTTTAATGTCACTCGCAGCTTGTCCCAAACGACACCCTCGCGCCACGCCCCGGAACAGCGTGGCGATCGCTTGCGCCAGAGGCCCGGCCGCGCCAACTTTCTTATCCACGGGCGCAAACTCCAGTGCGTCAATGCATTATGAGCAGGGTTGCGCTACGGTAATTATTTTAGCACAAGCCCTGCAATACCAATAAGATGCGGATTTCTCGCCGGTTTCGAAGGAATGTTGCCGCCGCAGTAGCCCTCCTGGTCGCGGCTGCGACCGCCGCCGATGCCAGCACCAGAAAGGGCGATAAACTTTTCGCCCAAGGCCGCAAGGCCGAGGACCGGAAAGAATGGGACAAGGCGCTGGACTTTTATGAACAGGCTTTGTCCGAAGATCCAGCCGACCAGGGTTACCGGCTCGCCACCCAGCGTGTCCGTTTTCAGGCGTCAGAATATCACGTTAAGCAGGGGCTTAAGCTCCGGGAGAGCGGACAACTCGACCAGGCGCTGGCGCAGTTCGAGAAAGCGTACGCCATCGATCCCTCGTCTGCGATAGCCGAGCAGGAACTGAAGCGCACTCTGGAGATGATCCGGCGAAACCAGAAGGAAGGCGCAGCGCTTACGCCTGAGGAGCGCACCCTCACGCCGGCCGAGTTGGACCGCAAAGCAGAGCAGGAAAGGCTCGCGCGCATCGAGCCGCCCCCGATGCTCAAGGCGCTCTCACAGCAACCAATCAATCTGCGCATGACGAATCAGCCGGCCAGAGTGCTGTTTGAAACTCTTGGCAAGCTGGCCGGGATCAACGTGATCTTCGACCCGGAGTACAGGAACGACGCCAATACCGGCGGGCGGAACGCTTCGATCGACTTGATCAACTCGAGTCTCGAAGATGCGCTGGACGACCTGGCGATGACGACAAAATCGTTCTGGAAGCCGCTTTCTCCAAACGCTATTTTCGTCACCGCCGACAACATGGGGAAGCGCCGGGATTACGAAGACTCGGTGGTGAAGGTTTTCTATCTGAGCAACCTCACCACGCCGCAGGAGCTGCAAGAGATCACGACGACTCTCCGAACGGTCGCCGATATTCGCAAGGTGTTTACCTACACCACACTGAACGCGATCATTGTGCGCGGCACGTCGGACCAGGTGCTGCTTGCCGAGAAGCTGGTGAACGATCTGGATAAGCCGAAAGCCGAGGTTGTGGTGGACGTGATGCTGATGGAGGCCAACCGGACCAAGACGCGAAATCTCGCGGCCACGCTCATTGGCGCCGACGGCAACCCGGGGCTCAACTTCCCGATCGGGTTCACACCACGCGCCTCGCTGGTGGCTCCCACGCCGGTGCCCGTGGCCACGCCGACGCCGGAAGCGGGGGCCACTCCGTTTCCCGTCACCGGGACTGGCACTTCGGGCACGAGCTCCGCTGGCACTCCAATTACACTTTCACAAATCCGCCACATCACGGGGAGCGATTTTTCCATCACGATGCCGGGCGCGCTGTTCCAGGCCGCGATGACGGATGTCAACGCGAGAGTTCTGCAATCGCCGCAAGTGCGCGCGTCGAATGGCCAGAAAGCAAGCCTGCGCATTGGCACCAAGGTGCCGATCGCCTCGGGGGGCGTGCAGCCGTTCGGCACCACGGTCGGCGCTGCCAGCTCGTTGTACACGCAGTTTCAATTCATCGATGTCGGCGTCAACGTGGATATCACGCCGACCGTGCACTATGGCTCGGATGAGGTGACGCTGAAGCTCGTGCTCGAGGTATCGGCCGTGACCTCAAACGTGAATATCGGCGGCATCACTCAGCCGGTTATCAGTCAGGATAAGATCGAGCACGAGATCCGGATCAAAGAAGGCGAGGTCAGCCTGATCGCGGGCTTGATGCAGGAGCAGTCTTCGAAGAATGTGGCCGGTGTTCCCGGCCTGACCAGCATTCCCGGCTTGAAGCACCTGTTTTCGAGCAACAACACTTCCAGGGGCACGGACGAACTGATCATCGTGCTGATCCCGCACATTGTGCGCACGCCGGGCATCACCGAAGTGAACCTCCGCAGCATTGCCGCCGGAACCGATCCGGTGGTGAAGGTCAGCCTGGCGCCGCCCGCTCCCGCGCCGGCTCAGCCATCGCCGTCCGCCACTCCCGCGCCGCCGGCCCCGGAAACGACGGCGGCGCCGCAAGCCCCGCCGCCCGCTCCCGCACCGGCTGCCCAATTCCCACCCGAACTGCGGTTACTGCTAAGCCCGCC
This sequence comes from Bryobacterales bacterium, assembly GCA_963835855.1. Classification (GTDB taxonomy): domain Bacteria; phylum Acidobacteriota; class Terriglobia; order Bryobacterales; family Bryobacteraceae; genus CAWIHA01. The sequence continues at coordinate 23,979 of CAWIHA010000040.1, read as the reverse complement.
GGCCGCACAAGTGAACGCGGGCGCGACGTTTACTTTGGAACTCCGGGCCGAGGACGCGCACGACCTGATTGCCGCACCGTTCCACCTCAAGTTCGATCCGCAGGTGGTTCGGCTCGAGGAGGTGAAGCAGGGCAATCTCCTCTCCAGCGACGGCAAGACGGTAATCTTTACGCGGAACATCCTCAACGATACCGGGGACTGCACGGTGAACCTGAATCGGAAGCCGGGCGATGGGGGAATCAGCGGCTCTGGCGCCCTGGCCGTGTTCACGTTCCAGGCAATCAAGCCGGGCAGCACCACCGTGACGTTCTCGGAGCTCGGGGCGCTCGACTCCCGCTTGCAGCCGTTTCCGCTCCGGATTCCGCAGGCCATAGTTACCGTGAAGTGAGTGCCGTATGAAGCGCAGGAACCAACGCGGGCTCACGTTGATCGAGCTGATCGTCGCCTTCACAATCATGGCGCTGCTGACGGCGATGGCGGTTCCGCTGGCACGCTCGAACGTCCGGCGCGAGAGGGAAAAGGAGCTGCGCTGGACGCTGCGCGAGATCCGCGCCGCGATTGACAAATATAAAGACGCAGCCGACATGAAGTATATCCCGCCCGGCAAGCTCGACAGCGAGAACTATCCGGAGAGCTTGCAGCAGCTCGTCGATGGCGTGAAGCTGGCGGGCAGCCCGGACAAGAAGATCAAATTCCTGCGGCGTATTCCCAAGGACCCGATGACGAACTCGACCGATTGGGGCCTGCGCAGCAGCCGCGACGATCCGGACTCGAACAGTTGGGGCGGCCAAAATGTCTTCGATGTGTATACGAAGAGCACGGAGAAAGCGCGCGATGGAACGCCCTATTCCGAGTGGTGAGGGGGGCCGCTGGCGTGGCGCGCCGGCCCGGCGCTTCCGCTCCGGATTCACGCTGATCGAGATCATGATCGTGATGACGATCATCTCGATCCTGATATCCATCGCGGTGCCGATGTATCAGAAGTCGATCCTACGGGCGAAGGAAAGCCTGCTTCGCAACAACCTTTTCACGATTCGCACCGTGATCGACGAGTACACCTACGACAAGCAGAAGGCGCCGCAGTCGCTCCAGGACCTCGTCTCGGAGGGCTATCTGAGGCAGGTGCCCCTGGACCCGATCACCGGCTCGGACAACTCCTGGAAAATCATCATGGAGGACGCGGTCACCAGCGTCGACCAGACCGAGCCCGGTATTTTCGACGTGCGCAGCGGCTCCGACAAGGTGAGCCCGCTCGACGGCACGCCGTATTCCGAGTGGTAGCCCCGCGCCCGCGCGCGCTGCTACACTACCAGAGGAGCAAGTTTTCCGCCCGCGTTCCCCGGTCGTCTAGTGGTAGGACAGCGGCCTTTGGAGCCGTGAATCGTGGTTCGAATCCATGCCGGGGAGCCAGCCTTTTGTCAAAAAACACCCTTGCTGTTTCAGCAGATTGCGCGTTTCAGCCCGGGCTGGCCCGGAGAAACGCGCCGGCCTGCTCGATACTGGGCGCCTCGGCTTGGCGCATCTCAATCTGCATTCCCCCGCAGCATCGCGCGTCTCACCGGCTTTCAGAATCCCTTCTATTGGAAACAGCCCCGCCCTTCAGGATCATCTTGCATTGGAAGATTCTGCGCAACCTCGCCGGCTGTGTGAACATCATATATGGAAGAATAGTTCCAGATGGGGAGAGGTGGCCAAGCTCGCAAGTTGTCAATTGCCCACGGTCCGCCGCTTTTCCGCGCGGTGCTGGTGGCGCTGTCCCTGCTTTGTTTTGTCGGCCTTCAAACAGCGTCCGCCATTGTAGAACCTCTCCACGAGCACGGAGCTCGTACCCATTGTTGCCCCATCTGCCACGCGGGCCATGTGCCGGTTCTTCAAGCGATTGCCAGTATTGGGCTCACGCCACCCGCTATTGCGGAGTGGCGGTGTGCTCCCAAGGAAACCGGCGCCCCAAGTGAATATTCGCCGGCCTTTAATCTTTCCCGCGGTCCTCCCGCTTAGTCTTTCCTCCTTCCGATCTGCATAACTCGTGAGCCGGCAGTTGCTGTTTCCACTCCTGGCTGTCTGGCTCTGGGTTGTGCTGTTGGCCCATCTAAATCGTCTTGAAAGGAGATAAGACTTATGTGCTTCAAGCGCTTTCATAGCCTGCTCTGGCTGGCTCTTCTCGCAACCGGCCCATTGTGGCCACAATCGATCAACAGCGGCACCGTCACGGGCGCCGTCACCGATCAGTCGGGAGCCGCCGTTTCCGGAGCGACGGTTGCTTTACGTAATCCGGTCACTGGTTATGCGCAGTCGACGGTCACGGACAGCGCCGGCTCGTTCCGGCTCAATAACATTCCCCAAAACCCGTATCGATTACGCGTCAGCGCCCCGGGCTTTGCAGTCGCAGCTCAAGCGGTGGACGTTCGCAGCGCCCTCCCGATCGTCGTAGACATTTCGCTGAAGCTGGCCGAGATGACCACCACCGTGAACGTGGAGGCCGCCGGAGCTATGGTGGAGACCGATCCCGCCGCGCATCAGGACGTAGACCGGAGCAGCTTCCTGAAGCTGCCAACGTTCGATCCGGGAGGGCAACTGAGCCAGGCGGTCACCTATAGCACGGGAGGCGTAGCCGCCGACGCGAATGGCTTTTTTCACCCCCTGGGCGATCATGCGCAGACGACTTTTGTAATCGACGGGCAACCCATCAGCGATCAGCAGAGCAAAGTGTTTTCAACGCAGATCCCGGCGGATGCGCTTCAATCAATGGAGTTGATCACCGGATCGCCGGACGCGCAGTATGGCGACAAATCCAGTCTCGTCGTGAACGCGACCACGCGATCTGCCCTTGGGGCCGCGAAGACGTTCGGCAGCGTCAGCTCCGAGTGGGGATCGTTTGGAACGGAGGGCGGCAGCGCCTCGCTCGGCCTCGGAGGGACGAAGTTTGGAAACTTTATTGTCGTCAATGGCACGAGATCGGGCCATTTTCTCGATACCCCCGAATTCCTGCCCATCCACGATCGCGGCAACAACGAGAGCATTTTCGACCGGTTCGATTGGCAGCCGGCTGCCAAGGACGTTTTCCACTTGGATCTCTTTACGGCGCGCAACTGGTTCCAGGTCCCGAACAGCTTCGACCAGTTGTCTCAGGACCAGAAGCAGCGCGTATTGACCTGGAACATCGCGCCGGCTTACCAGCACACGTTCAACGCCCACGCGCTGCTGACGGTGAACCCTTACGCCCGCCGGGACGAGGTCAACTACTATGCGAGCAGCGATCCATTTGCAGACACGCCGGTCACGGCCTCTCAGAACCGGTTCCTGACGAACTACGGGGTGAAGGCCGACATCTCATACGCGCGGGGCAGGCACGATCTCAAGTTCGGCACGCAGATCCAGCAGACCCGATTGCTCGAGAACTTTCAATTCGGCGTGACCGATCCGGCCTACAATCCCGTGTGCCTCGACGCGAACGGGAACGCTCTGCTGCTTCCAGGCGTTACCGATCCCGCTCAGTGTTCAAACATCAACGCGACTTACATGGCAAATCCGAACCTGCAGCCCGGAATCGTGCCCTATGATCTGACGCGTGGCGGCTCGCTCTTCAGGTTTCACGGGGCCCACAACATAAACCAGTACGCCTTCTACGCCACCGACTCGATCAAGCTCGGCAACTTCACCATCGACGCGGGCTTGCGTGACGACCAGTACAACGGTTTGAGCTCGGCGAACGGCCTTCAGCCGCGGCTCGGGGTCGCGTACCTCATTCCATCCTCAAACACCGTGCTGCGCGCCGCCTATGCACGGACGTTTGAGACGCCGTTCAATGAGAACCTCATCCTCTCGAGCGGCACGGGCGGCGGTGGCTTGGCTGAAAATGTCTTCGGATCGGTATCGACGCCAATCAAACCCGGCCAGCGAAATCAGTTCAACGTGGGGTTCGGACAGGGGCTCGGGCGCTGGATCATCATCGACGCCGACTATTTCTGGAAGTACACGCAAAACGCCTATGACTTCAGTGTGCTGTTCAACACACCGATCACTTTCCCGGTTGCCTGGAACAAATCGAAACTGGACGGCGTGACGGGCCGTGTCAGCACAATCAACATCCACGGGTTTCAGGCTTACATGACATTCGGCCACACGCGGGCGCGGTATTTCCCGCCGGAAGTCGGCGGTCTCATTCCATTGGGCGGCTTCCCAAGCGATGTGTTTCGCATCGATCACGATCAGGCCTACCAACAGACCGTAGTGCTGCGATACCAGAGACCGCGGAACGCCGAATGGATCGATTTCACGTGGCGTTACGACAGCGGCCTGGTCGTCAGCGGCGTGCCTGACGTCGCCGCGGCCACCCTGCTCACGCCCGCTCAGCAGGTGGACATCGGCTTTTCCTGCAACGGCGTGCCTGCGACGCTCCAGAATCCCATCACGACCTGCACCGGCATCGGCAAATCGACGCTGCTGACGTTGCCTCAGACCGGCACGGAAAACGATGACCACAATCCAGACCGGGTCAAAGCGCGCAACCTCTTCAACGTCGGAATCGGCACCGACAACCTCTTCCACAAGGAAGCGGGTGGCCGCGTCACCCTGAGGTTTACGATTGAGAACTTGATGAACACGGTGGCGCTCTACAACTTCTTGTCCACCTTCAGCGGCACGCACTTCGTCCCGCCGCGCACTTATCAGGTGTCGATGGGATACACCTTCTAGCAGCCTGTTGCAGCGGTCACCGGACCGGCCCCCTTACGTCGGGCTCGAGCGGGTCGTGTTCCCTTGAAGGGGGTGAGACGGCCACGTGGTGGATGCAACCGGAGAAGGACCTGGGTCAGCTCAGCTTATTCAGATCGAGGCCCGCGTCCCACTGCTCGTTTGAGTGGAGCAGCTCGTCCCAGGTGATGGCGCGGCCCGTGTAGGCCGCTGTGCGCCCCAGAATCCCGGTCAATGTTGATTCGGCGCCATCGGCGGCCTGGTTGTGGAACCGGCCGCTGGTGATGCTCTCGATGAAGGACTTCTGCTTCTCGGGATCGGCCTCGGCGATGTTGTCCAGGTGGGATCTCTGGCTGCCGCCCCACTCCCACTGCTCTTCGCCGTAAATCGCAACCGCTCCCCAGTACGGCGACTGCGAGCTGCCGCGCGTCCCGTAGAAGCGTTCGTTGGCCTCGAACGCCCCCTTGCCGAACTGCGTCGAGCCGAAGTTCAGGTGGACGCCGTCGGGATAGAAAAATGTGAGCGAGAAATGCGAAGACACGGTTTCCCCCGCGGGGCGGCCCTTGCGGCTGCCAATGCCAACGGCCTTCACCGGGTGCCCTTGGAGCGCCCAGTTGCAGATATCGAGGACATGGATATGTTGTTCGAGAATGATATCGCCCGAAAGCACCCGATCGTTGCCCCAGCGGCGCAGCCGGCGCTCGGCCGGCGAGGCGTTGGGAAACTCGGGAAGCGGCTGATAGGGGTTGTAGTAATGCGCTTCGCCGAAGACGATCTCTCCCAGCGCCCCGTTATGAATGCGCTCGACGAGAGCGGCATAGGGCGGCGACATCCGGAGTTGGCATCCGACTTCGAGGCTCAGCCTGCCCTTGGCCCTCTCGCCGATCTCGATGACGCGCTTCGACCCGGCGACGTCCACTGCCACCGGCTTCTCCAGATAAATGTGCCTGCCGGCGGCGGCCACGGCAGCCAGGTGATCGGGATGGAAATATCCCGGCGTCGCAATGATCACGGCATCCACCGCATTGGAATTCGCAATCTGCTCGTAGGCCGCCGGCCCGAGGAAGAGCTGGGCGGCATCGGCCGGCGGAGCGCCTTGGGAAGCCGCAAGCTGGTTGAAGGCCGCCTTGGCCTTATCGAGTTGGTCCTGGAAAATGTCGGCCAGCGCCGTGATGCGCGCGCCGGCGTTCCGGATCATGCCCGTGGCAACCTCTGTGCCACGCACCCCGCATCCGAGCAATCCGACGCGAACGGCCGAGTTCGCCTGTGTCCCGCGAACCGACTGCGGCTTCACGATCATCAATCCCGCCGCGGCCCCGGCGGCTTCCAGGAACTTGCGCCGCCCCGGATTTTTCGGTTCCTGATCATTCATGAAGCCGTTCCTCAACCGAGCAACTTCTCCAGATACACCTTCGCCGCTCTGATATCCTGTGCCTGCTGCGGGCCCGAAGTCTCACGTTCGATAGTGAGCGGCCCGTCATAGCCAACCTCCTTGAGCCGGGCGATCAGCTTCGGGAAATCCACCTTGCCGTGGCCGATCGGCACCTCACGGCCGAGTTGTTTCGGATCAGTTGGATAGAGCCCGTCCTTCGCGTGCACGCCTTCCACGTAAGGCCCGAGCGTGTCGAGCGCGTCCACCGGATTCGCCTTGCCATAGAGGATGAGGTTCGCGGTGTCGAAGTTCACGCCGATGTTATCGGTGCCGGCGTCCCGGATCGTACGCACCAGCGTGATCGGCGTCTCCTGCCCGGTCTCGCACCAGAACCTCTGGCCGTTCTGCTTGCAGTAAATGGCCACTTCGCGGATGGCTTCGACAACCTCCTTGTAATTCGGATCGTTCGGGTCTTCGGGAATGAAACCGCAGTGCGTCTGAAGGGCGCCGATGCCGGCCTTCCGGGCGAAATCCGAGGCCTTCTTGATGTGCGCGATTCGCGCCTGCCGGTGTTCGCGCGGCACGAGGCCTATCGTCAGCGGTCCCTGGTAGAAATCGTAGACCTCCGGACCCGCGCCGATGACCGCAAGCGCCGTCGCTTCGAGCGAGTAGCGGTCGAGCGCGCCGCGGAGCGGGCCGGCCATTGCGGGATCGAACGATTGCATTAATAGCTGGCAGTTGGAGAATCCGAAGTCCCGCACCTGTTTCAGCGGCGCGTCGGGGTCGTTGTTCACTTTGATGATGAGTCCAAGGCGCATTCCTTTTCCTTTTGCTATGGGAGTGCTGGCGCCAGAACGCAGCCCCATCGCGGCCGCTGCGGCCGTGGAGAGGCGGATAAACGTCCGGCGGTCACATGTGACCATGGCGAACACTTTACCTCTTTTTCGGAGCAAGTTGCAGCACGGGAGCCATCAACTGCAATCATTTCCCGGGCTCGCAGGGATGAATGCTCTTGGAACCTTCGTAAACCAACTGCGATGAACGCGACTCCTCGATCCCCGGCGTTCACGCACGTTAGCCTCCCCGCCAAACAGTCGGACAACGATAGAACCGGAGCGAAGCCCGTGCGCTCCGCATTTCCGTGATATCGTAACATCGATGGCACTTTATTTCTTGCGATTAGCTCTGTTGAGCGGATTGCTCGTGCCGCTTGCCGCCGCCGAGCTCCCCGTACGCGGTTTCCATCTGCTCGCTCCCAAGCCGGGCGAAGTTCCTCTCTTGCTGCGGTTCATCCGCGAGGCCCTGCCGAAGGAGGGTGTGAATACCCTGGTGCTCGAGATCGATTACCATTATCAATTCAAGAGCCATCCCGAGGTGGCCGAGCCCGATGCCTTGTCGAAAGACGACCTGAAAGCGATCGTGGCCGCTTGCCGCCAAGCCGGCGTGAAGCTGATCCCGGAGATCGATCTGCTCGGGCACCAGTCGTGGGAGAAGACGACCTACGGCCTGCTGCGCTCGCATCCCGAGTTTGACGAGACGCCTGGCAAGTACCCGAATAACGAGGGCATTTACTGCCGCAGCTACTGCCCATTGCATCCCGCCGTGCATGGCGTTGTCTTCGATCTGATCGACGAACTGGAAGAGGTAACAGAATCCGATACCTTCCACGCCGGCATGGACGAAGTACGCGTGCTCGGAGACGACGACTGCCCGCGCTGCAAAGGCAAGCTCAAGGCCGACCTGTTTGCCCAGGAAGTCCGGACGGTGCATGACCACCTTGCGAAATCGAAACGCACGATGTGGATGTGGGGCGACCGGCTGCTCGATGGCGTGACCACCGGCGCCGGCGCATGGGAAGGAAGCTTCAACGAGACGTTCCCGGCGCTCGCACAGATCCCGAAAGACATCGTGATCTGCGACTGGCATTACGAGAATCCGGTTCCGACGGTGCCGTACTTCGCTGCTGCCGGCTTCCGTGTCATCTCGTCGCCGTGGCGGCTGCCGGAGGTCGCGCTCGCACAGTTGGATTTGATCCGGTCCATTCGCGGGCACCCGGACGAGGTAATTGCGCCGCGGATGCTCGGAGTGCTGGAAACGGCCTGGGGCACGACCGCCGGCAATTTTCTGGACGCCTACTACGGCCAGGGCGAGCCGGGCCCCATGGCCGACGTTGTGAAGTGTTTCCGGCAGCTCTTTGCCGAAATACGCAAAACGCAGTAGGCGCCCCCCGCGAGCTGTTTTGTTTCCAAGATCGCCTGACCACGCGCTCTTTGAGGCTCGCGTGCCGGGGCTGGGCAGGCCCGGCCTCGGGGCTAGATCCGGATGCCCATCGACCACAACAGGTAACCGATCGACTGCCGCACATACAACCACCACTCGCGCAAGTCGCTGCGCGGGGGCGCCGGGCGCGGCGATCCGTAGACCTGGAACCCCTGGGCCTGGAGCATCTTCTTAGCGCGGAAGATATGGTAGCCATCGCTGACCACGATGCACGATTTCAGGCCCATCCTCCGCATAATCTCGCCGGCGGCGGCGGTGCTGCGCATCGTGGTGCCGCCCTGGGTCTCGATGATGATGGCCTCCGAGGGCACGCCGCGGGTGACCAGGTAATCGCGGCCAACCTCGCCCTCGGTGAACACCGGATCGCCGCCCGCGCCGCCCGTTGTCAGAATGCGCGGCGCCTTCTTCTCTTGGAACAACTCCAGGCCATGATCGAGACGGGCCTTCAAAACAGGAGATGGCCGGCCCCGGTACTCGGCCGCGCCCAGAATTAAGATGACGTTGGCAGGCCGCGCCTCATCCCGCGTGGACTGCCGCTCGATGCGCACGGCAATCCGCAGCACCGCGCCCGCGGCGATCGCCAATACGGCAATCAGCGCTACCCGGAGGAGCCGTCCGCTGAGGATATGGTTGGCCATTTCCGACCACTACCTTGGGAGTCTAGCAAGGTGCTGAAGAACTCTTCTGGCCACTCCTTTGTGGCCGTGGCGCGGAAGCCGCACCTCGTTCCCAACCCTTGCCGAGCCGCGCAGCGCAAACCGCGCGGCATGCCGCCTCCGGCAAACGGCCGGACATCTTCGATACCAAGAAATGGTCACACATCATCTCCTGAAGAGCAAACGGCGGCGCACGCGATCTTTTCAGCGCCCTGCTGGCGCTCGTTTCCAGTTTACGATGTTAATGTGAGACCGGAGCGCGAATGGTAAGCAAAGCCGGGGTCCTTACGAGCTCCGCCAACCCGCTGCTCAAGGAGGTGCGGCGTGCGATCGCCCGCGGCACGCAAACCCGCGGCGGCTATTGCGTCGCCGAAACCTTTCACCTGCTCGAAGAAGCCCTGCGCAGCGAGTGCGAGGTCCAGGCCGTGCTCGCGGCTGAGTCAGCCCGCCCGCATGTGGCGAGCTGTTTAGTCCGGCTGTCCCGCGCGCGGGTTATCGTGATCGAGGACCGGCTGTTCGAGAGCATCTCGACGACGGAAACCACGCAGGGCGTAATCGCGCTCGTGAGGCCCCCCACGTGGAACCTCGAGCAGCTCTTCGGTGCGCAGCCGCTCGTCGTGGTGCTTGATGGCGTTCAGGACCCAGGCAACGCCGGCGCGATTGTACGCGCGGCCGAGGCGTTCGGCGCGACCGGCCTCATGTTCTTGAAGGGGACCGTAAGCCCATACAACCCAAAGGCGGTGCGGGCCTCGGCTGGCTCGCTGTTTCGGGCGCCGCTGGTCTCGGGCTTGGATGCGGTGCTGGCGCGCTCGGCGCTCGATGAGCGGGGGCTCGATGTTTACGCCGCCATGCCGTCCGGCGCGCGCGAGCTGGCTGAGGCGGATCTCAGCCGGCCCTGCGCGTTCGTCATCGGCAGCGAGGGGCGCGGCGTCGGCGAGGAACTGCGGCGCGGCGCGGCCGGTCTGCGGATACCGATGGCCGGTATCGAGTCGCTGAACGCCGCAATGGCCGCTGGCATCCTGCTCTATGAGGCGCGGCGGCAAAGGATGCGGAAAGGCGAGTAAGATGAGCCTGTTCGATACCACCCCGCCGGATGCCGGCCAGCCGGAACGCGCGCTGGACAAGTCACGGCCGCTCGCCGACCGCATGCGCCCGGACCGCTGGGAGGATTTTGCCGGCCAGGAGCACATCATTGGACTCGGCAAGCCTCTGCGCGCCCAAGTCGAGCGCGGCGACATGGGTTCCATCATCCTGTGGGGGCCTCCGGGAGTGGGCAAGACGACGCTGGCGCGGCTGATTGCGCGCCTCACGCACGCGGATTTCGTGCCGTTCAGCGCCGTGCTGAGCGGGATCAAAGAAGTCAAGGCTGTGATGGTGGCAGCGGAGCGCAACCGGCGGCTCGGGCGCCGCACGCTTCTGTTCATTGACGAGATCCATCGGTTCAACAAAGCCCAGCAGGATGCGTTTCTGCCCTACGTCGAGCGCGGTGACGTCACGCTGATCGGCGCTACCACCGAGAACCCGTCGTTTGAAATCATTTCGGCGCTCCTGTCGCGCTCGAAAGTGTACGCGCTCCGCGAGTTGACGGTCGAGGAAATTGTCATTCTGCTCAAGCGCGCGCTGGCTGACCGCGACCGCGGCCTGGGCGATCTCGACCTCGCAGCGCCCGGAGATCTGCTTGAGCAGATCGCGATCTTCGCGAACGGCGATGCACGGGCTGCTTACAACACGCTGGAGGCGGCGGTGGCCGCTTCCGGCGGCAAGGCGCTCACGCGCGAGGCGGTCGAAGGCGCCATCCAGCGCAAGGTGCTGCTTTACGATAAAGCCGGCGAAGAGCACTACAACCTGATCTCGGCCTTGCACAAATCCGTCCGTTCGAGCGATGCCGATGCTTCGCTCTACTGGCTGGCCAGGATGATCGAGGGCGGCGAGGACCGCTTGTATATCGCACGCCGGCTGATCCGCATGGCGATCGAGGACATCGGCCTCGCCGACCCGCGCGCGCTCGAACAGGCCGTGGCAGCGATGCAGGCGGTGCACTTCCTTGGGATACCGGAAGGCGACCAGGCACTGGCGCAGGCGGCCATCTACCTGGCGCTGGCGCCGAAATCCGATGCCGCCTACCAAGCCCTGAACCGCGCGCGCGAAACCGTCGAGAACGCGATGGCGGAGCCCGTGCCGCTGCACTTGCGCAACCCCGTGACCCGTTCGATGAAAGAGTGGGGTTATGGCCACGGCTATCAGCACGCACATGAGTTCGATGATGCGATCACGCTCATGGAATGCCTGCCCCCCGCGCTTGCGGGCACGCGGTTTTATGCACCAACGAACCGGGGCTTAGAAAAACGGATCGGCGAGCGGCTCGAAGAGATCCGGAAGGCGCGTAAGCGGGAGTAGCGCTCCAGGACGGCATCTCCAAAGCCCATTCCACCATTCATTGGCCCCGGCTTGGCGCCAGAGGGCCTGTTCGCTCCTGTGGCGAAAGCGCCGCGGTACGTCACCTGTTCATGCGTGCGGCCAGATGCGCCCAAACGTTGGCGCGAATGCCGGCGTGGCACGTTGAAGAAGCCGCTGAAAAACTCTTTTTTCGATCGCCCTGCTTCGTCTGCTCCGGCCCGGACCTCGCAGTTCTTCCGTTTCATTCATGTGAGTGCATGATATTGGCAAAACGCTGGGCGGCTGCCCACCAGGCAAGCGTGGTAGTACCCGGCAGCACTCTCGGTACCGGGCTCCCATATTGGTACCATGGTGCCAGCCTGAAATTGAACCCATTCGTCTATAGGTGGCCAGGAGCAAACGGGTGTTTGATTAAGGTGACGAGTTGAGGTTAAATGACGACGGCATTTAGCGCGGGCACAAACGGGTTTCCAGAGTTCTTCTCTGGCAAAGAGCGACGGGTGATCGAGGCTATCATGGCAACAGAAACGGATACCGCGGACCGCCGGACGGCTGTGCGATTCCCAATCGAGCAAGAGGTCCGCTACAAGATTTTCAACCGCAACACGATCGAGGTTGGCAGCGGAAGAACCGTCAACATGAGCTCGAATGGCGTGCTCTTCACCACCCAACGTGCGCTGCATCCCGGTGAGCGGCTGGAACTGGCCGTGAATTGGCCGGCCTACCTGGACAACCGTTGCGCCCTCAAGCTGGTGACTACGGGGCGCGTGGTGCGCAGCGAAGACGGTAGAGCCGCAATCGTGATTGAGCGCTACGAGTTTCGGACCCAAGGCTCTCACGGACTTTTTAGTTGACATGCCTAGTTCTCCGACCGCATGAAAGAGGCTCTTTTTGTAACCGAACTGGCGGCTGGCGCCGCGACTCCTACTTGTAAGCCGGAATCCCCGTGACCCGCTCCCCGATGATCAAAGCATGGATGTGATCGGTGCCCTCGTAGGTCTTCAACGTTTCGAGATTGCACATGTGCCGCATGACCGGGTACTCGTCGGTGATCCCGTTGGCGCCGAGCAGGTCGCGGCTCAGCCGGGCGCACTCGAGCGCGATCGAAACGTTATTCCGCTTGAGCATCGAAATGTGCGCCGCATCGGCCTTTCCCTGATCTTTCAGCCTGCCTACGTGGATCGCCAGTAGCTGCGCTTTCGTGATCTCGGTGATCATCCAGGCCAGCTTCTCCTGGACGAGCTGGTGCGACGCGATGGGGCGGCCGCCGAATTGCTTGCGCACCAGCGTGTAACGGCGGGCCGTGTCGTAGCAATCCATGGCCGCGCCTATCGCGCCCCATCCGATGCCGTAGCGCGCCTGCGTGAGGCACATCAAAGCGCTCTTGAGGCCGCGGCTGCCCGGCAGAATGTTCGCGGCCGGAATGCGGCAATTGGAAAACGAGAGGCTGGAGGTCACCGACGCGCGCATCGACCACTTGCCGTGGATGTCTGAGGCCGTGTATCCGGGCGTGCCACGCTCGACGAGGAACCCACGGATGCCGTCGCCGGTGCGCGCCCAAACCACCGCCACCTCCGCCGCGCTGCCGTTTGTGATCCAGGTCTTCTCGCCGTCCAGCACCCAGTAATCGCCTTCGCGCCGCGCGCGTGTCCTCATGCCGCCGGGATTCGAGCCGAAATCCGGCTCGGTCAGGCCGAAGCAGCCCACCGCCTCGCCGCATTGGAGCCGCGAAACCCACTGCTGCTTCTGCTCCTCAGAACCGAAGGTCAGGATAGGATACATCGCCAGCGCGCCCTGGACGGAGACGAAGCTGCGCAGGCCCGAGTCGCCGCGCTCCAGCTCCTGCATGATGAGCCCATGTTCGACGTTGCTCATCTCCGCGCAGCCATAGCCTTCGAGATTCGCCCCCAGAAAACCGAGCCGCCCCAACTCGGGGATCAGTTCGGCGGGAAACCTCGCTTCCCGGAAGCAGTCCCGGATGATTGGCAACACGCGCTCGTCCACAAACCGGCGCGCAGTCTGCCGCACCAGCAGTTCCCGCTCGTTGAACAGCGAATCGATGAGAAGAAAATCGACGCTCCGGAAAGGTTCCATGGTCTCATCTTAGTGCCTCTGGTGAGCCGCGGTTTCAAGCCACTCCTGGAACGGTAAATCCTCAGCCGCTCCCGAACTCCGCACCGTTCGACCGCCCCATCCATACACTTCGCGTATGGAAGAGCCGGTGCAGAATAGAGGGACGATTGCGCCGAGGAGCATCAGCACCGCTCCGGCTGCCTGCGCCGCTCCTGGCCGCTGCGCAAAAACCGGCGCGAATTTCGCTTCTTGGCCGCACTACATTGTGTGGCGCATGGTTGGTTCGGGGTGCTGGTGTGCAGTGTGTGCCTAGCGCAGACGCCCGATTTCGCAAGTCTCGCCTATGAAGCGCTGCGCGCCAGGGATTACGACCGGGCCATCCTTCGCTTCAGGGCCGCGATCGACGCGGCGCCAGACCGCGCCGCACTTCGGAAGGACCTGGCCTACACATATTTGAAGGTGGGCGATATCGAAGCCGCGCGCGACGAGTTCGGCGAAGCGATGCGTCTGGACCCCGCGGATACCCGCTCGGCTCTCGAATACGCTTTCCTGTGCAACGACACGCGGCGAACGGCCGAAGCGCGCAGGATCTTCGACCGCCTCCGCAAATCGGCGGACCCGCAAGCGCGCACCACCGCCGAGCAGGCATTTCAGAATATCGACCGGCCGCTTGCAGAGGACCTGGCGCGATGGTCCGAGGCGGTCGCGCAATCCCCCGGGGATTTCAGCGCGCAGCGCGAGCTGGCACGGCTTGCCGAGCAGCGCGATATGCTCGACGTTGCGGCCGAGCACTACCGGAAGGCCTGGCAGATCCGCCCCGCCGAGCGCTCATTACTGTTGGACCTGGGGCGCGTGTGGAAAGTGGGCGGTCACATCGAGCAGGCGAACACCGCATTGCTGGCCGCCTCACGCGGGTCGCCGGCGCGCGTCGCCGAGGAAGCGCGAGAGCTTCTGCCCTCGCACTATCCGTATGTCGCAGAGTTCCGGCAGGCGCTCGAACTCGATCCCGGCAACACCGAGCTGCGGCGCGATCTCGCCTACCTGCTGCTCCAGATGGGACGCGCGGCCGAGGCGGAGGCCGAGTTCGAAAGAATCACCCAGACTGCTCCCGAAGACGACCTCTCGGCCGCGCAACTCGGGCTTCTCCGGCTGGCTCGCCAGGATAAGGCCGGCGCCATGCCTTTGCTCGAGCGCGCAATGAAATCTGGCGACTCAGAGCTGGCAGCGCGTGTGCGCGCCGCCCTCGGACTGCCCCCCGATCTCCGGCCGCGCCCGCCATCGGCGGATGGTCACACCGGCGCGGCGGTTGATGCAAAGGAGATGGCAGAGCGGAGCTTCCGCGCGGGATACCTGAAGGACGCGCTGAGGTACTTCCAGGCGGCGTACGAAGCGGACCCCCTGGATTTCCCGGTGATGCTCAAGCTGGGCTGGACATACAACCTGCTACACCAGGACGAGCTCGCGATGCGCTGGTTCGATCTGGCCCGCCGGAGCCCGGATGCCGCGATCGCGCAGGAAGCCGATAAGGCCTACCGCAATCTGCGGCCCGACTTCAAGCGCTTCCGAACGACCGCCTGGGTGTTGCCGTTCTATTCCACGCGCTGGAGCGATACGTTTTCCTATGGCCAGGTGAAGACCGAAGTCCGCATTGGCAGCCTGCCCTTCCGGCCGTATCTCTCGATGCGCTTCATCGGCGATACGCGTGGCGCGACGGGCGAAGCCCCGCCGCAGTATCTTTCCGAGAGCTCGTTTATCCTGGCGGTGGGCGCAGCGAGCCGCTCCTGGCACGGCGTCACGCTATGGGGCGAAGCGGGGCAGGCTATCAGCTATCTCAGCTCGACGAGCCAAGGGCGCATGCTGCCTGACTACCGCGGCGGGGCGGCGTACGGCCGCGGCGCCGGGCGGCTGTTCGGCTCCACGACACCCGGCCGGTTCGCCGAGACTCACGAGGATGGTGTGTTCATCAGCCGCTTCGATAACGATTTCCTCATCTATTCGCAAAACCGTGCCGGTTACACGCTGCGGGAGTTCCACGGCGTCCGCTCGCAAGTGTACGTGAATGGAAACTTCACCGGCGACGTGAAGCGGCAATATTGGGCCAATTTTGTCGAGTTGGGGCCGGGCCTGCGGTTTCGCACCGGCTTCATGCCGCAGTCGGTCGTGTTTTCGGTTGACGCGCTGCGCGGCGCGTACACGCTCAACCAGGACAATCCACGGCGGCCGAATTTTTTCGATGTCCGTGCAGGCTTTTGGTATGCGCTCAGCCGTTGATTCTCCCCGCGGCAGTAGGTTGGCGGCGCGGCGCGCGTTCAGGCTTTTGATCGCCGCCGCGTCGCTAGCTCTTGCCCCTGCCTCCGCGCACGGCATCTTCTTCCGTATCGCCGGCGGCGACCCGGGCAGCTGGCCGGAAGTGCTGTCGTCGCTCGGATTCAAGAGGCAGGCTGCCGGCGGCGACACGGCCATCTTCGTTCTTCGCGAAGGGGCAGCCGGTCCGCCGGAGACGTGGCTGGCGCGCGCCCAAGCGGGTGCGTTCCTCGTCGTTGAAGGGCAGTCGGCGGTTGCGAGCGCCCTCGGTTTCCGTACCACAAAGGACCGCGTGCGCGTGCGGAGCGTAGAGGACTTACGCCAGCCGCAGCTCCGCATCATTTGGGAGCAGGCGCTCGAGATGCCGGTCTTCGAAGTCCCCACCGAAGCGCGTGTCTTCGCCCGCGAGCGCTTCAGCAAGGCGCCGCTCCTGGCAGGTTTCGAGCGCGGCGCAGGAGGCGTGTTGTGGGTCGCCGCTCCTCCGGGCGAGCACGGATACGAGCGGTTTCCGTACCTGATGCACGCGCTCGTGGACCTCGGCTGCCAGCCGCCGTTCCGGTCGCGGCGCCTGTGGGCGTTTTTCGATCCGGCATACCGAGCGCGCGTCGATCTCGAATATTTCGCCCGGCGCTGGCGAACCGCCGGCATCGCGGCGCTGCACGTCGCTGCCTGGCACTATTACGACCGGGATGAAGAACGTGACCGGCGCCTCGCCGAACTGATCGCGGCGTGCCATCGGCACGGCATCCTTGTTTACGCCTGGCTCGAGCTGCCGCACGTGAGCGAGAAATTCTGGGAGGCCCACGCCGGGTGGCGCGAGAAGACCGCGACGCTCCAGGATGCCCACCTGGACTGGCGCAGGCTGATGAATCTGGTGAATCGCGACTGCTTCCATGCCGCCTCGGCCGGCATGCGGCAGCTCCTGGCGGGCTTCGATTGGGATGGCGTCAACCTCGCCGAGCTCTACTTCGAATCGCTCGAAGGCGCTGCAAACCCCTCGCGCTTCACGCCGATGAACGACGATGTGCGGCGGGAATTCCGCGCCGCGCACGGTTTCGATCCGCTCGATCTCTTCAAACCGGGCGGCTCGGACGCGAATCGCTTGCGCCAGTTTCTCGACTACCGGGCGTCGCTGGCGCGGCGCATCGAAACCGAGTGGATCGAAGAGCTCGAGACCGTCCGCCGCGATAAGCCGGACCTCGATCTTGTGCTGACGCACGTTGACGACCGGTTCGACACCGGCATGCGGGACCTGATCGGCGCGGACGCCGCCGCGGCTTTGCCTCTTGCCGAGCAGCACGACGTCACATTCATGGTCGAAGACCCGGCCACCGTCTGGAATCTCGGCCCCCAAAGGTATCCTGAGATCGCAAAGCGCTACCAGCCGCTCACGCAGCGTCCCCACAGGCTCGCCATCGACATCAACGTAGTCGAGCGCTACCAGGACGTGTACCCGACAAAACAACAAACCGGAGTCGAACTGTTCCAACTGGTCCGGCTCGCCTCCGAGTCGTTCGCGCGCGTTGCGCTCTACTTCGAGAACTCGATCCTGCCGCAGGATTGGCCGCACATTGCCTCCGCCGGCGCCGCTGTCAGCCGCGTCGAGCGCAGCGGCGGCGTCCTCGTGATCGAATCCCCGCATGGGGCCGGCGTTCGCTGGAAGGGAGCGGCGCGCGTGGATGGCCGCCTCTGGCCAGCCGCCGATGAAGAGACCGTGTGGTTGCCGCCGGGCGCTCACTCCATCCAGAGCGCCTCCGAACAGCCGCCGGTCCGCCTGCTCGATTTCAATGGAGAGTTGAACAGCGCATCCGTCGCCCGAAACCGGCTCGAGTTCGCGTATCAAAGCGCATCCCGCGCCATCGCGATCCTGGACCAGCCCCCGGTGCGGCAGGAGATCGACGGCGCGCCGGCGCCGCTTGACGCAATAGCGACGGACCGGGGGCGGTACGTGATATTGCTGCCTCGGGGACAACACTTGGTGAGCTTGGAGGCGGAGGGGCTTGACCGCTAGCGTAGTGCGGCGTACATAACATGGTGGGGTTGGAACCCCAAACCGGTGGTCACTGCTGTCGCCAATACCGGCACCCTTGCTAATCGTGCCAAACATGGAACACTGGGGAATGTCAAGAACCTAGGACTCCCCGGTCTTCACCGCAGCGAGGATGGGCGGCCCGCCAATTACTGTGCGCTGGGAGCAGCGACAGCCGCGGCAACGCTCGCTGCGTCGAGCGTGAGCGGGCTTTGCAGAACCATCTCGAACTGCCAGCCGGTGTCAAAAATCACGCGATCGCCTCTACCGCGATGCCACAATAGGATAGCCACAACGGGAACGGCACTTGCAACGGCGATTCCAACTATTTCTCCAGTACTGGGCCCCACGTGGGGCGGTGGGGTTAACGCCGGTGTCGATTGTGAGGGCAGCGCGTAGTTTGCTCCGCTCACGCTTGGGAGCGCGGCGATTTCCGTGGAATTCGGCTCGGGACGGAGGACCTTGCCCTGCGTGTTGGCGCCGTCAATGGCCACGCCATAACCGCTGGGGAATAGCATGCGAGTGAAGTGCATTTGCAGACCGGCGTCCGGCCGGCCTTTTTTCGTCACTTTATCAATGACGCCCTCCACGTACGTGCCGACGGGAATCACTAACTGAGTGCCCACGGTCACGGGAAACCCCGTGACCGCACGGACCGAGCCCCCGGGCCGCGCCGCCTTGCTTGTAATCGGACTGGCGAGCGATAAAGAAATTCGAGTTCCCGCCGGAACGGTGATCGTCTGTTTCTGGGAAGCGGCTGCCGCCTGTGCTGAAACCTGGGAAGACGGCGGCTGAGGATTCGATGCCGCCTCTTGCGCCCAGCAAGCCGCGGCAGCCAGTAGTCCAACGAAGACAAATATTCGCATAAAAAGTGTCTCTCCTGTCTTGAAAAAAATGTGCAAAGCGTTACACTTTCAAAAGCCCTGTTCCGCGAATTATCTCATACCTTAGTCAAAGTACAGGGCGAAGGTCTCGCCCGCGAACCGGAGCGACTGCACGGAAACCGAACCGTCGGGATTGGTACGCGTCCCCGGTGTGTCGGCTGGCGATCTCCTGTTCAATCGGACGACTCGCGCCTGCACGCTAACGGCGGAATTTCCGTTCTGAAAAATATCCACCTGAGCCAGGAGGCCCGATCCTTTCCAACTAGCCTTATAGATTCCAGCGGATAGTTGCTTTCCTGAGATCTGCACCGGGGCGTCGATACGGAACGATTTGCTGTATTTCTGAACCTTTGGGTTGGATGTCACGACGGGAGGGCCGGGGCACGTCACACCCGGTGATCCCGGACTCCCGTGTATGACCGTGTCCGGCGTTCCCGGCGTTGCAGGAGTACCCGGTATCACTATGTCCGGCGTTCCAGGCGCTCCTGGGATGACAATGTCCGGCGTACCAGGCATGCCCGGACTGCCGGGTATGATCGTGTCTGGCGTTCCCGGATCGGCGGGAATGGGCCGGCATAGCGTCGCGGATTTGAACGGACCAAGCGGCTTATGATTGGAGCGGCGCACGGCAGCGGCCACATTGGCCGCATCCAATTCGAGAGGGACCTGCAAGACCATCTGGACCTGCGAGCCGTTGTCGAGAAGGATGTCGTTTGTGACACTGACCCGCACATAGGGGTCGGCCACGGCGGCAATTACATCGCCGTCAGGAGCCGCCGGCTGCCCGGATGTTGCATCTCCGGAGACAGGAACCTCAACCGTATAGCCGTTCACGAAGATGATCTTCGTGAAATGAATCTGGAACTCGGCATGGGGCGAAAACCAGCCCGGCCGCGTCAGTGTGTCGATCTGTCCCTGTACATATGTACCTGGCGGAATCACCATTTGGTTGTTTACCGTCACAGGGAAGGCCGTCTCCGCATAAACGTTATCCCCATCATTGGCTGTCTTGGCCCAGATGGGGCTGGTCAACGCCAAGGAAACCGTGGTTCCCGCCGGAACCACAATCGCCGATACCGCGGTAGTGCTTTCCGCTTGCGCCGAGCCTTGAACATCCGGTCGCGGTTGCGCTGTTTGCGCGGCAGTAGCTAAAGCCCCTAACAACATTGCCGTTGCGAGTCGTTGCATAATCGCCAGCTCCGATTGCCGTCTTAATTACATTTGTGAAGACGACAACTGATTCGCTGAGGTTACCCTTGTGCGGCTGGCCGCGTCACGAACTTTTCCCTTACTTCCGGCGGCGTAGCTCTAAGAACCCGGCGTTGCGGTAATTGCGCCACTCCAGAAGTTTGAAAATCGTCCCTTGAGGCGCACCGGAAACAAGCTGTCAACCTCCGCACAACTGATTTGGACTTCGGTTTCGACGCTAGCGGCTGTGGCGGAAATGGGCCCGGCGCGCTTTCCCCTATAAGCAATGCTCCCATCCACGGGTAGTGGTGAAGCATGTTTGGCCAATTCAGTGAAGCAGAAATGGAAGCGCGATCGATCCCGCAAGAACCGCAAAGAAAATCCAGGCCCAGCGATTGGCGAAGTTGATATCGTAACCAACGCCGAAGCGCTTCTCTATGAAGAGCGCCGAATCGTCTGGATTGTAGTAAAACAGGCCGAGCTTCCAGCATCGGTCTCGACTGGAGTCCGCCGCCGGCTGCTCGATGCCGAGCCCGTAGCCGCGCATGTTGAACTGCTCCTGGTTGCTTTGCGCGTACTGGCGGGCAAGAAGCCAGATCACAAGGACGACTAAGGCCAGCGGTGTCACGAGCACGATAACGGTTTCAGTCCCTGGCATGTTCGACCTGATCCGCAAAGAACTGGTGGCGGCCCAGCAAAAGAGCAGGGCCATGAAGTACTGCACGCCCAGCAACAATCGGAGCGTCGCGCGCCGAACTCCGGCATCTCCCCGCGAACTGCGGAGAACTCCATAAGACATCAGTAGAAACAGCGCACATATGCCGGCGCCGAAGAGGAGAGCGCCATACACGCCGCCGAAGGTGCGAGTGGCCCAACCGTTGGGACGGCCGTCGAAGCCCCAATGGATCGGAAAGCGTTGCGGAATCTGATTCCAATGCAGCTTGAGATACGCAGCGGCCGCGCCCAGGGCCGCAAAGGGGCCGGCCCATGCCGCGGGGCCGCCCGGAAGCGAGTCGCGGCGAGGAACGAGCAGCGCTTGGCGGACTCCGCTCCTTGGCGCCCCGTAAGCCAGTGCAAATCTATGAGCGCGCATCGCCGCGGCAATGCTGCCAACACCTTGGCAGAGTATTCCCGCTGTGAAGAAGAGCGCTTGGCCGGTGCGCAGCGCAACCGCGCCGCCCCCCAAAGCGAGCGCCGAAACCGCGATCACTTCGATCCGATATCTGCGCAGAATTTGAAGTGCCTGCGGCGTGCGCCAGAATCCCGGCGCGACGGTGACCGCAAAGAAGAATCTCGGCCGGGTCATCACGGGTGCATAGCACATCGACCAGGCAACAAAAATCACTGGAGCAAGAAAAGCGAAGACGTCCGGTTTCATTTCTCAAGTCCTTCCGCGAGGCGGCGAAGCTCCCGCGCGATCAGCTTGCGCGGCACGCCCGTCGTTTGCACTTTCGCGATCAATTCCCGAAGCCGTTGGGCGAAGGTGGTCACTGCCTCCGGGCCCGCCTCGCGCGGTTGGGCGCGGTCTAATACCAGCGCTCCACGCCGGCGCTTCAGGTCGAGCCAGCCTTCTTCCGCGAGGGTGCGGTACGCTTCTGCGACTGTGTTGAAGTGAATACCGAGATCGATCGCGAGCTGCCGAACGGGAGGAAGCTGATCGCCGGGCTGGAGTTTGCGGCTTACGAGTAAAGCTCGAAAAGCATCGACGATTTGGCGATAGAGCGGGACCGGTGAGTCCAGGTCGATGCGCAACAGCGATGAGGGGCGTGCCATTGTTTACTGTACACATACAATGTACATAAGCAAACGGCGTTCGTCAACGGTGTGGATTACGCGCTGAATTTCGCGCAGGCGCTTGCGGGGGAAAGTGGCTGGCAGACCGCCGGCCTGTCAGCTTGTTCAACTGAAGCGGCCGGAGCCACAGGCCGACGCGGGCGCGCCGCATGCACCAACCGTCTCAGCCGAACCCATCCGGCTCGCAAACGTCGATAGCAGGCGCTCGATCTGCCCGGACTGGCACTTTGGGCAAACCAGGCCGGTGTCGGCGTCCTGCATGCGCCGGAGCCTCCTCAAAGGTTTCACCGCAACCCGAACAACGGTATTCGTAAAGAGGCATCTCTATTCCCATCTTAATAGATGCGAGCGGCTGGGGGCAGGTGACAACCGAGCTGGCGATTACCTCCCGTCGCGTCCCGGAATCAGCGCCTCCGCTTCCGGGTTGCCCGGCCCGAAATGCTTGAGCATCACCAGGTCTTCCCGATCGCTGCGATTCCGCACCACGATCCCTTCCTTGGCCGCCGCCGCGCTGACGAAAAGCTCGTCTTTGGTCATGTGGCCGTTGCGGATCACAGTAGGCGATTCGACTTCCAGGCGGCCCACCGTGCCCCATCCCTGGATCACGATGAGACCGTAAGCTGCGGCATCGCGGATGAAGACATGGCGGCCCGGCAAAACCGTCAGCTCCTGAGCCGAGTAATACGGCGTCGAATACACCACCCACTTCTCCAAATACCCGCAATCGGCCATCACTTCTTCCGGCTGCACCGCCGCGGGCCAGAACAACCGATGAGAAACGAACTCGGGGTCGGTGTTCGCCTCCCAATCGAGCATGCCAACCAGGTAGTCCAGGTCGCCGTGGCGCTCGGGCGGGACATCTTTTACCAACAGGCGGCGGGGGACCGGGCGGCCCTCGTTCATGGACTGGAACGTCGCCGCCACATCCGAGTTCTGCTGCACCTCGTAGGTGACCAACGTTCCCGGCGCATGCAGGATGCCGGCATCGATCTGCCAACCCGTGCCCGGCCTGAGCTTGTAAGCGCGCGAATGGTAAAGGATGCCGTTATCGCCTGCGTCCCACTGCTCCAAGCACTGCCGCACATCATCTGTGGTTGTGCCCGGGTTCAGACCCATGAAGGTGTACGGGAACACGCCCACGCATGCGTTGAACTGCGGAGGGAAATAGTAGGCCTCGTGTTTACCCCTGTGGCCCACCTGTTTTGCGTGCTCCTCCCGCTGGTGTATGTGGTGAGGGACTGGGCCCAGGTTGTCGGAGAATTTTGCGAGCACGTTCCAACCGCCCTGCTCGTGCATCACTTCGGGGCCCAGGAATTCATCGCCGAGCTTCTCGATGGCTTCTTTCAGAAGCGCGCGGCCGCCATCCAGAACGATGTAGCTCAGACCCTCGTCTTGGAGCGCGCCCGCACCGTTGTCGGCGTGCGTGGTCGAGGCGAGCCAGCGCTCGTCGATGCCGCCGCGATGCGCTCCCAGCGCATGCAGGTCGTGAGCATCCAATTTTAGACGGCCTCCGGGAATGAGGAAGGATCGGGCCACCCAACATGGTGCCAGCCGGACAATCCCTTCACCGCTGGACAGCGCTTCCCGGATTAGAGATGTACTGGGCATAAAGACTATTAAATGGCGTTTGGCCCTGCTTTGTCCAGTACGCAGATGGCTCACGGTACCACCGCGGTGGCTTCAGCAACCTCGCCCGGGGCTGGGGCGTATGTAAATTCTTACAGATCTCCGGGCCTCACCCGCATCCCAATCCCAATGTTTTCAGTGCCCCAATTTGGCACCAAAGATGCCCTTCCGGCCGGTGGCGAACAGCAATATCTTTTTGCTGCGCCGTTGGTTCCGGCAGCCCGATTGCGGGCGCGGGATCCAACAAACAGAGGAGGGACAAAGGGATATGAATCGTCTGACGCCCTGGCCGATGGCGTTGAACGAATCCGGCAGACTGGAGATGTTCCGCCCCTTGGTGGTGACCAGCAGCGCGCCGCGCACGATACCCATCATCGCCAGCGTGGTGATGAACGCGTTGATACCGATCTTGGCAATGATGAAGCCGTTGACGAGACCGATGAGGACGCCGAGCGCCAGACCAATCAGGATCGCCACAGGCACGGGCATGCCCGCGGCGAGGCACATGGCGGTCACCGCGCCGGTCAGGGCTGCGGTCGAGCCGACCGACAGGTCGAAGCCGCCGGAGACCAGCAGAATGGTCATACCGATGGCGACGATGGACTCGAAGGAAACGCTCAGCAGCATCGTGTGTAAGTTTTCGCTGGTGAGGAATAGCTGCCTGTGAATAGTGGGCGGAGGACG
>CAWIHA010000039.1:0-97996 GCA_963835855.1 Bryobacterales bacterium | reverse complement strand
TGAACCGGCGGAGGCCAATTGATTCATCTGCCCATCGTCCGGTCAACTTTTCAAAGCGGGCTTTCCGGCAAACTCCATCCCCACGAGGCACACGTCGTCTCCGAATTCGTGGTCCACCGAAAACCCGCGGATGCCTTCCAGCAGCGCGTCAAACATTTCCCCCGTCGGTTTGGACAACAGGCGTTGCAGGTCCAGCATCACCCGTTCCGGCGAATACAATTCCTCATTTAGCCCCTGCACCTCGTAAAGGCCGTCCGTGAACAACATGAAGAAATCCCCCGGCGCATTGTGAACTCGCTGGTTTGATACGGCGGATCTTCAAACAGGCCCAGCGCCGGTTCGCCGCGGCCCGAGCCATTGGCCAGCGGCTCGATGCGCCCCGTGGCCCGCCGCACCAGCAACGGCTTGGGATGGCCCGCGTTGGCAAACCGCACCACCCCCGTCCGCCAGTTGGCCACCAGATAAAACGCCGTCGTCAGCATCGGCGAACCGGTCGCCCGAGGATGTTGCACAAGTCCGAATTGAGCTTGCGCAGAAAATTTCCCGGCCCGCGCGCCAGTGGATTCAGTTCCTCGGCCAGCGCCCGGATCATCGCCGTCACGAGCGCGGCGCGCACACCGTGGCCGGTCACATCGCAGATGAACACCGCCGCCTCGTTGTCCGACAGCGCGGACACGCTGAAAAAATCGCCGCTCACGTCTCGGCCGGCTGGTAGCGATGGACAAATTGGAAGGCGCTTTGCGCCGGCGGAACGTTGCCGGGGAAACGACGGGTATTGCTGCGGCAGCATCGCCTGTTGGATTTCGCGCGCCATGCGGAGATTTTCCTCCATCGATTGGTTTTTGGTGCGCAGTTCCTCCCGGCTGCGGGACAACTCGTTGGTTGCGCGGCGCATCTGCTCCTCGGCCAGCTTGCGTTCGGTGATGTCCTCGACCGTGCCTTCGTAGTAGAGCAATCGGCCCAGCGCGTCCGCGCACCGCCCGGCAATTTTCCGAAATCCAGATGATGGTCCCGTCCTTGCGGTAAATTTTCGACTCAAAACCGCTCAGCGTGTCATGTTCCTGCATCAGCCGGACGAACTCCTCGCGCCGGCCCGGTTCCACATAAAGCCGGCTCGCGATGTCCTTGATGCTCGCCATCAATTCCACCGGCGATTCGTAGCCGTAAATCCGCGCCAGCGCCACGTTCGCCAGCAAATAATGCCCGTCCGGCGTCGTGCGAAAAACGCCTTCCACCAGATGGTCGAAAATGCCGTAGTAATTGTCTTTTTCCTCAATCAGCGCGTTGTGTTCATGCTGGCGTTCAATCGCACAGCGAAGGGCATGTTGCAGCGCGCGCGGCTCAATTTCATCTTTGGTCAGATAATCCTGCGCGCCCGCCCGGATGATTTCCGCCCCGAATATCCCGTCATTTGCCGGACCGAACACCACGACCGGCAGACGCGGGATTTTGAGGGTGAGCTGCGTGACTTGGAACAGACCGGCGGCGTTTGCGGATGGGAGTTCAAACAAAATGGCGTGGTATGAATGGGCCGCCAATTCAGCCAGCCCGGCTTCCAAAGTCGGAACCGTGGCGACTTCGGTCGCTCCGCCGCTCGCGCGCAGCATTTCCGCGACGCCGTGCGCAAAACGCGCGTCGTTGCCAACGAGCAAAACTTTCAGTGGTTCAAATTCCATAGTGCGATTCAGTCCACGCCGGAGCGCAAACCCGATCAATCTGCCGCCTCGGAAAAAGATACAGGGTTGTCTCCCCGCTGCAAGTGGGTTGCGTCGAGCGCACTCAATACTGCTGGCGTTTGTGTCCCCCTTCCGGCGGTTAACGCGGCACTCCTGTTGCCGTCCCGCCAGGCGGACGGGACCCAGACCGATCATCCTGTTGCCCGCTGGCGTGCCAGTTCGGCCTTTCCGTTGCCCCGGACGGATTCACTTTCCAACGCCGCATCGCCTCAAAGTATCCTGCTTATCTGAAACATCATGCCAAGTGTTTTCATCAAAACTTACGGCTGCCAGATGAACGAACGCGACAGCGAAGCCGTCGCCGCCCAGCTCGTGGCCAAGGGTTACACCCTCGCGCCATCCGAGGCGGTCGCCGACGTGATTTTGCTGAACACCTGCAGCGTGCGCGATTTCGCGGAGCAAAAGGCGATTGGCAAAATGCAAAACATCGCGGCGGATGTGCGCAAGCACCGTCCGGAGGTCGTGCTCGGTTTCATGGGTTGCATGGCGCAAAGCCGCGGACAGGAACTCATTGACCGCCTGCCGGACGTGGACCTCGTCCTCGGCACGCAAAAATTTCATCACGCGGCGGATTACCTCGACGAAATCCTTGCCGGCCGCGCGAAAAAATCGTGGACGTGGCGGAAGAGCCGGGCAGCGAAGCGACCATTCGCGAGCATTTGCTCAACGGCAACGCGCAAAAATCCGTCACCGCCTTTGTCAGCATCATGCAAGGCTGCAACCAGTATTGCACCTTCTGCATCGTGCCTTACACGCGTGGCGAGGAACGCAGCCGCAGCATTCCCGACATCGTGGCCGAGTGCCGCCAGCTCGTGTCACAGGGCGTGAAGGAAATCACGTTGCTCGGCCAGATCGTCACCAGCTACGGCAAACGCGAAATTCGGTGACGAGTCGGCGCGTGGCGCGCTCGGCCAGGACGCGCACGTCAGCGCGTCCCTCGACCACAAAAAAAACATCTCCCTTCGTCCAACTCCTCGACGCCGTCCACGAAATCGAAGGGCTGGAACGCATCCGTTTCACTGCGCCGCATCCGAAAGGCTACGGCGACGATTTGATTCAGGCCTACGCGCGGCTGCCCAAGCTCGTCGAGAGCGCGCACCTGCCCGTCCAAAGCGGCAGCGATCGCGTCTTGAAATTGATGCACCGCGGCTACACGCGCGAACGCTTCCTCGGCATCGTCAAAAAATTGCGCCGCGCCCAGCCGGACATCGGCATCACGACCGACATCATTGTCGGCTTTCCCGGCGAAACCGAGGACGACTTCGAGCAGACCCTTTCGCTCGCGCGCGAAGTGCAATTCGACAACGCCTACATTTTCAAATACTCGCAGCGCCGCGACACGCCCGCGGCTGAAATGCCCGGACCAGGTGCCGCAAAAAATCCGCGAGGAACGCAATCATCGCCTGCTCGAAACGATCAATGAAATCGGCAAGCGCAAATACGATGCGTTCATCGGGCGGCGGACGCAGATTCTTGTCGAAGGGCCGAGCAAAAAAAATCCGGCGCGGATGACCGGCCGGACGCGCTGCAACAAGATTGTGGTGTTCGATGGCGCGGACGGGAGCATCGCGGCCAGCTCATGGACGTGAAAATCACCCGCGCCGGCTCCTTCACGCTCTACGGCGACCCGGCGATTGTGAATTTGTAGCGTCTTGCCTCAATGGGCAACGCAGCATAAATTAATGCCATGAGTAAAGTGGAAGAAATTGAACAACTCATCGAGCAACTTCCGGCGGAAAATTTGGCGGAACTTGCCGCGTGGATACAGCAGCGCGCAACAGCCATCCGCGACCACAGTGCTTTTCTGAACAGCTACGCTCCCGAGGACGAAGGGTTATACGATGACGCCATCGCCCGGTGAAATCTGCTGGCTGGCGGACATTCCGTTCACCGATGGCAGCGCCTCGAAAACTCCTTCCCGTTCTTGTGCTCTGGCTGGATGCCGGCGATGCGGTGGTTGCAGCAGTAACTTCGGCGGCAGCGCGTTCTCCAAGCGACGTGCTTTTGCAGAACTGGCAGGCCGGAAGGTTTGCGCGTCGCGTCCACTATCCGCCTGTCACGCCTGGATTGCCTTGAACAAAACTTGTTGCGCCGCAAATTGGGCGCGCTTTCAAGCGGCGACGCGCAACGCATCAAACAAGTCTGGGCAAATCAAATCCAACTGCGTTTTTAGCTCTTCGCGGCCAGCTCTAGGATGTGAAAATCACCCGTGCCGGCTCCTTCACGCTTTACGGCGACCCGGCGAATGTGAATTTGTAGCCATAATGGATTGTCCAGATTGAATTTTTCGTGTCCTTTTGTGTCCATTCGTGGTTAGCTTTTCACCATGAGATTGTCGCTGTTGTCCATCTTGCTCGGCTTGGGCGTGAGCGTGCCGCAAATTTACGGTTTGACCAAACCGGCGCAATTCGCCGCCGCCGCGCGCAATTTCCGCGTTCGTTGCCGATTGGCTGCGGGTTGATGCTGTTGGCCACGGCGTGGTTTGTGTGGAACGTGAACGTCGAACCGATCGCGGATTTCTCGGCTTTTAAACCGTATATGATGGCCGGTTTTATGGCGGTGGGAATTTTGGCGTGCATTTTTGTGCAGGACTTTCTGGCCGTGCGCGGCCTGGCGGTCCTGATGTTGCTGCTGGCGAAATTGATGGTGGATACCGGACGCCCGCATCTGGGCGAATCGCGATTTGTGCTCGTGATTCAAATTTGGGCCTACCTGCTCGTCGTCGCGGGCATCTGGTTCACCATCACGCCGTGGAAACTGCGCGACATTTTAAACTGGGCGACGGCAACGGAAGCACGCATCCGCATCGGCAGCAGTATCCGTCTGGCGTTCGCGGTGTTCGTGATGCTTCTCGGCCTGACCGCCTTTCGGGCGATGTGAGCGCGATCAAACCCAAAATCCTGGTCATTCGCGGCGGGGCCATCGGCGATTTCATTCTCACGTTGCCAGCCATTGCCGCCTTGCGCCGCCAGTTTCCCCACGCGCACCTTGAGGTGCTCGGTTATCCGCATATCGCCCAACTCGCGGTGGCGGGTGGTCTGGCGGACCGCGTGCGACCGATTGAAGCGCGCGGCTTGGCGGGCTTTTTCGCCCGTGGCGCGCAAAGTGAATGCTGCCGGGCCCGATCAGAAATGGTTCGCCCCACGTGTTGCCGAAGGCCGGGATATCGGTGGTGAACGAAACCACGGTGGTCGGCAAGTCGCCGAGCGAATTGAGCCGTATGGCCGGCGCCGCGAACACTTCAATCGCCTCGGCGCGGCCCCGGGCGGCGCGATGGACCGCCTCCGGATCGGGTCGGCGCCGCTCACAAGCCGGATCATGACTTCGGCGCGCGCCTTATCCGGAATCACGTTCGGTGCACAGCCACCCGAGATCGTGCCGATGTTCAGCGTACTCCGGCCGAGCACGGGATCTTCGGGCAGCGGGATGCGGCGAACTTGTTCGAGCACATCCAAGAGTTTCTCGATGGCCGATTCGCCAAGCTCCGGATACGCCGAGTGCGCCATGCGCCCGTGCGCGACGATCTCGTAACGCAGCGTGCCTTTGGAGCCCAGCGCGAGCTTGTTTTCCGTCGGCTCGCCGTTGATCAGAAACCGCGACCCGCGGTTCTGGCGCGCCGCCGCCAGCGCTCCGGCGCTGTTGCGCTCCTCGCCGGCGACGAACAGCAGGCCGAAATTGCACCGTCCTTCTTCGAGCAGCTTCTCCGCCGCGCCAATCATCGCGGCCATGATCCCCTTGGCATCGCAGGCGCCGCGGCCGTAGATGAAGCCATCGTCCTCGCGCGAGGAAAAAAACGGAGGCACGATATCCATGTGCGTCGAAAGCGTCACAAGCGGCTGGCCCCAGCAGGCGAAGACGTTGAAGCGGCCGGGCTCGACTTCCATCGCCTCAACCCGGCCGCCCGTGCGCACCGCCAGAGCCGAGAGATAGTCGAGCAGCCAAACGCCAACCTCTCTCTCGTGGTTCGTGATCGATTCGATATCGACCAGCGTTTTCGTCAGTTCGAATATGTTCATGGCGGTTTCTACCGCTTCAACGCGTTGCCCGTTTGCAATCTGGAGTGGAGCGGATGCGGAGGGAGTGGCGACGAGTTCCCTTCGATAGCGCTCCATCCGGGCTCCCCAGGAAACAAAGCTGGACCGTCTCCTGGTCCTCGCGGCTGCGCCTGCCGGCCCGAGGCCGCAAGCTGGCGCAATCCGCGCTCGAATGACAGTGGGCAGGTCTTAACCTTACCCCCCAACCGCACTGCGTGTGGCCACAGCGCGATTTCGGCGGAATCTGATTGCCCCTTTCACACGGGCGTCCGTGCTCCCCGGAACCGCCGCCCGGCTACTCATGGCTTCCGCGCCTCTATCGAAACAAAATTCAGGATAACAGATTTCCCACAGCAGGTTTTTTGAGGGACCACCGCACTCATCTGCGCGGCTACACTGTGAGTGGTGCCCTCGCCCGAAAGCCGGCGGCTCAACATCGAACGTCTCAAGGCTGAAACCATGGACGTGCTTGTGCTCGGCGGAGGCATCAACGGCGCGGGAATCGCGCGCGACCTTTGTCTGCGGGACCGACACGGTGGTGTGCCGCTGAGAGTGGGTTTGGTCGAGCAGCGCCACTTCGCCTCCGGCACGAGCGGTAAGAACTCGCAGTTGATCCACGGGGGTCTGCGGTACCTGAGAAACCTGAAGTTCGGGCTGGTGCACGAATCGCTGCGCGAACGCGCACTGCTCAGGGATCTCGCTCCCGGCCCGGTCGCGCCGCTTCGGTTCCTGCTTCCGTTCTACAGCCGCTTCGAGCAGCTCTATTACCGAAGTGGGCTGGTTTTGTACGATATTCTGGCGGGCCGCAAGAATGTTGGCCAGCACCGCGGCCTCTCGCGCGATGAGGCGCTGGCCATGGAGCCGAAACTGGCGTCCGAGGGTTTGGTTTCCGCGGCATTGTTCTACGATTGCCGCGTCAACTCCGCCCGCTTTGTGCTGGCGAACGTGTTCGATGCGATGGCAAACGGCGCGGCCGCCGCCAATTACGTGCGCGCGGAGGCTTGGGAGCGCGAGCCGGGGGTGTGGCGCATAGCACTTTCCGACGCGCTCACCGGCGAGAAGTTCGAGGCGCGCGCGCGAAAGCTCGTCGATGCCACCGGCCCGTGGAGCCACAACGGTGCGCTGCGGCTGGTGCGCGGCTCGCACATTATCCTCCCGCGCGTCACGGCAGGCGGTTGCGCTGTCGCGTGGTTCGATGAATCCGGCCGGATCGTATTCATAATGCCCTGGGGCGAATCGGGCGAGCTGAGCCTGGTCGGCACCACCAACGTCGATCACGACGGTACGCCGGACGACGTGAGGATCTCGGCTGATGAAATGCGCTATCTTCTCGGCGTAGTCAAGCGGCTGTTTCCGGGCGCAGACCGCACGCCAATCGCCGCCTACAGCGCGCTGCGCCCGCTACTCCAAGACGAGGCCGTGTCGCCCACTCACGCGAGCCGCGAGCACCGCATCTGGAACACGCCGGATGGCATCCTGCGCGTCGCCGGGGGCAAGTACACGACCTATCGGCGGATGAGCGAAGAGGCGGCCGACCTCGTCTGCCGCGAAGTCGCGCCCACACTCTCGCACATCCACTTGACGGCCCGCACTCCGCTTGCCATCGAACACCCGCCCGCGGCGCGCGAGGAGCGGATCGCCTTCGCCGTCCGCCGTGAAATGGCGCAGCGCCTCGCCGACCTGTTCTTTGTTTCCACTTATTGGGGCTATGAACAAAAGTGGAATCGGGAGCGGCTGGCGCGGTACGCTCAGCAGATGGCGCATCATCTCGGTTGGGACGACCGGCGCACGGAACAGGAAATCGATCTGGTTTTATGCCTCTCGGCGCTACCAAGCTCTTGAAACGCCGCCGCCGGCCGCCTGCAAGAAGGAGTGCGGGCGCTCTGCCGCTGAGGGTCCGCGTGTTCTTCACGATCTTCCGGCGGGCGCTGGTCTCGACGTATCGCGACGGGTGCCTGAGCACCGCCAAGGGCGCAGCCTACTCCGCATTGCTCGCGTTTTTCCCAACGCTCGCAACCGCCGCAACCATCCTGCTCCACTTCCGCGCGGATTTCGTTACCCGGCAGATGTATAACTTTTTGTCAGAGATCCTGCCGCCCGGAACTCAGGACCTCGTCTTCTATTATTTTGCCGTTCGCGGCAAACAGCCCTTCCTGCTGCCCGTGACGGGAATGCTGGTGTCGATGTGGGCGGGCTCGGGTGTGATTGTGAGCCTGATGGAAGGATTCAGAGACGCGTACCGCGTCCCGAGCGATCGGGCCTTCCTACCCGAGCGCGCGCTCGCGCTCGCGCTGGTTATTTCGGCGGCCATTCCGGTGGTGGGCGCCTCCGCTTTGATCCTGTTCGGCACGCGCATCGAACACTCCGCTCTGCACCGGCTGGGCCTGTTGCCAATAGACGCCGAGATCCGCGGCTGGCTCTTGGTGCTGAGCTGGATGACGCGGTACGTGATCGCCCTGGGCGCCATCGTTTCCGGAGCGACGGTCCTCTATTACTTCGGCCCGAACCGGCCTCAGCGCTGGCGCCGGGTCTGGCGCGGCGCGGTGGTTGCGACGGCGCTCTGGCTTGTAGCGACCCTTCTGTTCGCCTGGTACGTGCGGAACATCGCGCGTTATAACGTCCTTTACGGAAGCATCGCGGCCGTCATCCTGCTGCTGGTGTGGATGTACGTGCTTGCGATCATCGCTTTCATTGGCTGCGAGTTCAACGCCGAACACGAAAAGATGAAGTCTTGAAGCTCGTCCGGAAGCGAAGGTAGTGCGCTAAATCTGTGCCCCTCGCTTGTTGGGCGTGGCGGCCACCCTCGCGACAGGGGAGGCGATTGTGGATTACGTGTGAGCCATGAAGCATTATCCTTTGGGATCAATAACTTAAATACTGTCGTCCTAAAAATATGTTGACGGTGCAATCGACCCATGGGAAGATGGTTGGGTTAGGCTACTTACAATATTTATGCTAAGGGGTGGCGTTGAGCCACCCTTTTTGCTTTTGAGGAGGGGCTGAGGTCGTGTCTCACGTTGCGTTGTTCATCGACTATGAGAACATTCACTGGACCATGGTCCGCGAATACAACCTGGAGCCGGAAATCTCGCGGTTCATTACGGTGCTGAGGGAGCGAGCGGGGCAACTCGGCCATGTGTCGTACGTTGCTGCATACGCAGACTTCGACAACCCGGATTTCCACGGGCTTCAAACGGAGTTCCAACGGAACAACGTTGAGACGCGCCACGTTTTCTCCAAGATGTACAGCGATAGCACCCGGAAGAACGCTGCCGACATAGAGATGAGCCTGGATGCCCAAGAGATGGCATGGAGCAAAGACGATATCGCGACGTTTGTGCTTGTGTGCGGGGACCGCGATTTTATACCAGTGGTGAAACGTCTGCAGCAACGAGGTAAGGGCGTCCACATCATTGGCCTTCGTGCGAGCACGAGCCGCGATTTGCAGAACTTTGTCGGTTCCAGCTACAGTGCAGTCGAAGAGCTTCTGGGGATCATCCCAGCAAAAGCGGCTGCGATACCCCAACGACTGAAGGATGGGGGAATATCGGTCGATGAGGTGTGCGCAAAGCTTGAGGCCACGGAAGGTCGATTAGCTTTCGTTTCTGTATCGTACTTCATAAAGTCAATCCTTGAGGGCGACAAGGCTGAAAGAACTACAGTATTCAACAAGGCAGTAGAGCTCGGCCGGATTGAAGTCTACAAAATCCCGAATCCAAAGTCACCGGAGCACCCGACGAGTTGCTGCCGTTTGGCAAAGGCGCCCTGAGCCCACGCCGCTTAGCACCCCGATTGCCCTAGCTTCCGAGCATCTCCAACGGAACCGAGCCGGAGAAACTAGGATCGCTCCCTTTTCGGGTCTTCAACGCATCTTTCAGACGGGCACACAGATTTAGCGCACTACCGAAGCGAACGGCCCGCACCCGGAACTCTATACTGAAAGAAGATGGGGTTTCGTCTGGTCGTCGATTATCACCCCAGGGGGGACCAGGGCGCCGCCATCGACCAGCTCGTCCGCGGCGTTCTGGATGGCGAGCAGCACCAGGTCCTACTCGGCGTCACCGGCTCCGGCAAAACGTTCACGATCGCGAAGGTCATCGAGCGGGTGGACCGCCCGGCGCTGGTGCTGGCGCATAACAAGACGCTGGCGGCGCAGCTCTATCACGAATTCAGGGCGTTCTTTCCATCGAACGCAGTCGAGTACTTCGTCAGCTACTACGATTACTACCAGCCCGAGGCGTATATTCCCTCCGCCGACGTCTATATCGAAAAGGAAGCGACCATCAACGACGAACTCGATAAGCTGCGCCTCTCCGCCACCAAGTCGCTGTTCGAGCGGCGCGACTGCATCATCGTCGCGAGCGTGAGCTGCATCTACGGCCTGGGGTCGCCCGAGGCTTACTACGGCATGTTGCTGATGCTGGAAAAGGGACAGAAGATCTCCCGGGAACAAATCCTCAAGCGGCTGGTCGAGATCCTCTACGAGCGCAACGACGGCGACTTCCGGCGCGGCACGTTCCGGGTGCGGGGCGACGTGATCGAGGTCTACCCCACTTACGACGACAATGCCTACCGCATCGAACTCTTCGGCGACGAAATCGAGAGCCTCGCGCAAATCGACCCGCTGCTCGGCCAGGTGCGCCAGACTTACTTGCGGCTGCCGGTTTATCCCAAGACGCACTATGTGATGAGCGAAGAGACGCGTGAGAACGCGCTGCGCTCGATCGAGAACGAGCTGGAGTGGTGGCGCGCGGAGATGGAAAAGCAGGGCAAACCCATCGAGGCCCAGCGGCTCTATCAGCGGACCATGTTCGACCTCGAAATGATCCGCCAGATCGGCTACTGCCATGGCATCGAAAATTACTCGCGGCATTTTTCGGGCCGCCTTCCGGGCGAGGCGCCGCCGACGCTGCTCGATTACCTGCCACACGATTCTCTCATCGTGATCGATGAAAGCCACCAGACGGTTCCGCAATTGCACGGCATGTATCACGGCGACCGCTCGCGCAAAGAGACGCTGGTTTCGTTCGGTTTCCGGCTGCCGAGCGCTCTCGATAACCGGCCGCTCACTTTCGAGGAGTTCGAGAACCGGGTCAACCAGGTGATTTACGTTTCGGCCACGCCTGGACCGTACGAGCTGACAAAATCCGCGGGCATTGTCGCCGAGCAGGTCATCCGTCCGACCGGGCTGATCGATCCGGAAGTCGAAGTGCGGCCGGTCAAGGGGCAGGTGGACGATCTGCTCGATGAGATCCGCAAGCGCGCCGAGCGGAACGAGCGCGTGCTTGTCACCACGCTCACGAAGCGGATGGCCGAGGACCTCGCCGAATACTACGCGGAGGTCGGCGTAAAGTGCAGCTACCTGCACTCGGAGGTCAGCACGCTCGACCGCGTCAAGATTCTGCGCGACCTGCGCCGCGGCGACTTCGACGTGCTGATCGGCGTCAACCTGCTTAGGGAAGGCCTCGACCTGCCCGAGGTCTCGCTGGTAGCGATCCTGGATGCCGATAAAGAGGGCTTCCTGCGATCGGGCGGCTCGCTCATCCAGACCATCGGCCGCGCGGCGCGGAACGTGAACGGCAAGGCGGTGCTTTACGCGGATGTGATGACGGACAGCATGCGGCACGCGATCGGGGAGACGAACCGCCGCCGCAAGGTTCAGATGGCGTATAACGAGGAGAACCACATCACGCCGCAGTCGATCATCAAGCCGATCGATATGAGCCTGGTGGCGATCGCCGAGGCGGATTATGTTACCGTGCCGGTCGAGCCCGAAGAGCCTGCCGGCGAACTGCCGCCCGAGCAGCTCGAGCGTTACATCGCCGAGCTCGAAGAGAACATGCGCGAAGCCGCGAAGAAGTTTGAGTTCGAGCAAGCGGCCCAGCTCCGCGACCGGATCAAGGCGCTGAAAGCCAGGCTGGTCTCCGAACCGGTCTCGTCACTCTGATATGAGCGCCGCAACCCCAGCCATCCGTCCCCGGATCGTGGTCGTGGTCGGTCTACCCGGATCGGGAAAATCTACCTATTTGGAACGCTTGCATGCCCCGGTGCTTTCCTCCGATGCCGTGCGCGCGCTCCTCGCTGACGATCCCACCGACCAGTCGATCCACAACCGCGTGTTCTCGGCGCTACGGTACCTGCTGCGGCAGCGCCTGGCCATCCGCCGGCCCGTGACCTACATTGACGCGACAAACCTAACGCCGAAAGAGCGCCGGCCGTACATCCTCATCGGCGAGCGTTCGAACTGCGCGGTCGAGGCATTGTATTTCGATGTGCCGCTGGCGGTGTGCCTGAAGCGGAACCTGCGGCGCTCGCGCCCGGTGCCGGAAGAAGCGCTCCGGAAGATGGCTGCCAAACTCAAGCCGCCCACGCTCGAGGAAGGCTTCTCGCGCATCACCGTCGCGCGGGAGTAGAACGGCGTGCGCCAGCATCAACGCGCGCCCCGTTCGAGACGATTAACGGCGCCAGTATCTGTGGCCGCCGCGCCAGTAGTAGCCTCCGTAAAAGCGTGGTCCTGACCAGAACGCGCCTCCGAAGACGGGTGGACGCCAGTAGCCAGCATGCCAATAGTGACGTGGTCCAATCGGATACCAGTAGCCGGCGGCCCAGGTATACCCAGGACCAGGGCAGGGCGGTGCGTAAACCGCTACCGGCGGCGCGGGCGGCACTGCGTAATAGCCTGGACCGTAAGCATAACCGCCGACGCCAATTCCAACCACGACGCGCCTTGCCGCGAATGCCGAGGTTCCGGCCAGCAACAACAGAAGAACCAGCAATTTCGTTTTCATGATCTCCTCTCCTGCGAGTGGATCTGCATCACGCCCATAGAGGAGCAGGTCTTATGCCAAAGCGCTGGAGCCGGCTTCATGAACCCCACATCGGGCCGTAAGCCCCAGGAAACAAAGTGTTGCTATTCACGAGACCGCTACGAAGGCTTGTACCAGCGCGTTGGTCATTTCTTGCAGGCAGGCGTAACTCCTGGCCGATTACCACCAGCGCGCACGAATTCGGCCAAGGCCACAATCATGGTGGATGACGGGATCATCTCGTGCGCACGTGCGGGTTTCCACCTGCTGCGAGTCTGACGCGAAGGACCTTTACGGATGGATCGCCGTTGTCTTCGGGTTGAAACGGGCGCGCGCCGGGAATCGACGCGCGCCGTTCGAGACGTTTACCGGCGCCCGCGTCCGTGATGGCGGACGTGGCCGTGGTGGTGTCCGTGGAAGCTAAAGTACACGCCGCCGTAAGGCCGCCAGTGATGGTGGTACCCGTAGTAATAATATGGTTCTACTGGATAGCAGTAGCCAGCAACCCACGTGTAGCCGGGACCGCAGGGAGCATATGTAACCACCGGTGGTGGCTGATAGTACCCGCCGATGCCAATACCAACATGGACTCGTGGAGCGGCGAATAGAGAGCTTCCAGCCAGAAACACAAGAGCTAGCAGTTTTCGTTTCATATTCTTTGCCCCTCCTGAAAATAAAGACGCATGCTGCATTCGCTCGTTGCAGCCTTCATGTATGCGCTAAGCCGCTGGTCTTGAATGGGTTAATTTTCGCCTTTCCCCAGGCTGACCGGATCGCGCCGCAAGCAGTGAGTCATCTCTGAGCGGAGGGAACGCCGGGTAGTCCGTTTTCACGCGCTGGTATAAAGGCCCATGCGCTGCTTCACCAGCTCCACGGTAGAGTTCGCAATGGGCGAGACGCGCGCGGCGGCTTCGTGCAGGATGCGGTCCACATAGCCGGCCTCGGCGACGATCTCCCGATAGCGCCTCTGTAACGGCTCGAGCTGCGCGACCGCCATCTCGGCGACCTGCTTCTTCAGCTCTCCGTAACGCATGCCTTCGAAGTGAGCGCGTATGGCCGCGTCGTCCCAGCCGCTGAACGCCTGAAAAATGGTGAGCAGATTCCCGATGCCTGCGCCGAGCACTTTGAAATCGACCGCCGGGCTCGAATCCGTCGTGGCGCGCATGATCTTCTTGCGGATGGCGGCGGGGGTGTCGAGCAGCGCGATGGCGTGGCCGCTCCCGGGCGTGGACTTGCTCATCTTCTTGGTGGGGTCGTCGAGCCCCATGATGCGCGCGCCCACCATGGGCAGACTCGTTTCCGGGACGACGAACGTATCGCCGTAGAGCGAGTTGAAGCGCTGCGCAATGTCGCGCGTCAGCTCGAGATGCTGCGCCTGATCCTCGCCCACCGGCACGATCGCGGCCTGGTAGAGGAGAATGTCTGCGGCCATCAGCACCGGGTATTGCAGCAGGCCGTCGCCGACGGTTTCCTGTTCCGCGGCCTTCGCCTTGAACTGCGTCATGCGCTGGAGCCAGCCGACGGGCGTGACGCACGTCAGCATCCAAGCCAGCTCGGCATGCGCCGCCACCGACGATTGCACGATGATGGCGCTCTCGTTGGGGTCGATCCCGGCGGCGAGATACAACGCCGCCAGCTCGCGAATCTTGGCGCGGAGCTCAGCGGGGTCCTGGTAAATCGTGACTGCGTGCAGGTCAACGATGCAGAAGATGGCTTCGTAATCACGCTGGATTCTGACCCAGTTTTTCAGCGCGCCCAGGTAATTACCGATGTGCAAGTTGCCAGACGGCTGCATTCCGGAGAACACTCGTGGTCTCATGCTAAAAGGGTGAAAGCTCTATCCTACGTGAATGAACGGTCCTGAAACAAACGAGGTCGGCGCTGGGGGCGCGTCACCCGCTGGCGGTCTGCCGGAAATCGCGATCGAGAAGCTGATTTACGGCGGCCAGGGGCTCGGACGGCTGGAAGGCCGCATCGTGTTCGTGCCGTTCGTGTTGCCGGGCGAGAAGGTGACGGTTGAGGTACAGGTGGAGCGGCCAGGCCTGCTCGAGGCCGTGCCCCGCGACCTGATCGAGCGCGCCGCGGGGCGCACCGATCCGCCCTGCCCGTTTTTCTACCGCTGCGGCGGCTGCCATTATCAGCACGCCGCGTATGAGCTCCAGCTCGACGAGAAGCGGGCGATCCTGGCCGATGTGCTCCGCCGCGTCGGCAAGTTCGATCCCCCGGGCGATATCCAGGTGATCTCCGGCGAGCCGTGGCACTATCGTAACCGGGCGCAGTTCCACATCGCGCGCGGCGAGATCGGCTACTTCGCCTACGGCTCGCACGCGTTGGTGCCGGTGGATCGCTGCCCGATCTCGTCGCCGAAGATCAACGAGGCGCTGGCCGCGCTCTACACGATGCTGCCAGATGGTCGCTTTCCCGGTTTCGTTCGCTCGATCGAACTCTTTACGAACGAAATCGAGGTGCAGCTCAATGTGTTGGAAACCGGGCAGCCGGTGGCCCGGCGCTTCTTCGAGTGGGCCGCTGAACGGATTCCGGGATTCACCGCTGGCGCCATTGAATATCCGGCCGGCGGCGATCTCTACCGGGTGCGGCGCCGGTCGTTCTTCCAGGTGAACCGGTTCCTGATCGAGCCTATGCAGGACTGCGCTCTTGAAGGTGCCGCAGGGGAATCGGCGCTCGATCTCTATGCTGGCGTAGGGTTGTTCTCGCTGCCGTTGGCGCGCCGCTTCGCGAAAGTGACCGCGGTCGAATCCAGCGCGAGCGCGGCCCTCGACCTGGAATCGAACGCTGCACGCGCGGGGGTCTCAGTGGCCGTCAGTCAGAAGCCTGCCGAAGCGTTTCTCGAATCACTCGGCCAGGCGCCGGATTTCGTGCTGGCCGATCCGCCGCGAGCCGGCCTGGGCAAACACGTCGTCCGCGAATTGTTGCGGCTTCGCCCGGCGCTGCTCACGATCGCCGCTTGCGATCCGGCCACGCTCGCCCGCGATCTCGGCGCGCTTCTCACAGGAGGCTACCGCATCGACCGGCTCACGCTCGTAGATCTGTTCCCGCAGACCTTCCATCTTGAAACCGTGGCGCGGCTGCGGCTGGGGTGAAGGGTTGAAGCGCCGCGGCCATGAGGATCGCGCCTACGGCCGTGCAACCGCGGCGCTGCGGTCGGCTACTGTGTTTGCGAAATGCTCCAGGATTTCAGTGCGCTCTGCCAGGGTTTTTTTCGAAAGCCCGATCGCCCAACGCCGCGTCAGAGCATACAGCCATCGCATCAGCTTGAAATCGATCATCAGGATGCGCTGATCCAGTGTAAAGACACGGGCGCGCAAGCCGGAAGTGTAGCGCAAGAGGCAGGTCAGCACCTGGTAATCCCGGAGTAGCGCGCGATCGAAGTCGTCCAGTTCGTCTTCGCTGACCTCGTTTGAGCTGACTTCGTTCTGCAGCCGGTCCTGCACTGCAACAAAATAAAGCTGGTTGGCAATGGCCACCTGGACTACGCGGTCCCTGGGTCTGGCGCTGTGCAAAATTGCAAGGCAACTGTAACGGAACCAATAGAGGAATAAGGTCAACGCAAACGCCGGGATCAGCAACTCAATCATGGACTGGAAACAGCTTCCCTACCGGCCTCCGCCGGAGCACGCTGGCGGCGACGCGCTTCACGATCCGATCCAGAGAATATCATCCGGCTATCCGCTGCGCAAGGGTCTTCCTCGAAGAGTGTTGGGGGCAGCGCGGTGGCATGAGGCGCGGGGCCAGAAGGCCGTCCGGAAAGGGCGCTGAGTGCGCTCCGAGATGCGCGCGCAACTCTGGCTGAGCCACGAATCCGCAGACCTGCTACACTATAAAGGAACGTTTGATTGCCTAGCGAACCAGGCTGAGTTTGCGTTCTGCCTCGTAAAGCCGCTATCAAATAGTCAAGGAGATCACTTGAAGAACATTTTCGTGGGAAATTTGGATTTCGGAGCGACGGAAGAGTCGATCCGGGCGCTTTTCGAAGCGCATGGAACCGTGGAACGCGTCAGCCTGATGAAGGACCGGGATACGGGACGCTCGCGCGGCTTTGCTTTTGTCGAGATGACGGACGCGGAAGAAGCAGATCGGGCCATCAGCGCTTTGAACGGCACCAATCTGGGTGGCCGCGCCCTCAATGTGAATGAGGCCAGACCGAAGGTCGAGGGCGGACGGGGTTCGGGCGGCGGCTTCCGCGGCGGAAGCGGACGCGGCGGCGGCCCTCGCCAACGTCGCGAACCACGCTGGTAAGTTAGCTTTTATCCTGGACTAGCCGGCGCTGATTCCGCCGGCAGAGGAAACCAGGGCACACTTTTACTTATGGCTACGCGATCACGCACTACGTACAAGAAAAGGCAAAAAGAGCTTGCTCGCATGGAAAAGCAGCGCGACAAAGCCGCCAAGCGGATGCAGCGCAAATTGGAGAAGCAATCTCCCGTTGCTGAGGAGGCTCCCGAGGATGACATTATCGCCTCTGGCAAGGAGGCCGCCCCTGGGGATGCCATTGCCTCTCCGGATGCGCTTTCGACTAAGACCGAATCGTAGTCTCCGGGAGCGCGCACGCTCTTGCGCCAGGGGGGCCGGCACTCCCCCCAGACTCTGAGGAAAGCCGAGGCACTGATGCAGTTGCGATACATGGGTTTCGATCAGGCGCGCAATATCCGCGGGTACAGATTCGTTGGGATTGCGAGGGGCGAGACTACCAAACACTTCACCGTGACCGCCGACCTGGCGCTGTTTCTGAAGTACCGCGTCAACATCCAGGAGGGACCCTCGCTGTGTTTACAAAAACTGGGCGCCAACGGAGAGGGGCCTGACCAGTTCCAGCAGGAGCTCACCAGCGACGACCTGCTCGCTTATGTCGCGGTTCGAACGGCCGCCGCGGAGCGCAAGGCTGCGGCTCGAAAGTCCGGAACGCACCGCAAAGCCGCGGCCGCAGGCTAGAGTCTGCCTCATAGATCGCCGCAGCAAGCCGCACCAGCTTGAAATCCCCCGCTCGCGCGTGTGCGAGTTTCAAGGCCGGGCCGAACCGCCAGTGGCCTCTCGCCATAGCGAATCGCTGCATCCGCACGTGCCGCGGCCCTCGAAATCGCCTATAATGATGGGCTTCGGCCAAGAATCTGGGGTTTGCACTGCCGAGGGGTTTCAATGAGTTCAATCGCGGTTGACGCCACTTTGAAGCGGGCTTACGGTCTGTACGACGTTTATATCGGGAAGAAACTGGTGATGGCCGTCACTGGCGTCATCTTGATCCTCTACATCGCCGGCCACCTGCTCGGGAACCTTCAAGTGTATATGGGACCCGAACAAATGAACCGGTACGCGGGTTTTCTGCATTCGCACTTCGTCCTGCTCTGGGGCGCGCGGGTGGTTCTGTTCGCGGCGGTGGTGCTGCACATCCTCTCGTCGTTTCTGCTCTGGTTGGAGAAGCGGCGTGCGCGCCCGACCGGCTACGTAAAGAAGGACGATGTCCCATCCTCGTACGCCTCGCGCACGATGATGTGGAGCGGCCCGATCGTCGCGGCGTTCGTCGTCTTCCACGTGCTGCACCTGACTGCCGGGGCCATCGGCCTCGGCTACACGGCGCCGCTCGCGGCTCCCAACGGCGGCGAGATCGAGTTCGCCTATCAGAACCTGGTCGCCGGTTTCGAACATCCCGCTGTATCGATCGCTTATATCGTCGCCATACTCCTGTTGTCGATGCATCTGTATCACGGCGCCTGGAGCATGTTTCAATCGGTTGGCATCAGCCACCCACGCTACACGCCCGTGCTAAAGAAAGCCGCGCACGTGTTTGCGGTCGCCGTTGCGGCCGGTTACATTTCGATTCCCATCTCGGTGATGGCCGGTTTCGTCCGCTAGCGGAGCGTCATGATGGAACTCAATTCCAAGGTCCCGTCCGGCCCGATCGAGCAGGCCTGGCAGAAGCGCAAATTCGATCTGAAGCTGGTCAACCCGGCAAACAAGCGGAAGTACACTGTCATCGTGGTGGGCTCGGGCCTGGCCGGCGGATCGGCCGCCGCGACGCTCGGCGAGCTCGGCTACAACGTGAAGTGCTTCTGCTTCCAGGACTCGCCGCGCCGCGCTCACAGCATCGCCGCGCAGGGCGGCATCAACGCCGCCAAGAATTATCAGAACGATGGCGACAGCGTCTACCGGCTGTTCTACGACACCGTGAAGGGCGGCGATTTCCGGTCCCGGGAATCCAACGTCTACCGCCTCGCCGAGATCAGCCTCAATATCATCGACCAGTGCGTGGCGCAGGGCGTGCCGTTCGCGCGCGAGTATGGCGGAACGCTCGAGAACCGGTCCTTCGGCGGCGCGCAGGTCTCGCGCACGTTTTACGCTCGCGGACAGACGGGCCAGCAACTGCTACTGGGCGCGTATCAGGCGCTCGAGCGGCAGGTGGCAGCGGGCCAGGTGGCGATGTTCCCGCGCACGGAAATGCTCGACCTGGTGTCGATCGGCGGCCGCGCGCGCGGCATCGTGGCGCGCAATCTCATCACAGGCCAGGTCGATTCGCACGCTGGCGATGCCGTGGTGCTCGCCACCGGCGGCTACGGCAACGTCTATTACCTTTCGACGAACGCAAAGGGGTGCAATGCCACGGCCATCTGGCGGGCGCACAAGCGTGGTGCGCTCTTCGCCAACCCGTGCTTCACGCAGATCCACCCCACCTGCATCCCGGTCACCGGCGAGTACCAATCGAAGCTCACGCTGATGAGTGAATCGCTCCGGAACGACGGGCGCATTTGGGTCCCGAAAAACAAGGGCGACCAGCGTCCCCCAAACCAGATTCCTGAGGACGAGCGCGATTACTTCCTCGAGCGGAAGTACCCTGCGTTCGGCAACCTGGTGCCACGCGACGTCGCTTCCCGCAACGCCAAGGCGGTCTGCGACGAGGGCCGGGGCGTCGGTCCGGGCGGCTACGGCGTGTATCTGGATTTCAGCGAGGCCATCCAGCGGCTCGGCCGCTCCGTCATCGAGGAGCGCTACGGCAACCTGTTCGAGATGTACGAGCGCATCACCGGCGAGAACCCGTATCGCGCGCCCATGCGCATCTACCCGGCCAGCCATTACACGATGGGCGGGCTGTGGGTGGATTACAACCTGATGAGCACCATCCCCGGCCTCTATGTGATCGGCGAGGCGAATTTCTCCGATCACGGCGCCAACCGGCTGGGCGCGAGCGCGCTCATGCAGGGACTCGCCGACGGCTACTTCATTCTGCCCTACACGATCAGCGATTATTTGGCCGGCACGGACTTTGAGAAGGTTGACTCCAGCCACCAGGCGTTCCGCTCGATCGAGAAGGAGGTGGCCTCGAACGTCCAGCGTCTGCTCGCCACCAAGGGCACGCGCTCGGTCGATTCCTTCCACCGTGAGCTCGGCAAGCTCATCTGGGAGTATTGCGGCATGTCGCGCACAGCCGAAGGGCTGAAATACGCGCTGGGCAAGATTCCGGAAATGCGCGAGCAGTTCTGGAAGGACGTGCGCGTGCCCGGTGGCGAAGAGGAGTTCAACCAATCGCTCGAGAAGGCCGGCCGCGTGGCCGATTTCTTCGAGCTGGCCGAGCTGATGTGCCTCGACGCGCTGGAGCGGAATGAGTCCTGCGGCGGCCACTTCCGCGAGGAGTATCAAACGCCGGATGGCGAGGCGCTGCGCAACGACGCTGCATACTCCTACGTCGCGGCCTGGGAGTTCCGGGGGGCTGGGAACACGCCCACGCTGCACAAGGAGCCGCTCGTTTTCGACTACGTGCACCCGGCGCAACGGAGTTACAAATAATGAACCTCATCCTCCACGTGTGGCGGCAGAAGAACGCGACGAGCCCCGGCCGCATGGTGAGCTACGAAGCGCGCGACATCAGCGAGCACATGTCCTTTCTGGAGATGCTGGACGTGATCAAC
Source organism: Bryobacterales bacterium (assembly GCA_963835855.1). Classification (GTDB taxonomy): domain Bacteria; phylum Acidobacteriota; class Terriglobia; order Bryobacterales; family Bryobacteraceae; genus CAWIHA01. The sequence goes on along the minus strand of CAWIHA010000039.1, from coordinate 77,504 downwards.
GAGGACCTCATCGCCAAGGGCGAGGAGCCGATCGCCTTCGATCACGACTGCCGCGAAGGCATCTGCGGCATGTGCGGCTTCATGATCAACGGCGTGGCGCATGGGCCCCAGCGCGGCACGACGGTGTGCCAGCTTCACATGCGGCACTTCAAAGATGGCGACGAGCTGTATCTGGAGCCGTGGCGCGCCCGCGCGTTCCCGATCGTGAAAGACCTGGCGGTCGATCGCAGCGCGTTCGACCGCATCATCGCCGCCGGCGGCTACGTCTCGGTAAGAACCGGCAGCGCGCCCGAAGCGAACTCGATTCTCGTTCCGCACGGCAAAGCCGAGCTCTCGATGGACGCGGCGGCCTGCATCGGCTGCGGCGCCTGCGTGGCGCAATGCCCAAACGCCTCGCCGTCATTGTTCGTGGGCGCGAAGATCTCGCACCTGGCCCTGCTGCCGCAAGGCCAGCCCGAACGCGACCGGCGCGCGCTGGCGATGGTGGTCCAGATGACCGAAGAGGAGTTCGGCTACTGCACCAACATCGGCGAGTGCGAGGCCGTGTGCCCGAAGAAGATCCCCCTCGACGTAATCGCGCGCATGCACCGCGACTACCTCGGCGCGGCCCTGACCCAGCGCCACAAGCCGAATGTCAGCGAAGAGGAGCCGGTCAAAGAGCCGGCAACCGGAGCAAGAAGGTAGAACACATTCTCTCGCAATCAAATGAGACGTACTGCGGCCTCCTCGGCCTCCTACTGGCCCACAGTTTCGTGTTTCGCCTAATCGGCCGGGCTCCTCGCTCACAGCCGTCTCGCCCGCCTGGCGGAAGCATCCCGCCGCGTCTTGAGCATCTCCCGCAGGATGGGCAGGAAAGACACGAGAATGATCAGCAGGATTACCTTGTCGAAGTTCTGACGAACCACCGGAATGCTGCCCAGCGTGCGGCCAAGCATGGCGATACAGAGCACCCAGGCGGCGACGCCCGTTACGCTGAACGCCAGGAATCGCAGGTAGTTCATCCTCGACACTCCGGCAACGAAGGGAGCAAATGTCCGGATGATCGGAATGAACTTCGCGTAGACGATCGTTTTGCCGCCGTGCTTTTCGTAAAAGGCTTCCGAGCGCATCAAGTGCTCGCGGCGGAACAGGCGGGAGTTGGGCCGCCTGAAGATGCGCGGGCCCGTCTGGCGGCCTAGAAAATAGCCGGTGCTGTCGCCGGTGATGGCGGCTGCCATGAGCAGCGGAATCAAAACGTAAATGTTGAGCCGCGCGGCGCCCGCGACCACGCCAACGGTGAACAGGAACGAGTCGCCGGGGAGGAAGAAACCCGTCAGCAAGCCCGTCTCGGCGAATACCACGCCAAACAGCAAGGCGTAACCGAGCCAGCCGGTGAAGACGGTCGTGAGCAGTTTGAGCAGCCGCTCCGGCGTAGTCAGAGTGTGCAGGAAGTCGATGAGAAGCTTGATCATTCGCGGCCCAGAACGTCCACTGGCTAGCCGCGATAGCTCGCGACGATGCGGTCCACGACGCTCTCGTGGATCTTGATCTTCTTCTCGCGAATCAGCGCCGTCTTTACGGAATCCTCGAAGAGATCGGTCCGCTCCCGGGCGCTCTTAGACTTGAGATCCGCCCGGATGGCGGCAGCTTCCTCAGGCAGCTTGCTCATATCTGGCGGGATCTGGCTGACGATCTTGCAAACAAACCACTGGCCGTTAACTGGGATCGGGCCGAAAATGCTTCCAACCGGCTGGTGGAAGCCGGCCAAGAGCAGGCCCGCCGAGCCGATACCGTCGGCCGCGCCGCTGCGTGTAAACTCCTGAGTGGTTTTGACCTCGAGACCCATCTGCCGAGCCACCTTCGTCAGGTCGCCATTGGCCAACTTGGCCTTCTGGGACACCTGCGCGGCGCGCTGGTTCACGAGCTGGTTGACCTTATTAGCGGTGAGGGTATCGCGGATCTGGTTCTCGACTTCAGAGAGCTCGGCCGGGCGCGCCGGGAGAACGTGCGTCACCACTGTGACGACGAGCTTATTGCCCGGCGCCTGCATTACCGGCGTGACGCCGCCCTTCTGGAGCGAGTTGATTGCATCCTGGAAGTCCAGGTTGACGCCGAAGTCCGGAACCGGTTCGCCCGCCCCCACCTTGTCCACCTTCACCAGCGGGACGTTAAGATCATGTGCGATCTGTTCGGCCTGCTCCGGGTTGCGTACGAGCTCATCATGCGCCTGATCGGCCAGCCGCTGCATGGTGTCGAACACAACCTGCCGTTTCCATTCCTGCGCGAGCTGGTCTTTCACCTCGTCGAAGGGCTTGAGCCGCGCATCCTGATGCTCGAGCACCTGGAGGATGTGAAAGCCGTACTCGGTTTTGATCACGCCGCTGATCTCTTTTGGCTTCAGTGAAAACGCCGCGTTCTCGAAATTCGGCACGGTTTGGCCGCGCACGATCCAGCCGAGGTCGCCGCCCTTCGGCGCCGAGGCGGAGTCGTCGGAATACTTGCGGGCGAGTGTGGCGAAGTCCGCGCCCGCTTTGAGTTGTTTGAGCAGGTCCTCGGCTTTGGCCTGTATTTTGGGAATTTCGTCCGGAGGCTTGCCGGTGGTTTTCAACAGGATGTGGCGGACGTGCACCCGCTCCGGCGTGCGGTAGTGGTCCTTGTTCGCCTCGTAGACCTTGCGCAGCTCGGCGTCGGGAAGTGTGATCCGCCGCTCCGTACTGGCTTCATCGACGACGATCATCGCCAGATCCCGCTTCTCCGGCACGTTGAAGCTGCTGTGGTGCGCCTGGAAGTAGCTTCGGACTTCCTCTGGCGTCACGCGGATTTCGGGACGGACCTGAGCGGGGCTGATGGCGATGTACTCCAGCTTGATTTTCTCGTTTCTTTGCTGGTATTCCTTAGCGACTTCATCCGGCGTCACGACCACGCTGTCAGCGATGAGGTTTTGCAGCTTCCCCGACAGTAACTCCCGGCGCGCATCGGACTCGAATTCGGGAATCGTCAGGTTTTGCCGGGCCAGGAATTGCGCATAAACGTCCCTCCCGGCGAACTGGCCGTTCTGGAACAACTGCGGAAGCGTTGCGGCGATGGAGCGCACAACATCGTCTTCCGAGGCCTGGAATCCGAGCCGCTGCGCCTCGTAGACCAGCGCGCGTTCGGTGATCATCGAGTCGATGAGCTGCGGCACGTAGAGGCCGGCCATGTCTTTCGGGATCGAGCCGTTCTGGAGGAGCCGTTGCATGGACTGCCGCACATCCTGGGCGGTCACGACCTCTTTCCCGATCTCGGCCACAACCTGGTCCTGCTCGCGGCCGCCCATACTGCCGAAGCCTGGGATCAAATACGTCACCATCGAAAGCGCGACGAGCAACAGCAAAGCGCCCATGAAATAGCGCACAAGCTTGGCGCGGCTGCGAAACAGATTAAACATCGAGATAAAACTCCTTAGGAAGCTTGAAGGTTCATTATAGCGGAGTCAGGGCGCGCACTCCCCGCGGCTGGCCCACCGCTCGCCGGATAATCGCGCCGCGGGTACGCTCACCACGGCCTATACCGCGCCTTCGCCGCGCTTGCGCTCCTGGCCCAGACGGGCCTCGGCATGTACGGCGCGGACAGCCTTCTCGAGGCCGTCCTTGGGCACCACGATCGCGATGGTCAGCTCGCTCGAGCCCTGCGCGATGGCAATGATATTGATGTTCTCGCGCGAGATGGCCGTGAACACGCGGCCCGCCAAACCGGGCGTGCCGCGCATGCCCTCACCGACTACGGCCAGCAGCCCGACGTTTTCGTCGACGTTGATAGGCCGCAGGTAGCCGTGCGCGAGCTCCAGTTGCAGGGTGGTCTTGAGGCTCTCAAGGGCGGCCGGCAACTCCTGCTGCCGCACCAGGAAGCAAAAGCTCTGGCGATAGGATGAGCTCGAAAGCGCCAGGACTTCGACGTTTGCCCGGCCGAGCCCATCGAGCGCGCGGCCCATGATCTGAACACCATTGATCGCGCCGTTCGCCGGATCAATCGAGATCAGCGCGACGTTCGTCATGGAGGTCACGGCGCGCGCGCCGGGCGCCTCCTTCAGTTGCGGGACGATCTTCGTTCCCGGCTTCTCCGGCGCGAAGCTGTTCTTGCTCCAGACCGGGATCTGCTTCTCGATCAGCGGCGCGAGCGTGCGCGGGTGCAGCACTTTTGCCCCGTTGTAAGCCAGTTCGGCGGCCTCGCGGTAGGTCACTTCCTCGAGCACCGCGCAACTGGGCACCAGCTGCGGGTCGGCGCTCATGATGCCGTCCACGTCGGTCCAGATCCAAAGCGCCGAGGCGTCGAGAACGGAGGCCAGGATGGAGGCGGAAAAATCGGAGCCGCCGCGGCCGAGAGTCGTCGGTCGGCCATCGGCGGTGGCGCCGTTGAAACCGGTCACAACAGGCAGCAACCCCTGCTCCAGCATCGGCAGAAGCTTCGCCCGCGACTTCTCACGCGTCGGACCCATGAGCGGCGTCGCATTGCCGAAAACAGCGTCGGTAACGATCAGCTCGGCTGCGTTCACCGGCACGGCTCGGATGCCCGATGCCTGCAGGCACGCAGCCACCAGGATCGTCGAAAGCCGCTCGCCCACCGCTACCGCCTCGTCCACGGACCTCGGCGGGGCCTCACCAAGCATCGAGATGCCGTTGGCGATCCGATCGAATTCCGCGATGAGATTTTCAAGACGCTGGATGACGGAATCCTGTTGGCCGGCCGGCAACAGCTCGCGGCAGGTCTCGAGGTGCCGCTTCCGCAGCCGCCGGATATCGCCTTCAAACCCCGCCTTGTCGGATGCCTCAGCCCGCCGCAGCGTCTCGATCAGAAGGTCTGTGATCTTGGCCATGGCGGAAACCACGGCCACCACCGGGCGTTTCCGCTGCTCCGCCGTCACAATCGTGCATGCGGCCCGGATGCGCTCCGCCGAGCCTACGCTGGTTCCGCCGAACTTCATCACGAGCAGATTGTCCATAGAAAACACCGGTCCTCAGCCGCCGGTGCCCGGCTGCTTAGCTGTGCGGTTACCCTGTCGCGGAGGACACACGTTCCTTTACGATCCTTAGAATAACCTGCCCGGCCTGGTCTGCGTCGAGCGCGGTCGTATCGACGTACACCGCGTCGGGCGCGCGCACCAACGGCGAGTCGGTGCGTGTGCTGTCGCGCAGGTCGCGCTCGCGGATCTCTCGCTCAATCTCGCCGAGGCGGCAGGCAACACCTTTCTGCTCGAGCTCGCGTGCGCGCCGGAGGGCGCGCACGGCGGGGGCGGCGTCGAGATAGACTTTGACGGCCGCGTTCGGAAATACGACCGAGCCGATGTCCCGTCCTTCCATAACGACGTTGCGAGCCGCACCGATTTGCCGCTGCTTATCCACCAAAACGCGCCGCACGCCCGGGAACACGGAGACCTGGGAAGCGGCGGCCGAAAGCTCCGGGGCGCGAATCGCCTCGCTCACGTCCTCGCCGTTGAGCAGCACTCGCGAGCCGCCGGGCTCGAAGTCGATGCGAGCGCCGCGCGCGAGCTCCTCCAGACGCGCCGCGTCCTCCAGGTTGGCGCCGGAGCGCAAGGCCAGCAGAGCGACCGCGCGGTACATCGCGCCTGTGTCGATATACGTGAATCCCAGCGCCTCGGCGACGCGACGCGCCACCGTGCTCTTGCCCGCGCCCGCCGGCCCGTCGATCGCCACCACCACCCGGTTTGCCACTGTGACCAGTGCTCTATTGTATGATGGCGCTAACCGCGCGGCATAGGCCTACGGCGGCAAGCGGCGCGTCTTCGAGATTCAAAACTTCGCGTGGATAGGAGCATCCCGTGAAACCTGCGGTTCTGGTGACCAAACGGATCTTTCCCGAAGCCATAGAGTACCTGACGCAGCACGCCGAAGTGGATTACGCCAACTCGGATGACAGGCTTTCGCCGGACGAGCTTCTTGCGCGCAGCCGCGGCAAGCAGGGCATCGTCAGCCAGCTCACGGATCAATTCGACGCTGCATCCATCGAGCAGCTCGAAGGCGTGCGCGTCATCGCGAACGTGGCCGTTGGCTTCGACAACGTGGACCTCGAGGCCGCGACGCGCAAGCGAATTCTGGTGACCAACACGCCGGACGTTTTGACCGATACCACCGCCGACCTGGCGTTCGCGCTGCTATTGGCCGCCGCCCGCCGCATCGTCGAGGGGCACCGGTTCGTGCACTCGGGCAACTGGCGCCGCTGGGCGATCGACCTGCTGGCCGGCCAAGACGTGCATCATCGCACGCTCGGGATCTTCGGCATGGGCCGGATTGGCCAGGCCATGGCCCGGCGCGGGTGCGGTTTCTCGATGCGGGTTCTCTATCACGATACGCGGTGTGCGCCGGAGGAGATCGAGCGGGAGCTTGGGCTCGAGTTCGTTCTCAAAGAGCGCCTCTTGCGAGAGTCCGATTTCATCAGCCTGCACGTGCCGCTTACCCCGGCGACGCGAAAGCTGATCGGCGCCGCCGAGCTGCGGATGATGAAGCCTACGGCAGTGCTCGTGAACACCTCGCGCGGCCCGGTGGTTGACGAGGCAGCGCTGGCTGAAGCCCTCGACAAGAAAGTGATCGCGGGCGCTGGCCTCGACGTGTTCGAACGCGAGCCCGAGGTGCATCCGCTCCTGCTGAGACTGGATAACGTGGTTCTGGCGCCGCATATCGGCAGCGCCACTATCGACACACGGCGGCGGATGTGCATGCTCGCGGCCGGGAACGCCGTCGCGGCGCTCGCGGGGCGCCGGCCGCCGAACCTGCTGAACCCGGAAGCCTGGAAGGGCTAAATCACCAAGGAAATCGATCTATCGAACCGCCATGGTATACTGCGCCGCAGACCATGCCCAAAGCGATCCTGATCTCCGGGGGCGCAGGTTTCGTCGGACGCAACCTGCTCTACGCGCTTCTCCAAGAGACGCCCGCCCCGGACGTGACGATCATCGACGACTTGAGCGTCGGGAAGGCTCCCGAAGAATGGGAACTCCATCGCGCCGAATTGCGCCAGAACCTCGGCTGGGGGCGGCGCTACCGCATCCGCGAGCTCGGCGATCGCGATTTTATCTTTGTTGAAGCGAACTTCGCCGCGGTGGCCGGCGGCGAATTGGGCATCCTCCCGAGGCTCGAGATTCCGGAACTCCCGGTTTTCGATGAGGTATACCACCTGGCCTCCATTGTCGGCGGCAGGCGAGTGATCGAAGAGAAGCCCCTTCTGGTGGGAATGGATCTGGCCATTGACTCGTTGTTCTTCCTTTGGGCCGCCTCCCTCGGAAAGGCAAAGAGGATTTTGTATGCCTCGTCCAGTGCGGCGTACCCCATCACCAGGCAGAAGAGCGATGGCTTCGACCGCTTAACGGAGGATATGATCGATTTTGAGAACGGCATCCTCGCTCCGGATTTAACGTACGGCTGGAGTAAAGTGACGGGCGAATACCTCGCCCGGATCGCTGTCGGCAAGTACGGCCTGAAAGTGGGGATCGTGAGGCCATTCTCCGGCTACGGAGAGGACCAGGATCCCACCTATCCGGTCCCGGCGATTGCGCTGCGGGTTGCCTCGCGCCACAATCCCGTTCGCGTGTGGGGCAGCGGTCTGCAGGGGCGGGATTTTTTGCACATCGACGACTGCATCGAAGGACTGATACAAACCTGCCGCAGGATCGACGATGCCACTGCGGTGAACCTGGGATCCGGGGTTTTGACTTCCCTCCTCGACTTGGCCCGCCTCATGATCTGCCTGGAAGGCTACAGTGCGGAGGTGACGGGCATGGATGACCGGCCGGTCGGCGTGGCGAATCGCGTTTCGGGCGGCGGCCTGGCGCAATCGCTGCTCCAGTGGTCGCCGAAGATCAGCCTGGCGGATGGATTGCGGCGCGTTCTCGGCCACGCGCGGTGGCGCCTGAGCAATGGTTACCAGCCGGAGGAGTGACGGCGGCCCTGCACCGCGATTTCGCCATTGGTTCTTCTATGCGGTTGCTCACTAACTTTGAAAGGTTCCCTGAGAACTGGTCGGTATCGACAGGCGAATCCGGTACGGCACGGATTCTAGCCTCATTCCCTGAGTTTGCGCGGCACTCGCGGGAATGCGACCTGCTGTTGATCAACGGCGACGTTGTCCTCGTCTACAAGTTGTGCGCCCTCTTTTTGGCTTTTCCATGGCGGAGAAGGCCGATTGTGGCTGTGGATCTGGTCTTGAGCAAGCCAGAGGGAATCTGGCGGCGTGCATTGACGGTTGGCAAGAAAGCTCTGCTTGCCCGCGTGGATCACTTCGTCAATTATTTTAGGTCCTCCGAAGGCTACGCAAAATACTACGGCATTACGCCCGAACGTAGCTCCTTTGTCCACTTCAAGCCCAACATTCGGTACCGCCACCAAGCCGAGCCCAAGCCGGGTGGCGAATACGTGCTCTCGTTCGGCAGGTCACGGCGGGATTACGACACATTCTTCCGCGCCGTCGCCCAACTGCCCTACCCGGCGGCGATCCCGAGTCCCAATCTGAAGTCCCTCCGCGGGCACGGTTCGCGATTCACTTATGATCTGGACCGGCTGCCGCCCCAAGTGAGAATCCTCGAGGATGACGGATCGGAGGAATCGATGATCCGCATCATCCAGGGCGCCAAGATCGTCGCTCTTCCGATGCTCGCCTCGAACCTCCTGGCAGGCGTGGGAGTGTACCTGAACGCCATGTTGCTAGGAAAATGCGTCGTGATCACCGCTGGCGCGGGCGTCACGGACGTTCTCTCGGATGAAGCGCTGTTTGTCCCTCCCGAAGATCCGGATCGCCTCGCCGCGGCGATCCGCGCCGCATGGGAGGACGACGCCTTACGCCATCGGACTGCCCAAAAGGGTTACCGCCACGCTTTGAGTTTGGGCGGCGAGCCTGAACTGCGGCAGCGCGTGCTCGAGAATGTCTTCAAGTGGATGCGCTCGCGCGGCGCGCGCTGATCAAGCCACTTGCGTGGCGTCCAGCGTGCCCCCGGCGCAGTGACGCCACGTCACCGGTTCGAGGGAACGGTCCCGCACCGTTTTCCGGAGAGCCTCGCGTAAATCTCAATCAACGCCCGCGCCCGCGCTTCGGGCGAATGCCGCACTACCGCTAGCTCCCGCGCTGCCGCTTTCAGCCGCTCCGCCGTTTGCGGCTCCGATAGCACGCGCCCGAGCGCCTGCGCCAATGCCACCGGGTCGTGCGGCTTCACGAGCAGAGCGCTCGCTTCGTGCCCGGCAATTTCCGGAACGCCGCCTACCGCGGTTGCCACAACCGGCACGCCCGCCATCATCGCTTCGAGCATTGCATTCGGAGAGCCTTCACTCAGTGAAGGCAGTGCCAGCGCGTCCGCGATCACGTAATACGGAGTGATGTCTTTCACTTGGCCTGTCAGTATCATTTGGTCCGCGATTCCTGCCAGCGCCGCCGCCTGCTCGATATTCCGGCGCTCGGGCCCTTCACCAACCACCAGCAGCCGGGTCTTCATGCCGGGCTCACTGCGATTGAGAAGTTCCACCGCCCGAACGAGGTCCGGGATCGCTTTTTCGCGCGAGAGCCTTCCCACCGCGAGCACGACTTTTTCCTCCGCATCGATGCCAAGGGATGCTCTGAAGTTCGCCTTGTTCACGCGCTGGAGCGCCCCCATGAAGTCCTGGTCGATCGCATTGTGTACGACGCGGATGCGATCCGCCGGCGCGCCGAGGGCAGCCAGATCGCGCCGGAACGCCTCGCTGACCGTAATGATCAGCCTGGGCGCCCGCAGCGACCACCGGTCAAACTGGTTGTACACGCGCATCTTCAGGTTCGGCGCGGTATAGCCATGGTGGAACGCAACCCAGGGCCGCTCCTTCCACAGCCCCGAAAGCCGCACTAGGAAATGCGATTTCACAGCGTGGGATTGGATGATATCCGGCGCGCGTTCCTCGACAATGCGGCGCAGTTGCCGGATCTGCTGCCAGTCCAGCGGGGTGCGTTCCCGGACGCAATCGACCGGGATTCCCGCCGCCGCCGCGGCCTCGAAGAAAGCGTCGGAGCCGCGCGCCGCGTCACCACGCCGGAAGGTTGCAAGAGAAAGATCCAAGCCCGTGGCGCCCGGCAGCGCGCGCGCCGTCCGGAAGAAGCTCAGAAGATTCTTTACCGGGCCGGTAACCGTGCTGGCCTCGATAATCGCAAGGAGCCGGATCGCTGGTTGGAACGCTGGATCGCTCATTCCGGCGTTTCCTACCCGGCCACCACCGCCTGGGCGCGCCGGGCGAGACTGAGGTGCAGGTCCACCAGTTTCTTGCTGACCGCCGCCCAATCGTAATGGGCCTCTACCAGCGCACGGCCGGCCGCCGCCAGGCGCCGCCACCGCTGCGGATCCTCCGAAAGGCTGACAATGCCGTCGCAAAACTCGTCCTCGGTTTCGCCGATCAGAATGTTCACCCCGGGCTCAACCTCCAGCCCTTCGGCGCCCAGCGGTGTTGAGACCACGGGAACCCCCGCTGCCATCGCTTCGAGAATTTTCAGCCGAGTGCCACCAGCGATTCGGACGGGCACGATTGCAGCCATCGCTTCCCGATAGTATGGCCGAATGTCCTCGATCAAGCCAGTGACATCGATTCCCGGCAGGGCGCCTAGCGCCCGGACTTCGGGCGCGGGATGACGGCCAGCGATCGTGAACACCGCTTCCGGCAGCCGCTCGCGAACCTGCGGCCAGACGGCGCGGGCAAAGTACGTTACGGAATCGATGTTGGCGTGATAGTCCATCGAGCCGGCGAACAGTACCCGGTCGCGGCGGGCTTTCGATGGCCGCGCGCCGCGAAAATGGCCGTAAGCCTCTTCGATAGCCGCGTCGCTGTAATACGCGACGTCCACCCCGTTTTCGACCACGAGCACCTCAGCGCCGGGCGCGAGCTGCAGCAATTTCTGCCGCTCGCGCTCGCTGGTCACGACGTGCGCATCGCAATCGCCGAGCAGGCGCCGCTCGACGGTTTTCTGGCTTCGCGCGGTCCGTCTGGCGTAGAGCCGCCGCGCGAGGTTGGGAGCGTATTCGCTGTACCGGCTCATCAACTCGGATTCGATGTTGTGCCAGTCAACGACGATTCGGGGCCGGCTTCGTGCGGCGCGGATCAGCGGCAGATACGCAGCCAACTGAGTCCCTTCCATCTGGACCAGGTCGAACGCCCTTTCCTCCAGCAACCGCTGAAGTGCGGCGGCCATCCTTTCCGTCGTGCAATTGAGCACCGTGACCGGCGTGCGCGTGAGCGCGCCCCGCACGAGCTGGAAGAAAGAGTAGCGCCGTCCCCTGGGCAAAATCAGGATTTCGCCGCAGCCCGGCACCAACACGTCCGGAGGAGGGCTGTCCACTCGCGGGCCTGCGGCTTCCCAGAACCCCAGGTAGGTGAGCCGCACGTGCTGGGCGAGTTGGCGCGCGAAATAATATTCGCGCAGCTTCGCTCCGCTATCCAGCGGCCAGAGGTTGCGCGGCGAGAGCTGAAGCAATCGAATGGGCCGCGCGTCGTTGGCCATCGCCTCCCCTAACCGGCTCCCCCGATTTTATCCCGTTCCCGCGCGGCCAGCGCCCGCCGCCGGCGTCGAATCGGCGGCACTGGGTTAAGGCCAGCGCGATAAGCGCGCTTGTTTGGCCGCTCTTGCCCGCTTCATGCCAATCCGGCCTTCGATAGGAAACTGTCATAAATCGTCTCCATCCGTTCGACCGAAGTCTGAATCGAAAAGCGCTCCGCTATCCGCCCGGCGCCGGCGTCCGCCAGACGCTTGCGCAAGTCTTCGCGGTCGATCAGGAGCACAAGCTTCTGGGCGAGATCGCGCGCATTCCCCCGCTCGAATAGCAGCCCCGTTTCGCCGTCTTCAACCAATTCGCCGTTCCCGCCAACGTTGGACGCCACTGCGCAGCAGCCGCATGCCATCGCTTCCATCAGCGAGTTTGAAAACGCTTCGTACAGCGACGGCAGCGCGAAAATATCGAGCGTGTGCAGCCAGGGAACGACGTTCTTCGCCGCCGGCTCGAATACGCAGTCTTCCGCGATTCCCAGCTCGCGGCTCGCCGCCTCGAGTTCCGCGAGCATGGGCCCGCTGCCCGCGATGAGCAGCCGGATGCCGGGCCGCTCAGCTCTCGCCAGCGCGAATCCTTCCAGTAGAATTCGCAATCCTTTTTCGGGACGAAGCACTGTAACCGTGCCGATTACGAGTGGGGTTTCCCGCCCGGCCTCGCGACCCGCGCGCGCCAGCGGGTGGAAGATTTGGGTGTCCAGCCCGTTGTAGCACAAGTGAATTTTCTCGCCCGGAACGGAGTAGTCGTCCATGAGGTGGCGCCACATGGCCTCGCAGTTCACAACGACGCCGTCGGTAATCAGGTCGCTCAGCCGCAGCAGCATCCGGTAGCGCGCCGCGTAAATCGTCCGGTAACTGCGCTGGCTTGTAAGCACGACCGGCGTGCGAAATGCCTTTGCCGCCGGCGCGCAAAAGATGTTTGCCGGGTAGTCGAACGAGTGTACGATCCGGATGGATTTCTCTTCCAGATACCGCCCCAACCGCGCGGCGGCGCGAAGGGCGGATGCATTCACCAGTGAAGTCAGCGGGAACTCAACGATTGGCACGCCGCTCTCGCGCAGCTCCTCCGCCCGGAAGCCGCCGCCGCGGAAGCATCCGACGTGCGGCGCGAAAGCGCTCCGGTCAAGCGCCTTTGCGAGCTCGGCCGTCTGCCGCTCCGTGCCGCCGTGCCCCAGCGTGCGCACCACCAGCAGGATTGGAACGGGCCGTCCCGGCATTTCAGCGCCCCGCGCCGGCTCCGCGGATCGGAACGTACCTGAGCCCGTGCTCCGCCACGAGAACGCCATCGAATTGCCCCGCTGCCGCCGCGATCTCCCGGTCATCCACATAGCCCCGGAACGCCGCCCGCGGAAAATAGAAGTGCAGAACGGGAACCATGCCCTGCGGTACGAGCAGCCTCGCGGACTCGAGATGCTGGCTGCGGAGCAGTTTCACCGGTGCCCAAGCCCGGTCATACGCTTCCGCCGGAATCGGCCGGAGCTGCCGGTTCGTATTCCAGACCATCAATAGGAGAGTCGCGCCCAGCACGGCGTAGGTTACATTCGTCTTGACCGGCGCCAGCGCCGAAGCCAGCGCCACCGCCGCAAAAACGGTCAGTGCGGGCAGGTACATCACGACGTACCGCGGTTCGGCGCTGACCACCCGCAGCACCGAAACCAGCATCAGCGCGCCAAACACCAACGCAGGGACCGCCGCCCTCGGCGCCTTGCGGCGCCGGATACAGAAAATCGCCGCGGCAGCAACCAGTAGCCATTCAACGGCCGAGCTCTTGAGAAGCAGCCGCCAGGACTCGATGACCCCGGCTTCCCCCCAGGCCGCCTTCCGGAACACCGAAAGATACGCCATGAACGCATACGCTTTCAGAGCCGAAAGTTTCAGCAGCGCCGCCGGCCAAACCACCATCAGGGTTGCCAGTAGCGCCGCCGCCGACCGGGCTCCGAACTGGAACCACGCGCGCGCCGGCCAGCCCGCAAACGTGCGCTTGCGCTCGATCCAGCAAACGGCCGCCAGAGCCGCAACCAGCACGAATGCGACCTCGAGCGTGGCCGCAGCGAGGCCCGTCAGGACCAGCGCGGCGTACCAATACCGCAGCTTGGCGCGCCCTGGGAGACGATGCGTGGCCGTCTCCTGGTCCCCTGCACCGCGCCCGTCGGCCGGAGGCCGCGCGCTGGCCGAATCTGCGCTCAGCTTCGTGAGCAGGATCACAACCGCCAGCGAAAGCAGCGCGAACAGCGAATGCGGTCCGATCATCGCCGCCGTTCTGATATTGGCGTAGCCCAATAGATAGACGGGCGCGGCCAGAAGCCGTGCGCGCCGCCCTATGGGCCCCGGAATCGCCCAGGGCAGCCCCACATATAGAAGCAGGAACGTGAGGGCGCCGAAAACGAGCGTCGCAAGGCGCATGACCCGCTCTTCGTGCTGCCACCGCGATGCCATCGCGCTGAGCCAGTAGTAATACAGCGGGCCGTGCCAGTGCCGGTAGAACAGTATATCGTTCCGGCTGCGGATGTGCCCGGAAAGCGTCGCCCTCTGGTTCGCATGGGCCCCCTTTTCCAGTCCCAGCCGCACGAACTCGGCAATTGGGGTCGAAGGCGAGTCCAGGTAGTTGGCGCGCAGACCCTGCGAAGCGGCGTAAACGTAGTCGGCTTCGTCATACCCATACGGCAGCGATGCCGCCGCACGCGCTGCGAACACGCCAAACACCGCGAGCAGGCCAACCATTACCGGCACATCCCGCCATGCCGCACGAGCCATACCGCGTAGTATAAGTCTTTCGGCGGGGGCTTAGTCCCGTAGCGCTACCCCTTCCAAAATGGGAAAATATACGGCAGCACTGGTTTTACCGCCCAAGATGCCTGTGTCTGAGACGATTCCCGGCGAGGTCCAAAGGACGGTGCTGCCGAACGGCGTCCGCATCGTCACCGAGGCCATGCCGCACGTGCGCTCCGTCTCCGTAGGCCTCTGGATCGGCGCGGGTTCGCGGCGGGAGAAGCCGCCGGAGAACGGCCTCTGCCACTTCATCGAGCACATGCTGTTCAAGGGGACCAAGACGCGCACGGCCGAACAGATCGCGCGCTCGGTCGATTCCATCGGCGGCAATCTGGACGCCTTCACCGCCAAGGAGCTGGTCAGCTTCAACACCAAAGTCCTCGACGATCATTTGCCCCAGGCCTTCGACGTGCTCTCGGATCTGGTCTTGAACCCCCTGTTCGACCCACGGGACATCGAAAAGGAGAAGGGCGTCGTCCTCGAAGAGCTGAAGATGGACGCCGACAATCCCGAGTACCTGGTGCACGAGATCTTTTCCGCGAACTTTTGGAAGGGCCACCCGCTCGGCAAGCCGATCCTTGGCACCAGGGACACCGTGCGTCGCTTCCATCGGGACATGATCGCGAGCTATTACCAGGGCGCCTACGTGCCCTCGAACATGACTATCACCGCCGCCGGGCGCCTGACGCACGGCCGGCTGGTGGAGCTGGCGCGGGAACGGTTCGAGGCGCTGCCGCCGGGGCCGGCGGCCCAGCCCGATCCGGCGCCCGCAACGCACGCGCGCCTCGCCATCCGCAACAAGAAATCGCTCGAGCAGGTGCACGTGTGCCTCGGGGTCCCGTCCTTCCCGCTCTCCCACGAGGGCCGCTTCGCCTGCTACGTCTTGAACACGGTGCTGGGCGGCGGCATGAGCTCGCGTCTCTTTCAGAACATCCGCGAGCGGCAGGGGCTGGCCTACGCGGTGTTTTCCGATCTGAACCCGTATCGCGACACCGGCTGCCTGTCGGTTTACGCGGGCACCTCGCTGGAGGCGGCGCGCAAGGTGGTGGATTCGATTCTGGCCGAGTTCCGCAGATTGAAGGACACCCCGGCCGGGGAAGAAGAGCTTCGCCGCGCCAAGGATTATATGAAAGGCTCGCTCATGCTGAGCCTGGAATCCACCTCGAGCCGCATGGCCAACCTGGCTCGGCAGGAGATCTACTTTGGGAGGTTCTTTACCCTGGACGAGTTGCTGGAGAGCATCGAGCGCGTGACCGCCGCGGACGTGCAGGGCATCGCGCGGATGTTCTTCGACCCCAGGCAGATCGCCGCCACCGTGCTCGGCAGCCTGGATGGTTTCCGCCTCTCCCGCAGCGATCTGGTCTGCTAATGTGCTGTCTCCGAAGTTCACTTACCGCTTGCTGACGCGCGCGGCTCGGAACGGAGCCGCGACCGTCAGAGAGCGGTCTCAAGGGATTTCGGAGACACGACACGAGAAGCGGTCTTTCCAATTCGGACAACCTGCGGCGCTACTGTGCCAGGCGCAGCAAGGACGTAGCTATCTCCTTGAATGCCGTCTGGAGGTCTGCCATGTCTGCTGCTCGGTAGTATTGTCCGGTCTGTTGGTTAGGAGACGCAGTGTAGTTGCTGGAAGTTTGGGTATTGGCGACCCTCAGCAGCAATCCCTCGTCGGTTCCGCCGTTCCCCGTGTAACCAACGACGAAGAACGTCACTTTCAGATTGGCATCGCTTCGGATAGTATTGGCAACGTTATCCACGGCGTTCCAGGCGGCAATGTTGATTTGATATGAGCTGGTCGGCTGTGTGGGAGTATAGGCGGTTTTCCCGTCGTAGACAGGGGTGCCTCCCCCGACCATGGATGAGTGTATGTAGCCATTGTTTAAGGGGCTCGTCCTGTTCCCAAAGAGATCCCAGGGCGGGATTTGCGCCATGTCCTTCATATCAGAAGTCGTGCTCTGGGAGCCGGTAAAACCGTTGCAAGAGTGGGTGGGCGTATTTGGCGTAATCACAGTGTAGTTGCCCGCACGCTCGACCCAATACAGCGTCCAAGGCATAGTTGCTGTGCTCTTGGGGGCCACACCATTGGGCGGCGGGGCCTGGTCGTACATTGCCAGTTGATAGAGGCCACCAGCGATTCCGATCGAACCGATCATTTCGTGGCCGGCAGTACCGGTAGAGCCGTCGCCAGGGTCGTACTGACACGGAGAGCAGTTGGAGCCGGAGCCGCCGCAATACTTGTTGTAAGGCTTGAGCGAGTTGCCCGGGGAGGGAACAGCAGGGAGGCCCGCCAACGGAGCCGACGTACCTTGGGCCGCCTTGTTATTGAGGTCCGCGGCAAACATATTCGGCACGCCATCGGTTAAAAAAACGATGGAATTGAGTCTGTCATCCACCCCGTCCTTCGCGAAGTCCCGGTTATGGGCTTTCTGTAGCTCGATATAAGCCAGCGAGAGCGCCTCGGCCATGTTTGTATTTCCGCCCGCCGCCATCTTGTTGATCGCCCATAGCATGTCGCAACACTTTGTACCGCCTTGGGATGCGAAGCTCGTGTCTGGGCCGCCGCAGCGGGTGGGATCGAAACTATAAGGTCTTGTAATGCAGCCTGTATTGTTGTAGGTAGGATACCCTACGACCGCGGTCGTGTCATAGACCACCAACCCCGCCTCGTCGGTTCCCGAGATGAGCTGGTTCGTAAGCCAGGACGCCAAGCCTTGGACCTCACTCACAACGGTCTTGCCGGTAGTTTTATCAGTGTTGGTCATGGAGCCGGAGCGGTCAAGCACCATCACGAGACGCGAGTCCTTGCGGGTCGCCACGCTCACAGCGGGCACGATTTGGTACGGATAGCCGAGCAGCCCCATGAAGATGGTCGGCTCATAGACCGAAGCAGAAACGGAGATTTGATTCGACGTAATCGTCGGCTGGGTGTAGTGAATGGTGGCGGAGCAATTATAGGCGCCGAGATAGCCGTGTACGCAATGTGGTGTTGGTTTTGCCACCCACCCAGGGAAATTCGCTTGGAGGAACTCGCCCGCGATTTCCTCTGTGTTCGCGTCTGAGCCGAGCAGCCTCCCGGCGCCGAGCGCTGCGCCATCCACCGCGGCCGAGAGTTTCGCCTGCACGAGGTACTTAATGCAACTGTCGACTGCCAGGCCCAGGAGCGCTAAAAGCAACGGCGTCATCAACGTGAACATGACCGCGATCTGCCCCCGGCGGGTTCGCGAATCGATGCCTCTACGCATAGTCTTTCCTTTCCGCAAAACTCAAAAATCCTCAGAAGAGTAGATGTTTCCCCCCCCAAAGAATGGGGGCACGGCCCAAGTCTTCGCCGCGGCCTCAGCAACATAAATGACCTGGCCGGATGGCAAACCGGAAACTACGCCGCTCACATTTGCATAGGGGTTGATGCCGCTGAACTGCGCTCTTGCTCCCGTATTGTTCACGTATCCGTTCGAGCCGCCGCCGCTCGCGGTGCCCATTGGAATCTGTCCTGTGGTCGAGTTCCAGATCGATAATGTTGTCGGATCGCCGAGGTCGCTCTTGTGGATTGAGGAGTTGCCGAGCACCAACCGCTGTTCAAAGACCCACTTTTGGTAGTTCGAGCACGTGTTCGGCGGGTTGCCGCTCGCATCGAGTGTATAGCCCGCGGCCTGGCAGGTGGCTGCGTCCACATACGTAACTTGAGAGAGATATAGCACGGCGGTACTGGCGCTGGCGCTTGCTTGCAACCCCAGGCTCGAGCCGATGTTTAGAAGGATGGACTGGTTGCCCGGCTGCGAAAGGTTTAAGCCGTGCGCATACATGCTTCCTGCATCCCTGGCCAACTGGTTGACCTCAAGGGCCTTGATCAGGTTCACTCCGATCCCAATCGTGCCCAGCAGGAGGGGCATCAAAAAGAGCACCATGAAGCTGAACTCGGCGATCGCTTGTCCTCGCGACGTTTGGCGGTTCATGGCGCGGCTCCTAGGGCGGATTCCCGATGTTTGGCGGGTCCTTCGACGGTTCGATAAGGTCGGCGGACACTGACGGCGCAAGCGTCAGCGGCGACTGGGGGATCACGGTGCCGTTAAAGATCAGCGGAACCAGCGGAATAATGGAGAACCCCTCGATAGAGACCTGTATTATGTTCCCTGGTATCACTTTACCGCCTGGGGTGTTCGCAAGAGTGGGCATGGTGCCCGCCGGGGCGGTCGCAGCGGGCGGCTGATAGTAGTTGACCCGAATCAGCTTAGTGGGGGTCGCGCCCGGCTTAGTAGCCGGGAGCAGTCCCCACGAGTTCGCCACGACCGTATTCTTTACGATAGTGGTCAGATCATAGCCGTTGTAATACTGCGTAGCTTGCGATCCGGTGATGGTTATGCCGAGACGGACGGCGTCACGAGTGGCCTGCTGCAAGGTGGCCTTTGCCCAAATCAGCCAGCAGAGCCACACCAGGAACAGGACCATGGCGAGAAAAGGAAACATGGTCAGCGTGAATTCAATCATTGTCTGGCCCCTCAGGCTGGCAACCCGGCGCGGCTTTGTCTCTTCCTGCCCGATCTGATCCTCAATCTGTGCCATAGCGAGCGCCACGGCGCCCACACGCCTGGCGTCCTGCACCTCGGTTCCACCTCTGCTCTTGCTCCCCATGCCTTCGACACCCATGCACTCGGGCGTACGACAGCCCATGCGCTCTTCAGAATGTACGGCTTAAAGGTAGCTCAGCTTCCCTGTCCGGTCAAGCCAACTTTGGTTATTATACAGACGTTCCCAGTACTGCTATCGCCGCGCCAGGAGGCCCGGCTGGCTGAGGAAGTTGCGGTTGTGGGGCGGGACCCCTGTCCCGCGGCCGACGCCCTCGTCGGCCCTGTTTGAGGGGCTCAAATGAGTTTTGTGGAGAGCCGGACCAGGGGGTCCGCCGCGGACGAGGGCGACCGCCCCACATAATGCCCGAAAATACCGCCGCTCCGGCCCTTGAATATGGCCGCGGTTCAGTGTAACTTATTGATAACATTGAATTGCGCTCCAGCAAGCGGTCCTGAGGGACTTTCAGGGGCAGGTTACCCCTGGCAGGCCCTGTACAGCGCGTGCTTGAGCGCGGATTGCTGGCCGGCGGTGAGCTTGGCGCCGGAGGCGGTGACGTAGAAGACGTCCAGCGCTTTGTGCGCCTGGGTGTCGATGAGCACCAGCTCGATGTTCGCGCCCGCGGAGGAGATGGCGGAAGCCAGGTCGTAGAGCAGGGCGGGGCGGTCCTCGGCGACGATTTCGACCAGCGTAGCGGAATCCGACGCCGCGTTGTCAAAGCTGACGCTGGGCCGGATTCGCGACCCGCCGCTCGGGGGCGCGGGACGCGGCCGGCCGCCGAGCAGCGCCTTCACATCCGTCTTGCCCAGGGCAACCCGTTCGAGGACCATGCGAAGCCGGTCCATTTCCTGGGGATTCAGTTCGAGCGTGCGGTGGGGATCCGAGAAGGAGAAGGTGTCGAGGATGGTGTTGCGCCGGTTGGAAAAGCCTTCCGCCTTCAGGATATTCATTCCAAAGCCGGAGAGCGCCCCGGCCAGGGAAGCCAGCAGGAAGGGGCGGTCGCGCGTGACCAGCGTCAGACGATAGTAACCGTCTTCCTTTTGAATCTCGAGCGCGACGCCGCGATCACGGCTCCGCCGCTCCAGTTCGAGATGCGCGCCGATTTCGGCCTGCGAGTGGGTGCGCAGATAGCGGACAGGAAACCCCTCGAGGAATTCCGGCCTTTCCGCTGCCGGCGCGAGGCGGTCCTGTTCGAGCTCGCGCGTCAGCTCATAGGAAACCGCCAGGTACGCCCGCCAAAGCTGCGTCATGCGCCAGGAGCTCATGGCGGTGGGATTGACCGCGCCGATGTCGGCATAGGTGACGAGCACGAGCTTCTTCAGCGCTTCGAGGGTGCCCGCGCGTCCGGCCAGGTAGCGCGCCGTGCCGGGATCGTCCAGGTCGCGACCGCTCATGGCGATGGAAAGATCCAGGTGGCGGTCGATCAGGAGCCGCACCGTCCGCCGCTCGGCGGCCGGCATCCAAATGCGCTCCATCGCGCTTTCGGCCAGCCGGACGGATTCGGAAACGTGGGGGCCCGGCGTTGCGCCCTTTCCGGTATCGTGAAACAGCAGCGCGAAAACCAGCAGCTCGGGCTCGCCGGTCTCGGAGAGCAGCTCCGCAAAATGCCGGTGGGCGGGCGCGGCGCCGGAGGCGAGATCGTCCAGGATCTGGATCGCCACCAGGGTGTGCTCGTCCACCGTGTAGCGGTGATAGAAGTCGCGAATCACGAGGCAATCGATGCCGGCCCACTCCGGAAAAAGCGCCGCCAGGACGCCGGTCTCGTGCATCGCGCGAAGCGCCAGGGCCCGGTGGCGCGCGGAAAGCATATCCTTCAAAATGGGCCACAGCGCCGGCCGCGATTGGGAGAAAAACCGCCGCAAGCGCGGCAATTCTCCGGCCAGGTGGCGTCCGGCTTCGGGCGCCAGGCGCACGCCGTGACGCGCGACGAACTGGAACAGCGCGAGCGCCAGAAGCGGCTCGTACTCCAGGCGCTGGGGAGCGCGGAAGTAAACGCGCTCGCGCGAAACGGAGAAGCCGGCGTTGGCGACCCGCGAGCGCCAGTCGCGGAACTGGACCAGCAGCGAGCTGACTTGCTCCTCGGCGGCTTCCATCTCCCGCAGGACGGCCAGATGGATCTCCCGAGCATGCGAGTAGTATTGGCGCATCCAACTGGCCGGGCCGGCGCCAAGCCCCGCGGCAATTTCCTCCTGGAGATCGAAGGTGAGCAGGTTCATGTCCCTCGCCGTGTTCAGGTGCAGCCAGCATCGCAGCGCGAAGAGGAAATCGCGGGCTGGGAGCAAGGCGGCGGGCGGTTCGGGGCGAGCCAAGCGGTCTGGCCCGGTCTTCCGGAGCTGGCCCAGCCAGCCGCCAAGCTGGTAATCGCGGAGCCCGCCCGGGACCTCTTTGACATTGGGCTCGAGCTGGTAAATCGAACCACCCTGGCGGGCGTGGCGCTCGCGCCCCATGCGGCACAGGCGCCGGGCGAGCGTGAGGCGTTGCCCGTGAAAAAAGCGGGCCAGGCCGAGCGAGAGCTTGGCATAGAGGCCGCGGTCGCCGGCCAGATATCGCTGGTCGAGCAGGCTGACGCTCAACTCGATGTTTCGTTCCTGAAATTCGCAGCACTCCGCGGGCGTATGCACGGATTGGCTGACGGTCAGGCCGTGGTCCCAGAGGCTCTGGACAAATCCCGAAATCGCATCCCGCTTCCGCTCGGGCAGGTTGCCGGATTCGACCAGAAGGAGAAGATCGACATCCGAGTGCGGAAATAACTGCTCCCGGCCGAAACCACCCACGGCCACGAGCGCCAAGCCGCCGGGGACCGCCGGGAGCAAGCGCCTGGCGAAAACCTCGCGGACAGCCGCATCGACCGCGTGCGAGCGCCGGGCCAGGACGGCGGCCGGGTTCGTCCACACTTCCTGGAGCGCCGGGCTGTCCCTAGAGGGCCGATTCCCCGCGCTCGTCATTGCGAATCCGGATGGCCTCCGCCACATCGGAAATGAACAGCTTCCCATCGCCGATCTTGCCCGTGCGCGCCGCCAGCACCACGGTCCGTACAACCTCCTGGAGGCGGCCGTCGGGCACGACCATTTCCAGCTTGACCTTCGGCAGCAGATCGACCTGATATTCCTGGCCGCGATAGACCTCTTTGTGGCCCTTCTGGCGCCCGTGGCCGCGCACTTCCGTAACGGTCATGCCGTCGATGCCGATGCCTTTGAGGGCCTCTTTCACGTCCTCGAGCTTGAACGGCTGGATGATGGCTTCGATCTTTTTCATGCTTCCTCGCTACGCTTCAAAGTTATACGCCTCTTCGCCGTGCATGCTCAAATCGAGCCCCTCGGTTTCGTCCATGGCGTGGACCCGCACGCCGATCAGGGCATCGCAGATTTTCAGGATCGCCAGGGTGGCGATGGCCGCGAGAGCCCACGCAATCGCCACGGCGATGAATTGGCTCCAGACTTGCGCCGCGTTGCCGTCCACCATCCCGAGCGGCAGCGGCCGGCCTGAAGAATCCTTGAGAGCGCCGTTGACCAAGTTGGTCGCGAAAACGCCGGTGAGGAGGGCTCCCAGCGTCCCCCCGGCGCCGTGCACGCCAAATGCATCGAGCGAATCGTCGTAGCCGAATCTGCGCTTGACAGCGGTCACCATGAAATAGCAAACGATTCCTGCGGCCAGGCCGATTGCGAGCGCGGGCAGCGGCTTGACGAAACCCGAGGCCGGAGTGATGGCGACGAGGCCAGCCACGGCGCCGGAGATGGCGCCCAGCATACTGGGTTTGCCCATGCGAATCCACTCTGCCAGCAACCAGCCCAGAGCCGCGGCAGCGGCGGCGAAATGAGTGGCGACAAATGCGCTTGTGGCCAGCGCCGAGGAGGAGAGCGCGCTGCCGGCATTGAATCCAAACCATCCCACCCAAAGCAGGCAGCCCCCGATGAAGCTCAGGACGAGGTTATGCGGCTTCATCGGCTCGCTTGGGTAGCCTTTGCGCTTGCCTAGGTACAGCGCGCAGACCAGCGCGGAAACGCCGGATGTGATGTGCACCACCGTGCCGCCGGCGAAATCGAAGCACCGGACGCTCCCGCCCAGATAGGCGTTCAACAGGCCGCCTTTGCCCCAAACCATATGCGCCATCGGGAAGTAGACCAGGAACGACCACAGGCACATGAAGAGCACCATGGCGCTGAACTTCATCCGCTCGGCGAAAGCGCCGCTGATCAAGGCGGGCGTGATGATAGCAAACATCAACTGGTAGATCATGAAGGTTTGCTGGGGGATGGTAGCGGCGTAATCGGGATTCGGCGCGGCGCCGACTCCCTCGAGGAACAAATACCGGATGCCGCCGATCCAAGGCGAGCCTTCCGCAAAGGTCAGGCTGTAGCCGGCCACCGCCCAGAGGACTGTCACCAGGGCCATCAGCACGAAACTCTGCATCATGGTCCCCAAGACGTTCTTCTTCCGCACCAGCCCGCCGTAAAACAGCGCCAGGCCGGGGCCGGTCATCATGAGCACCAGCGCCGAGCTGACCAGCATCCAGGCGTTGTCACCGGCCGATTGCGCCGACTTCACCGCCGATTCCATCGCGGCCCAACGCGCCTGGGCATCCGGGGTTTGGGCCATCGCCGCTCCGGCGAATAACAGCGCTCCCGTCAGAACGTTACACTTCGGGTACAAGTTCAGGGCTCCTCTTCTACAGGATGCACCGGGGCCGCCGGAGCGCAAAGCGCAACGTTTCTATCGGGGTGATCGGAAATTCTTATGCAGCGCAGGGTAGTGGGCAGGACCGCGCTGGATCGCGGAACTCGGTCTTGGAACACCAGCGGAGATGCGCTGGCCGGCACGAGAGCCGGCGCCGCAAGCTGCGGCCCGCGGCACAAATTCATACAGCCGCTCGCCCAGGCGCGGTGAGAACTTGACCCGGCCCGCGAAGGGGCTGGGCCAACGCATAGCACCACCTCAAGGTGAATAATCTTTTCAGATAATGCGCTTAGACTTTTTACACGCTATAATCTTCCAGAGTGGTTGGTCTCAAGGTCCTGATTCCTGCAGTTTCCGGGTTGGTGGCCGTCGTAGGGGTTTGCACCGTAGCGGTGGGTAGCAACGTGTCTCTGCTCGCATACATTTATACTGAGGCCCCGCGATACAACCCCGGGACTGGAAACGAGCGGTTCCCTGCCGGGGCGCGCCTTATCATCGTTTCGAACGGCAGCGGCCGCGTACTCGTCCCCAGCTTCTCCGCCTCCGCCGATGCCGCCGTTTCCCTCGACGGCAAGCGCGTGCTTTTCTCCGGCGAAGAGAAAGCAAACGCTCCCTGGCAGATCTTTGAAATCCCCGCCGCTGGCGGCACGCCGCGCCAAATCACCTCCGGCAACGACGACTGCCTCCGGCCGTTTTACCTCCCTGACGAAAAGATCGTCTACGCACGGAGAACGCCCCAAGGGTTCCAACTCGAGATCGTGCCGCTGGCGGGCGGCGCCCCGTTGCGGCTGACCTACTCGCCCGGCGACCATTTCGCGACGGACGTGCTGAGAGATGGCCGCGTGCTGTTTGAGGCGCCATACCCGGCGCCCCCTTCCGCCATCCGCGAGGTTTACACCGTATACGTGGATGGCAGCGGAGTCGAGGCGCACCGCTGCGATCACGGCCGCGACCGGCATGCGGGCCGCGAGCTTCTCTCCGGCGATATTGTATTTGAGACGGCGGGCCGGCTGGCTCGATTTACCTCGGCGCGCGCGGCCGGGATTGAAATCCCGCTGCCCAAAGGCGAGTTCGCCGGACCCGTGGCCGAGATCGAACCCGGTGAGTGGCTCGTTTCCTACCGTGCGAAGCCCGGCGCGGCGTTCGCGCTTTACCGGTTGGACCTCAGCCAGAACCGCCTCACGCCCCTTCGGCATGGCCACGGCAATGCGCTCCAGCCCGTGCTCATCCAGCCGCACAGGGTTCCGCTGCGGCATCCCTCGGGGCTTGGCAACCGCGTGGGCGCGAACCTGCTTTGCCTGAATGCTTACACGTCGCGCACAGCGCGCATTGCCGAGGGCTCCGTCGCCGCCGTGCGCCTCTATACGCTGGATGACGCGGGCGCGCAGGTCCAGCTCGGCGAGGCCCCAGTCGAGCGCGACGGCTCGTTCTTCGTAACGGCGCCGAGCGAGCGGCCGCTGCGGTTCGAGCTCGTGGACGCTAACGCCAACGTCGTTCAGGCCGAACAGGGCTGGTTCTGGGCGCGGCGCGGCGAGCAGCGCATTTGCGTCGGCTGCCACGCCGGCGCGGAGCGCACGCCCGAAAACGCGGTGCCCGAGGTCCTGCTGCGCTCGACCGACCCAGTCAAAATGCTGCTCCCGGTTCACTCCGCCCATGGAGGCCTGAAATGAAATCTGTGGGGGTACTGCTCCCGCTTTTCTTGTTTGCCGCGTCGGCGCAAGCGCCGCAATCTCCGATCCGGTTCGAGGATGCGACCGGGCGCTCCGGTATCCAGTTCGTCCACAGTTTCGGCGCGCAGAAGCTCGGATCTCTCGTCGAGAGCACGGGAGGGGGCTGCGTCTGGTTCGATTACAACAACGACGGGCTGCCGGACCTGTATGCCGTCAGCGGGAAGCCGCTGGGGAAAGGCATGCACCCGTATCCGCTGCGCAAGCCGCCGGAGACGCCGCCCCACAATCATCTGTACCGCAACAACGGCGATGGAACGTTCACCGATGTCACGGAGCAGGCGGGCGTCGCGCCAGACCTCTTCGGCATGGGCGCAATCGCCGCGGACTACGATAACGACGGCAACGTCGATCTGCTCGTCACCGGCTACGGCCGCGTGGTCCTGTATCGCAACAAGGGCGACGGCACGTTCGAGGATGTGACCGGGAAGGCCGGCATCAAAGTCCCCGGCTGGTCGATCGGCGCGGCCTGGCTCGATTACGACCGCGATGGCTGCGTCGATCTTTTCGTCGGCCGCTACGTGAAATTCGACCCGGCGTATCGCAGCTATTACGCGGCTGACAATTACCCCGGCCCGCTCGATTACGAGCCCGAGTCGAACATGCTGTTCCACAACAACTGCGACGGCACGTTCACCGACGTCAGTGAGAAATCGGGCATCGCGAAATTCAAAAGCCGCGCCATGGGCGTCACCGCGGCCGATTTCGATCTGGACGGGTACCCCGATATCTACGTCGCCAACGACAAGACCGAGAATTTCCTGTTCCACAACGAGCACAACGGCACCTTCAAGGAGATTGCGGTGCCAGCCGGCGTCGCTTACGGCCAGAGCGGCGAGAACACCTCCGCGATGGGTCCGGTGTTCATCGATTTCGACCACGCTGGCAAGATCGATCTCTGGGTCTCCGATTCGAAATACAACCGGCTGATGAAAAATGTCGGCTCGCTCAAGTTCCAGGACGTCACCCAGCCCGCCGGTATCTCGCAGCTTGCGGCGCAGTACACAAGCTGGGGCACCGGCGTCGCAGATTTCGACAACGACGGCTGGGACGATATCTTTATCGTTCACGGCGGCCTGATCCACTTGATTCCGCAGGAGCACTCGGTCTTCCGCAACCTCGGCAATATGAAGTTCGAAGACGTTTCGCGCGCGGCTGGGCCGTTCTTCGATACCAAGACGGTGGGCCGCGGCGCTTGCTTTGCCGACTACGACAACGACGGCAAGATCGACGCCTTCATTGTGAACCTGGGCGGGCCGGCTTACCTGCTGCACAACGTCTCGCCCGGCTCGAATCATTGGATCTCCATCCAGCTCGTGGGCAAGAAGGGCAAGAGCAATCGCGACGGCATCGGTGCGCGGGTGGAGTTGGTAGCGGGCGGCGTGCACCAGCAGCATGAGCGCGTTGCCGGCTCGGGCTATCTTTCGCAGGGCGACGGCCGCGTCCACTTCGGTCTCGGCGCCGCCGCGAAGATCGACAAGCTGACCATCACGTGGCCCAACGGAACCAAGCAGGTGATCGAGAACATCGCCGCCGACCGCATCATTAGGGTGGAGGAAAAATAGAATGCGCAGGGCGCTCGCGGTGACCGGAGCCGTGCTCGCGTTTTTCGCGGCAACGGCCTCGAAGCCGTCCGCGGTGCGCTATCCCTCGCCGATCGAGCTCGCGATCTCTCCGGATGGCGCGCGGCTCTACTCGGTGTGCCAGGGCACCGATGAAGTTGTGGTCATCGATGCGGCTTCGGGCGCGATCCTCCGCCGCATCCACGTGGGCCGGGTGCCGAAAGGCCTGGCGCTTGGGCCTGAAGGCAAGCGCCTGTACGTCGCGAACTCCTGGGACGACACCGTCTCGGAAATCGACACCGCTTCATCCCAGGTCTTCCGCACGCTGCCCGCCGGCTTTGAGCCGACTTCCGTGATCTCTGATCGAAAAGGCCTGTTCCTTTACACCGCCAACCGTATCAGCAACGACATATCCGTGATCGATCTCACGACCGGCATCGAAACCAAGCGATTGGTCGCGGGTCGCGGCGCGAGTTACCTCGCGCTCTCGCCGGATGGCTCGCGCATCTACGCGACTCACATCTACCCGAACATCGGCAAGTTCCGCACACCGCCCGAATCGGAGGTCACGGTCATCGGCACGGACCGCCAGATGGTCGTGGACCGTTACCGGCTGCACAACGCGGCCGGCATCTTCCATGTGGCTATGTCGGCCGATGGCCGGCTCGGCATCGCCGCCGAGATGCGCCCGAAGAACCTGGTTCCGCTCGCGCACGTCTCGCACGGCTGGGTGATTGGCAACTCGCTTGCCCTATTTGGAGAGGACGTCGGGGAGCCGGTGCATATCTTGATCGACGAGCTCGACCGCTACTTCACCCCGCCGTTTGGAGTCGTGATCGCGCCCGATAAGAGAACGGTTTACGTGAGCACGACCGGCTCGGACAGCATTACGGTGATCGATATTCCGAAATTGCTCGAGTTCGTGCACGCGGCGAGTCCGGCCGGGCGCCGCACGCTGGCGAACGACCTTTCCGCCTCCGCCAATTACGTGATTGGCCGCATTGCGGTGGGCCGTGCGCCCAAAGGTATGGCGCTCTCGCCCGATGCCAAGCGCCTGTATGTTGCCAACAACACGGAAGACACCATCTCGGTGATCGATACGGCCACGCGCCAAGTGGCCGGCACGATTTCGCTCGGCGCGCCGGAAGCGCTCACGGCCGAGCGTCGCGGGGAGCGCCTCTTTTTTTCGGCAAGATTCGCTTTCCACAAGCACTTTGGCTGCGCCAATTGCCACATCGAGGCGACTTTTGACGGAATCAACTGGGATCTCGAGCCCGATGGTTTCGGCAAGGATATCGTAGATAACCGGCTGCTCGAAGACATCTCGGAGACGGCGCCGTACAAATGGAACGGCGGCAACCCGGACCTGGAGACCGAGTGCGGGCCGCGCACCGAGAAATTCTTTTACCGCTCGCAGAGTTACAACCGCGAGGAACTGTCCGATTTGGTGGCGTTCATCAAAGCGATTCCGCTGCGGCCGAACCGCTACCGGATGGCGGATGGCGACCCAACACCTTCGCAGGAGCGCGGCCGGGCGATCTTCGAGCGCACGGCGCGCAAAGACGGCACTCCGATTCCGGAAAGCAACCAGTGCTCGGTGTGCCATTCCGGACGGCATTACACGAACCAGCAACTGGCCGACGTCGGCAGCGGCAAACCGACGGACCGCTCGCCGCTCGTCGACGTTCCGCAGTTGACCAATGTTTTTGCTACCGCGCCCTACCTGCACGATGGCTCCGCGCGGTCGCTCGAGGAAATCTGGACGGTCTTCAACCCCAATGACACGCATGGGGTGTCGAACGACCTGAGCAAGGATGAGCTGAACGATCTGATCGAATACCTGAAAACGTTATGAAGAAGGCACTGGCACTCCTCGTTGCATTGTCTTCCGCCGCGCTGGCGGCGGCGCCGGCCATGCCCCGCTTTCGCTGGGAAAACTTCACCACCGCCAACGGTCTGCCGGACAATCACGTCTTCAACGTCTGCGTCGATGGCAAGCGCATTTGGGCGGCCACCGAGAACGGACTGGGGCTTTACGAAAACGGCAAGTGGAAGGTGTACCGCCGCCGAGCAGGGCCTGGCGCACCGCGCAGTGCTTTACGTTGCCGTGGACAAGAAGACCGGCGATGTCTGGGCCGCGACCATGGGCGGACTGAGCCGGTTCTCGGCGGGCCGCTTCGACAACTTCACGCAGCTCAACAGCGGCTTGGCCAACGACGTGGTTTACGGCGTCGGCGTCCAGGGCGATTTTGTGTGGGTTGCCACGGCGGCCGGCGGCAGCCGCCTGAACACGCGCACCGGCGAATGGAGCCTCTTCAACGAGCGCAACACGCCCATGTACGAGATCTGGACCTACAACGGTCAGCGCCGGCGCGGACAAGGTCTACTACGCGGTGTGGGGCGGCGGAGTTCTGGAATACGACGTCAAGACCGACCGCTGGAAGGATTACCACGATCCCGACGGCGAGACTGAAATGGTGCTCTTCAAGGACCAGGGACTAATCCACGAGATCACCACCTCGGTCAGTTGGACGGAGAAGGACAAGATCCTTTGGGTCGCAACTTACTTCGGGGCCAGCCGCTACGACGGCCGCAGCTGGAAGAATTTTCTGGATAAGGACAGCGGCCTGCCGAGCAATTTTCTGAATCATGTGAAAGGCGTGGACGGCAACCACGCCTGGTTTTCGACGGATAAGGGCCTGGCCTATTTCGATGGCGAGAACTGGGCGGTGTACCGTCCGGCACTCGACACGAACAAGCCCGAGATGCTGGTCCGCGACGCGGCCGGCAAGGTGACGCGCGTCGAAACCGAAACGGCGCCGGCGCACCACTACATTCTCGGCGTCGATTTTCAGGGTGACGACATTTGGGTCGCAACGGCTAACGGATTGAGCCACGGAATTCGGATGAAGTGAAATACGATGCCTGGCCGGCGAGGGCCGGCCGGGAGTTTACAGGAGTCGATTCCTTATATGACAATTAACGACGTGCTCAACGAGATCTCCGGCGCGGCGGCGATCGCCAAAAGACCGGTCAGCGCTCCGGAGGCGCTCAACGAGGCTTTTCACTACCAGCGGCCCAGCTCTTTTTCGCGCGGGCTGCGTATCGATATCGGCGGCATTACCGTGCTGCTCATCTCCGGCACCGCCAGCGTCGGTCCGGACGGCGAGACGCTGCACGTGGGCGACTTCCGTGCCCAGACGCGGCGCACGTTCGAGAACATTACCGCGCTGCTCGCGGCCGAGGGCGCGACCTGGAAAGACGTGGTCCGCACGACCTGCTATTTGCGCGACATTGACCGCGACTACGCCGAGTTCAACGAGGAGCGCACCGCGTTTTATACGGAGCAGGGATTGGATCCGCTGCCGGCCTCGACCGGAATCCAGGCCAAGCTGTGTCGGCCGGAGCTGCTCGTCGAGATCGAAGCGATAGCGATGTTCCGGAACGCCGGTTCCGGGGAGTAATCATCATGCTCGCCCGTGTCTGGCTGCTGGCGTTTATTCCGGCCGGCCTGCTGTGGGCCCAGGGCGCGGCGCCGTGCTCCTGCGGCGCTCACCCGCCTGGCCCACCCAAGGACCGCGAGCTGAGGCCGTATGCCCTGGAGCCCGAGGACATGCAGCCCTACTCGAAGTTCGCCAAGCCCTATTACGAGTTCTACACCAAGCTCATCGAATACAACGGCGGGGCGCGCGACGTGCGCACGCTCAAGCCCTCGGATGTGGACGAGGTGCACATCGGGTTCCTCGGCCCCATCGAGAACCATCCCGAAGAGCCGCTGGGCAAGATGATGCTCAAAGGCTCGCAGCTTGCGATCGAGGAAGCCAATGCCAACGGCGGCTACGGCGGCAAGCCATTCAAGCTGATGGTGCACAACGACCAGGCGGTCTGGGGCGCCTCCAGCAATGAGATCATCAAGATGGCCTACGACGAGAAGGTCTGGGCCATGCTCGGTTCCATCGGCGCCGATTCCACGCACATCGCGCTGCGTGTAACGCTCAAGGCCGAAGTGCCGATCGTCAACAGCGCCTCGACCGACCCCACCATCCCCGAAACGCTCGTCCCCTGGTACTTCACCACCATCCAGGACGACCGCGTGCAGGGCTACACGCTCGCCCGCCGCATTTACACCGGCCTGAAGCTCGAGCGCATCGCGCTCTTGCGCATCAACAGCCGCTACGGGCGCTTTGGCATCCTCAAGTTCAAAGACGCATCCCGGCGGCTCGGCCATCCCGTGGTGATCGAGCAGAAGTACACGCAGGGCGACACGGATTTCCGCAGGGAGCTTCGCATCATCAACGAGTCGCGCGTGGATGGGATCGTGATCTGGGGCGATGCTGCGCCAGCCGGCATGATCCTCAAGCAGATGCGCGAAATGGGAATGAAGCAGCCCGTGTTTGGCAGCTTCCGCATCGCCGGCGACGACCTGTTCCGCATCGCGGGCGATGCCGCCGAGGGTTTCGAAGTGGTTTACCCGTTCGACCCCACGCGCGACGATCCCGCCTGGCTCGCTTTCAACCAGCGTTTTGAAAAGCGCTTTGGCAAACGCCCGGACGCCTTCGCTTCGCTGGCCTACGACACGATGAACATTCTTCTCCAGGCCATCTGCGAGGCGGGCCTGAACCGCGGCCAGATCCGCGATGCGCTCACCGGAGTCGAGCATTACAAGGGCGTGACCGGCGAGATGGTCTTCGATCCCAACTGCAAGAACATCGTCCCGATGTATTTGGGAACAGTGAAGGGCGGCAAACTTGAATTCCGCCGCTACCCGATGCAGATGCCCTATGCGCGGGTCGGCGAGGGCGGCGTGAGTTATAACGGCCCGGCGGTGGCCGATTCGCCCGCGGGCCCGTTGCGGATTGGCGTCTTCGGCCCGCAGGCGGATAAGCTGGCCGCCGCGCCCGAGGTCGCGGAAATCCTGCGCGGGTTCAAAGGCCGCTATGCGCTCGTGCCGGTCTCCTCGAACGGGCCGTGGGGGAAAGCCTCCAGCGAGCTGGTCAGGCTGATTTACCAGGAGCAGGTGCTGGGACTAATCGCCACCGACCGCGACTCGAGCCACCTGGCCGAACAACTGGCGGTCAAAGCCTTCCTGCCGCTGATCGCCCTCTCTGGCGACCGCAGTCTCACCTCGGTCAACATTCCCTGGATCTTCCGGCTGCCGGTTGAGACCTCGCTCGCAGACGCGCTCCGCTCGATGCTGGGCGCGGCGGAGAAATCCGGCCCCAATCGCGGCCGCCTGCGCGAGGTGCTCGCCTCCGGCGCCAGGCTGGGCCAAGTGAGCTTCGATTCGAGGGGCGAAGCGCGGTAACGCGGCAGTTCAGATTCCTAGCAGGGCACCAGCTTAGCGGCGGCTGGTGGATTGGGGGGCCGAAGGGGGCTTCTGCATGGCCCGCTATTCACGTCCTTCCTAGCACTCCAATTGCAGTTAGGATGCGGGTAGTCTCGGTCCCAATTGTCAGTAGGTCCCCTTTTGTGACCGGTCGAGAATGCATCGTGATTACGCGAAGAGATTCCAATCGTTTGAACGATATCTTCACGTCATCCTCGTCCCGAAACACGGCCGAGAAAACCTCCCGCCAGTTGTCACGGCGGGTGATGAGCTTCGCGTAATCTGTGAAATCAGCATAATAGATGAGGTCGAGCGGGCTTTCACCGTTCTTCAGCGCGTTTTGGCGCTTTTCTTCCCACTTCAGGAGTACCTTGCCGTTCTCTGGCGCGCGGCCTTTCTCCCAACCAATGCCGCAGTGCTGCGTCATGAGACGGTGGATAAACTCGCGGATTTTCGTCTCGAGCACGTTCATAAGCTGAAAGGCCCTTGAAGTGCGCCCGAACAACGCGCGTTCCTCCGGCGTGAGTCTTTTTTGTTCAATGTCAAATTCGACACCGTCAGCATCGGGAACGAGAGTCTCAACGGCGACGACTCCGGTCACGTCAAGCGTCTGTGTAAAGGCGGGCTCCGGTAGGGCAATGAGATTTGAATTGAGTCCATGCTCTTGATAGAATTCGTCCCGCTGAAAAGAGTCCTCGTCCACTCCTTTCGGCACAGTGGCCCACGTGCCAAGTGACCGTCGAACCGTTTCGATAGTTGCAGACACATACGGAGCGACGCGGACCGCAGCGCCCAATCCGGCCAAACTTGCGAAGCTGTCAAACGACCGGGACGCATTCAGGCTGTCTATCCATGGTGTGTGTATGGCAGCGAGTGCCCGCTGAAGCTCCTCGAACGTAGGCTGCATTGTCGCAAACCGAGCATGTGCTGCTCTCATCTGCTCTTGGAACTTCTGCAACTCAGCGAATCCCGGAAAGCGGAACCGCTCATACAGTGAGGTTCTCGCTTCCTCAAGCGCCTTGACGATCGCGTCGTTGAGCGCTGACTGGACGGTCAGCCCTTCCATGGCTCCGACGACAGCCGAGCTCCAGAGCGCACCAAAGGTCGACAACTCGCGGATCCGTTCGCCCGCAATCTCCAACTGCCGATCGACGCCTTGCAGCCACTGTGAGATATTCGTCCTCTCCATAGCAGCCGCTATGCCCGTAACTCCTAGTGCGCCCTCTGGGACGATCCTTGCTCTCTCAATCTGCCGGCGCAAAGAGTCCCACTGTCCGAATAGCTGCTCTTGGAGGTGTTGGTGCTGATTGGCCTGCTCGATGAGCTTGCGCATTGGATCGCTCATGCCGTCCTACGAAACGAAACGCCACAGAGATGTCGGCTCTGAAACGGTTGTATTTTAGCGTAGCATATAGGGGCGCTAGGGACGCTATACCACAGTAACCACATGTTTGAACGCCCGCTGGCGAAGCCTCGAGCGCTTTTGTCCCCCTCTTCGGGTCCGTCAAGCAGGCCAGCGAGAGGGGATTAGTACCGACAGACGTTAGATCCCTATCGGGAGCGCCCCGCCGCGGCGGTCCTCGGGTAGCGAGGTGCTTCTCCTGGCGGGGCACTTTCGATAGGGCCGTTTGAAGGAAGCCGCTGGCGTTTGCGGCGAACGCGGTAGGTTATGGGTATTGAATCGAGTTCTGTTCGTAACACACAGAATGCAAGGGACTTCGTCCCGCACCCACGAATCGCTCTAAATCGCTGACAACGAGACGCACGCCAGTTGCAGTATCGCACGCGTAGCGTCCGCCGCGCGGCAGTGTCCGAAATGTGCGTTGAGGGAAAGCCTTCGTCGCTTGCTTTCTAGAGTCACCCCGCCGTATCGTCAAGGCATGTGATCGAATCATCAAGAACTGACGTGAGACAATTCTAGCCCTTCCTAAGTCGAATAAAATACTCTCACGGGAGGAATCATCAATGACAGATCCAGACAAACCGGGCGACGTATTTAACCGCTTTGAACTATGGAAAGAGTATGAAGGGGTCGCGATGCACTTCAACGACCTCATCATCAGACTTCGAAGTCAATCGCTTGGTGCCGTCGCTGCATTTGCGACGCTCGCCGCAGTGGTTACAAAGAGTGACACGACGGGCGAGTTGCGGTGGGGGCTCCTCACGGGTGCTTTCGCACTACTAAGCGTGTTCTGGATCGCAGTCTGGTTTCTAGACCTGGGGTACTACAATCGCCTCCTAGCTGGCGCGGTCGATGCACTGCTCGTCATCGAAAAGGATAGCCCGGGTTCGATGTCCGTTGACCGGATTGAGTTGAGTACGAAGATTGAGAAGCATATAGAATCCGGCAATGGCGGAGGCTTCATTAAAAATCTCAGTCGGATCATTTTCTACGCTTTGGTTTTGTTCGCGCTGCTTGCAGGTCTTGCCGTGTCGGTCTATGAGCTACGTTCTATTACCGCTGGCAAACAAATGCATGCAGCTGATATGCGGCCAACGACTTCAAAAGTCTAGCTTCAACGCACATTTCGGCCACTACCCGCCGCGCCAGCGGCTTAGTCCAAACGCTCTTGCGACCGTTCATGGCGTTCCACTCGGTCGTCTCGTCGCAACGCCGAACCATGACCCACCACCGGCAGGCGCGGCCGCGCTAGGTACGTCACCGTCCCTAACGTCACCTGGTGGCGCCGCTGGCGGTAGGATGGGGTCAATGACGTGGAAGGCCGGTGCTGTGATCGAACAGGACGAGCGCGGATGTTACGCTTGGCGCCCGGAGCTACAGGGGTGCCAAGCGCAAGGAACGCTCCCTCCGCACCGGCGAGCTTTTAACGGAGATTGTCGAGGCCGGACAACGGGCTGCAAGCCGGCGCGCAGGGTGCGCGCGGATGAGCTCCAGAGTCCGGCTCGAAGCACATAAAGGAGAAGACACACATGAAGCTCAACATTAAGGCGTTCGCGCTGACTTGCGGCATAGTCTGGGGACTAGGACTGTTTTTCCTCACCTGGTGGATCATTGCATTTGACGGCTCCGCAGTGGGGCCTACATTCATCGGCAGGCTGTACCGCGGTTACACGATCTCTCCTATCGGCAGCGTAATAGGATTGATATGGGCGTTTTTCGATGCCCTGATTGGCGGCGGAATATTTGCGTGGCTCTACAACAAACTCACGGGTTCCGCAGTGTCCCAATAGGCACAAGGAAATTCTTGCGACCGCCGTAGGTTCACGCCTAAAGTGCCGCGCCTGACCGGTGGAAGGGTCGTGGTTCCGTTCCATGGCGGCACCACGCTGCACCCCGAAGATCGCAAGCAGGTCCTCGAAGCCATCAAGGGAACCTCAATCGAGCCGATTCCTCCTGCATAATGCCGCAACGTTGACCGATCGCAATCCACGTGGCCGCAACGCCGCTGCGGGAAACCACGACTCACCACCGGCAAGGCGCGGCCGCGCCAGCGTCGGCGCCGCAAGGCGCAGCGTTGGGGAGCGCGGCGGAGAGGAAGCCGGAGTTTGCAGAGGGACTGCGGTAAGCATGGGCCCAAAAATTAAAAGCCCCAGGCTGGGAACCTGGGGCTTCACTCAGAGGGGCTGGCGACGGCTGGGTCCGTCGCCGGGGATGCTATGTGTAAATAGCTAACTGAATACAGTCTACACCAATCGTACCCGTTTGTCTTCAACATTATACGTTTTTAATTTAATAGCGTGGGGAAGCCTAGCCGGGGTCGTGCAACGCTTTGGCCGCTCAAGCTGCCTCTACGCGCACAGGGCGGAGCGCCCGGCTCTTCTACCTTGACCCGCCCGGATCGGACAACTGCCTGGCCCGGCCATAGTCGGCGACGAGCTGCTTCATAATCCGATCGGCTACGTCCGCGCTCGCTCCCCGGAATTTCCCGCCCAGGCTTTCCTGAGTGGTCGACCAGATCACGTCGCCATCTTTATTCACCAGCCGTACGGCGGCGGTTGCCTCGTGCTTCCTTTCGGCGGTGCGGCTGGATTCGTTTTCGCCGATGCCGGCGCCGGCGGACATGCTGCGGCGGTTGCCGGCGCTGCTCCTGACCCCGTTCACACTGTCGCCCTCCGAAGATCCGCTCGAGTTCGCGGCCTGCGTATGCACGTTAATTCCCTCACTGTACTGGAAGGTGTCCGTGAAGATCAGGTCCTCGGCAGAGCCTTTGAGAATCGCGTCCCCGCGCTCGGGGTTTTCGGTGATGACGAACAGCTTGGCCTGTTGCAAGCTGCTGATGATCATGTCGCGCATTTGAGCGGCGGTTTCGCCGCCGGTGAACCGCTCCACGTATATGCGGTGAATGGACAGCAGTTGCGCGAGATTCTGTTGATCGAGGGCGCCGGACCTCGCGGGCTCACCCCGGGGCTGGACTGATCCGGAGGGCTGGCGCCCGGTAGGGTTAAGGGGTTCGACCGGGTCTCGGTGCCCGGCCGCAAGGATTCCGGCGGCCAACAGCAGCCCCAAAATCCAGAACATGCGCCGCATTGTCTACCAATACGTGCGCGCCCGGCACAGCTTTTCTCAGTGAATACGGGATCTGGGGGCCCGGCCCCCGGGTGATAGAATTTTACGCAAAGGGGTTGCGGCGGTTCTTGCCCGGGCATCCGGCTGTGCCGCAGCGG
The DNA here is from genome assembly GCA_963835855.1 of Bryobacterales bacterium. Classification (GTDB taxonomy): domain Bacteria; phylum Acidobacteriota; class Terriglobia; order Bryobacterales; family Bryobacteraceae; genus CAWIHA01. Next base: position 40,740 of record CAWIHA010000039.1, on the reverse strand, counting down.
CATCAAATGGCTGGGATGGATCGAATCGAGGAACAGCCGGAGCAGGTCCCCGGAGCCGAAGGGCTTCCCGCCGACGTCATCATCAGCCCGGACGCGCGCCGTGCAGACCGGCTGCCGCCTGGCCAGTCGCGCACCCGGAAATGGCCCGTGCTCGACGCGAGCGGCCCGCCGCGTATCGATCTGGCCGCGTGGCGCTTCAGGCTGGCCGGCCTCATCGCCCGGCCAACCGAGTGGAACTGGGAGCAGTTTCAACAACTTCCCCGCGTGAAGGTCTTCGCGGATTTTCATTGCGTCACGCGGTGGTCCCGGCTCGGCAATATTTGGGAGGGGGTGGCGGCGCGAGAGCTGGTCAAAGCCGCCGGCGGCGTCCTGCCCCAAGCGCGATACGTTCTCATCCATGCGTATGATAGCGGCTGGACCACCAACCTGCCGCTTGACGACTTCCTGGCCGAGGACGCCTTGGTCGCCCTCTTTCATGATGGCGAGCCACTCCCGCCTGAGCATGGCGGCCCGGCCCGTCTGATTGTGCCCCAGCTGTACGCCTGGAAGAGCGCGAAGTGGCTGGCGGGAGCGGAGTTCCTCGCACGGGACCGCGCCGGCTTCTGGGAGCGGAATGGCTACCACATGCACGGCGACCCCTGGAGAGAGGAGCGCTTCGGCTGGTCCGACTAAGCGCGGACCGGAACCGCTGGCCCCGGACCGCGCACGCATTAGCAGAACAACTTACGGGTACAGGCCTCTTAGTTTTGTTGCTTCGGCGACACGGCCAATGCCAACCATGTTGGCCGCGAGCCGCATGCCGGCTTTGCGATCGACGTGGACCTTGAGAACGTCGTTGAACGAAGTCTTCATGACGCGCTCCAGACGCTGGTAGACGTCCTGCGCGTCCCAGAACAGGTGCTGCTCGTCCTGGACCCATTCGAAGTACGACACGGTCACGCCCCCGGCATTGCATAAGATGTCCGGTATGATAAACACCCCTTTGTCTTGCAGAATGACATCGGCCTCGGGCGTCAGCGGGCCGTTCGCGGCCTCGGCGACGACCTTCGTCTTCACGCGCGGAGCGTTTCTGGCGTCGATGGCGTTTTCGAGCGCGGCGGGAACCAGGATGTCGCACTCCAGACTGAGCAGCTCAGCCGCTGTGATCGATTCCGCACCCGGGAAGCCCACCACACTTCCGGTTGCTTCCTTGTGGGCAATCACCTTGGCGAATGTCCAGGCCGGCCTGGTTGTAAATGGAGCCGCGGGAATCGTTGACGGCGATGACCGACGCCCCATAGCCATGCAACATATGAGCCGCGATGGAGCCCGCGTTTCCAAAGCCCTGCACCACGACCTTGGCGCCTTTCAATGAGATTCGCAAGTGCTCGCAACTGCTCACAGTGGTGTAGAAGACGCCGCGCCCAGTCGCCTCGTTCCGCCCCAGCGAACCACCGAGTGCGATCGGCTTGCCCGTAACGACGCCGGTAATGGTATAGCCCTTCGTCATGCTGTAGGTATCCATGATCCAGGCCATGATCTGGGAATTCGTGTAGACGTCGGGCGCCGGGATATCCTGCGACGGGCCAATCAATGGCAGGATCGCGGTGGCGTAACGGCGGGTGATCCCCTCGATTTCGGTCTGCGATAGCTCCTTCGGGTTGCAGGTCACTCCGCCCTTGCCGCCGCCGAACGGAATGTTGACCACCGCGCACTTCCAAGTCATCCAGGTCGCCAAAGCCCGGACTTCGTCCAGGTTGACGTTGGGATGGTAACGAATGCCGCCCTTCGCCGGGCCGCGGACGGTGCTGTGCTGGACCCGGAAACCTTCAAACCGCCTGACGTGGCCGTTGTCCATCCGGACGGGGACGGTGACAGACAACTCCCTCTCCGGGTACTTGATCATCGCCCGAATATCCTCGGACAATCCAAGCGCGTCGGCCGCCATATCAAAGTTTTGAAGAGCTAAATGATGCGGATTCTGGACCGCAAGTTCAGCGATCATCGAAGACTCCTTTCCATCTAAAAGACCGTAGTCCGGATCGCTTCCCAGTGGGTTACCCGGGAGCTTGCCGCTTACCGAAGGGTACCTGATTCACGCACCCCCCGACAAGCGGGTAGTGCGCTAAAAGTGTGTCCCTACCGGGAACGGATTGGAAATGTTGCGGGCGGATGGGGGACTAGGGTATGATTCTGGTCCACATGCCCGATCCGCTCAAAATCACTTTGAGCTACCATGGCCCGTCTGCTGACGATGGGACCATGGCGGTCTCGGATGTGCTCCTGGCCTTGGAGGGGTTCTCAGGTGCGTATGGCAAGATTGCTTCTCGTCTTACACCGCAGATCGAGCATCGGCTTAGGGTTTCCGCCGTCGAAAAGAACTCGTTTGACGTTTTGCTTCTATCCATCGCCATTTTAGGTATCCAACCCAATCAGCAACAATTGCTTGAGGTCGCCATTGAAGCCGGCAAGCGAGTCATATCTGCAATCATCCGTCTGATTGGAGCCAAACAGCACATAAAAGGGAAGCCCTACAGCTTCAATGTCGAAGGGGACAAAAATGTCTTCGTAATCGTCAATGCCGACAATGCAAAGTTCGAGATGCCACGCGAACTTCTGGAAATTCTCCAAGACAGGATTGTGGATGTGGATCTCAACCGGATTGTGAGCCCGCTTCGCAAGAATGAAATTGATAGCGCAAGGATCGTTGCGGACGGTATGGAAGGCAAAATCACGGCAGAGATCGCAGAATCGGAAAAGGCGTACTTTGAATCGATTTCCACCGAGACGGCGGCAACCTCACAAGGAACACAGGTCGAAGGTTATCTGGTTTCTCTCAACAAGGAGAGGAACCAGGGAACCTTCCGTTTCTAGGATGGAACCACTGTGCGCTATGAGTACCGTGGCCCCGATCCGTATGGATTTTATAGCGAATTTGCACGCAAGGGGTCTGTACGCGTCACTTGCGATATGGAGTTCGATCAGAATTTGAGGCCAAGTCGAATGAGCATAAACTTGGCAGAACATCTCCAAGAGCGACTCCCCTTTCAGGCCGACAGCAAATCTCCGACTGACCAAACGTGATCGGCGATACCCGCAGCCATCGCGGGCGTCACGCGAAGAGATTTGTGAATCCGGCAAAAGTTGTAGAAAACGAACCACAGCGCGACGGCAGCCCAGTGGTTCTCCCATTTCTTACTGAAGGCGTTCGTCAAGCGCGTGAAGCGCCGGATGCCCATGCGCAGGCTGAGATTGGACCGCTCAACTATCGAAGTGCAGATGCGTTCAGGATCGGGTTGCCCCATGGTTGGGACCACCTCCACGGCCGCGACTTCGGCCGGGCTGTACCGGGCTTCGCCTTCCTGGTTCGCCCGGTACACTTTGATGAGTTGAGCGAAGTCGCAGCGGTCTTCAAGGGTATTGCGGATCGCGGAACGATAGGGACTGAAGCCGTCCGTGGTGATCTGGAATTCGGTTGGCGCCGTGGCCTGCCGCACGCCTTCGATGAAAACGTCCGTTGTGGCCTGGTCCCGCTTGCCGAGGGCGATGTTCAGCACCAGCTTGGAATGCCGTTCGATGGCAACGAAGGTGTAGGCATCCCCGAGATTCGGATTATCTTCGGGCCGGACGCGCTTTTGCTTCTTCCCGATGAAGCTCCACACCTCATCGCATTCCACGTCTCGCACTTTGATGTTGCGGACCTTCTCTGCCATGATCCGCTCGCATTTCTCGCCCGCGAGAACCAGGAGCTTGAGAATGGTCGTATGGTGAACGTCCGTGAGGCGTTCCACGCTCGAAACGCTATTGCCTTCGAGCAGGAGCCGGAGCACCTGTTCAGCCTTTTCGATGGGCAGGTACATGCCCTCCAGGGGCTTCTCTTGGGGCTCCAGGAACGTCTTGGAGCACTGGCGGCACTGGTAGCGCTGCGTTCCCTTGCGGTCACGGCCTTTGCGCTTACATTCAATCCGGCAGGAATGGCACGTCATGGCTGTTTTCTCCTTGAGATCCACAGCCCAAAGCCGGATAATGGACTTGAGGAGTCTGTATGGCTTCGGCTGTGCGGATTCTGGCCCCGATCAGCGTTAGCGCGTTGGTCGGGGCTTCTTGCTTCATGTTCAGATTATAAAGGCATCATGCCAGCATGTCAATAATAAATTGCTTGCATGATGCTAAAATCTGTGCTATCGTATTTTTATGACGGGATCCAAAATCGGGGTTGAACACCAAATTGAGGATGGGCGCAGTAGATCTGGAAAAGCCCGGATGGAGCGCTTGTCACCAGAGGAACGTAAGGCTCTCGCAAGCAATGCAGCAAAGATACGATGGAAGAAAGCCAGAGAACTGGTGGCTGACCCGGATGAGGTTGTTCCTGCTGACGATCTGCCGGAGGCTAGGTATAAGGGAGTTCTTAATCTTCTGGGAGTCGAGCTTCCTTGTTATGTGCTGGACAACTGGCAACGAGTTGTCGGGCGCACTTCGTTCACCGAGATGATTACTGGCATCAAGGGCGGTGGAGGACTCGAGAAATATCTGGGGGTTGAACCACTTAAACCATTCATTTCATTGACGGAAGTACTCGAGAGAATGGTCCCGTTTCGACTGCCTGAAGTCGAAGGGCTTCAGCGCCACGTGAAGGGTTTACCGGCAGACCTTCTAATCGACATTTGTAAGGGCTTTATGTCGGCGCTGGAGGCGAGCACGCACCCCAACTCTGGCTACCCCAAATTGACAAGCCGCCAACGCGAGATGGCGATTAAGGCGGGGATGTTTGTGACGGCGTGTGCCAAAGTTGGCCTTGAAGCCCTCATCGATGAGGCCACTGGCGCTCAATACGACCGCGCAGAGTTTGCACTCCAGGTGAAGCTCAGGGCTTATCTGGCAGAGGAGCTTCGCAAGTGGGAAAAGACCTTTCCAGACGAACTGTGGGTTGAGTTTGGACGGTTGACAAACTGGAAGGGGACCGTTACGCAACGTCCTAAATTCTGGGGCAAGCTCGTTACTGAACTGGTATACGAATATCTTGATCCCGATGTTGCAAAATGGCTCAAAGAGAATGAGCCCCAGCCTCGCCAGGGGCGCAACTGGCATTCTTGGCTCAATGCTCACTACGGACTTCCCAAATTGGTTCAACATATTTACATCCTGATCGGCATTGCTAGAACTTGCGAAACCATGGGCGAGCTTCGCCGCAAGATGGCCGAACTCAACGGAAGAATTCCCATGCAGTTGACGCTATATCTACGGCAGTCGGAGGTACGTGAGTGATCTCCTGGCGGCCCGCGCTGTCGAGGCCGCCTCCAAGAGGGACACAGATTTAGCGCACCCCCCGACAAGCGGGCCACTCACAGCTTCTTCTCCCGGGCGAGCGGAACTCCGGCTAATAAGCCCCTTTGCCGGTTACTACCCGTGGAATCGTCAGCAGCAGGATCTTCCCGTCGAGTGCCAACGACCAATTGTCTATGTATTGCATGTCCATTTGCATCCAGCGATCGAAATCCAACTCGTCCCGGCCCTCGAGCGCCCACAGGCAGGTCAGGCCAGGGCGCATGCGCAGCCGGCGCCGCTGCCAGCCCTTGTATTCTTCCACCTCGGCCGGAACAGCCGGCCGCGGGCCGACCAGCGACATATCGCCCTTCAGGACGTTCCAAAGCTGCGGCCATTCGTCGATGGAGAACTTGCGCAGATACCGGCCCAGCGGCGTCAGCCGCGGGTCGTCAGGAATCTTGAACGCGGTGGACTTCTGGTTCAAGTGCCCGAGCGTTGCCTTCAACTCCTCCGCGTTGTCGCACATGGAGCGGAACTTGTAGAACACGAACCGCCGGCCGTTCAGGCCGCAGCGCTCCTGTTTGAAGAGCGCGGGCCCGGGCGACGTCAGGCGGATGAGCAGCACGACGAGCCCCATCAACGGCGCGAGCAGCACGAGGGCCGCCGCGGCCAGCGTGACGTCCACTACGCGCTTGACGAGCAACCGGATCTCGTCGTGTGGCGCCGCGGCGAAAGTCAGCAGCGGCATCGAGCCGAGCCGGTCGAGGTACATCTCGCTATTGACGTGCGGGAAAAAATCGACCAGCACGCGCGTGCGGACGCCCTCCTCGTCGCACAACACCAGAAGATCTTCGAGGCCGGCCACGTTCTTCCCATCGACGGTAAACAGCACCTCGTCGATCACCTGCCGCCGCAGCAGTTGCGGCAGGTCCGCCAGGGGATACACGTTGTATTCCGAGCCGAGATGCATGCGCCCCGGCGCGTCCGAGGGATTGTCGGCGAGAAAGCCGATCAGCCGGATGCCGTATTTCGCCGACTGCTCGAGCGCTTGGCCCAGGCGCCGCGCGCTTTCCCCCACACCGACTACCATGACGTAATGCGGCGCGCCGAATTCGCGGCGGATAGCGCCGGCCGCGCTGCCCGCCAGGAGCCGGAACAAGCATAAGAATACCCAGCTATAGATCCCGAACAGCGCCAGAAATGAGCGGCTCAGTTGCGTCTCCAGCCGCAGCAGGTACTGAAAGATTACCAGGCAGGTCAGGCCGAACAGCGACTGCCTGAAGGCGTCGCGCAGGATGACCCGGGGGTGGCCGGCGTCGAGCTTCTCGTAAACGTTCAGCCACAGGCCCATCGCGACCCACACCATCGCCGAAAAGCCGAGCAGCAGGGCTTTGATGGGAACGGTGAGATAAAAGGTCCGCTCAAAGTGCAGCCAGACGCGGCTTTGGTACGCGGCCTCGAACGCCAGCGCCGTGAGGACGATATCCGATGCGCCGAAAAGAACTTTTACCTGGCGATGATGCCGGCTGAACACTTCAGAAGGAAGGATATCCCCTATCGTAGGCGGTGCGCAAGGCGCACCGGTGTCTAGCCCGTAGCCGCCCTGTATGGCGGCTGGTTTTTGTGGCGCCCGGAAAACGGTCCCAAGGCCGTTTCTCGAAGAGAGTTGCTACAATCGCAAGTCGGGGTCTTGCCGCGTTCCCCCGTCCGAGCCGCGCAAGCTGAACGCGCTCCCTCAGTCGGGAATCATCTTGCGGCCTAAGCGACGCTCGCGCAGCAACTACAGAAGAGGAGAGGTTGATCCCCATGACGGCGCCATCGGAGTTGAGAGTTCCTTCCATATCCGAGACCCGCGAGCACTACGCGGCCCTCGGGCAGTACGATTTTGTGGTCCCCGGCGGAGGACACGGGGCCGCATCCGTGTGCCGCGCACTGCTCGAACGGGGATACACCGTGGCCGGGGCAGCCAATCCTATCGACGAGGGCGGGCACTCGGCCGGCATTCGATGGGACATGTGCCGGCATCTAGGCTACTGGCCTGTCATTCCAGGGGACACTATGAATCTGCTGGGCGGGGGATTTGCCGATCCCGCTCTCTACGCAGTGGCCAATAGCCGGTTGCCGAAGGATGCCGGCGGACGGAAGGCGGCCGATCTCTTTGGCGAGGCGGTGGATGCGGTGACGGCGAAGCGCCCGGAGGCGGATCGGCCGGCGCTCGAGGAATTTCGCCGCTTCCTAATCGCGATAGGGGACGCCGTTCAGGAAGAATTGGTTGAGCCCGGCCTGGTGAAGTTAGCGGGAGCCAGCTTGCAGAATGTGCTGCACGTGGGGGTGATGGTCCACGCCGGCGCCTACCGGCTGGGGCTGGCCGCTGTGGATGAAGAACGCTACCTCTGCGGTTCCTGGCTGCTTGAACGGGAGATGAAGGCGGCGCCCCGCGGACAGGTGCTGCCGATGACCTTTGACAAAGTCACACTGGTGACCCGGCACGCCGGCGGGCTGAAGGTGGTTGGGGGAATCAATCGGGTGCTGCTGGCCCGGGGCAAAGGACCTCATGGCCTGGAATACGGCGCCATGGTGCCGAATTTCATGCTGCCGGACGCTCCGCCTGAATCGCCAGCGGAAGAACTCCGCAAGCTGCAAGCGGCCAAGGTTGTGGACTGGTATGCGGCGGAGGTCGAACACGGCCCGATGGACCAGCCCTTTGACAATGATTGGGTTTTCCGGGAAGTGCGAGCGCTGACGCCGCGCATCAATCCGGAACTGTTGCGGGTGCTGCGGGCGCTCAAACCGAGCGGCGCCGTTGTCATCCCTCCGGGAAACGCCCACGAGAGCACTTACACCTTCTTTCTTCTGAGTGGTCTGTGGGAGGAACTGCGGGCGGCAAAGGCCCGCGGGGTGCGGGTGGTGTTGGTCTTGAACCCGGTCAATCTGCTGCTGACCGCAGGTTACGCGGTGGACGACTATCTGCACGCCATTGAGCAGGCGCTAAGCCGCGCCGTCGGCCGGCCGCTTCGCGCCGCGGAGATCGTGGACCGGGTGGTGGTGAACGATCCTTCCGCCAGTTCGGAAAAGGTGCAGAGGATGATGCGGGGGGAGGGAATTCCGCGGGAGGTCAAGCAGGTCCTCTTGCACCGCACGCCGACGGGGCCGGTTTGCGTCACTAGCGCGGATATCGCGCGACTCGAGCGGCAGGGCATTGAAGTGGTCCAGCGGGACATGCTGGCAGTGGAGACTGTGTCGATCCGTGGGATTGAGACGGAAGCCATCTCCTATGACAAGGAAATCCTAGTGGATGCGATCACCGGGGATAGGGATAGCAGGTGAGGCTGCCGGGATAAAATCCCGGAAACATGCCACGGCCACCCAGGTCGGCGACCCCGGCATTTTCACTCCATCGTATCCAACTGCTGCGCTGAGGACAGGACCACCACCGCAATGCGGCTCTTCAAACCCTCCCTGGCCGCGCGGCGCTGCCGCTATCTGCAAGAATGCACGGAGAAGAACGCCCTTGTGGTTTGCATGCGCCGGGGCGATAGAATCACCAGTTCCATCCAGCCCGAGAAGTTCCTAGAGAGAACCCATTCGGTGGATACTGAGCGGGTCTCAGCCCGCTCGAAGTACAAAGTGTACTCGGAGCGTCCGCCGTCGCTGCGAAGCCACTGGTAGGTCACTTCCAGCGGCCCGGTCGTGCGGATGCGGCCGTGGAAATGCACATGCGCCGGGCACCCTCCGCCGACGTGAGGCTCTGGGTCCAGGTGGATCAGGTCGACCCTTTGCGCCTGCGCAAGAACTGGAGCGATGGCCAGAATTGCCACCACGATGAGAAACCTTCGAATGTGCTTCACGAGTTAGCCTTCCTTTCAGCAAGCATCTCAATTTCAGGCTAGAGCCAGTTTCATATATCTCCGGCGAGGGCTGCAACCTGCCGAACACAACCAACGCTCTGGATCGCACCTCCGCCCTTTATGCGGCCGGCTTGGTTCTACTCAATCCCGATTCGTATGCAACAGGCCGTCTCAGGTGTTGGCGTTGCGGGCGGCGATCGCGGCGGCGTTGGCGGTCGTGATAGCGCCGCGCAGCATGGCGAACAGTTGCTTGTCCTCGAGCTCGTCGGTGGCATCCGACTCGGCATAAACCCGGAGTTCGGTCTTGGAATCGCGATACCAGACAAAGGATTCGTTTCCGGCCTGGTCCGTAAGACGGATCTTATAACCGCCGGAAGTGCCCTTTTCCATGGTCGGATAGACCCCCGTGCCGATGTAGTGAAGAATCTCGTAGCGCTGGTACACCCGGTTTTCGATACCGTCCACCGTGAACGAACCATCGGCTCTTACCCGCAGCCGGCGCTTGAACTCCTGTTCCAGGGCCGACTTGACTTCAACGTCTCCGGCGACGATGCCACGGATACTTTCAAAGGTCGTGTAGAATTTCGGCAGGGCTGCGACGATGGCTTCCAGCGGTTTGCCGGTGTGCAGCATCAAGCTGGCGGCCATCAGGGCGGTGAGGGTGCCGTCGCGAGAGGTGGCCGCGTCCTTTTCCCCGCCGAAGATGACGCCGCCACAGGACCCTTCGATCCCCACCACCGGCACCCCGGATTTCTCCCGCCGGATCATTTCCATCTTTTCCACAACGTTGACCTCGCCGGTCTCCACCTCGGCGATGCGCACGTCGATGCCTTCTTCGCGGGAGAAACGTTCCGCGATGATCTTGGCGCTGCCGCTGGTGTTGTCGTTGATCACTACGACCAGCGGTTTTCCCCGGTAAGCGGGATTTCTGGAGTAGAGGTCGACCATCGCGTAGGCGGCCAAGGCGCAGGTGTACTGGGGACCCAGGGCCACGGCCGCTCCGTTCTCGATAATGACCAGTGTCCCCCGATCCGCATCGAAGTCGTAAACGACGGCAAAGCCCCGGCCGATCTGTTCGAGACGATTGACCGCGCTAGTGAGCGCTTCATCCATGGGCTCGATATCGTGGGAGGGTTGCCCCAAAGGCCCTCCCATTTCCTCCACCTGGAGCCCGAAGCGGCGGAGCAGCTCGGCCATGGCGCCCCTGGCGCCGCCGCCGTTGTGGTCGAGCAGAATGAGAATATTGGCCTCGCGCGCACGGCTGGTGAAACGCGCGAATGCGGCCTCGTCGCCCAATCCGGCCATATTTCGGAGATAGCGGAAATAGGCTTCCAGCGCTTCTTCGGGCATCCCGCTCGCGAGATAACTAAACGCATAGCGTTCCGGCGGCGCAAGCAGGCGGTGGGCAACGCGCGCGGCTGCGCCGTCGCCGCGGGCAAGAAGCGCGAGAAAGCGCTCGCGCTCCTCTTTGAAGATCTCCATGCGGTCAAAACTGAGCAGGGAGCCGCGCTGGGTAAAGGGGTTTCCAGGCTCGCGGTTCGCAGTGAGGAATTTGTACCCGTTCCACTTTACGGGATTGTGGCTGGCGGTAATCATCACGCCGCCATTGGCGTCGAAATGCCGGATCGCGTTCTGTACCACCGGCGTGGTAGTAATCCCGATGTCGCGAACGGTGAAGGAGACGCGATCCGCGGGCGGGCGCCGGGAGCTCAACTCGTCGATGGCGGCGTGGATGCCGGTCAGGAGGGCCTTCAAGACGGCGTCTCCGGTGGGTCTGGGGTCGCGAGCCACAACGAAAGCGAGCGCCTTTTTTTCCGGATAAGCGTCCAGGATCGAGGCGATTTGGTCCCGGCTGTAAAGGTACGCATCCACTGCGGTCAGGAAGCGATCGCGGGGCGAGAGGTCCGTGACCTCCCCGTAGATTCCACGGATGCCTGATCCAGAGGTGATCCGGGCACCGAAGCGTGTAGAGTCCGGGTCCAGGTTCGCGATGAGAGCGTTCAGTTCAGGGCCAAGGGCGCTGACGGGCGACTTGGAGGCAGGAGCATCCCCGGGCGACGCGGGTTGGGAGCTGCCGACGGCGCGTTGTGCATCGTGGGGAACGGCGCCTCTGTGCGGCTTCATGTTCTGGCAGGAGTCTTCTGACACTCACTCCTCAAGTATTCAGACCGGTGAACCCTGTACAGTCAAGCGAGACAAAGCGCCGGACAGGCGACGGGTTCTGGTTCGAAATCGCTTCGAGACCGCGATCGCTCCCGGCCGAAAACAACAGGGTATCGCATTCAATCCCGGATGCCAAGAGCTTGCACATCGCTTGCACATCACTCCTCACGCCAGGCGCCGAGCATTCTGCGCGTCATTACCAACTGCCCGAGATGGTAAGCGTTGTGGTCGGCAACGAGCAGCACCTCGCGCAGGATCGTCTGGCCTTCGCCGTGTGGGATTCTGGCGACCAGGCGGGTGGCGGGGTCCTTGACCAGCGCCTTGATGGCTTCGAGATCGGCCCGGAACTGCTTGACGCTCTTCTCCCAGGCCGCGTTGCTCGGCGGCGCTTCGGTCTTCGGCCAATCACCGGCGGGCCAGTCCGGAGAAACGTGGTCCGAGTTTTGGCTGAACTCCAAGATGTCCCACTGTGCGATCCGCATGTGTTCGAGCAGTTGCCAGGGCGTGTGCGGCGCGCCTTTGGGTTTGGCCCCGCGCAATTTCGCCGGGAGCCGCCCAATCGCCTTTTCGAAATCGACATGCGCGCCGCGGCCTTCCAACAAGTACAGAAGATGCTCACGGAGAGCTTTGCTGGCATCGCCCATCTGGATAGTCTCCCTATAAACAATATGGCGCATCGGCGGGCAAACTGGTTGCTGCTGGGGGTGCGCTAACAGTGGGTTGACGGGTGGCTTTATCGCATATACTGATTCTTGGTTGCCAATACCGAGTTCCAGAACCAGCCCAAAATGTTCTGGGCATACGTTCGCACCCTCAGTCAGAAGCTCGGTTACACGGGAAGGACGAAGAAACAGATCAAGATTCCGACCGTTCCAGAGATCGTGGAGGGCCTGACGGACCTTGGCCTCGACCCCGGCAAAGTGGTCAAGAAGGAGCCCGACGACCTCACCGATCTCGGCCGCGAGCTGCTGAGATATTTTGCATACCGAACGCAGGTTCTGAATGAGAACGTCCAGTTTCAGTTGATGCACGCGGATGCGGCGAGGGAACTTTACCAAAACCTCCTGAAGCAGGTTCGCTATCCATCTCCCGTTCCGATGAACAAGCAAAGCGGTGAGAAGGCGAAGCCAGCGTATTTCACGGCGATCATTAACATGCTGATCGCGGACGGCGTAGACGGAGCGGAATGCAACTATTGCCCGATGGAGCTCATCACGGTGACGCTTGACGGCGCTGCCGTTCGCACGCTCTCCCGAAGAGTGGACGGCGCTTTTCCGCGCGTCGTCAATCCTGTCGCCGTTTGGGAAATCAAGGAATACTACTACACGACCACCTTTGGAAGCCGCATTGCGGATGGCGTCTACGAGACTCTGGTTGACGGAATGGAGATCGAAGAACTCCGCGAAAGCCAAGGGATCGACATCAAGCACTACCTGATGGTCGATGCCTACGAGACCTGGTGGGAGATGGGGCGATCCTATTTATGCCGGATGGTGGACATGCTCCACATGCGCTACGTCGATGAAATTCTCTTCGGCAAAGAGGTTGTCGAACGCATTCCGGTTATCACGAAGGAGTGGATGCAGATCCTCGCGTCGCGGATCAATAGGTGAGCAGCAGCCGGTCCGTGACGACTTCTTGCTCCAAGGTCTGGCCGTCCATTTGAAATCTCTTCAGCATCGACCGCCCACAGTCGATGAAAAGTTCCTCCTCGAATAGACCACGCGGGATCGGCAGCTTAACCGTTGTCTTCCCCGACTTCTTTGTCCCGTCAATGCTTAGGGCGATCTTCACGCCCCGCGCCTTGCATCTCTCCATCACCTTAAAAAGGTCTGTGAGATCGAACGCCTGTGCGCCGTACAAAATCGCTTGAGAATTGCTATATGGGGGGTCGCAGTAGACCAGATCGCCGGTGCGCGCGTTCTCCATCGCTTCCTGATACCCCATTTGAAAGAACTGCGTTCCCGCCGTTCGGCGCGCCCACTCATCAACGCGCCGGCCAAAGCTCTGCGGGTGAATGGGGTCATGGATGCCGCATGGCGTTGACATATAGCCGTCTGCCTGCCGGAAGCGCACTACGCCGCCATAGCAGGACCGGCACAGGAACAGCAGATCGGCGCCATTGGGCTTGGCGTTGTAAGAGGCTTTTATTTTTTCGTACTGCTCGACCTTCTCGCCGTCCTGCATGAACAACCAGAGCTCCGCGTACCAGAGCTTCAACAATTCGGGATTGCTGGACAGCGTTTGCCAAATCTCTATCAAAGGCCTGAAGCAATCAGATGCTATGGCCCGAGGAGGCGCGAGTGTCGCTAAGACCGCGCCACTCCCCACAAACGGCTCTATATACCTCTTAAACGTGGCAGGGAAGCACGCGACGATTTCGTGAGCAAAACGCTGTTTGTTGCCGATCCACTTCAAGAGGCCACTCTTGAATGGCTCAACGGGTACCCGGAAACCGTCAAATCCCAGTTGTGTCTGTCCCTTCATCGTGGCCTGTTTTCCTCTCGGGAAAGATAAAGCTCAACTGCATCGATGAGAAGATCGGCTATCGGCCTGTTCTCCTGCACGGCCCTAATCTTGAGACGCTGATGTAGTTCCGTGGGAAGCCGGAAAGTCGATTTCGTTGTCGGGACCAAAGGCAACTGCTCTGCCATCTTGCCACCTTGACGGCAGTATGGCATAGCTTCCGTCTAACGGTCAAGGACAATTTCCACCGCCTTGGAAAGCCGATACCACCAGGCTCCCGGTGGATTGAAAATCCTTACGATTGGGCCGGCGCTGCGGTAAGCTGGTTACGCAAGGTCCTGCCCTTATGGACGATTTCATCGACTATTACGAGCTGATGCAGATCAGCCCGAATGCCGAGCCGCAAACGATCCAGCGCGTCTACAAGATTCTGGCGGCGCGCTATCATCCGGACAATCCGCAGACGGGCGACACAGACAAATTCGTGTTGCTGCAGCAGGCGAACGGGGTCCTCTCCGATCCGGATCAGCGGGCGGTGTACGATGCCCGTTTCCAGGCCGTGCAATCGCAGCCGCTCCCGGTCTTCGAGCTCAAAGAGTTCGTGGTGGGCATCGATGTGGAAGTGAACCGCCGTTTGGGAGCGCTCTGCCTGCTGTACAACCGACGGCGCGCCAGCCCGGATCATGCCGGGATGTCCCTGCTCGACTTCGAGGCCCGGATGTCGCTGCCGCGCGAGCACCTCGAATTCACGATCTGGTACCTGAAGGACAAGGGATATCTCCGGCGTGACGAAACCACGAGTGATTACGTCATCACATCCGAGGGGGTGGACTTTGTTGAAGCCAACCTGTCGTCCAACGGCATCGTACCCAAGCTGCTAAAATCGGCCCAAACGAGCCGGGGATCGGCGGAGATGCAAGAAAACGCGCAGGCGCATTCCGGCGACCGCGCCGCCGGACGATAGCTGGCATCGGCGGGGTGGTGGATGCGGGAAAGACCTGCAAGCCACAGCCTAGAGCCCGCAACCTATTCCACTTTGAACTCGTGCTTCGATTCCGCCGTTTGGTGGCCGATCTGGTCGCGCAATGCCAGGGCCAGAACATAATTGCCCGGCCGGGCCTTTGCCAGGTCGAGGCTGAGTATACCCGGCAAATAGCGTTTCGGGTAAAAGGACTCGTCCTGCTCGACGGCCGCTTGCGGTTCGGAGAACAGCACTTTGCCCGCCGCGTCAAGCACAGAGACCCCGTACTCGACATGGACGCGGTTATTTTCGCCGTACTGAAACCCGATCATTTCGAAGCGAGCCCAGAGCATATCGCCGGGGCGGTAGGCGGCGATGTCCAGCGGCTCGGGATCGTCCTCGGCGCGCAGAAAGCGGAAGTTGCGCGCCACCAGCGTATTGCTGGGTTCCACCTTCCGGCCGCGCACCAGGAACGGCGCCTCGGCCTTCGCCTCCCGCTTGCCGATTCGATCTTCGACGGCGACCAGAACCTTGTACGTGCCCGGCTCGGCCAGCGGGGGGATCAAGAAGCTCTGGCGGACAATCGGCATCCAGTTCTTGTCTTCGGGCGCGACCTCGGCCTGGATGTCTTTTTCGATGGTTTCCATCAGCCGTACGGCGCGCGGGTCAACAGCGTCGATACGGTAATGTATATCCACCTTCGATTCAGCCGATACCTGATAGCCCCGAATCTGGAACGTGAAGAAGACGGTCTCGCCCGTAATGTAAATGAAGTTCGATCGTATGGGGGGCCCGCCTTCGGATTCGCGCAGGGTCGGCTCGAAAATCGTCAGTTGCGGCGCTCCAGCGGCGAGACTCGCAGACGGCGAGCTGAGCAACAGCAAAACGCCAAAACACGCGGCAAACTTCATAGGGCGCGGCCGCCCGGCCGCTGCTTTCATTTTGGCGGAAAATCGGACGGCTCGGTGTTCACTGGAGCGGGCGCGAGCTGCAGCGGAATCTCGACCAGCGCGAACTTCGGATTTTCCGGATCGTCATTAACCAGGCGCAGCCGGTAGGCCCCGGTCGGCGCGTCGAACAGCACGCGCCCGTGCTCGGTGTCGGCGGGCTTGATCGTCCGGATGTATCCCAGCCATTCCGGCAGCTCCTGGCCGTCGGTCAGCTCCGGGTAACTCTGGCCCTTAGAATCGATGAGAGTCAGCCCGGGACTGCCGGCGGGGCTCGATCCACTATTCGTCACGGTGAGGCGGATCGCGAGGAAGCGATGCTGCGGCATCCTGGCCGTGTCCGCCTCGCCGAGCTGGTCCAGCCACTCGGTGTCCATGATCGTATAAATCAGCGGGCCTACCTGCACACGCTCGCCCATCGAATAAATCTTCGAAGGCGCCGCCGTCCTATCCGGCGAGCAACCAACCCCAACCAAGCCGCAGGCGATCGCCACTGCGGCACATCCGGCTCCGAGACGCATAAGAGTCCTCCGGAATACGCGCGAAAGAATCGTCGCAACAGGATACCCCAGCCCGATTCCATTGTTCAAGAGGGGCACCCTGGGGCGGAGCGGCCGCTCCGCCTTTAGGACGGCAAATAGCTCCTGAGGATCAGGAAGAACGCCTGGACGAACTGCTCGGCGGTGCGCGATGCAGCGGCGGCGTCATCCCCGGCAACCGGCACGGCCACGCGGACCAGCGCGGTATCGGTGCGGTTGTAACGGATGGCGCCGGCGACCAGGGCGATCTTCGCCCGGTACTCGCTCGCGATTACGCGGCCGCGCGATTGGTACCAGTAGAGGACCACGCTCCTCTCATCGCCCTTGGCGACCACATACCGGTTCACCTGAATCGGCTGGGCCAGCCCAGGCACCGTGATCGAAACCAGGTCCGACTCCGAAGGCGTCCAGCCCGAGCCCGGCAGGCAGTTCTTGGGCGAGTGCGGCGCCTGGCCGGCCCGTTGCGATTTGAAGAAGGCGACGAAAAGACTAGCGGCGCGATCGCCCGCCGCGTTCGTGTACATCCGCGAGAGCACGTCGTCGGCCCGCAGCACGTCCATGATCTCCTTCTCGACCACGCCTTCCTCGACCATCCTCCACGCGCCGGCCTGAGACGGGAACTGATCGAGCGGCCGGGCCAGCGGAACGTTTTCCCGCCGCGAGATGGCGTACAGCCCCACGGCCTGCGCCACCAGTACGGCACTGAGTATCCGCGCGTGTTTGCTCTTGAGGAAACAGAACCGGGAGCTTCCTTCAGCCATGGAGAGCCTTATAGATCCGGTTCACCACCGCGTGCGCCACGATGAGCATGACCAGTGCCGCCATAAAGATCACCCAGCCTGACGCGGTGTGGAACAGACCCTCGGACAGAGCCGGATTCACTTCGCTCAGCAGGCCGGCGATCGCGACCCGGCTGGCGTTGGCGGCGATGGCGATCGGCACGGTCAGCGCCAGCAGCAGCCATCTCATCCAAACCTTCTCGTCAAAGAAGTAAGCGTAGACGAGCGAGAGGAACGAGAGCGTGAGCAGGGACCGGATGCCGCTGCACGCCTCCACTACCGAGAGCCGCTGGTTGGCGAGTTCCAGGATGTTCCCTTCGCGCAACACCGGCACGCCGAGCGCCGCCAGCGCCCCTTCGGCTATCCGGCTCGCGATCAATTGCAGCGGGAATGTGATCTGGTTGTAAAGGATCGCCGGGATCGGCACCATGAACAGCAGCAGGAGCAGAGGGAAGCGCAAAATCCGCAGGAACGGCCAGCCGCCCAGGAGCAGCACCATGCCGGTCAGGGAGATGACGAATGCCGTCCGCGCCAGGAACAGCTCCGCTCCGAGCGTAGCCAGGTAGAGCTGCGCCGCGCCCCAGAGGAGGACCGCCATTCCCCACCAATTCGGCGCGGGCCCGGCGGCGAACAAATCGTCCCGCCGCTGCCAGGCAATGAAGCCGGCTACGAGCGGCACGAAAAAGCCGTGCCCCATATCCCCGTCGGTCGCCCATTGGCGCACCAGGCGCGTCAGCACCGGCGCATAACAGGCGATGAGCAGCGCCCCAAACCACAGCATCGCGAGCCAGGGGAGCGAGCGAAGGCCGCTCGGGGCGGATCCATCCCGCTGTGCGCTCCTGGCCGCAGCAAACATGGGCAACCTTGAGTTAACCACAGGAGTTGCGGTGCGGACAATGGGATGGGAGGCGGCTGAAAGGCGCGTTGCAACGCGGAAGTCTGGGAAGGGGCCACCTCAAACGTCCGGGACCCCAGCCGTTAAGGGTTGGGCTTTGGGGGCGGGGGAGGTGGGGGAGGCGGCGGTGGAGGCGCGGGTTTTGATGGCGGCTTCGGCTTCGGCGGCGGCGGCGCTGGCTTCGGCATAGGAGGCCAGCTCTTCTCCAGTCGGTCAGGTCTATCCATGCTGACTCGTCAGATGATAAAGAGTGAACACGCGATCTTGCCACTTCGCCATGAGTTTCTGATCGTTGGGCGCGTCCGTGGTGGCCAATTTTGAAGGCTCCATTTCCCGCTCCATAATCTTTGCTAGCTGGGATTCGGCGTCATCCTCGCTCACATGGTTCCAAAGGCGATCATATTCGTTTGCGATCTGGCTCCACGTTGAATGGAGTTGTGCCATGGTCGCTATCCGCCCATCCAGGTTCACAGCTATCGCGTATGCAGTTGCCACGGCAACCACCAGCGCCAGCACTACGGGAACCCACTGCGGGGCCTTGGCGATTATGGTGGCAGCAGCGCCAGAAGAAAGCAGGAAAGACGCCCCCGTGATCCACTGTTTTTGGCGCGTGTAACGGGACGCCAGATCGCCAAAGTAGAGAGCGCGCGCTTCTGCCGCCAGCATGTTCTCCCACACACGCGTGGTCTGGAATTCATTGAGCATGGGCTCTCTCTCCACACCAATTATAACGCTGCACGCCAGCCGTTCCACTCGATCCTATTTTGGGTGACGAATTGCGGGGCCATGGCCGATAGCGCGAACTGGCCCCCGAAATCCCCCAGGAATTGGCGCACTGCCCGAACGCGGATGGACCCGCCGGTGCGATAATGGACCAGTTAGATGGCGCTCCCTGAGCCGAAGCTCGTAGATCTGCGTGCGATCCTTGCTGACTTGCTCGTGAAAGGGCCGCTGTATAAGAAGTACGCCTACAATTACAGCAGCGCCCACATGGTAGAGCCGGCCCGATCCTTAGGTGTAACCACATCCGCATGGTTGCCGAAGAACATCAAAACGTATTGCGACGGCCCGAACTGTGAGCAAGAGACGATGTGGGAAGTCGCAGAGGACAGGGTCTATTTCACGCTTGATCCATTTCACCGAGCAGAGTACGTATGCCGCAATTGCGGGAAGAAATCCATAAATTACTGGTTCCTCTGGACGGAAAGCGAAAGGCGGTTTTCGGTCTTCCAGAAGGTCGGCCAGTTTCCACCACTCTCCATTGAACCGTCACCTGAGCTCGCAAAGGCGCTAGGTGACGAGGATACGGCCCTTTACAAGAAGGCGCTCATCAACGGCAATTTCTCGTTCGGCCTTGGCGCTCTTTCCTACCTCCGGCGTGTCGTCGAGAACAAAGTCAATATGCTACTCGACCTCATCGCTGAGGCGGCGAAGCTATCCAACTTTGAGTCTCAGGAACTGCCGCGCATCGAAGAGGTCAAGAACAGTCATCGCCTTGATACGAAAATAGAGTACGCGTCCAAAATCCTTCCGCCCCACCTTCGCCCAGGCGGCCACAACCCCATGGACAAGTTGTATGCCGTCGCGAGCGCCGGTATCCACAGTAAATCCGACGAGGAGTGCCTGGACTTTTTTCAGGATGCCCGGTTTGAATTCGAGTACTTGTTCAAGCACCTGACGGTAACGAACGAAGAAGCGCGCGAATTCATCAAGCGCGCCAGCTCCAAGCCCGGCGAACGGGTTCCCGCATAGTCGGAGCCTCGGGCACCTTTGCTTTAGCAATGTCGAAGCGGCCCTTACAATCGCGGCTCGGCCTGACATGTTTACCGCTCCCTTACGGTTCGCGGCTCGGCCTGAGCGGGCGCGGCTCGGCCTGAAGGCGTAAGCTGCTGGGTGGCGCGCGGCTTCCGATAGAATAAAAGCGTGCGTTTCCTCCGCGGTTTGCTGTTTGTGGGCGTCCTGTGCGCCCAGAGCCGCTTTTTCCCTCTCCAGGACATCCGGCCCGGCATGCGCGGGACCGGAAAAACGGTCTTCGCCGGCGACCGCATCGAGGACTTTCAGGTCGAGATCCTGGGCGTGCTGGAGAACGTCGGCCCCAAACAATCTCTGATTCTGGCCCGGCTCTCGGGAGGGCCGCTGGCGGAAACCGGCGTGCTCGCAGGGATGAGCGGCAGCCCGGTATACATCGAGGGGCGTCTCGCCGGCGCTGTGGCGATGACGTTCGCGTTCTCGAAGGAGCCGATCACGGCTATCCGGCCGATTGAGGAGATGGTGCGTGCGGCCGGGCCCGCCGCGCGGCAAAGCGCGCGCGTCAATCCGGCGCTTTGGGATGGGAAGCTTGCCGGAGCCGTCCCGCCGCGCGAGGATGTCATGGCGGCCGGGGGACGCATGGTCGATATCGCCACCCCCGTTTCCTTCGGAGGCTTCACGCGGAATGCGATCGAGCGTTTCGCGCCGGAGCTGCGTGCGCTCGGCCTCGAACCGCGGCAGGGCATGGCCGGCGGCGGGCGGCCCACCGGGGGCGTTAGTCCCGAGGGCCCGTTGCAGCCCGGCTCGATGATTACCGTCGAGCTGCTCTCGGGCGACATGAGCATCGGGGCGGACGGCACCGTCACCTATATCGACGGCCAGAAGATTTACGCGTTCGGCCACCGCTTGCTCGCGATCGGGGCGACCGATCTGCCGTTGGCGCGCGCCGACGTTATCGCGCTATTGCCGAATCTCTCGACCTCGTTCAAGATTTCCGCCACCCGCGAGTGGGTTGGCGCAATCACCGACGATCGCGACACGGCCATCGCGGGCGAGCTGGGGAGGCGCGCTCGAACGATTCCGGTATCGGTATCGGTGGTCCGGCATGCGCCGGGGCTGGACGCGGGCCGGCCCATCACCTACGAGATGCGGATGGTGAACGACAGCATCCTGTCGCCGACCCTGCTGCAGATGGCGGTGTTCTCCGCGATTGACGCAACCGAGCGCATGTTGGGCGATGCGACGTTCGCCATCCATGGCGAAGTGGAATTTGAGAACGGCGCCGCGCCGCTCAAACTGAACAATATGTACGCGGGCGATTTCAACCTTGCCGCGCAGGTGGCGCTTGGGGCCGCTGCGCCGGTGGCCTACGCGACAGGGAGCGGCTTCGACGCATTGCAGCTCAAGCGGATCACGCTCCAGATCGATTCGTTCTCCCGGAAGCGGGAACTGCGCATCGACCAGCTCTGGAGTCTCGAGGCGCCAGGTGCGCCCCGGCGAGAGCGTGGATCTCCACGTCGGGCTCAGCGGCGACAACGGCCTCGAGCTGATGCGCAAGGTCACGTACCGGGTCCCGGCCGGCGCGCCCACCGGCCCTTTGCAGTTCACGGCGGCCGACGCGAACAGCATCAATCTCACCGAATACGGGCAGCTTCTGAGCGCGCCGCCGAAGTCGGCCTCGCAACTCATTGCATTCATCAACTCGCTGCGGCCGAACACGAACGCGTATGTCGAGGTGTGGCGCGCCCTGCCCTCCTACGAGGTCGAGGGGCGGACCTTGCCCGATCCCCCACCCTCGGCGGCGATGATTCTAAGGCGCGCGCAGCCGCCGCTCAGCGGGATGGCCACACCTGCCAATTCCAAAATCGCCGAATTCGAGGTCGGCGGGGACGGCATGGTTGTCAGCGGCTCGAAGACGATTCAAGTGGAAGTGAAGGAATGAAGAAAATCCCAGCAGTCCGCGCCAGAAGCCGCCAGGGCGGCTCCCTTACGGCCGCGGTTCGACGCAACTTGTTTGAGGCGCTGAAACACGCGCGCCAGCAAGCGGCCGCGAAACACTTTCGCCGCCTGCCGCCCCTCCTCGCTGTGGGCGCCGTCCTGGCATGCGTTCCCGGCCGCGCCGCCACAACGGCCACGTGGGAGATGAACACCTACCGGGATTTCCTTGCCGGCCGCTTCAGCGGCGTGCTGCTCTCCCGTGACGGCCGCCTTGCGCTCGCGCCAAAAGCCGAGGCGCTGTTCACCTCTGACCAGCCGGTCATCTGGAGCGTTGTCAAGGCGCCCGATGGAACTCTCTACGCCGGCACGGGCCATCGCGGCCGCGTGTTTCGCATCGATAAATCGGGCCAGGCTGCGGTGGTGTGGACGTCGGACCAGCCGGAAGTCTTTGCGCTCGCGCTCGACGCCAAAGGCGCGCTCTACGCCGCCACTTCGCCGGACGGCAAGATCTATCGGATTGAAAACGGCAAGGCGGCCGAGTACTTCGCCCCCGGCGCGAAATACATTTGGGCGCTCGCGCTCGCGCCCGGCGGTGTTCTCTACGCGGGCACGGGCAACCAGGGCAAGATCTACCGCATCGAATCCGCCGGAAGCGGGGACGTCTACTACGATACCGGCCAGTCGCACGTGACTTGCCTGGCCTTCGACGGCCAGGGCAGGCTGCTCGCGGGCAGCGAGCCGAACGGCATCCTCTATCGCATCACGGCGAAAGACAAGGCGTTCGCGCTTTACGACGCGAGTCTGCCGGAGATCCGCACGATTGTCCCCATGCCCGATGGCAGCATCATTGCCGCGGCGCTGGGCGGATCCATATCGCGGCGCGCTCTGGGCGGCGTGACTTCCGTATCAGGCGTGCCGGCCAGTGCGAGCGTCAGCGCCACTGCCACCAGTATCACGGTGGAAGCACAAGGGGGAGTCGAGCTCAAGCCCAAGCCGGAAACTGAGAAGCCGCCGGTACAGGCGGCGCCCGCGGCAGTAGTGCAGCCGCAGGCGGTGGACATCACCGGCGTGGAAAAATCCGCCATCTACCAGGTTTTTCCGGACAATACCGTCGAAAAGCTTTGGAGCTCGAAGGAGGAAGACGTGTATGACGTGCTGCCCGAAGGCAGCCGCATCCTCTTCTCGACCGACGAGCAGGGGCGTATCTACGCGCTCAACCCGGACCGCAAAGCCGATCTGCTCGCCGAGACGAACGAAGGCGAAGTAATCCGGCTGCTGGCCGGGAACAACGGCGTCATCGCTGCGACCGGCGACATGGGCAAGCTCTATCGCCTGACGGATCAGCCGGGCTCAAGTGGCACGTACGAATCCCCGGTGCACGACGCGGGTGGCGTTGCGCGCTGGGGACGCCTGAGCTGGCGCGGCGATCGAGCCGATGGCGGCCGGGTGACCTTCCGGACCCGCGCCGGGAACTCATCGCGTCCGGATAGCACCTGGAGCGAATGGTCGGAGCCGTTCACCGATCCCGCGGGCTCGCTCGTGCGCAGCCCGAACGCGCGCTACATCCAATGGAAGGTGGAGTTCAGCGCGGAAACGGCGCGCGGCCAATCGCCGCAGGCGGACGCCGGCCCCGAAATGAACAGCGTGACGCTGGCCTATCTGCTGCAGAACACTCCGCCGGTGGTCAAGAGCATCAACGTCGTGGCGGTGGCCGGCGGAAGCGCAAAAGCGGCCGTTCAGGCGCAGGGGGCGGCAGCCGCTTACAGCGTCACCGTGACCGATACGGACGAGACTGCGACGGCCACATCAGCCGGCACGCCGGCGCAGACTCTCGGCCGGGCCGCCTCGGGGCAGATCCAAATCACCTGGCAGGCCGAGGACGCCGACGGCGATCGCTTGGTCTACGCCGTTTATTTCCGCGGCGAAGACGAGCGCGAGTGGAAGCTGCTGAAACGCAACCTGATGGAGAATGCGTATTCGATCGACGGGGACTCGCTCGCCGACGGCAAGTATTACTTCCGTGTCACTGCTTCGGACAGCCCTTCGAATCCGCCCGCGAGCGCGCGAGAAGCCGAGCTGGTGAGCCCGCCGGTGCTGATCGACCGCACGCCGCCTCTCGTCACGCTGGGCGCGCCGAAGCGCACCGGCTCGCACGTCGAAATCGAAGTCGAGGCCGCCGACGCCGCCTCTGCGTTGCGCCGCTGCGAGTATTCGCTCGATGCCGGCCCGTGGACGCCGATGGAACCCGTGCACGGCATCGTCGATTCGCCGCGCGAAAGATTCGTTTTGACGATCGATCACCTCACGCCCGGGGAACACCTGGTCGTGGTGCGCGCGGTGGATTCGGCCAACAACGCAGGGCTGGCGAAGGTGTTACTGCGATAGACCGCGATGGGCCGCCGGAAGCTCCGTCACCTGCGATCGTATTCCAGCGCTTCGTGCAATTCGTGCTGTGCCGCACGAATATGGTCCATGGCTTTCACACGGTGCCCGCCGAAATCCCGGTCCGCGTGCTGCAAATGGTCCATGGCCTGTTCGAGCAGGCGCTGGGCAGCTCGAATCTCTGGATGGTGTTCCTGGGTATAGGCTGACGTAGCCAGTCCCAGCGTGAACGCCAGGGCCAGGGCTCCAACTCCGCAAAGACGCCGTACTTTCATATACACCCTCCTCAGGAACATAATACTCGATCAGAGTGGGCCGCGCGGCTCACCCGATTCCGGCGTCTTTCCAGCGCAGCAGGACCACGGTGACGTTATCGGGCGCGCCCGCCGCCTTCGCCTGGCTGATAAGCTGCTCGACCTGGAACGGGAGCGGGGCATCGCGCGAGAGCGTCCCGGCAATCGCCGTTTCCGCGACCGGCCCGGAAAGCCCGTCCGAGCAGAGCAGCACTTCGTCGCCCGGCGCGAGCGCTGCTTCGCGCGTGCGAATGGCCAGTTCGGACGAGGCGCCGACCGCCATGGTCAGCACGTGCCGGTGCGGGAAATTGCTAACGTCTTCCTCGGAGAGACCGAAGCGCGCGCGCAGCTCATTGGCGAGTGTCTGGTCGTAGGAAAGCTGCGTGAGCGCGCCGTCGCGCCAGAGGTAGGCGCGGCTGTCGCCGACATTGGCGACGATGAGCCGGGGCAGGTCCCAGAACGCGACCACGAGGGTCGATCCCATGCCCGCGCAAGCTTCTTCGCGCGTGGCCCGATTGAGCACGCGCCGGTTCGCTTCGCGAATAGCCTGTTCGATCGATTCGGCGGGCGCGGCTTGATCGCCGTGCCGCCGCAAGTGATCGAGCACCGCTTCCACGGCCACGGCGGAGGCGATTTCGCCGCAGGCGGCTCCGCCCATGCCGTCGGCGATTATGGCAACGCGCAGCGCCGGGTCGATCGACCAACAGTCCTCGTTATTGCGGCGAACGAGCCCTGGATCGCTTGCGCCCCACGCCTCGATCTTTGGCATGCGTTTCCCGGATACAGGCCGCATCCCTCGTGAGCGCCCCGCTGCGGTCGTGGTGAGAAATGCGGGCTCGAAATCCTTGTGTATGTTAGCATGGCCGCCCGCGAGAGGAGCCGCGGCTGGTGCGCTGGCCGTACGGTCGCGAGAATCTGCGACCTGCCACCAACCGGGTAAGCTGGCCCAGCCCGCCTGGCCATAAAGCGGACGCGCTCCTCATGACTGGCCAAGCGCCTTGGCGGGCGGATTGCGGGCCGTCCAGCCCCCCTTTTTCGCAACTGATACAATGATCCACAGCGGCAAAGGCGGCCACGAAATGAGAAATATTGGCTTTCCCGAGCTCCTCGTCATTTTGATCGTCGCCCTTCTCCTGTTCGGCGGGAAAAAGATTCCCGAGGTGGCGAAAGGTTTAGGCGAAGGTATCCGCAACTTCAAGGCCGCCTTGAAGGGCGAAGAGGAGAAACCCGAAGACAAGAAGCAAGTCTAACGGCTTCCCGGCGCCGCCCGCGAGTGGGGCGCACCGGTCCGGCACCAGAGATCTAAACAAAAGACCCCGCGAATGCTCTCGCGGGGTCTTCGCATTTCTGGCTCAAGCGCCGCGGGTTTATTTCTTCTTGGGTGGAACGATCGAGTCCTTGACGGACTTGGCAACCCGGAACTTCACGACTTTCTTGGCTGGGATCTTGATCGGCTCGCCCGTGGCCGGATTGCGGCCCATGCGCGCTTTCCGCTCGACCCGAACCAGCCGTCCGAGACCCGGAAGCACAAAGACGCCGTTCTTTTTCGTCTCCCGGATGGCGACATCGGCAAAGCAGGCAACGAACTGCTTGGCTGTCTTGTTGGGGACCTCACAACAGGCGGCCAGCTCTTTGACAAGCTGCGACTGCGTCATACGTTTGGTATCGGCCATAAACGTTTTCTCGAATCCTCCCAAATTAAACTCAACCAACTCTGGACAGTGCTACTCGCGTCCGAAGCCCGTGAATACGGACCGGAAACACAAGCAAGTCACATTGATGATAAGGAATCGAACGGACAATGTAAAGAGAAATGTGCGCACAAAGGCCTTTTTTCGGGCGTTCGGAGGCACCGGGTGCCGTGTGAGGGCCCAAAAACGGGGTTTTCCGGCCTAACGGGCCGCTACAGCGGCGGCCTTGCGCGGCGTGGGAGACTCGACGGCGGCCGGTTCCGGCGGTGCCAGCAGCAGCCTCCGGAGCTCAGTTTCGAGGCGCTCGCGCATTTCGGGGTGGTCCTTCAGAAACTGCTTCGCGGCCTCGCGGCCCTGTCCCAGGCGCTCGCCGCCGTAGCTCATCCATGCTCCGCTCTTCTCCACCACCCCACGCGCAATTCCCAGATCCAGCAGGTCGCCCTCGCGCGAGATCCCCTCCCCGTGCAGGAGGTCGTACTCGGCGTCGCGGAAGGGCGCAGCCACCTTGTTTTTTACGATCCGGACCCGCGTGCGGCTGCCGACCACGGTCTCGCCGTCCTTGATCGAAGCGATGCGGCGGACCTCCGCCCGCACCGAAGCGTAAAACTTCAACGCGCGCCCGCCGGTGGTCGTTTCAGGATTGCCGAACATGACCCCGATTTTTTCCCTGATCTGGTTGATGAAGATCAGGCAGGTGTTGGTGCGCGACACCACGCCCGCCAGTTTGCGCAGCGCCTGGGACATGAGGCGCGCCTGCAGCCCCATATGGCTCTCGCCCATTTCCCCTTCCAGCTCCGCCTTGGGCACCAACGCGGCGACCGAGTCGATGACGACGATATCCACCGCGCCCGAGGCCACCAGCGCGCCCGCAATCTCGAGCGCCTGCTCGCCGTAATCGGGTTGCGAGATGAGCAAGTTGTCCGTGTCCACACCGATCTTGTGAGCGTACCCTGGATCGAGCGCGTGCTCGGCGTCAATGAAGGCTGCCGTGCCGCCCGCCTTCTGCGCCTCCGCGAGCACCTGGAGCGCCAAGGTGGTTTTGCCCGATGCTTCCGGCCCGAAAATCTCGACGATCCGGCCCCGCGGGAAGCCCCCGACTCCCAGTGCCGCATCGACGGAAATGGAGCCGCTCGGAATCACCGTGACCGGCACGACGCTACTGGACCCGAGCCGGACGATAGAGCCCCGGCCGAATTGCTTTTCAAGCTGACTGAGTGTGAGGTCAATGGCACGCTGGCGGTCGTTCACGCGAAGACTCCTTTTCCAGAGTCGTGCTGCGGGCGCCGCCGAATTCTCAGAGGAAAAGGAGCAGCGGATGGCCGCTCCTCCGGCGCTTCGCCAGCCACTCCCGCTCGCTCAGGCTCGCAGCTCGATGCCATGCACTGAACTGCGACGGTTGGGGGCGGATGGTCAGGCCGGACAGGGCGCCGCGCGCTACTGCCGGCTCGCAGGATTGTTGCTCACTCTACCGTCCCCGCGTTGCCGCCGCAGGCTTCGGAGAGGGTTCGGGAGCGGGGCCACCGCCGTTGGAGACAGGCGGTGCGGGCCGGACCAACCCCAACACCTGGCGCAGCTCGGCTTCGAGCTTCCCGGCCACGTCGGGGTGATCCTTGAGGAACTGGCGGGCATTCTCGCGGCCCTGGCCGATACGCTCGGCTTTGTAGCTGTACCAGGAACCGCTCTTCTCGATCACGTTCTGCGCCGCGCCCGCGTCGATCAGGTCGCCTTCGCGCGAGATGCCCTGCCCGTAAAGGATGTCGAACTCGGCTTCGCGGAACGGCGCCGCCACCTTGTTCTTCACGATTTTCACTCGCGTGCGGTTGCCGGTGACCACCTCGCCTTCTTTGATGGCCGCGATGCGGCGGATGTCCACGCGCACGGTGGCGTAGAACTTCAGTGCGCGCCCGCCGCTGGTCGTCTCGGGGTTGCCGAACATGACTCCGATCTTCTCGCGGATCTGGTTGATGAAAATCAGGCAGGTATTCGATTTCGAGACAATGCCGGTGAGCTTCCGCAGCGCCTGCGACATCAGCCGCGCCTGGACGCCCACGGACGACTCACCCATCTCGCCATCGAGTTCACTTTTCGGGACGAGCGCCGCCACGGAGTCGATGACCAGCACGTCGATCGAGCCGGAGCCGATCAGCGCGCTTGCGATTTCGAGCGCCTGCTCGGCGTAGTCCGGCTGCGAAACGAGCAGGTTGTCCACGTCCACGCCGAGCTGCCGGGCATAGGTGGGATCGAGCGCATGCTCGATGTTCGATGAACGCCGCCATGCCGCCTGCTTTCTGCGCGCTCGCCACCACGTGCAGCGCGATGGTCGTCTTGCCGGAGGATTCCGGCCCGAAGACCTCGATGATGCGCCCGCGCGGGAACCCGCCGACGCCGAGCGCGGCATCGATCGAGATCGATCCGCTCGGGATCACCGAGACCGGGACAATGGCCTCTTTCGAGCCGAGCCGCAGGATCGAGCCCTTGCCGAATTGCTTTTCGATCTGGCCTAGCGCCAGCCCCAGCGCACGTGTGCGGTCCTTGTCATCCATAAATTGTCCTCAAGCTGAATGTTGATTATACCGGAGTTCCGATTTGTGGATCGCAGGAGAGTGGAACGTAGGTTGTAAGCGATTCCTCTTTGTCTTCTGGCGCGCCTTTGGCGGTCCGCACCCCCCGATCCACGATCAGCGAGCTAGTGTAGTGCGGCGGTATTTTCGGGCATTATGTAGGGCGGTCCCCCTGGACCGCGCCGGGTCCTCTGAGCCGGCCGCTGCCCGACCTGGGGTCGGGCAGCGGCTCAGGGGAGCCGCCCCACTGGATTCGCCAAAGTGTACGTTACTTGCGCCGCACTACACTAGTGTCCTGAGTCAGAAGTTCGTAGTAGAAGTCCGGGTGTGGGGCGGGTCCTTTGACCCGCGGCCGACGCCCTCGTCGGCCTGCTTTGAAATGCGCTTACGGGATGCCGGACCAGGGGTCCGGTGCGGACGAGGGCGTCCGCCCCACTTCGACTTATCTGGTGAATTTCTGACTCAGGACACTAGTATTTCGGCGCGTAATAGCCTTTACGGGCGCGCACCACCAGATCCTTCCGGCCCTTGACGCGGAGACTGATGGCCTGGTAACTGCCGTCGGTCTTCAAGGGCTCGGGCTTGTAGAAGACGTTGTACTGGTGCCGCAGCTCGTTGGCGATGTTTTCGAACGACTGCGAGAGGTCCTCGACCTTGAACGGGAAGAACGCCTGACCGCCGGTCTCCGAGGCGTAGTACTTCAAGACCTTGTCGCCCTCGGTCTCGATCCGCGTGATATTGGTCGAGATCGTGTAGATCACGACGTTGGACTTCTGGGCGATCTCGAGCGCCTGGTCGCGCGTCACGCGGCTCTGGTTGTCGTCGCCGTCGCTCAGAATCACCATGGCGCGGCGGAACTTGTGGCGCGGCCGCTCGGCGGCGAGCTTGTCCCGGCACGCGAAATAGATTGCGTCATAGAGTGCTGTTCCGCCGCCGGGCCGCAGCTCGCGGATCGAATTGGTGAGCTTTTCCGGGTTATCGTCGAGATCGTCCACCAGCTCGGCGCTCGAGTCGAAGCTGACGGCCAATGCCTTATCCTGCTTCCGCATCACGCTGTTGATGAACTCGATGGCCGCCTCTTGGATAAACCGGAACCGGTCGCGGACGCTGTTGCTGGTATCCACCAGGATGGCCAGCCGGAGGGGCAGATCGGTCTCCGCCGTGAACTCCATGATGTTCTGCGGGCGCTTGTTTTCCAAGACCTCGAAATCGTTCCTGCCCAAGTCGGTGACAAACCGGCCCTTCTTGTCCGTAACGGTAAAAAGGACGTTGACGCGGGTGACTTCGACCTGGATGCGCGTCTGGCCGCTCTCTTCTTCCGATGCGCTGGGCGGGCGGGCAGCCGGCCCGGCAGGCTGCTGTGCCCGGAGCGCGTAACTGAGGACGCCGGTGAATAATATTGCGGCAAGCAGCGGATTCATAATGACCCTCCTTCGATTATAGGTGTGCATTTTGGAGCGTCTCAACCCGTTGACGCGCGTGGGAACCGGGACTCGCTCCATTTCCTGCCTTTGAAATCGACTGCCTTTCCGCGGTTGCCCTTACAGGGGAACCGCCGGCGCGAGTCCTTCCATCCATTGTTGCAGTTCCGCGGGGAGAGGGGACTCGACCGTTACGGGCGCGCCGGTCGCCGGTGTGAGAACCGGATGCGGTGCGCATGTAGGAAAAACCGCTCGAGCGGAGGCCGATCCCCGGCGCGCGCCGGAGCGCCGTAGAGCCGGTCGCCCGCAACTGGGTGTCCGATGCTCGCGAAATGCACTCGGATCTGGTGCGTCCGCCCGGTCTTGATGCGCACTTCGAGCAGCGTGAATCCTTTGAAGCGCCGCAGGACGCGGTATTCCGTGACGGCGGCCCGGCCTTCGGAGCGCCGGGCGGTCATGCGCACGCGTCTCACCGGGTCCCGCGAGACCGGTTTTTCGATGCGGCCCTGGTCCGGCTTCACCGTTCCGTGCACCAGAGCCAGGTAGACCTTCTCCACTTTGCGGGCGGCGAACTGCCCGGCCAGGTTGCGGTGCGCGGCATCGTTCCGGGCGACTAGCAGCACGCCGCTGGTGTACCGGTCCAGGCGGTGCACGATGCCGGGCCGCAGCGGGCCGCCGGCTCCGGAGAGCGCTCCGAAACGATAGAGCAGCGCGTTCACCAGCGTGCCGGAAGCGTGGCCGGCGCCGGCGTGGACGATCATGCCAGCCGGCTTATCGGCGGCGATCACATCCGCATCCTCATACAGGATCTTGAGCGGCAGGTCTTCGGGCGCCGCCCGAAGCGGCGGTGGCTCGGCTGGTTCGACTTCGACGGTTTCTGTGCCGCGCAGACGGGTTGAAGCGCGCGCCGCGGCGCCAGCGATGCGGGCACGCCCGCCCTTGATCCACTGCTGCACGCGCGAGCGGCTGTACTGAGGGAGTTGCTCCTGTAGAAACACATCGAGCCGCTTGCCTGCATCCGAGGGAGAAGCGACGAGAATCAAGGCCTAATTATAGTGGCCGGCCGGCCCCCGGCGCATTCCTCCGCGGCGAATCTGCACCCGGCAGCTTCTGGAGGCTTTGGCCGCGTGGGCGCGGCGGCTCGAAAAAGGGCGGCAACCGGGTGCCTGGTCCCGGCCGGCGTAGAAGCCGGCACTCGGCGTTCCCGCCACTCGCTCGCGCCTCGTGCCATTCGACCGGCAAAGGTGTAGACTGCTAATACAGAGTTCTAAGACGCGACCCCGACCAAACGGGGTCTTCTGGAGTTTAAGTCATGCGAACCGAATGGACCGCAAAGCGCCAAGGCGACAAGATCCGGACCCAGATGCATTACGCCCGCGAGGGCACCGTCACCGAGGAGATGGAACATGTCGCGCGGCGCGAAGACCTGGCGCCCGAACTGGTTCGAGCGGAGGTGGCGCGCGGGCGCATGATCATTCCCGCGAACATCAACCACACGAACCTGGAGCCCATGGCCATCGGCATTGCCGCGCGCTGCAAGATCAACGCAAACATCGGGAACTCGGCCGTCACATCGAACGCCGGTGAGGAACTCGAGAAGCTGCGCTACGCACTCGACTACGGCGCCGACACTGTGATGGACCTTTCGACCGGAGGAGACATCCCGGGCATTCGCGAGGCGATCATCCGCAATTCCCTTGTTCCGGTCGGCACGGTGCCGATTTACGAGGCGCTCGCGCGCGTGCGGCGCATCGAGGACCTTACTGCCGAAGTGATGCTCGAGGTCATCGAAGAGCAGGCGGCGCAGGGCGTCGATTACATGACCATTCACGCGGGAGTACTCGTCGAGTATATTCCGCTCACGACGCGGCGCATTACGGGGATCGTGAGCCGTGGCGGGTCCATCCTTGCCGAATGGATGGTGAAGAACCATCGCCAGAACTTCCTGTACGAGCGGTTCGAGGACATCTGCAAGATCCTCCGGAAGTACGACGTGAGCTTCTCGCTTGGCGACGGCCTCAGGCCGGGCTCCGTGGCCGATGCGAGCGACGAGGCCCAATTCGCCGAGCTCAAAACACTCGGCGAGCTCACGCGTAAAGCCTGGGAGCACGACGTCCAAGTCATGATCGAAGGGCCGGGGCACATTCCGATGGACCAGATCCAGATGCAGGTGGAGAAGGAAATGGAAATGTGCCACGAGGCGCCGTTCTACACGCTGGGGCCGCTCGTCACCGACATCGCGCCGGGTTACGACCACATCACCTCGGCCATCGGGGCCGCCATGATCGGGTGGCATGGCGCGTCGCTGCTCTGCTACGTCACGCCGAAGGAACACCTTGGCCTGCCCAACCGCGAGGATGTGAAACAGGGCATCATCGCCTACAAGATCGCCGCGCACGCCGCCGATATCGCACGGCGCCGCCCGGGCGCCCGCAACCGCGATGACGAGCTCTCGCGCGCCCGTTACCGCTTCGACTGGAACCGGCAGTTCGCGCTCTCGCTCGACCCGGAGACCGCGCGCGCTATGCACGACGAGACGCTTCCCGAAGAGGGGTTCAAGGACGCGCACTTCTGCTCGATGTGCGGCCCGAAATTCTGCTCGATGAACATCTCGGCGAAAGTGGAGGCGTTCACTCCCGAGGACGCACAAGCGGTGCTAACTCAACCGGGGCTGATGAAGACCGGAACGAAGTGACCGGTGGCGGCGTCTGACGTGCCGCTCGTTCCAACCACCCCTGTCGTGCCGGCAATCGGGGTGTGATCTTTAGGCGTGGCTTCTTTAATCGATTGATCCGGACGGGCAAAAAAGGGGGGCAGGCCAATTGCCCTGCCCCCTACGAACACCCCTGCTCAGGGTGAACTTAAATTATGAAGACCGAGACGGGCAGCGAAAGCCGTCGATTACATATTAATGGCGAAAATAGCCGATTGCGATAGGACAAAAGTATAGGAAATAGGTACTTTAGTTCTACAAGTACCGGATTCAGGCCATCCATTTTGACCTCGCTAACAGAACCTCTTGAGCCTGATAATGGCCTCATCGGTCTATAACATTAGCACTTTTTATCCAGGCCGACAATACTTTTTTTAGCATCCATGGCCAGGTCTAAACCTACTGCCTTTCAGGCGGTCAGCTTTCAGCTTGATTCTACGAGAACGGAGGGATGGCTGAATACCGGCAAAGCGCGCGACCTGATCCGGGAGATCTGTGAAGCCAGGGAGGTGGTGATCCTAGGCTGGGCGGTATTGCCGGACCACATCCACATGCTATTGCCGGCGCCGCCGCACAGAACACCCATCTGATTTGCCGGACCTAAGCGCACGTGGTTTTGGTAAAATGCTTGCTAAGACCCATGGGCGAAGACTGAGGGACGACCGCCCCTTGGGCTACGACAATTCCCGATTATGGGTATTCGGAGGGATATAGATGGCAAGCCCTGCCCAGCCGACGTTTCGCATCGACATTGCGATCAATGATCTGCTCGTGCACTCTGCTCCCAAACCACCAGTGCCACCCGCACCGAAAGGGGCCACGCTACCGGAGCCAGTATTCCCCCAACACCCGGAGTTGCTCTCCGACCCCGGGCCAGAAACGCCGCCCGAAAAGCGCCATTGGAGCCGGGAACACATCATGCGCAAAGTGCGCGGCTGGCTGGTTCCCTACCTGCGCTCGCGACTGATGCCGGGGGATTTCCATCCCATCACCGCCTACCTGTTCGTCGAATACAAATGCAATATCGACTGCTGGTATTGCTGGTCATTCAATAACAAAATCAAAGGCATGACCGAAGATGTCGCGCGCCGCGCCATCGATTGGCTGCATGACCACGGCTGTCGCGTTCTCGGGCTCATGGGAGGCGAGCCGCTGCTGCGCCCGCAGTTCGCACACAAGGTTGTCTACTATGCGGCTAAAAAGGGGTTTTGGGTTTACATTGCCACGAATGGCCGGTTACTGCGGCCTGATGTGGCGGACCGGCTCGGCGACGCAGGAACGGCGGTCTTCAATTTCGCCCTGGATGCCTGGGACGAAAAGCCCGGCCTGCCGAAGGCCCTCGTCCCGGCTCGCAAGAACCTCGAGTACCTGATGCGGAAGCAGTACGCGTACGGTTACATGGTCTTTTTTAATATGAATATCTGCCGGAATAACCTGGAGGACGTCCGGCTGCTGACCGAGTACGCCCGTCAACATCGGCTCGCCACTGATTATCACCTGAACGAGACGCCGATGCTCGAACAGGACGATCATTTCAAGCACCTCGACGAAAACCCGACCTATATTCGTCCCGAAGACTGGCGCGCGGTGGACGAGCTGATCGACTGGCTGATCGCCAAGAACAGGTCTGGCTACCAGATGGTGAACTCCGTGCCTCGTCTCGAGGAGATGAAGGCGTTCATGCGGATGTCCCCCGGCCTCGACCTTCGCCGGGTCGGCTGGCATGGCGATGGAACCGGCGCCGGCGATGGCGGCGATGAACTGCTCGCCCGGATGCCGGGCATTGTTCGCGATGAGGACGGCAGCCTGCGGTTTACTGACTGGAACTGCCGTGCTGGCCTCAATAACGTTATCATCCGGACCGATGGCACTGTGGGCCCTTGTTTCCCCATGTATTCCGCGACTTACGACTGGGGCACGGTCGATGGCCATAGATTCGACAGCCGGCAACTGGGCGAGATGAAGAAGACATGCCAAAGGCATTGCTTCTCCACCTTGAATCACAATCTCGGCTACTGCTATAATGATGCCCGCGTAATCAAGTGGCTCTGGAAACAGGCGCGGAATAGCTTCAAAAGCGGCGCTCGTAGCTTTGAAGACTAAAGCTAGGCAGGCCTAATTAAAGAAGCCGGATACAGCCTCGGCATCCGGAAAAGTCAGCGCGCAGCCAGTGCCTCTAAGTATTCGTGGGCCTCGCGTCATATCCAGGAATTACTTCAGGACCTCCTGGACTTCGGCCGCGGAAAGACCGAGCAACTGAAGCAATGTAATCTTCACGATATCGTGACCAGCGTGGCCGGCTCGCTGGAGGCCACCGCAGAAGCACAGTCGGTGAAGATGGTGCTTCGAGTGCCGGAGGACCTCGAACTTCCGCTCGACCCGCATCGTATTGAGCGGGTCTTCGCAAATCTGATGGGAAACGCCCTGGAGGCGATGCCCGAGGGTGGGACGATCATGATATCCGCCGCCATCGAGCCGGCGTCGGTTCTCGTGGAAGTTCGCGACACCGGGCCCGGCATCGCTCCGGAGATTCGCAATCGCCTATTCCAGCCGTTTGTGACGGCCCGCAAGGGGAACGGTCTGGGTCTCGGCCTGGCGCTGGCGCGGCAGGCCGTCGTGGATCACGGCGGTGACATGTGGGCGAACTCCGCACCCGGCGAAGGCGCGTGCTTCTCGTTCCGCGTGCCCACTCGCACAGTTGAGGGGGCCACATCCAGCGCGATCGGAACTTGAGGCAGACCGCAGTTCGGGCCGTCCGCTCTTCAGATACGTCGCCAGCAGAGCAAACAGAAATCCAGTAAGATGCTCGTAAGTGGAGGACTCGAGTGCGAAGCACGCGTTGGCGGTGGATCATTGTTCTATTTTTTGCCAGCCATTGTGCGCTGGCTGCAGCTCACTTCGGAAGCATCTCAGGTACTGTGTTCGACGTTAGCGGTGGCCCCGCGCCGCTCGCGAACCTGACGCTGGTCCATCAGGAAAGTGGGCTCCGCCTTGAACTGGCAGCCGGCCCCGATGGCAATTACCAGGCAGAGAATCTTCCCGCAGGCTCATATACGGTCACGGCGCGATCACATGGCGCAAACGGGACCGCCCGCCTGAACCTGGTCGTGCATGACGGCGAGCGCGTGAAGCTCCCGATCTCCCTGTCGACGGGATGGGCTCCCCTGGAATCCAAGGAGTTGCGCGAGCTTCCTCTGAACGGGCGCAATTATCTGGATCTGGTCCGTGACGCTTCCGGCATCACGCCTGGAGAGCAGGGTGGAGACATCGAGGGCTATGGGCCGTACGCGCCTCGCGGCAACGAAAGTTTCAACAGCAACGGCCAACGGGGGCAGAACAACAATTTCGTAATTGACGGGATGGATAACAACGAGAGTTGGCGTCTGGGCGTCATTCTGCAGCCTTCGATCGAAGCAATCGAGCAGGTGAATCTCGTTACGACCTACATCCCTTCCGATCTGGGCCATACTGCGGCGGCCGTCGTTAGTGTCCAGACCCAATCGGGGCAGAACGACTTCCACGGAAGCGCGTATGACTACCTTCAAAACTCCGCTTTGGATGCGCGGAACTTTTTCGATCAACTGAGGAAGCCCGGTCTGGTCGGGAACCAGTTCGGAGGTAGCTTCGGCGGCCCGATCCGCAAAAATGACTGGTTCTTCTTCGGCGATTTGGAATTATTGCGGCAGCGCCAGGGTCTGACGGTGATTTCGACCGTTCCAACCGCCGCGGAAAAGGCAGGCGACTTCGGAGCGACACCGATTTACGATCCTCTATCGATCAGCGAATCCAGCCCCGGCGTATTCGTACGGCAACAGTTTCCCGGTAATCAGATCCTGCCCTCGCGCATTACGCAGGTGGCGCGTAACCTGGTCGGCCTCTACCCCGATCCAAATCTGCCTGGCGACGTGAACAACTACTTGTTTACGCCGTCTCTCATCAACAACGACAACCGGTTCGATTTCCGCTCCGACAAAGTCCTCACAACCAGGAGCACCCTTTTCGTCCGCGTCAGCTATGGATCGCAGGATGGGCAGTCGCCGGGTTCGATGCTGGCTCCGTCCGGAACGCAGCTTCCGGCGGGCTCTTTCACGGGCAGCGACATTACGCAATACGCCAACGACGCAAACACGAGCCTGACCGCGTGGGGCGGCGTCATCTCTCACACCTTCACCGTGCGCCCCAACCTGATTAACGAGTTGCGGGCGGGGATCGCCAGATTCGACCTGAATGCGTCTCCTCAGGACGGCAGCGTGAACGCCTCGACTGCGCTCGGCATACCTGGCCTTACCGCCGGAGGGCTGCCGGATGTAAGACCCAGCGGCTACGCTGAGCTGGGTGCGGCCGAGCCGGTTCCGTTCGACATCCGCACCACGAATTTCCAAGTGGAAGACAACGTGCTTTGGACAACCGGGCGGCATGCCTGGAAGTTCGGATTTCAGGTCATCCGCAGGCACGCCGACGGATTCGCCTCCCAATGGAGCGACCGGGGCGCATTCTCCTTCACGCCAGACTACACCAGCCAGCCGGGAGTGTTGGGCACCGGGAATTCCATTGCGTCCCTGCTGCTCGGTTATCCATCCGAGGAACAGCGCGACGTGCAGTTTGCGCCATTCCACCTGCGAGGGTGGGAATGGAGCGGATTTGTTCAAGATCAGATCCGGATCGGGCGAAGGCTGACGATCGAGGCCGGGCTCCGTTATTCGCTCTATCCGCCCGTCACGGAAGCGGATAACCAGATGGTGAATTTCAATTTCCAGAGGCACGCCCCGGCGCTAGACCAATTTGCCGGCCAGGGCGGCGTGAACCAGTATGCAGGACGGAGTTTCAATAAGCTGGCCTTCGCCCCCCGGATTGGTTTCGCCCTCAACCTCGCCGGCGACGGTAGAACGGTGCTCAGAGGAAGCTTTAGCACGGTATACGATCCGGGCGCCTATGTCGCACAGGGCGTCTTGGCGCAGAATCCGCCCTTCGCATCCCGGCAAGATATCTTCAACGGTTCGCTGCTGGTGGGTCCTAACCTGGCTGATGGCCTGCCGAGTCCGGCGCCGGTAGCTCTGCTGACGCCGGCGATCCTCAACAGCGTCGGTGGCGCAATTTATGCAGTCGAGCAGGAAAGCTGGACGCCTTATGTGGACGAGTGGGGTCTTTCCCTCCAGCAGCGCCTGCGGCCGGGGTTAACGCTCGAGATCGGCGGCACGGGTTCGATGGGCATGCATCTATATGAGATGTTCAATAATAACCAGCCCGATCCGGGTCCATCTGTCTTCGCCGCACGGCGCTGGCTCTGGTATGCTCCCAATCTTTCCCGCCTTGATTTTGTGAACTTCGCCGGCGGCTCCACTTACTACGGCGGCGAGATGAAGATCACCAAGCAATCCAGCTCCGGTTTGCAACTACAAGCATCTTATACGTACGCAAAAGCCGAGGATGATGCGACCGAGCCCTTCACCGATCAGCAAAGCCGTCCCGCCGGTCCACAAAATATCTTGGATTTCTGGGCTGTTCGTTCCGCTTCTCCCTTCGACATCACTCAGCGGCTGGTGGCGATGGCCTTCTATGACCTGCCCTTCAAGAACGGTAGCGGGCAGGGCTGCGGCCGCTCACGGCTGCTCTGTGCGGCGCTCGCGAATTGGCAAGCCAGCGCGGTGGTCACCATCCAAAGCGGCTTTCCCTTCACGCCAGAGTTGGCCACGAACGGTTTGAATAACGGAGGCTATCAGCTTCCGAACCGTGTGGACAATGGCTTCTTGCCATCGGGCCAGCGGTCGTATTTGCATTGGTTCAACACGAGCCTAGACCCGGCCGATCCGAACCACGCGTTTGAGACGCCGCCACTCTATCAATACGGCAATGCAGGCTACGATATTGTCCGCGGGCCCGGGCTGGCCACGGCCAATGTCGCCCTGGCCAGAAGCTTCTCACTCACTGAGAGGCTGCGCCTGCGGGCGCGCGTGGAGGCGTTCAACCTTCTCAACCGGGCGAATTTCGCGCTGCCCAACCGGATCTTGGGGGTGGAATCCTCGGGTGTAATCAGTCACACGGCTACTCCCCCCCGGCAAATCCAACTGGCCCTCAGGACGGAGTGGTGAGGCCGAGCCCGCATTTCTCAGCGCGGCGCAACCGTGGGTCCGCAACTCCAACTGCCACCGCGTTAGTCTAGTCTTGTGCCGTGGTCCAACATCCTGGTGCGCGCGACGAATTGGGTCGGCGATGCCGTGCTATCGCTCCCTGCCCTGCGTGCGCTCCGCGCGCGGTATCCCGAAGCGCGGATCACCGTGCTCGCGCGTCCCTGGATGGCTGACGTTTACCGGCGCGAATCGTTCTGCGACGAGATCCTCACCGCCTCAACGGCCTGGCTGAAGCGCCTGGCCATCGCGCGCGAGCTTCGCGGGCGGCGTTTCGACGCGGCTATTCTTTTGCCCAACTCTTTTGAGGCGGCCCTGGCCGCATGGCTGGCCGGCATTCCGAGGCGGATCGGTTACAATCGCGACGGCCGCGGCCTGCTGCTGACCGACCCGATTCCGCCTCCCAAGCCCGGCGGCATCCCGCGGCACGAAAGCTTCTATTACCTCGAACTGCTCCGGCGCGGCGGCATCATCGATGAGCTGCCGCCCGCTGAGCCAATCGTTCTTGAGGGAGCGGACAAGGCGCGCTGTGCGGGCCTGGAGCGCTTCGCGCAGATGGGCTTTCGCGGCCCCATCGCCGGCCTCAGCCCAGGCGCGCAGAATAGCCGCGCCAAGCAATGGCTTCCCGAGCGGTTTGCCGAAGCGGCCGTTCGCCTGGCGGAGTCGCTGGGCGCTTCGGTTGCGATCTTTGGCTCGGCTCCTGAGCGTGCGCTGGCGCGGGGGATCGCGGAAGCGATTCGCCGCGAAGGGTACCCGGTGCTCAGCCTGGCCGGCGAGACCACGCTCGGCGAGTTCATCGAGATGGCGGCTGCGTGCCGCGTTTTCCTGACGAACGATTCAGGCGCCATGCACCTCGCATCGGCGCTGGGGGTGCCCACGGTTGCCATATTCGGCCCCACGGATTGGATCGCTACCGCGCCCGGCGGGCCGGTATGGTCAATCGTCCGCCAGCCGGTGGAGTGCAGTCCATGCATGCTGCGGGATTGTCCCATTGACCACCGCTGCATGACTGGAGTTTCCGCCGGGCAGGTGGCGCAGGCGGCTGCCGAGTTGATGGAATAGACGGGATCCATTGGATACGCGAATCAAGATCCTTACTCCCGAGCGCGCCATGGAGGCGTCCCGGCGCTGCCGGGGAAACGGCGTCGAGATCATTCTCGTTACCGGGTACTTCGACCCGCTAGTGGCCGGTCACGCGCGGCGGCTCGGCGAAATTGCGCATGCCGGGAGCGCGCTGTTCGTGGCCGTCGGGAATCCGCCACGGCCCTTGTTGCCGGCGCGTGCACGCGCCGAATTGGTCGCCGCGCTCCGCATGGTAGACTACGTATTACTCGCCGAAGCGCACACGCCAGCGGATTGGCTCGCATTGCTCCAGCCCGATGCCTTATTTCGGGAAGAGGCCGCAGATGAGCGCCGCACCCAGGACCTGATACAACATGTTCAGAGCCGGCAAACGTGAGACTGCTGGTTCCGGGCTGCGAATTCTCGTTGTCCGGCTCGGTTCCATGGGCGACATCATTCACGCCCTGCCGGCCGTCGCCACACTCAAACATAGCTTCCCCGGCTCGACGCTGAGCTGGGTGATCCACCCGCACTGGGCGCCACTGCTGGAAGGCAATGCGTTCATCGACCGTTTGCTGCCGCTCGAGCGCCGCAGCCCGGGAAGCCTGGGCAGGGTCTGGCGCGCGCTACGCCGCAGTCATTACGATTTCGCGGTCGATTTTCAGGGTCTCGTGCAATCGGCCTTGATTGCATCGCTGGCGCGCGCGGACCGAATTTTTGGTTTCCATCAATCCCAGGCGCGCGAGAAGTTCGCGGCGCTGTTTTACTCCGACCGGGTGCGCGCGAACGGCCGGCATGTGGTGGACTGCAACCTGGAGCTCGCCGAGGCAGCGGGCGCCTCCACGATTCTGCGCACGTTTCCACTGCCCCCGGGCTCGCCCGAAGGCGTGCTGCCCGGCGGAGAATTCGTCCTCAGCAATCCGCACGCCGGGTGGGGCGCGAAGCAGTGGCCGCTGCGGTTTT
>CAWIHA010000038.1:0-81923 GCA_963835855.1 Bryobacterales bacterium | reverse complement strand
CAAGGCCGAGTTGTTCCTCGGACCACCATATCCTGGACGATCTGTTCGAAGGCCTGGTGGTCATCGACAAGAACAATCGCGTCGCCCCGGCCGCGGCCGAGAGCTGGAGCGTCAGCCCGGACGGGCTGGTCTACACCTTCAGGCTGCGCCCGAACCTGAAATGGTCGAATGGCGCGGCGCTCACCGCCGAGGATTTCGTCTACGGCTTCCGCCGCTCGATCGATCCGGCGACCGGCTTGAAATACAGCTCTCCTCCATACCCGATCAAGAATGCCGAGGCGATCGTCGACGGCAAGACCGCGGATGTCGCCTCACTCGGCGTGCGCGCGGTGGATCCATTGACCTTCGAGGTGACGCTGAACGCGCCGACCGCCTATTTCCCGCAGCTCCTGGCCCATCAGACCTTCTCCCGGTCAACCGCGCGGACATCGAGCAATACGGGGCAAGCGAGACGCGAACACGTCTGATAAGCTCAGCCCCGCTCACGGGGCTAGCCCACAAGAGCGAATAAAAAATGCAGAGAGGTATTGAGTCAAGAAACAACGGTACGGCGGATGCCAACAGCGGCATCGAATCGAGCGGCTGCCCCTCTGAGAAAAGAATTGCCTGAGAAGACGCAACCACGAACCCGTAGATAGTGACCGCCAACGTTGATACCTGCAACCATTTCGGACATTTCCTAAACTCGTTGTGCCAGACGTTCTTGTCCTTAGCCAAGCCGACGGCAGGAACCACGGCGAATACCCCGCCATAAAACGAAAATTCCGCGACCTTCGTCACGGCACCCGCTGCGCCCCAAAGCACGCAAACGTGCACCAAGACAAACGATAGAAGTAGAAGCAATTCGACCGCAAAAAGGCATCGAACGTACCAGCAGGCAAGACGGATACTCATCGTCCAAAACAGTCTCCCGAATCCATACAGGGGTTGTAGTATAAACCGTCGCCGATAGGCACCACGCCGTTCGGCTCCTCCGCTGGCAGAGATTCATATATAGCTAGAGTGGCGCTATTCCAGTCCAGCCCGTATCCACCGGACAACCCCCATTGTGGATTTCCAACTCCAACTTGCAAAGCCGTGGCCCCCGACGTGGAAGTGCCTACACAACCTCCGACACCATAGAACGCACAACCGCCGCCACTGAGCCCGGTCAGATAACCTTCTGGGTCATTTGACCAGCCAGCCGTTGCCGAAAATGCAAATGGGCTCTTCGGAGCAGTTCCTCCAGGGTTAACGACTACGTTGTTTGTTGCTGGGACGTAACTCACTGACCCAGCAAGATATCCTATCGATCCGTTCAGAGAGTAAAAATCTGGACTTGTGATGAATCTAGACGTTACCACGGGGGTCAGTTGCAAGTTCGTTTTGAACCCGTGGCCTGAAAGCCAGTTCACGAACCGTTGCTTTAGGCCGCGCCAAAATCCTGTTCGTTTCGGTGCCGTTCCAGGCTGGCCCGAAGATTGAGCGTTGTAGTAGTTCTCAGCTTGTGCTGCCTGTCCTACAAATTGGGCATCACCATTGCCACTATGCGTCTCGTTGCAAATCAGCCAATTGTTCCCGGTGAGGAACTCACACTGATCGTGTCCATCTGGATCCAATGCGCTAAGCGGGTTGTTGTGGACATAGGCATAAAGATTAAAACTCTGCGGGTCCAGAGGATTGGCATAGGGCACTGGCAATGCCCTCGCAGACCAATCGGGTATGGTGAACCTTCCCTGGGCCGAAGAGTAGTAGCGGGCCTCCATGAAGTCCAGGCTGGTTTCGTTATCGCGTAGTTTGCCGGTGAACTTTGGGTTGAGGGGGTCGGGAGCAGACAGATAGCCCATTGCGGTGGTACGACCGCCGACGCCCGCGAAGATCTCCTCGCCGAAGGGCAGGTAGTCGAAGCGCTTCGCCGCGTTGCCATTCCCTGACGATAAGGTTTTCGTGAAAATCTGCGCCGAGCCGCTGCCAAGCGTCGCTGTTAGTTCTCCTTATAGCCGTGAAATGTACCTAGGATTATTGCGTCTGAGTTCGTTCGTGTCCTCGCAATCATGTCTTCCAGTTGCTCGTCGTACTCGTCTTCGTCGGCAATCGGACGTGCATCTTCGATTGAGATCACGTTCCAATTAAATCGCTCGATGTACCGAGCTATTTTCTCTCTCGCGGACTCCGCAGAATCCGCCCACGTCGTGATATTCATGAACCCTTTGGTCAGGCCTGAGGGCATGTCCCCTGGTTCGACCACGATCTCCGCAACAAGCTTCCAAATTCGATCCATATACGACCTACTCGGGATATTCGTGATGCACGCTGTTCGGCGTCTTGTTCCCCTCAGCATCGCCAGCATGGAAATGAGGCTGACCTTGCTTCGGATTTGAATGGTTGACCGCTGTTGACCCCTCGTTGAGTGCTCTGTTCCTGGCAGCTTCTCTAGTATTGCTCGTAGTACTATGTTGCTGAGGCTTACCGCTGCCTCCCAACTTGTTTCCGTGCGCGTCTGTTGCTTGGCCTGAGGCACTCGTTCCCGGCGCGTCATTTGCCTTAACGGCCGCCATCGGCGTCGTCACTATCGCGCCGATTTCCTTTGCAGCGCCAATCGCCGTCGCAGCTCCAGCCACTGCGACGGCTCCGCCAGCAACCACGCCGGCCCCGGTCGGCGACGTAGCGACAGCCACACCAGCGCCGCCCACCGAAGCACTCGTTCCTACCACACCCGCTATCCCGGCTCCGACGGCTTGACCTATGCGGCTCGC
The DNA here is from genome assembly GCA_963835855.1 of Bryobacterales bacterium. Taxonomy (GTDB): domain Bacteria; phylum Acidobacteriota; class Terriglobia; order Bryobacterales; family Bryobacteraceae; genus CAWIHA01. Next base: position 79,188 of record CAWIHA010000038.1, on the reverse strand, counting down.
CATCGAGTCAGATGGGCTCGGAGCACCGACAGCCCCCAAACTTTCGCTCGCTGTGATTCCTTGGCCAACACCGCCAACAAACTCCACGGCCGCTTTGGCCCACTCTTGGATACACGGTCCGGAAAGATCCAGGAAACCACCGCTGGAGCAGTGCCCGTCCGCGTCGAAGCGGCTCAACGGATTGCTTTGAACGTATGCGTACAGGTTCAAACTCTGCGGATCTTCCAGCTTCGCGTACGGGACGGGTTCTTCCTTGGCGCTCCAGTCGGGGATTGTGAACCTTCCCTCTGCCCCGCTGTAATACCGCGCCTCCATGAAGTCCAGTCCCGTTTCGTTATCCCGTAGTTTGCCGGTGAACTTGGGGTTGAGGGGGTCTGGAGCGGAGAGGTAGCCCATTGCGGTAGTGCGTCCGCCGACTGGCGCGAAAATCTCCTCGCCGAAGGGCAGGTAGTCGTACCGGCTCACAACGGTTCCCGTGCCATTGGTCACCAGCCGTGTCGAACCGAGATGATCCACCGTCAGATATTGCGTCCCCGTGGCCGCCGGGTTCGGCGCGTATTCGGCCGCAAGCTCACCCTGGGCATCGTAAATGTAGTTGGTCGTGACGCCGCCCATCACTTTCTGCACCCGCCGTCCTTCTCCATCATAGACGTATTGCGCCGCCGCGCCCGTCCCGGTCGCTTTCACCAGGACGGCGAGACCCTGCGCGTTCTCCGCTGTCCGCAACCGCCGCGAAGCCTACCACTGAGCGCGCATTTCTTAGCGGCTAAGAATGAAAAAGGCCGGGAGAGAATCCCAGCCCCGCGAAAATGGCTGCCCTGCAGGGGGCGTCGTGTCATTACCCCAACCCGGTGCATAGCACCGTCTGGCTCTGGGCGCTCATCACGCCCATCGCTCCGCGAGGTCATAGACAGCGCTTTCCCAGTTTCTTTAGTGTTTGCTGAGCTTCTTCCCTCGATGCCTCTGTCACATCACTCGGATCAGCGCTGCACGTGCGCTGTAAGTAGGGGATTGCCCTCGCCGCTTCACCAGCGCCCCCCTTCAAGTAAATCTTTGCGATTTCCAAATTAGCGTCGGCGTTGCCCAGTGCGACTGACCGCTCGTACCACCACAAGGCGCGCTTGAAATCACCCTGGTCTCTGAAGATCGTGCCGATATTACTTGCTGCAGATCTGCTCTTTCGCCTGTAAGCTCGCTTGTACCAGTAAAGGGCGGCCGCAACATTCGGCTTCACACCGATTCCATTGTTGTAAAAATAGCCGAGATCGACCTGAGCGCTTGTATCACCAGCCTTAGCAGCTGAAAGAAAGAGACGAAACGCGGAGCGTAACTCACCCTGGTCCCATAGCTCGTTGGCGCGTTCGAACAAGGCGTCGGCCTTTGCCTGGCGAGTACCTGCGTTTCGTGTTTCACTTTTCGGCATATCATTCCTATTGGCAACGCCCGCGATGGACGGGCGCTGCCATTCCTACATTTCCACCGGCCCGGTATCCCGCTTGGGGGGAGTTACGATCACTACGAACCCCGATGCAGCTTCGGCGGCTCCTGCTCCAATATTTAAGAGCGATTGGCCTAACTCCCAGAGCATGGCTCCTGTAGCTCCCCCTAAAATTCCGAAAGCTACTGGCTTCCAGCCTGGCGGCTTTAGCTTCCATTGCCCGGTGTGGGGATCACGGACCTCCCATTGCCCTGGGTGTTCTTTGCTGGGTTTAGCATGCTTCCAGGGCTTGTCTGGCTTCGATGTGTGCCTACGTTCGCCCTTGTCCTGACCGCCGCCCTGTCCACCGGCAGCGTATACGACGTATGGCACCGTACTGCCACGTGGATTCAGTATGTTTTCCGGATCTTGCGTGTTATTATTTTCTGGCTCGAACGGAGTCCACCCTGGAGAATCGCCCCCAGGGTTCGGGCCTTCGCACCCTATGCAATGGCCGCCTGGCTGCGGCATCGGCGGCATCGGTCTCACCCCGGCGGGATCGGGCGGCGGCGGCTTCGGAGGGCACGGCCCGTTCAAGTCCGGCCAGCCGCCGGCGGTGCAGTGGCCGTCCGCGTCGAACGCGCTCAGCGGATTATTCAGCACATACGCGTACAGGTTCAGGCTTTGCGGATCTTCCAGCTTGGCGTAGGGAACCGGCTCTTCTTTCGCGCTCCAGTCTGGAATGGTGAACCGCCCTTGAGCGGAAGAGAAATACCTCGCCTCCATGAAGTCGAGGCCCGTTTCGTTATCCCGTAGTTTGCCGGTGAACTTGGGGTTCAAGGGATCGGGCGCGGTCATATAGCCCATCGCGGTGGTTCGGCCGCCGACGCCGGCGTAGATTTCTTCGCCGAAAGGAAGATAGTCGAAGCGCTTGGCCGGTTTGCCGTTGGCATCCGTCAGGAGCCGCGTCGACCCCAGATGATCCACCGTGAGGTAGCACGGCGATGTGCCGCAATCGCTGGGATTAGGCTGCGCCGTATACTCCGCCGCCAGCTCGCCCTGCGCGTCGTAAACGTAGGTGGTCGTGAGGCCGCCCATCACCTTCTGCACCCGCCTCCCCTCTCCATCATAGACGTATTGCGCCGCCGCGCCTGCCCCGGTTGCTTTCACCAGGACGGCGAGACCCTGCGCATTCTCCGTGTCCGCAACCGCCGCGAGGCCTATCGCTGAACGGCGGCTTTTCTTAGCGGCTAAATGGAAAAGGCCGGGGAAGAATCCCGGCCCTGGAAAAGTACTCTTTGCTACTGCCCTGCAAGGGGAGCTGTGCCCCCTATCAGCCGGTGCCGCAGGCACCGAACGGGCGTAGCGTGCGCGAAAGCTCAGAAAGTTCGATTCTCGTTCAACGATTAGCGCCATTGACAAGGAACTGGGGCGCTCGCGACTGATTTATGCCCGGCAGACTCGCAGAGATTAGCACCGAGTCGTCCGGATTTCGCGGATTGACGCGCACGTGAATCTTCGCCCCAATGAGATCACTAGAGGGCTGGCGCTGCCACCAATCTGCGGGAGTACTTACTACGCCAGAAAAATAACTGTCCCGAGCGGAAAATGAGTATCCGATATCCGCTACGTACGAAAGCGTGCGTCCTTGCCTTTCACACCGGAACGTTTCGATTACGCCCTCGGCTATCTCCCAGTGTGCCGCCCTCCTCCGTTTAAGTAAAAGAGTTGCCCCCCAGAGAAGGAGATAGATAAGAGCCAAAGAAACAAAGATTGTATATAACACGCTCAGCCCTCATTTTGGAGCACTTTTTCGGTACACAACCAATGCTGAAATCCCGAATGCGGAGGCCACCAGCAGGGGCCACACCATTTGTGTAATCGAGATTGTGGTCCAGCCGGACTCCGCCGCACGCACCAAAGCTAGAACTGCGCCACCGCCGTAAATTGCCATCCCCACGAGCAGCCCAGTAATAGCAATTTTCGATCTCTTCATTCTCATATCAATAATCTGTTTACTCTCCACCGACAAGCTGCTTTACGTTTTGGCCCGCATCAACCACGTTGCCCACTTTTTCGATAGTGCTTGTGCCTAGCTTTCCAGTTGCCCCGCCCGTAACCCCCACTGTGAAAAGCCCCTCGACTGCGGAGGCGTTTGCAGCCTTTGATACGCTTCCCGTGCTTGCCAGGGTCACTGCACCCGACACAGTGGTGACCGCCGCTGCCGTGTCGGCAACCTTATTGCCAGCTTGAACATCCGAAACGTTTCCTGAAATAGCCGCCCCTATTTGCGCACCAGCCGCAACCGCATTCCCAGCTGCGCCGATACCTGCGTAGACAGTAAGCGCGAGTGACACACCTCCCGTTTCGGGCGCACCCGCAATCCCTCCTGCTGCTGCGACACCTTTCCCTAACGCCGCTACTAGGTTTCCCGCGCCAGCTACGGCCAGTTGGACTCTTTGAGATGTCGATGCTTTCTGTTGTTGTGCAGGTTGGCTCTGAGCCGGTGCTGCTGGAACGGACTGTGCGTTAGCAACAGCTTGGCCCGTTGTCGTTATGAGTGCCGGATGCGGCGGCGGTGGAGGGCACGGCCCGCTAAGATCCGGGAAGCCACCGACGGAGCAGTGGCCGTCCACATCGAACTTGCTCAACGGATTGTTCCGCACGTAGCTATACAGATTCAAGCTCTGCGGGTCTTCGAGCTTGGCGTACGGGACCGGTTCTTCTTTCGCGCTCCAGTCGGGGATGGTGAAGCGTCCCTGAGCGGAAGAAAAGTACCGGGCTTCCATGAAATCCAGCCCTGTTTCGTTATCGCGTAGTTTGCCGGTGAATTTAGGGTTGAAGGGATCGGCAGCGGAGAGGTAGCCCTGGGCTGTTGTTCGGCCACCAGCACCGGCGAAGATTTCTTCGCCGAAGGGCAAGTAATCATACCGGTTCACGACGGTGCCCGTGCCATTGGTCACCAGCCGTGTCGAACCGAGATGATCCACCGTCAGATATTGCGTCCCCGTAGTGGCCGGGCTCGGCGCATACTCGGCCGCAAGCTCGCCCTCGGCGTCATAGACGTAGTTCGTCGTGAGGCTGCCCATCACCTTCTGCACCCGCCGCCCTTCTCCATCATAAACGTAATTCGTGGTCGTCGAGCCGATCGCGGCCGTCACCTGCCTATCCTCAGCGTCATAGCCGTTAGCAAAGCCGCCGATGGTCTTCTGGTTGCCCGCCGGGTCGTAGCTCGAGTTTTGGATGATCAACTGGTTGTTCGCATTGACGTTCGACGAAACCGTCGGCGTGAAGGGGTCCTCCGGCACACCGGAATTCGCAGACACCCACATGTTCCCATAGGCGTCGTAGCCAAATGCCCGGCTCCAGCTTGATCCCTCGGAAGCGCCAATCAGCCGGTTGAGATTGTCGTACGTGTAGCTCTGCGTTACATTCAGCCCAGGCGCCGCGATCGTCTGCGACTGGATGTTGCCGTTGTTATTTGAGCAGGCAGCGGCGCTGCCCGTGCAGGGGTAGAAATTCAGCGTGAGCAGATTCGTGCCAGCCTTTGACGCGGCGATGCCCGTCTCCTGGAGCCGATCGTTCCAAGTATAGTTTTCGGTCAGCCCATTGCCCAGCGGAAGGCTGAATAATCCGCCCGGAGCGGTGTAAGCGATATTCTGGCCCGCGGCCGTGTAGTAGGTTGTGTTGCCGGTCTTCGTTCCCGTGACCGAAATCACACGGTCGCCGCTATCCAGCGCATAATTCAGGGTCCGGCCCGTTGGGTAGCCGATCTCGATCAGGCGATCCGAGAGCGAATACACATAGGTGAATGGATACGAAGTACTCGCCGTGGTTTGCGTGCTGCCGGTGACGCGGGCGAACTTGTCGTGGGTGTAGACGGTGCCGTTGCCGGTTGAAGTCGTAACCGAGTAAAGCGTGCCCTTGGTGTCTTGATCGTAAAGGTACGTGACGCCCGGCGTAGCGGCGGCCGGAGCGGCGGCGGCGTAGCTCTTGGTCTTGATGCGGTTCAGGCCGTCGTAGGCCATCGTGGTCACGGTGCCGATGGCGTCGGTCTTCTGCGTCACGTTGCCGTTGGGATCGTAGGCGTACGCAATGGTTCCGCTTTCAGGATTGGCGGCCGAAAGCAGGCGCGAGAGCGAGCTGTAGACGAAGCTGCGGGTCTGGCCGGCCATGTTCACGCCGGTCAGGTTGTTCAGCCCGTCGTAGGCGTAATTGGTCACGTTGCTATTGGGTTCGGTCACGCTCACGAGCCGGTCCAGGCCATCCATGGTGTTCGTGTGCATATTGCCGGCTTCGTCGGTCACCGTGGTTGTCGAGCCGTAATCGGACGTGGTGACGGTTCCCGTGGACGTGTTGTTGGTTCCCCACGGCGCCGGCGGGTTGCCTCCGGCGTAATGCGCGACCGCCACCTGGCGGCCTCCGCTGACAAAAGCATGGGTGAGCGTCGTGGTGAGCGTCCAGCCCATAGTTTGCTCGGTATTATTCGAGCTGGAGGAAGCGTACGGATTCGAGGTCATCTCATAAGTCATCCAAGACCCTAATGCACCGTACCGGTAAGCTTTCTGCACGCTGTTGCCGGCAGGATCGATGGTCAGGCGCACGCGGCCGAGCGGATCGTAGTAGGTCGTTGTTATGAGGGCGCCGTCGTTCGCTGTTTTCTGGTCCTGGCGTGTCGTGACAAACAAGTTCGCGGCGTTCGTTTCCGTGTAGGCTGTCGCCGTCGTGCGCGTCAACCCGCCTCCGGTTTGGGTTTTGCCGGTCACGCGGCCCAGCAGATCGTAAGTGTATGTGGTCGTGACGTTGTTGTCGGCGTCGGTCTGGCTCGTCAGGAAGTGGAGATGTGAACTCATGCCGGTATTGGGGTCGGTATAGGCGGGCCAGGCGTAATTCGTGGTGCGCGCTTCGGGCCTGGTGCAAGTAACTCCCGTCAACGACGCCGACAACGTCGTGCTGCACGCCACAACCTTTTGAGTCGGGTACAGACTATCGCTTCCGTACGTGTATTGCGTGGTATAACCGTTCGCGTCCTGAGTGCCAGCAAAGATGCCAGATATGGTTCTTGCGGGCGAGACGTTAGGAATCGTGTAGGTGCCATACGCCCAGTACTTGTACACCCATGAGCTTGTCGCGGAATCCTGCTGGGCGAGCTGCGTCAGGTTGGCGGTCGTCAGCGGGTTGTCATAGGTGTAGCGCGTGGATGAGGCGATGGCCATGCTGCCGTTGCAGCAATATACGTCTGTTCCCGATTTGGCGCGCAGATAAGGCGGCGAGGCGGTGTTCCAGTAGGCATTGGTATTGCCCACCGGCGCCGCAGCATAACTATTGAAGGTCTTCCGGTAGGGGGTCGCCAAAGACCCGAAATCGAATTCGCCGGTTTCCGTGTTGTTGCCGTTCGCATCCACCACGTAATTCTTCTGCGAGACCTTGCCATCCGGCAGCGTGCGGGTTTCGGATGAGGCGTACTGATTGACTGGCTGAGAGTTGATAATGTCCGCCACATAAGCAGACTGATTTGGGTTCTGACTCCAGGTCGTCTGGGTCACCGTTCCATCCGGATCGATGGACTTGTAAACAAGACCTTCCGCCGGCGTATTTGACCAGGGGACTACGTAGAAGTATTGCGACGTCGTTCCGTCCGGATGTGTGATGACGGTGCCCGCGGAGCCGCAGGATTCGGAAGAATCGTAGTACACGGAAGAGGTCGATCCTCCTACCGTGCAGTAGCCAGTCGTTTCCGTGAGCGGGGTGATATTGCCATCGCGAATTTCGTTATAGGAGAGGATCTTTTGATAAATGGGATTGCCCGTATGTCCAGGTCCACGAGTTATCGTGTGAGTGGCATCCTGATATGGGGCCATCGTGTCGAAAAAGTAGGTGTAATCGGCTGTGTATAAGGAATTAACGGACGCAGGAGGAAAGTTCGTATCCGTGGTGGAGCTGGCCGCCATCTGGTGCAACTCGCCCCAGATCGACTGGTACGGGAGCGTTTGCCCGTTCGATTGGTAGCTGCACCAGGGTTCCGAGGGAGAAGGCGCCCCCGGAAGCCAAGGCTCTGATCCCGGAATCCAATTCTGGCAGTAATCGAACGCGTAATCGATCCAGGGGCCCCCGCTCTGCGCCGCGGGCAGCTCAATGTTGGTGACGACCATGTCCGCCATATTGCCCGTGCGGCAGTTAGTGTTTTGGGGGGTGTCATATACTACGCTTGCGATGCAGTGATACTGCTGAGCGGGTAGATAGAAGCTCGTGTATTCGACGTTGGCGGTGAGCCTTTGATTAGAGGTTGAAGCCGCGGGCCAGGAAATCGTGTCTTGAAAGTTGCCAATGCTCGCTCCGTAGCTAAGGATGATCGAACGTCCGAGGTCGTCGCTGATTGTCTGCGTGCAAGCTGCACCATTGAGGCAGGACTGCCCCCCCAAGACAATGTTATTTCCGTTGCGGTCCGTGATGGTCTGCGTGTGGGCCGTGCGGAAGCCGCCACTTTCCGGCCCAACACTGCCGGGCATCGTTGTGATGGTGGAGGAGCTATCGCCGTTTACCTGCGTTCCGTCTGGCAAGAACATCGTCCAAGTCTTATTCACTGGATTCGTTTCGACACGGATAGAGCTGCCGTCTGTGGTGATGTACACAAGCGGGTTCGCCACTGGCACCGACGCTCCGGGACACGCCGACGTTTGGTCGCCGAAGGGGGAGATCTGGTAATAGGAATCTCCTCCCTGTACCCAGGGGTAATCGTTGTATCCTTCCAGCCTCAGGTTGCGCCGGCTGCCATCGGGCATAACGATGTAGGCCTTGTAGTCGTACCAAAGCGGGCTTCCGGTGGTGCATGTTTGACCGCTCGATGGCGATGGGGTCGGCCGATAGTCCCAGCCCAGCAGATATTCGTAAGCATATTTCCAACCGCCGACGACGCTCATCGCATAAGTCGTCTGAAGCACTCCTGAGCCGGCTTGTCCGCCGCTCGGGATGACCTGTGTGCTGTTTTGATCGTAGATAGCTGAGTTGTAAACGAGGTTGAGCGCGAAGGAAGAGCCGCCTCTTCCCGGCGGCAACTTTGCGATTGGGAAATGCAGCATCATGTTGCCGCTGACGTTATCCACGGTTTCGATGTCGCTGAGCGAGTATGAGCCGCCGGGGTAAAACCCGCGTGCTGTCGGGTCGGGCGGATTGACGTCAGGAGTGCTGACTTGCGCCCTTGCGCCGAGACTTGAGATCAAGCACAGGCCAGCGATGAGGATGAATCTCTGTGTGAGCGCTTTGGATTGCTTCGGCATCTTCTTCTCTCCTCGCCAAAACACTACGGTTGGAACAACGACGGCGCCGCTTGGCCGCTCACGCCGGCCTGCTGCACCTGAAAACTGAGGACCTGTTTGCCGTTTTCCAGGCGCGTGATCTGCCCCGGAAACCACTGGCCGCTCTGCTGGAACCAGTTCTGGAATTGAGTCTGGGTGACCTGCTGATTTGCCTTGCCGGCATTGAGGGCCACGCGCACTTCCGCGAGCAGACCGGTTTGCTCATCGAGGGCAATGAAGATGGGCTGCTGCAACGGCTGCCCGGCCTTCAGCCCCGGCCGGGGGCCGGGAGCGAAGGCGTAAAGGCGCCAGTACGGGCCGGTGTAGTTGGGGTTCTTTCCGTCATCGGTGCGGAAGCCTCCGCCAATCCGCCGCAGGCCGCCGCCCGTGGCCAACTGGAGAAACACCATATCGGGGAAGTTCGCCAGCAGGCTCTCCTGGATGCGCTGATCGCCGGCGCCCCCGGGGTTGTTCTTGCCCTGGAACTGGTTTCCGTCGAAGGCCAGCACGCAGGAGTTGCCGTCCTGGAAACGCAGCAGACCGGGCGCCTGCACTGTGATCTGCGCAGTGCGCGGGCCATTGGCGTCGGTGAGCGTGCCCGAAAGGGTGACGCTGGCGTTGGCGGCGCCGGTCATGCGGCCTCCCATCTTTTGGAAGGCCGCGCCGAACTCCGGCGGAAGACTGCTGGGAACGATGAAATTGCCGCCGCCCCACAGAGGGCCGTTTTGCCCCGAGGCCGGGGTTAGGGACCCGGTTTGGGCGAATCCGGCCGCAGCGCACAGCAAGAGCGCCATGGCGGCGCAGCCTAGGCGAAGTTGAAGCCGCATGTTCGTAACTCTCCTTCCAGATCCAGGCCGTTTGCCGTGCCGCCTGCACGGACAGACAGCCAGACAGCCCTTTCCTCTCTGCTCGGTAGTGGGCTACTTTGAAATTTTCCGGGGCTTGAACTGGCCCGTGGCGTGTGCCATGATGGGACCATGCCTAAGCGAATACGCAAAAGCCGAGAACCCGACATAAACCAGCTTGTTCATCAGTCGATTCAGAAAATGGCTGATGCGGCGGAAACGCGGGTTTCCCCGGCGCAATCCCGCGTCATGGCTGAAATGGGGCGGCGGGGGGGCAAGATTGGCGGCAAGCGCCGCGCGGCCAACATGACTGAAGCGCAGCGCAGCAACGCGGCGGCGAAGGCGGCAAACGCGCGGTGGGCTAGGGCGCGGCTTCAGCCTGAGCCTTAGAGCGCGGGGAACGATATCGGCCGCGTCCGTGCTTCCCGATCTTGCCGGACTTGTACAGCCTCCCCAGTGCCCCGCGTAGCGTCTGGATGTTCTCTATGCTAAGTGCTTCTACAATATCGGAGATGGTAAAAGACTTCCCCGATTGGCTTTCCAAAAACTGCTGGACTCGTTGCGGAACACTGCTTCCGCCCTGGTCGGGGCCAGAGCGGGTAGCTGGGTTGCTAGCCAAGAGCCTTTCGATGGCTGCGATCCCGGCTTCCGCATCAGCTTTCACTTGGCGGAGTTCAGCCAAGACAGTCTGATAATGATCGTTTGCGGGCACAGTTCTCTCCTCCTCGATTTTTTAGGACTTGACATTCAAGCTGGTTCGAGGTACAGTCCCAAATTGGGAATAGGTGGTGGCCCCGGAGGGACTCGGACCCTCAACCCCCGGATTCAAAGTCCGGTGCTCTCGCCAGTTGAGCTACGAGGCCACAACGCAAAATGGGTGTTTGCGCCCCTGTTCGGGGCGCTGGCGCTGACATATATATCACCACCTGCCTTCCCGAGTAGCGGGCGGTTTCGGATCGTTGGTTTCGACCCCAGGTGATCCGAACCGCCTTTCTCGTTTCTATCCCCCCTAGTCTAAGGGACCCAAAGTTCCATGTCAAGCACTTTTTCATCACGTGCCACTTTGCAAGCATTTTGGCGATTTCGTACCGTTCCCTGAGCCAGCCCTATGGCTTCAAAAAGTTCCAGAAAGTTCCCATTTTGGGCTTGACAATGCGTAAGGGCTAACGCATAATGGAGGTATGAATAGGCTATCCTCTCAACAGCGTGAGCAAGTGATTTCCTGTCTGATCGAGGGCTGCTCCATCCGCAGCACGGTCCGCCTGACCGGGGTTTGCAAAAAGACCGTGATGCGGCTCCTGGTCGAAGTCGGCGCGGTATGTTCCGAGTATCAGGACCGCGTGTTCCGAAACCTGAAGTGCAAACGGATGCAGGTCGATGAATGCTGGCAATTCGTGTACTGCAAAGAAAAGACCGTGACACCCCAAATCGCGGCCAGGAACCCCGGCGCTGGCGATGTTTGGCTGTGGGCTGCCATTGATGCTGATACCAAGCTGGTACCCTGCTGGCTGGTTGGACCCCGCACGCCAAGCGCCGCACGGGATTTCATTGAGGATCTATCTGGACGGTTGGCAAACCGGATTCAGTTAACGACCGATGGTTTGAAATTGTACGTTACCGCAGTGGAGAGGGCCTTCGGATGCGATATCGACTATGCCATGCTGGTCAAGATTTACGGTCAACCAGAGGGCGAAGAGAAGCGCTACAGCCCGGCGGTTTGTATCGGCGCTGAGGTTCACGCGATCACTGGCAACCCGGACCCCAAGCACGTCTCGACCAGCTATGCCGAACGTCACAACCTTTCCGTTCGCATGACGAATCGGCGCTTCACACGCCTGACGAATGCGTTCTCCAAGAAACTCGAAAACCACGCGGCAGCCGTGGCGCTCGGATATTTCGCCTACAACTTCATCAAGATTAACCGCACGCTTCGCACATCCCCCGCAATGGCCGCTGGCGTCACGAATCGGCTGTGGGAAGTGGCGGACCTGGTTGCGCTGTGGGAGGAGTACGAGGGGGGGCGCGAAAGGGCCGCATAGCTGATAGAATCAGTGGTTCAAATGCACAAGCCATCCGCTCTTCTCGATACTCGCGTGGTGTATTGCGGCGACTGTCTTGAACAACTGCAAAAGCTGCCCAACGGCTGCGTGGACCTCATCTACATCGATCCCCCATTCAACTCGAACCGCAACTATGAGGTGTTCTGGGGAGAGACGAAAGAGAAGCGATCCTTCGAGGATCGGCACGCTTCAACCCAGGCCTATCTTGACTTCATGCGACCGCGTTGCATCGAATTGGCGCGCGTCCTCAAGGATACCGGATCGTTCTATTACCACTGCGACTGGCATGCCAGCCATTACGTCAAGGTGATGCTCGACCAAATCCTGAGAGAGAACTCCTTTCGTTGCGAAATCATCTGGAAGCGAACTTTCGCTCATGGAAATGTGGGCAAGAACTTCGGAAATATATCAGACAGCATTTTTTTCTACGTCGGTGGCGATAGCTACTGCTGGAACCAGCCATGGGAGCGTCTCACTCCAGAGGAAATCGAGGCGAAGTATCCAAACGATCCGAAGGGTCGGCGCTGGCAATCGGTGACGCTTCGCAATCCTGGAGTCCGTCCGAATCTCCACTATCCATATAAGGCGAGCAATGGAATCACGTACCAACCGCATCCGAACGGCTGGTCCTGCAATTTAGAACGGATGCGGAAATACGATGAAGAAGGCCGACTGCATTTCCCCGCCAAGCCGGATGGAGCGCTTCGGTTAAAAATGTACGCCGATGAGAGTTTGGGCGAACGGTTACAGAATCTATGGCTGGACATCCCACCGCTCGGAGCACAATCCGCGGAACGCCTCGGCTACCCTACGCAGAAGCCACGCGCCCTATTAGATCGCATCATCAAAACCAGCAGTAATGAAAACGATATTGTACTGGACGCCTTCTGCGGATGTGGAACGGCCCTTGTTTCCGCACAATTGCTAAACCGTCAATGGATTGGGATAGATATTTCCCCGACCGCATGTCGCGTGATGGCGAAGCGTCTGCGCGATGACTGCAAACTACGAGAGGATGAAGCGCTGTGGCGCGTCGGGCGCGGATTCATGGTGCGCGGGCTACCATGGACGGAAGCGGATCTCCGGCGCATCCCGCCGTTTGAGTTTGAGAACTGGGCCGTAATCGCTCTCGGCGGCATCACCAACAAGGCCAAGGTTGGAGACATGGGCATAGATGGACGCGTGTATCCTCTCTCTGCGATGCCGAAAGCTTCTGGAAAGCAGGCTGGCGAGCTTGACTTCATGGATCAGTGGTATCCGATTCAGGTCAAGCAGAAAGAGAAGACCGGGCGTCCCGACATTGACCAGTTCGAGGCCGCGATGATGCGCGAGGACCGCACAAAGGGTTTCTTCGTCTCATTCGACTTCACTTCAGACGCCATGCTGGAGATCAGCCAATTCTTTAAGCGTGAACATCGGGTCATCGTTCCCTTGACCGTGCAAGAGATCCTTGAAGACCAGATCGCTCAAAAGCTGGCCTGAGTTTCAAAGTAGCCCACTACCCTCTGCTCCCGAGCCGGCCGAAAACCGGGCCCAGCAGCCACGGAAAAATCTATATTACCCTCCTACTACCCTCCCCGAGGCCGAAAAAGAGGGTACTACGGGTTACATTTTGTGAGATTTTTTCCCGCAACGCGCACCGCGCGGACTATAATGCGCGAGAGGCGCCGCTTTTGGTCTGGCTCCCGTCAGGTTCCGGTGGCCAGGATTGAGGATCGGCAGCAGGCGGATCGGTTAACCATGGTTAGTATCTGCTGGAAGCGCCCATTTGTGGGCGCGATTGCGAATTGAGAAGGTGGGCACTGTGAAAATTTTCCGGTTGATCTCGAAGTTGCGGACGGCGGTCTCGGCGCCGCGCGCTTTTCTGGTGCTGTTGGCTTTCCTGGCGGTGGCCATCGCGGCGACGCTGGCGCAAAGCCCGCAGCCCTCGAAGGAATATGTCCGCCTGGGCGGGCGCGTGATCGCGATCGAAGCGCCCACGCCGGCGCCGACCGCAACTGCAACCGCAACTGCAACCCCGACCCCAACCCCGCCGCCTGTAATCACCGTATCGGTCAGTCCGGCAAGCGTGTCGCTTTCTGTGAACCAGACTCAGCAGTTCACCGCGACTGTGACCGGGACCACGACCACGGGGGTGACATGGTCGATCAGCCCCAGCGGCGCCGGAGGTATCAACGCCTCCGGCCTTTACACAGCGCCTTCAACGAACAACACCCAGCAAACGGTCACGGTGACCGCGACCAGCAAGGCCGACACCACCAAGAGCGCCACCGCGAAAGTCACACTGACTGTGGTCAGCGTAAGCCTCAGCTGTTCAAGCACATCGCTCGGGCCGTCCCAGAGCACGCAATGTACAGCAACCGTGGGCGGCAGCAGCAATACTGGGGTGACGTGGAGCCCTCCCGCAGTGGGCAGTTTCAGCAGTTCCGGAAACACAGCAACCTACACCGCGCCGGCAACGATTTCCTCGCAGCAAACGGTTACGGTGACCACCACCAGCCAGGCCGATAGCTCAAAGAGGGCCTCGGTCAACATTACGCTGACAGTGGTCAGTATCAGCATCAGTCCAACTGCCAGCCACATTATGGGGTGGCCAGAGCCAGCAGTTCACGGCGACTGTAACCGGAAGCAGCAACACAAGCGTGACTTGGAGTTGTAGCTGCGCCGTAGGCAGCTTCAGCAGTTCTGGTAATACATCGACTTATAAGGCGCCCGCAACGATTGCCTCGCAGCAAACGGTGACGGTGACCGCCACCAGCCAGGCGGATACTTCAAAGAGCGCCCCGGCCAGCGTCACATTGCAGCCTGTGGCTGTGTCGGTGAGCCCGGCGAGCGCTTCGCTCGGCCCGTCCCAGACGCAGCAGTTCACGGCGACCGTCACCGGAAGCAGCATCACGACGGTGACGTGGTCGATCAGTCCCAGCGTGGGCAGCATCAGCGGTTCCGGACTTTATACGGCGCCGGCGAGCATCACCTCGCAGCAAACGGTCACGGTGAAAGCTACTAGCAACGCCGACACCACAAAGAGCGCCTCGGCCACTGTAACTCTCGTGCCGCCCATCACGGTCACGGTGAGCCCGGCGAGCGTAACTCTCGGCGTTTACGCGCCCTCACAAAGCCAGCAATTCACGGCAACCGTGACCGGGGCCACTAACACAAACGTGACTTGGAGTTGTAGCTGCGCCGTAGGTAGCTTCAGCAGTTCCGGCAGCACGGCGACCTACACTGCGCCGGCGACGAATAGCTCGCAGCACACGGTTACAATCACGGCCACAAGCGTGGCGAACCCGGCCAAGAGCGCCAGCGCAACCGTCACGGTAGCGGCATACCCGGCAGCGGGTACCGAGCCCTACTGCTGCTTTATGGGACAGGCAAACTGCCCCTGGTGCGGAACTGTATGCCTGAATCCGGCCTATCCCATCTGCGGCCCGAACGGCACCCCGCACTGCGTGAACGGAAGCGTGTGGTGCAGCGGCACCCCGATCATCATCGACCCGCAAGGCCAAGGCTTCCATTTGACCAGCGTGGCCAACGGAGTGAAATTCAAATTTGCTTTGCCGCAGGCGCAGCAAACCAGTTGGACAGATGCCAATTATGCGAACGCCTGGCTTGTGCTGGACCGCAACGGTAATGGCGTGATCGACGATGCTACGGAGCTATTCGGCGACCTTACGCCGCAACCGGCGGGGCCGAATCCGAACGGGTACAAGGCGCTGGCCGTATTTGACGATCCCAAGAACGGCGGCAACGGCAATGGGATGATTGACCCGGGTGACAGCGTGTACAGTAAGCTGCGGCTTTGGGTCGACAAGAACCACAACGGCATCAGCGAGCCCGGCGAACTCTACACTCTCCCGCAGGCGGGTGTGTTCGCCATCAGCCTGAAGTACACGTCGAAGCCTTATACCGACCAGTACGGAAACCAATTCCGGTACCAGTCGATGATTTTCGACAAGTCGATGAAGTCGAGCCCACTGATGTACGACGTGATTCTCATGATTCAGCCGCCGCCACAGCAGTAACAGCGATGCCGAAACTGAGATTCGCCGCCGCGCTGTGCTGGGCGGTGCTTCTGTTGCCGTTGGTTTTGAACGGTGGCACGGCCCGGCAAGATGAAGCCTGCTCGCCGCTCGCGGAATCCGAGCGGGCCCGCCTTACTCGATATGTGGCGAAGAAGTACGAGATCCCGGCCATGGCCAAGCTCGCTATCAAGGAAGAAGCGCTCGTGCCGGGCGGCTGCTACCGCAAGCTCGCCCTCGGCATTGTAGACGTAAGTCGTCGTGACGCCGCCCATCGCCTTCTGCACCCTGCGCCCCTCTCCATCATAAACATAATTCGTGGTCGTCGAGCCGATCGCGGCCGTCACCTGCCTGTCCTCAGCGTCATAGCTGTTCGCAAAGCCGCCGATGGTCTTCTGGTTGCCCGCCAGGCCGTAGCTGGAGTTTTGGATGATCAGCCGGTTGTACGCATCGAAGTTCGTCGAGACTGTCGGCGTAAACGGGTCCTCTGGCACGCCGGAATCCGCAGACACCCACATGTTCCCGTAGGCATCATACCCAAACGCCCGGCTCCAGCCCGATCCCTCCGAAGCGCCAATCAGCCGGTTGAGATTGTCGTACGTGTAGCTCTGCGTTACATTCAGCCCAGGCGCCGTGCCGATGGCCGGGAACGCGATCGTCTGCGACATGATGTTGCCGTTGTTCGTCGAACACTGCGTGGCGCCGCCTGCGCAGGGGTAGAAATTCAGCGCGAGCAAGTTGCCCGCCGCGATGCCCGTCTGCTGCAGCCGGTCGTTCCAGGAGTAGGTTTCGGTCAGCCCGTTGCCCAGCGGAAGGCTGCGTGATGTATGCTAATAGGGATTTCAGCGGCGAGACTCGAAATCCTGATTAAGAACGATGCGCCACATCTTGCCATGCGCGGGGGTATTCGCAGGTTTGTTGCTCGTACCTTCGCCCCTAGTCGCGCAACCCGGTCCCCCAGTCACGTACGTGACATTTGAAGGCCAGACACTCACGCTCTATCCGTGGACGGGTCAAAAGGTCGTCATTCTCACATTCAGCAATACACTCGATGTCCCCACCATGACCGCGCTCGTCACGGCTCTGGATGGAGCTTATGGCATCTATGAAGAAATCACCGGTGGCGATCCTACGCCGTGGACTCCGGGGACCCTGAACGGCCTGGACATCATTGCCGAGGTCACGGACGACGACGGGATTGGCAGCTTTCTCGGGCTCACCGGTACCCAGATTGCCGCTCCCTATTTCTTGGGAATATACAACGAAGTGCTTACCCAAGGTGAATTCGATCAAGCTCCGTTCTACGAGCTGGGCCGGACCTTCTGGTTCTATGGCGGCCAGCTCGAGGTGATCGATGCTTTCGTCACGGGTTTTGCAATTGCCGACCGGTTCATCTCCATGGATCGAATTCCCGTCAAAGGTGGGCCGTACGGCTCGCTCTCTTATGCCGGCTTCGAGAACTCAGTCCTCGTCGACCTCCTCAACAACTACTTGGCGGACCCGAGCTATACCTGGCAAAATACTCTCGCCGGACAGAGTGGGCCGATTCTGAATCCAGTTCTGAATCCGAACGGCTGGGGCCCTGCCGACCTCGCCGGGGCCATGTATTACCGCATCTATGCGGACCACGGTTTCGAGGCCTACAAGTCATTTTGGCGTGCTATGGCGCAAGCTCCGGCCGCCGCCACTCCTCAAGATGCGATCGCCAATTTTCTCTCCGTGGCCAAGTCGGTGACCGGTTATGACTATGCGTTCTTATTCAAAGGTGTATGCGACGCGCCGGCCTTCCCGGCGGCTGGAGTGGTCAATGCGGCGAGCCAGAAGGCAGAGGGCGGCGTGGCGCCCGGGGAGATCGTCTCAATCTTGGGGAGCTGCCTAGGACCACCGTGGACCGGCGCGCAAGCGGCTGGCCCGGATCCGAAGACCGGTAGCCTCCCGACCACCCTCGGCAACGTCACTGTCAGGTTTGATGGCGTGGCCGCGCCGCTTTTATTTGTAGATGCCAGCCAGTTGGACGTGCAAGTTCCGTTTCAGGTGGCGGGCGAGAGCTCGACGACGATCATCGTGCAGTACGAAGGCGCATCGAGTGCTCCAGTGTCGGTCCCCGTTACCGTCACCAGCCCCGGAGCCTTCACGTGGAACTATAACGGCAACCAGCGCCTCATCGCAGTGAATCCCGACAACTCGCTCAACACGCCATTGCATCCCGCTCGGCCGGACGATACCGCCGCGATCTATCTCACCGGGCAGGGGATGGGGATATTTCCATGGCTGCCCAACGGGCCGCTGGCGGTGCAGATCGGCGGCCAGCCTGCCAGTGTCTTATTTGCGAGTATGGCGCTGCGGGGTTTTGACGGTATACTCCAGATCGATGTAGTGATCCCCAATGGCATCACTCCGGGCGAAGCGCCAATCGACATCTCAGTCGGAGGGGTACACGCACAACCGGGCCTGACGATCTCGGTGAAATAATTTTCGAGCATCCTGTTTTGGTGTTTCCAAAAGCGTGATCGAAGCGCGCGGCGGTCAATAACGTAGAACGTGGATCGTCAGCCGCGGCGTTACCGGTTCGCCTCGCCCGGCACGCGCCGCTCTCTGCTGCAGCGGATCTCGCGAATGGCGTAAATGCGCCGGCCCTGGCTCTCGAAGTAAGTGCGGATTAAGACCTCGCCGAGCAGGCCCGTGCTGAACATCATCAAGCCGGCCAGCAGAAGCAATCCGCCCGCCAGCATCAAGGGCCCGTGCTCGACCAGGATGTTACGGCCACTCGTCAGCTTGTACACGGCCAGATAGCCGAGCACGCCGCCGCCGAGACCGCCGCTGAGGAGCCCCAGCTTGCCGAAGAAGTGCATGGGCCGCGTAAAGTAGTTCAGTAGGAACCTGATCGTCAAGATGTCGAACGCAACGTGGAGCGTCCGCCCCAGCCCGTAATGCGAACCGCCGTTGGGACGCACAATGTTTTGGATGGGCACCTCGGCGATGCGCGCGCCGTAAAAGCTCGCTAACGCCGGAATGAAACGGTGCAACTCGCCATAGAGGTTGATGTCCTTCAGCACCTCGGCCCGGTAGGCCTTGAACGTGGTGCCGAAGTCGTGCAGGTCCAGCCCGGACGCCTTGGCCATGAGCCAGTTGGCGATGCGGGACGGCAGCTTGCGGGTCAGCGGGTGATCCACGCGGATCTTGCGCCAGCCGCTGGCGATGTCGTACCCCTCTTCGATCTTCGCCAGCAGCGCGGGAATGTCCTCAGGCGCGTGCTGCAGGTCCCCGTCCATCGAAACGATCACCTCACCCTGAGCCTCGTGGAAGCCGGCTGAAAGTGCGGCCGTCTGGCCGAAATTACGGCGCAGCCGGATCACCTTGAGGCGGGCATCGGTCTCGGACAGGTTTGCCAGGAGCTCGAAGCTGCGGTCGGTGGAAGCGTCATCGACGAAGATGATCTCGTACGGCTGCCCAAGCGAAACGAGCACCGCCGTTAATCGGTCATAAAGGCGGAGCAGCGACGGCTCTTCGTTGTGGACCGGGATGACTACGGAAAGCATGTTCTTTTAAGGAAACAGTGTAGCAGCAAAGGGCACAGCCCGGCGAGCCCGGAGCGTGCGCGAGTTGCGTCATCACGCGGTCGCCGTTGCCGAAGGTGAAGCGGACGTTGTCCGAGGTGCCTTTGATGTCCTGCGAGATCAGGACATCCGAGCCGGGCTCGCCGATACCGATCAGTCGGGGCAGGTATAGCTGCCCGCCGACCGTGACGCGCCGGTCGGAGAGATAGATGTCGGGGACCGCGGATTCGCGCACGCGAATGTGAACCAGGGGGATGATCTGCTGAACTTCGGAAAGCAGCGCTGTGGACAGTGCGGTCGAGGGGAACCGGAGGCAGGTGGAGTTGACGGTGTAGGTGGGTGCTTGCGTCGGATCGACGACCTCGACGAGGTTCAGTCCGACCTGGACAGCGTTGCGCAGGTATTCAAAGGAGATCGGTGTCTGCTCGAAGGTCACCAGGACGCCCGTAGTCGAGCCGCCGGGATTGGGGACGTTGTAGGTGAAAGCCTTCCACGGCCCCTGCATGGACTCCCAGAATGCTTTGAGCTGGTTGGCTTCCGTCCAGCCCAGGTTGGGCCGCTTGAATTGAAACTTACGCGGCCCAATGCCGACGTAATACCGCTGCTCCTGCTTGGCGTCGAGGCTGCCGAAGCGATGAACGATCACCGGGCGCTCGACGGAGAAGCCGAACGGGTACTGCGTGGTGAGCGGGAATGTCTGGCCGGAGTTGATCACCGTGGGAACGGTGATGCGGCCGATAGTGTCGGACATGGGGTGTGGGTCAAAAGCCCCCGGACAAGCGCGGAACTACTGGAACGGGCCGTTCTTAATGCAGAGTTGGACCCTGCTGCCTGGATCGGGGTGGACTGCCATCGCCGCTCGCGGCCAACTTTCCAGAGCCGGACTTCTTGGGTATTTCGTGGTGCGAAGGGAATTTCACGACAGCTAGCTGATCTCTGCGAGGGTTCCGCTTCCAAGAGATCCTCAATCTCGATGCTAAACGTCAGGCTTCAGCCGCGGCGGTTCATGGTCGCACTCGCCGCCGTCGGCTGCAAGCCGTGTTAGGCGTCGTGTTATTCCGAGATTCTCCAGCCGTCATCGTATTTCGTGAAGCGGGCGGTCAGCTTGATCGCACCTACCTCGAAACTATTTGTGCCGCCGTAGACCATCGAGCGCCCCAAGGGGCGGTTTCCGAAGGGCGTGGGCGTCTTAATCACAGTCCACTCAACCGTCGCGGCGTTGAACTGCGGAATTTCCTGTATCCCGGTTATTGCTCCGAACTCCGCATAGGAAATGAATACGGGCAATGTCACATACTTGGAGCCGAATCCTCCGTTTCCATCCGATCTCATCCCCTCTGCCGGCGCGCCAGCCACATATTGTAGACCCTTCTTGGTCAGTGTCATGCGAGACGTGGCGCCGTCAAACGCAACAGCTACCAGATCTTCGCTAATGAGCGACTTTGTCGCTTGGTCTAGAGCCCCTGGTCCGCAAGGGTTGGTCCTTGTCCCATTGCAAAAACCATCCCACGATAGGAGAAGTTCTGTTGTTACCTCCATCTTTGGGACGTTCTTTGTGAGACCGAATTTGGTTCGAAGAAGCGCCTCCGCTTTTGCTCGACTAAGAGGTCCGACGTTGGCACCCGCCAAGAGGCTGTGACCTCCAACCATTAGAACCAGCCCCATCAGTAACAACGCGCTCGCGCCCTTGTCGCTCGCATTTCTTCGTACGCTCATGTTGACACCCTCCAAGTGATGTGTTCTACGGGATGGGTTCGATATGCCTTGATTCGGCCCCGGGGCGATGTGCCGCCTAACGACTCGGAAGATCCTGCACACGGCGAGTATTATGGCACATCTCAACCATCCAGACAACGCCACTGATCTGATAGCTGGCGATGGCTGGCGACAGCCCTTCCCGCTAGCCATCGGATCTGACGGGCCAGATACTGAAATTAACCGGCCCAAATCTGCTTGCACCAAATTTCGGCGTAAGCGATTTAAAATCAAGCAGTTTGGCCGGTTAGCTGTCGGTTAGCTGCCGGTTAGCTGCCGTTTATCCGGTCCAATCTGTGCATGCGCCCGTAATTCATAGATTCAATTTGGCTTAGCCGTGCGCGGGCATCACGATTTGCCGGATAAACGGCGTTGTGAGAAGTGTCGGATTGGGTTCCGGACGAATGGTGGTCGGCCATTCGAAATGTCGCAGTCTGCTACGCGGGCTACGGCACGACGCGCGCGGATGGTGGTCGCACCTTCTACGCCACCTCCACCAGTTCCAGCCCCTGCACGTTCGTCCGCGCGATGTCCGTGGCCTGCGCCCAGTTGCCGCGGAATACCACCGTCACGCGTCCCTGCGTGTTATTGCCCGTGGGATCGTAG
Source organism: Bryobacterales bacterium (assembly GCA_963835855.1). Lineage (GTDB taxonomy): Bacteria > Acidobacteriota > Terriglobia > Bryobacterales > Bryobacteraceae > CAWIHA01. Next base: position 57,634 of record CAWIHA010000038.1, on the reverse strand, counting down.
TTGCTGCCGATCTGCTGGCCCGACGCCACGTCGAACGGATTGTAGAAAGCGAACGGGGTCAGCCCGGCATTCTGTGAGACCCAAAAGCTGTACAGCGCGGACAGCAGCGACGCGCTCAATCGTTTGCTGAGCCGGAACGTCCGGCGTGACGTCTGCGCAAGCTGCGACCGCTGGATCGTTCCGTCGTGATACTGATTCTGGAGTTGCGCGTACTCCCGCAACTCCGTGAAAGCGGTGCACAGCGATGCGGGCATCACCCCGTTGGGGGCGGATTGGACGAGATTGCCCGGCATTAGATCACGCCGCCGTCAGGCCGGGAAGCTGCATGTTGGCGGATTGCTGCGTGCGGCCGTAGCTCGAATACTGCGCGGCCATCGCCTGGTCGGTCACGAACTGCGGCGTGACGAACTGGCCGGTCATGAAATTCGCTGCGTCGTTGCCACCTGCCGCTTTCCCAGGCAAAAAGTGCCTTTCCCCTCAATGCATTTCTGGTAAAATGGGGATTTAGATTTGAGCACTATTACGAGGCGAATAAAAGGGGAATAAGCCCTTTCGCCGCCAGGAGTCAATTTGGCTGATCAAGAGCGTCCTGACGCCTCGCAAACTCCGCCGACTCCACCTCCCAGTGGTTCGGGAGCGCAATTGCCTTTGGGCGCCGGCGGCGGCAAGAATCTGATCCCGGTCAACATCGAGGACGAGATGCGCCGGTCGTATCTCGATTACGCGATGAGCGTAATCATTGGCCGCGCGCTGCCGGATGCGCGGGACGGGTTGAAGCCCGTGCATCGCCGCATTCTCTACGGCATGCACGAAATGGGGCTGACGTTCAACCGGCCCACGCGCAAGTGCGCCAAGATCACCGGCGAGGTCCTGGGGAAATACCACCCGCACGGCGATACCGCGGTGTATGAGGCGCTTGTTAGAATGGCCCAGCCGTTCTCGATGCGCTACCCGCTCATCGACGGGCAGGGCAACTTCGGTTCTGTGGATGGTGATCCTCCGGCGGCGATGCGGTACACCGAAGCGCGGCTGTCGCGTATCGCTTCCACCTTGCTCGCCGACATCGACAAGGAAACTGTCGATTTCCGGCCTAACTACGATGAGAGCGAGCAGGAGCCGGAAGTGCTCCCGACGCGCGTTCCGAACCTGCTGATCAACGGCTCCTCCGGCATCGCGGTCGGCATGGCGACGAATATTCCGCCGCACAACCTCACCGAGATCGTCGAGGCGACCATCGCGCTCATCCAGAATCCGCATACTCCACTCGAAAAGATTCTCGAGATGGTGCCCGGCCCAGACTTCCCGACCGGCGGTTACATTCTCGGCCGGCAGGGCGTGATCGATGCGTACACGAAGGGTCGCGGCATGATCAAGCTGCGGGCGCGCGCGGCCATCGAGCACGTAGGCAAAGACCGCGACTTCATCGTGGTCACCGAAATCCCATATCAGGTGAACAAGGCGCGCCTGATCGAGCACGCGGCCGGACTGGTCAATGAGAAGAAGATCGAGGGCATCTTGGAAATCCGCGACGAGAGCGACCGCGACGGCATGCGCATCGTTTTCGAGCTGAAGCGGGGCGAGCAGGCCGAAGTGGTGCTGAACAACGTGTACAAGCATACGCAGATGCAGACCGGGTTCGGCATCATCATGCTTTCGATCGTCAACGGGCAGCCGCGCGAGCTTGGCCTCGTCGATTCGATCAAGCGCTTCATCGACCACCGGGTCGAAGTGGTGCGGCGGCGCACCGAATTCGAGTTGCGCAAGGCGCGCGACCGTGAGCACATTTTGCTCGGCTTCAAGAGGGCGCTCGACAATCTTGACTTGGTGATTGAGACGATCCGCGCATCGCGGAACCCAAAGGAAGCCCGCGACCGTCTGATGGGCGCATTGCCGGTCCCAGGGCAAGTGGCCAGGGAAGTGCTCATCCCCGAGGGCTTCGCTTTCGATTTCACTGAGCGGCAGGCGCAGGCCATCATCGAGTTGCAACTCCAGCGCTTGACCGGCATGGAGCAGGCGAAGATCGCCGAAGAGCTTGCGGATATCCAGCAGCGCATCACCGAGTACCTTGAGATCCTGGGCTCGGAAAAAACGCTGCGGAGCGTCATTGTCAGGGAGCTCAAGGAAGTCCAGAAGGATTACGGCGACGCGCGCAGAACGGAGTTTCTCGAGGACACCGGGGAGATCAAGCTCGAGGACCTGGTGGCGGTGGAGGACGTGGCGGTTACGGTCACGCACGGCGGCTATCTCAAGCGCACGGCGGTGGATACCTACCGCCGGCAAACACGCGGCGGAAAGGGCCGGATCGGGATGGGCACGCGGACCGAGGACTTCGTCGAGAACCTGATCATCGCCTCCACACACGCCTACCTGCTCATCTTCACGAATTCCGGGCGCGTCTACTGGCTCAAGATTTATGAGATCCCGGATGCCGGCACGAGCGGCAAGGGCAAACACATCTCGAACCTGGTCAATCTCCAGCCGAACGAACAGATCAAGGCGTTCCTGCCGGTGAGGGAATTCGTGCCCGGCCAGTTTATCGTGATGGTGACCAAGCGTGGCGTCATCAAAAAATCGGAGCTGACCGAGTTCGACAACCCGGTGTCGCGCGGTATCATCGCGCTCAGCCTCGATGAAGGCGACGAGTTGATCGCGGCGCGGCTGACCTCGGGGCAGAACTATATTTTCCTCGGCTCGCACGAGGGCAAGGCCATCCGGTTCCGTGAAAGCGGTGTGCGGCCGATGGGACGTCCGGCGCGCGGCGTCCGCGCGATGGATCTCGCGGCGGAGGACTACTTGGTCGGGATGGAAGTGGTGGACGAGAACGGGCTGCTCCTCTCGATTTCCGAGTTGGGCTTTGGCAAGCGCACGGCGCTTAAAGAGTACCGGCTCACGGCGCGCGGCGCGAAGGGCGTCATCAATATGAAGACCACGCCACGCACCGGCAAAGTGGTCTCGGTGATGGAAGTCAAAGAAGACTCCGACCTGATGATCATCAGCAAGGATGGCAAGATCATTCGCATTGAGGCGGGCGAGATCCGGCAAGCGGGGCGCTCGACGCAGGGCGTGCGGCTGGTCAGAATGGAAGAGGGCGACCACGTCGCAGCCGCGTGCGTGATTCCGGAGGTAGCCGCAGACGGCAACGGCGCGAACGGCTCGAATGGGCAGGACAAGCTGCCACTCGAGTAGCGGGGGGAGCGTGTTTCGATGGCGAGCCTGATCTGGGTGGACAATCCGGCCGCGCCGTTCGACCCCGCGCGGCTGCGCGAGAAAGAGGCTCGCCTGTTTTCGATTCTCGAAGGGATGGGCCGGGCGATCGTGGCCTACTCGGGCGGAGCCGATTCGGCCTATCTCGCTTGGGCGGCGCACCGCGTGCTGGGCGAAGGCGCCCTCGCCATTACCGCCGATTCGGTATCCATCCCGGAGTCGCACAAACGCGATGCGGAAGAATTCGCGCGGCGTTTCGGGCTGAATCACGAGTACATTGAAACGCGCGAATTCGATAACCCCGATTACATCCGCAACCATCCCGACCGCTGCTTCCATTGCAAAGACGAGCTGTTCGGCCGTCTGGAAGAGGTCGGCCGCGAGCGCGGTATCGCGCACGTGGTTTACGGCGTTAACGTGGACGACCTGGGCGATTACCGCCCCGGCCAGAACGCGGCCAAGCTGCACCAGGTGCGCGCGCCACTGGCGGAAGCGGGGCTGCGCAAGGCGGAAATTCGCGAGTTGTCGCGCCTGGCCGGTCTGCCGACCTGGGACCGGCCCGCATCGGCCTGCCTCAGCTCGCGCATCCCTTATGGAACGCCGGTGACCGTCGAAACCGTGAAGACCGTGGAGAAGGGCGAAGAGGCCCTCCGGGCGCTTGGCTTCCGGCAGTTCCGCGTGCGCTTCCACGGCGAGCTGGTGCGCATCGAAATCGCCTGCGACGAGATGGAAAGGGCGCTGACGATGGAGATGGCCGCGAAGCTCGCGGCCATCTTCAAGCCTCTCGGCTTCCACTACATCACGCTCGATCTCGAAGGTTATCGCCAGGGCTCGTTGAACGAGGCGCTGGACCTGAGGAGTTCACCCCAACGGTAGCTGCTGTCGCGCTGCCAGCCGATCTGCTATAAGTAAGTGGCCATGCGAAATCGAATCCTGCTTTGGGTTGTGCTGTTGATCGCCGCGTTTTTCGCGGGTTACGTGCCACAGTACCTCAAGACCTCCCGGTTCGAGGCCGGGCTGGCCGCAGCGACGCGGCGGAACCAGCAATTGCAGTTGCGGGACTTCGTCGGGCTTGCCTACGTCCAGGCAGCGCAGAAGAACTACGGGCTTGCCGGCCAGACGTGCACGCAGTTTTTCAACCAGGTCCAGGCGATGGCGGGCCCAGCCGAGGGAACGCAAAAACAGGCCCTCGATGGAATCTTCGGGTTTCGGGACAAAGTGACTGCCGAGCTAGCGCGAGGGGATGCGGGCGCGCTGGACGACCTCCAGAACCTCTACTTGAAGACGCGCGACGCGACGGCGCCCTAGGTGCTGCTCCGGTCGTCAGGCCTTTGAATCTGAAGAGCTTGCGGGAGCAGAGGATTCCTGTTTGGCGGGGGGCTTGCTGTCGCCGGATTCGGTTTTCGTCTTCGAGTCCCTGCCGCCGCTCTTGCCGTTCGAACCTCGGGCATAATCGGTGACGTACCAACCAGTGCCCTTGAATTGCAGAGCGGATGGCGACAACAGGCGCTTAACCGGCCCGCCGCAGCCCTCATGCACGCTGAGCGGGCTGTCCGAGAACTTCTGCAAAACCTCGAACACGCTGCCACACCGGCTGCATTGATACTCGTAAAGAGGCATATCCAGTAGACAGATCCATCTATATTATAGCAGAGGCGGGGAAAGGTGCACGCGATTAGCAGTCGCCGCCGCTGAGCGCCAGCCACGCCCCTCGATTCGTGCGGCCCTGACGCGCCTTGGGAGGGCGGCCACGGGCAGCAATGGTTTCCCGCTTACCGTTCCGGATGATTCCTCGGGACGTTCAGGGGCGGCATTTGCTCCTGGGTGTGACTCGGCGCCGCGCCTTCCGCCGCCGGTGGATTCTGCCGCGCGGCGCCAGGGACGCTGTGCGCGATAACTTCGAGGGCTTTCTTTAACACCGGATCGTCCCCGGGCTTCGCGGGCGGTGGCGGGGCTTCGGGTGGAAGTTCTTCCTCCTCCAGGTCGGTTGCAGCAGGCTCGGCCACGACCACCTGTACGCTCGGCGTAACGCCTGTGTCCTGGATGGCCTTGCCGTCCGGCGAATAGTATTTAGCCACCGAGAGAATGATGGCGCCGCCATCGTCCATCGAGATTGCCCGCCGTACCGAAGCATCGCCGTAGGTCCGCTCGCCGACCACTTCGGCGCGCTTGTTGGCGAGCAAAGCAGCCGCCGCGATCTCAGCCCCGCCAGCGGTGCCCCGATTGGTCATCACAACCAGCGGCAATTTGGTGATCGCCTTCGAGGGGTCCGCCTCGAAGTTCTGGCGCGGCACCCGCTGGCCTTCGAGGTAGGTAATAAGTCCCTTGTCCTCGAACAGGTTCGCGACTTGGACTCCTTCCTCGTCGCTACCCGGCCCGCAATGCCGGAAATCCAGCAGCAGCCGCTGCGCGCCTTGTTTCTCCAGGCTCTTCACAGCGGCAGCCACCTCGCCGGCCGTGCCCGGCACCATCGACTGCACCTGAATGAAGCCAATCTGGCCTGGCATCAGTTTGGCGGTGACGCGTGGGTACTGAATGATGGCGCGGGTCAGCGTGATCTTCTTTGGCTCGGGATGCCGCATCGCCAGGATGGAGATATCGACCGTGGTGCCAGGCTTGCCCTCGAGCAGCAGATTGGCGTATGCGAGCGGCATATCGCGCGTCGCGATGCCGCGGATGCTCTCGACCATATCGTTAGTCGTCAGGCCGGCTTTCGCGGCCGAAGAGCCGGGCACGGCATCCACCACGCCCACGTAGCCGAAGCGCTTGGAAAGGATCAGCCCAACATCGCCCTTCTCGGCGCCCTTGTTCTTCAGGTATTCCTTGTATTGCTCGGCGTTCAAATAGCTGGCGAAGGGGTCAATCGATTCGAGCAGCCCGTTCAATGCGCCCAGCGTGACGCTCTTCAGGTCCGGTTCCTCCACGTAATCGCTCTTGATGCGCGAGAGAACTTCGGTGTAGACCGCGAGTTGGCGGTACGCTCCATCGCCCGGAGCGCTCTTGCCCAGCATGGCGCCCATCAACAACAGGGCCCCCAAGAACGTGGAGACGGCGACAACGATGGTCTTCAAACGGTTGCTCATACGGAAAGTGACTCTTCAACCAGTATATCAGAGCGTTTATGGACGCCTACTCGGGCGGCTGCTTGCGAAGGCCGGATTGCTTGATCACGCGCTCGACGTACTCGACCGTTTCCCGGTAGGGCGGCACGCCGTCGTAGCGATCGACCGCGGCCGGGCCGGCGTTATACGCGGCGAGCGCCTTGCGCACCTGGTAATCGTCGTCGCGGTACTTGAGCAGCAGGTCGCGGAGGTAGCGCGCACCGGCATCCACGTTCTGCCGTGGATCGTTGGGATCGGCGCCCAGCTCGCGCGCCGTCTCCGGCATCAACTGCATTACGCCGATGGCGCCCTTGGGTGAGACTGCGTCCGTTCGACAACCCGACTCGGCCTTAGCGACGCTGTGAAGGAACGCCGCCGGCAGGCCGTAGCGCTGCGCGGCTTCCTCCACCAGTTGTTTCGAAGACACGGAGGCTTTCCGGGCGGGAACTGCCGCCTTGGCCGGAGCGGCCTCCGGCTCGAATCGTACGATGCTAGAGGCAGGGAACTCGATCGATCCTCCGTTCAGGTAGAGCCTGGCCTTTGCGCCGTTGACTTCGTGCCGGTCAATGTGCAGGAGGAAGCCAGTCGAAAGGACGGCGTACTCGCCGGGGACGGAGGCGTGACCATTTGCCGATTCCAGCGGCTGCGCCTGTCCGCCTGAGGCGGCATGCTCGCCGGCGAACATATTCGCCGCAAGCACCAAAGCTGCCAACAGCTTCATTGGCATAAACAGAATTGTCCCACGAAAGCATCGACGAAGGTATCGGGCGAAACGTGGAGGCGGGGGAAAGGAAGGCGCGTAAAAGCCGGCTGAGTGCCAGCATCGGCCCTAGCTGCCGCACGAATTGCCCGCCTGTTCGCTATGATGAAGCGAATTCTGCGCAGCGCGTCTGAGGGACGCGCGAAACAAGCGATGACGACCGCAACCCATTTGGAATGCAGCCTGTGCGGCAAGACGCACGAGACGGCCAAGATCTGGAACCTCTGTGCGTGCGGCGGGCCGCTCCTGGTGCGCTATGACCTCGATCTGGTGCGGCGTAGCTGGAACCGCGACTGGATCAAGAACGCCCCGCCCACCATGTGGCGATATGCGCCCGTGCTGCCGGTCTCGAAACCGGCGTCGATCGTTTCGCTTGGGGAGGGCATGACGCCGCTGATTCGAGCAGGCCGGCTCGCGAAACGGCTCGGCGCCAGCGAGATTTGGATTAAAGATGAGGCGCTGAATCCAGCCGGCTCATCGGAAGCGCGCGGCTCCTCCTCGGCGGTTTCGATGGCCGTCGAGCTGGGCATTACGAAAGTCGCGATGGCCCCGGCCGGCAGCGCTGCGGGGGCGCTGGCTGCCTACGCCGCTGCCGCCGGCATCGAGGCGCACATCTTCGTTCCACGCGATGCGCCGCAATCGGATTCCATCGAGTCGAAAGCCTTCGGCGCGTCGCTCACGCTGGCCGATGGCCTGACCGGCGACTGCGCCCAAATGCTCGCCGCGCGCAGGGACCAAGAAGGCTGGTTCGACATGAGCGCTCTTTGCGAGCCCTATCGCCTCGAAGGCAGCAAGACGATAGGCTACGAGCTGGCCGAGCAAATGAATTGGGAGCTGCCGGACGCTATTTTGTGGCCCACGGGCGAAGGCCTCGGGCTCCTCGGCATGTGGAAGGCGTTCGAGGAAATGGAGGCGCTGGGTTGGATCTCGCCGAAGCGCCCCAAAATGGTTGCGGTGCAGGCCGAAGGTTGCCAGCCCGTTGTGCGCGCGTTCGCTAGCGGCGCTGGGCGCTGCGAGTTCTTCGCGAACGCGGCGACCTTGGCGAGCGGGCTGCGCGTGCCGAAGCCGCTCGGCGATTTCCTGATCCTGAAGGCGCTGCGGGCGAGCGGCGGGACGGCGGTGGCGGTGAGCGATGCCGCGATGTTGGATGCCGGCCTGGAGCTTGCGTCCAGCGAAGGCGTATTTCCGGCCCCAGAGGGCGGGGCGGCGGTCGCGGCTCTGAAAAAGCTGCTGGCAAACGGATTCCTGAAGCGCGGCGAGCGGATCGTGGTTTCGAATACCGCCTCGGGCCTGAAATATCTGGAGGCCTATTCGCGGCGCTTACCGGGAAACGCCGGATCGGAGCAGGATAAGCTGGGCGGGCTGATTACGCCGAGGTAGGGACACTTGCCGGAGTCCCGCCGCCGCTACTTCCGCGCCAGCAGCTCCGCAATGCGATCCGGGTCATTCGGCACCACCACCGGCTGGTTGCCGAACGTGGAGCGCACTGGCGCGCCATCCGGGGCCTTGAGCTGGCCGGTGTGGTAGCGGTAGATGTAATCGGGGTCCTTGAGCAGGTTGCCGGTGAGCACGGCGACCACGTCGTCGGTGCGGCGCATCACTCCCGCGGCGGTCAGCTTGCGGATGCCCGCGAGCGTCGCAGCCGAGGCCGGCTCGCAGCCGATGCCGCATAATCCGATCTGAGCCTTGGCATCCGCGATTTCCTGTTCGCTAACCTTTTCGACCACGCCGTTCGAGCTCTGGATTTCGTAAAGCGCCTTGGGCCAGGAGACCGGGTCGCCAATGCGGATGGCGGTGGCGAGCGTTTCCGGCTTCTCGACCGCGCGTAGCGCAGTGCCCTTGGCGGCGCGGGCCAGATCATAGAACGGCGCCGAGCCTTCGGCCTGAATCACCGCCAGGCGCGGCATCTTTTCGATGAGCCCGATCTCGTGCAGCTCGCGCAACGCCTTGCCGAACGCCGATGTATTGCCGAGATTGCCGCCGGGGAGCACGATCCAATCCGGCGGCGCCCAGTCGCGCTGGTCGAGCATTTCGACGACGATCGTCTTTTGGCCCTCGATGCGGAACGGGTTGATCGAGTTGAGCAGATAGATGCCGAGCCGTCCGGCGAGAGCCATCACCAGCGCGAGGATCTGGTCGAAGTTGGCCTCTACTTGCAATGTGCGCGCGCCGTATTCGAGCGCCTGCGCTAGCTTGCCGTAGGAGATATTGCCGTGCGGAATGAAGACGATCGGCTGGAGGCCGGCCGCGCTGGCGTATGCGGCCATCGAGGCGGACGTGTTTCCCGTTGAAACGCAGGCCACGCGCCGCATGCCCAGCCGCAGCGCCTGCGCGACGCCGCAGGTCATGCCGTTGTCTTTGAAGGAGCCGGTGGGGTTGAAGCCCTGGTGCTTGAACGTCAGCCGCTCCAGACCGCCGTAGGCCGCCGCGCGCGGCGCATCGAGGAGCGGTGTGTTGCCTTCCCGCAGCGAGACCACGTGGTCGAAACTGTCGAGGAAGGGAACGAATTCCCGGTAGCGCCAGACGCCGCTTTGATCGAGCGGGTGGTTCGTGAGCCGGCGCTCGCGCCACAGCGTCTTGAGCGCCGCGGGCCTGCGGTCCAGCGAGTAGCCGGCTTCGAGCAGGCTGCCGCAGCGCGGACAGTTGTAGAGGACCTCCGTGACCGGATACCGCGCGCGGCACTTCGGGTCGAAGCAAACCAGTTCAGCGGACATGGACCCTTGATTATACTGAGACTGGCGTCAGCGAGCCGGGCGCGGGCCGCCTTAAAGTCTTGCGAGACACTTGGTGAGTAAAGGGGGACAGATGAGGAACACGGCCTTTCGCCGGCCCAACGTCCGATCTTGCTAGGGAAACCACTTCCGCAAGAGTTTCCGTCCCTCTTCTGTTATGGCGAAGCGGGACGTGGCGTTCTCCTGGTCGCCGTAGCCCATCTGCTCTTCCTCTTTCGTTAAGTATCCAAGCTCGACGAGATGATATAGGAGGAAAGGCATTGCAACGACTCCGAAGTTATTACGGGCCGCGATCTTCATTGCGTTCAGGCCATATTGCGTGAGCGTTTTCAGTATGAGATGCCTCTTTCGGTCTCTGATCTGCTCTTCGCTCGGTCCTTCATTCGGTGCTTTACTCTGGTGATGCAGTTGATGGCAATTGTGACACAGCACGATTCTGTTGTCGTAGGTGTTATTTTCCTCGTTTCCATCAATGTGGTGAATTGTGAGGGCAGGGAGGCGCCTGATGCCGCAGATCGCGCAGGCATCGTCCGTCTCGCTGTAGAGGCGGTCTTTGAGGTTCATGCTACTTCCTCGTTGAGCATCTTTAGCCCGCAGTGTAGCCTACTTCGGTGCCCGGCCATGGTCCAGAGCACCGCCGCCCGCCACTAATGACCTTACTGCTACACCAGCCAGCGCTCAAGCAGCGGCGTGTAGGCGTCGATGCGGCGGTCGCGCAGGAAGGGCCAATTGCGGCGTGTCACGTCGATCCGCTGCGGGTCGCACTCGGCGACGAGAATCTCTTCCTCCCCCGGCGGCGCTTCCGCGATCACTTGCCCGAATGGGTCCGCGATGAACGACGATCCCCAGAACTCGATACCGCGCTCGGGCGGCCCTTCGTAACCGGTCCGGTTCACCACGGCGACGTACACGCCATTTGCGATCGCGTGCGCGCGCTGGATGGTGCGCCAGGCGTCAAGCTGCGCGGCGCCGTGCTCCTGCTTTTCCGCGGGATGCCAGCCGATCGCCGTAGGGTAAAACAGCACCGCGGCGCCGGCGAGACTCGCCACCCGTGCCGCCTCCGGATACCACTGGTCCCAGCAGATGAGCGTGGCGATGCGCCCAAACGGGGTGTCGAACGCCGGGAAGCCGAGATCGCCTGGCGTGAAGTAAAACTTCTCGTAGTAGAGCGGATCGTCTGGGATATGCATTTTGCGGTAGAGCCCGGCAATCCGGCCATCCGTGCCGATCACCGCGGCCGTGTTGTGGTAAACACCCGGCGCCCGCCGCTCGAATAGCGGGGCCACGATCACGATCCGCAGCTCGCGCGCAAGCCCGCCCAGACACTCCGTGGTTGGCCCCGGCACCGGTTCGGCGAGCGCGAACAAGCCGGCGTTTTCCTCGCGGCAGAAATACTGCGTCCGGAACAACTCCTGGAGGCAGATGATCTGTGCGCCCTTGGCCGCGGCCTCCCGGATGCGCCACTGCGCCTTGGCCAGATTTTCGTTCGGATCGGCCGAACACGCCATCTGTATCAGACCGATGCGGAACTTGGAATCGGGAGGGGCCATACCAGGCATCATATGACGTTCCGCACAGCCGGGTCACGCGGATCGCTGTGCGGCCCAGCGCGACGCGATGGATGCAAGAGACGCTTACATCCCGCTGCGGGGTTGCATCATTGGATTCCGGGCTGGACTTGAGACGGAACCCGGCTCGGGTCGCGGCTGGCGACCACCACGTTGATCCTCTGGAAGCGAGCTGCCAGGGCGGCAGACAGGCCGCGCTCTTTGAGCGCTGCAATCAGCTTTTGTGTTTGCGCCTGGTAGTCGTGCCTCTTGATTTCGGTGAATTTGGACACAAGCGGGCTCTCATTCGCGAGCGTGCTGACAATAATCCACGCTGCCCGGTGCGGCGAGCCTGGTTCCAGCAGGAGTTTTGAGGCAAGACCATGTGCCTCTTCCCTTTCCGTGACGCCGAAAAATCTCGCTGGCCCCTTGTAGTAGTAACCGAGCGGAGCAACGTCATAGTGAAGGGAAAGGACGATTGCGTCCTCGGGCGTGGCATGGCTGCTCAGAAACCGCGCAGCGCCTCTCCAGTCCTGATAACCGAATGCGGCAGTGTCCGCGGTCACGATGAATGCCGCCCCGCCGATGCAGTAGCCGGCGATCACTGCATAGGTGCAGCCTCTTGCCAAGTTCATCCAGGGGAACCCGAGTCGCAGCTCTCCAGCGCCGAAGAGCTTCGGTGAGTATGCCGCCAGGATGCATGCCAGCGGGAAGACGCCTAACCCGAATTTGAAGGCAACGAATGGTTGAGTCGCCTTGAGAAACAGAGTGATGGTCGCGAGAGAGAATGCCGCTGCAATTGCCACGAACCAAAACGTTTTCCTGCGCTCGATGAACAAAGCCGCCGTACCCAGCAGTTGAAGCAAAGCCCAAGGGATGAGCTGGACTCGATATCCAATCGACAGAGGTCCGGGGTACATTGCGGCAATGGAAACGAGATTGCCCATCTGCGGCAGCCGGGAGAAAAGGAACGGCCGGCGATACCCTCCATGCTGGAGATAGAAAAGAACCCAAACCAGATCGATGAGCCACAAAACGGACACCACCGCCAGAAACCGTTTGTAGGGCGCGCTCGCAGCCGGCCTGGCGGACCACTTCAGATAGAGGCCCCCAAGTAATTGGGCGCCTAAATAAAGGGCAAAAAAAGCGTGCGTCCCGAGCCCCAGCAAGGCGAACAGGGCATAGAGCAGCCAGTCTGAGATCCTGTCGGAGCGGACTGCCCGGAACAAGTACAGGTTGGAAAGGGTCACCGCGAGGATCAGCAGCGTATACGCATTTCCATCCACAAAGTAGCGGAACACCCCCGGCGTCAGGACGAATAAGAAAGCCGCGAGCGCGCCGGTGAGGCTATCGGCCAGCGCCTGGCCCAGCAGGAACACGGCAACGACGGCGAAAGCTCCGAAGACCGCGGAAGGCAGCCGCAAGCCGGTTTCGTTGTCCCAGAAGCGCAGGCAATAGTGGACAACAAGGAAGAATACTGGGGGATAGGGTCTCTCCGTCATCGCCGCCGCGGCCACTTGCGGGAGCGTTCCGTGGTGCGCGACATGGACCGTGAGGAATTCATCGAACCACAACGAGTGCGACATGTGCCGCGTTGCGATGAAAAAGCTCGAAACGGCGAGGAGCAGCGTTATTCCCAGAAGCAGCCGCTCGCGAAAGCGCGGGGATGAGGAGGTCGCAATCAACGCGCCATCCACCTTACATATACATGCCGCCGTTCACGTTGATCACGTGGCCGGTAATGTAAGCGGCTTCGTCGCTGGCTAGAAATTTCACCGCCGCAGCGACGTCTTCGGGCTGGCCCATGCGCTTCAGCGCAATCGTGGCCAGCATGCGGTCGCGCACTTCCTGAGGGAGCTTCGCGGTCATATCCGTCTCGATGAAGCCGGGCGCGACCGCGTTCACCGTGATATTCCGGCTGGCGACTTCCTGCGCCAGCGCTTTGGTGAGGCCGATGATGCCGGCCTTGGAGGACACATAATTCGCCTGGCCGACATTGCCCGCCTGTCCGACCACCGACGCCACGTTTACGATGCGCCCCCAACGCTCGCGTAGCATCCCGATCAAGACCTGCTGCGAGGTGAGGAACGCGCCGGTCAAGTTGATGGCGAGCACGAGGTCCCAATCCTCTTTCTTCATGCGCACGGCGAGGCCGTCTTTAGTGATGCCGGCGTTGTTGACCAGAATCTCGATGCGGCCAAACGCTTTGAGCGCCGCGGCAACGGCCTCTTTGATGGAGTCGGGCGAGGCCAGGTCTAGAAAGACCGTAATCGCCTCTCCGTTTGAGGCGCGGATTTCTCCGGCGACTCTCTCGTTATTTTCCGCCTCGTTTGAAGCAACGATGATTTTGGCGCCGGCGCGGCTGAGCGCGTGCGCGATGGCGCGCCCTATGCCGCGGCTTGCGCCTGTAACAAAAGCAATCCGATTTGTCATTTCCTCTCCGTTTGCACCGGCGGCTGTGTGCGCCGCCATTTCAGTTGCCCAGGCTCAAGCTGGGCGGGCAAAGTTCAATGATAATAAAAGCTGCGCGTCACAGCGAGCTAAGCCCTTATGCCCTACGACGATCTCGGCAGCTTCATTCGCAGGCTCGAGAAGGAGAACGAGCTGAAGAGGATCTCCTTCGAGGTCGATCCGGTCCTCGAGATCACGGAATTCGCCGATCGCGCGGTGAAGCGCGGCGGCCCGGCGCTGCTTTTCGAAAAGCCGAAAGGCTCGGCGATTCCGGTGCTCATGAATGCATTCGCCAGCATGCGGCGTATGGAGCTAGCGCTCGATGTCTCTTCGATCGAAGAGGCCGCCAGGCGCATCTCCGAGCTTTTCCAAATGCAGGCGCCCGAAGGCTTGCTCGGCAAACTGAAAATGCTGCCGAAGCTGGCCGAATTGGGCTCGTTTTTCCCGCGCACGGTCTCCAGCGGCGCGGTGAAGGAGGTAATCCGGCGCGATGCGTTCTCGCTATTCGATTATCCGATCCTGCACTGCTGGCCTCAAGACGCCGGGCGTTTCATCACTTTGCCGCTGGTGTTCTCGAAGAACCCCGAGACCGGCAAGCGCAACTGCGGCATGTACCGCATGCAGGTTTTCGATGAGCGCACCACCGGCATGCACTGGCAGACGCACAAGCAGGGCGCCGAGCATTACCGCCGGCTGCTGGCCGAGGGCCGCCAGAAGCGCATGGATGTGGCGGTGGCCATCGGCGCCGATCCGGTCACTATGTTTGCCGCCGTGCTGCCGCTGCCGCCCGATCTCGACGAGATGATGTTCGCCGGCTTCCTGCGCGGCAAGGCGGTGGAGATGGTGAAGTGCGAGACTTCGGACCTCGAAGTTCCGGCGAACGCGGAAATCGTGCTCGAAGGCTACGTCGAGCTAGGCGAGCTGCGGCGCGAAGGGCCTTTCGGCGATCACACCGGTTACTACTCTCTCGCCGACGACTATCCGGTGTTTCACGCCGCTTGCATCACCCAGCGGAAGAAGCCCGTCTATGCGGCGACGATCGTCGGCCCGCCTCCGATGGAAGACTTCTATATGGGCAAGGCGATCGAACGCATCTTTTTGCCTCTTATGCGCCTGCAACTTCCCGAGATCCGCGACATCTCGATGCCGGCCGAGGGCGTGTTCCACAACCTGATGCTGGTCTCGATGCGCAAGTCGTACGCCGGCCATGCGCGCAAGGTGATGCACGCTATCTGGGGCATGGGCCAGGCGATGTTTACCAAGTGCATCGTGGTGGTGGACGAGGACGTTGATGTGCAGAACGTTCGCGAGACCGCCTGGAGGGCGCTCAACAATATCGACCCCGAGCGCGACATCGAGTTTGCGCTGGGGCCTATCGATTCGCTCGATCACTCCAGCCGCCTGGCGAACTACGGTTCGAAGATGGGCATCGATGCGACGCGCAAGTGGCCTGAAGAAGGCTTTGCGCGCCCGTGGCCGGACGTGATCCGCATGAGCGGCGAGGTTGCACGCCGGGTCGACGAGCTTTGGAAGAAGGCGGGGCTGAAGTAACGCTTTTGCGGTGCAGGGTCTCGCGCTGCGGCTTCGGCGCGGCTGCACCGCTATGTTAAACTAGCTGTGGATTTCCCGCCCGCGGTGGGTGTAGCTCAGGTGGTAGAGCGTCGGATTGTGGTTCCGAATGTCGCGGGTTCGAATCCCGTCACCCACCCCAAACCATCTCCTTGCTGTCGCGCGGGGCGCGCGACAGTAGATTATAGAGGGGAAGAAATGAACGTCAGCCCAATGGCTGGGAAGCCGGCGCCTCCATCCTTGCTGGTAGATGTTCCCAAACTGATCGCTGCGTATTACAGCGAGCGGCCGGACCCGGCGGTTCCCAGCGAGCGCGTGGCCTTTGGCACTTCGGGGCACCGTGGCTCCGCCTTCGACAGATCTTTCAACGAATGGCACATCCTGGCCATCGCGCAGGCCATTCACGAATACCGCAAGGGGCAGGGCATCGATGGACCCTTGTTCCTCGGCATCGATACACACGCGCTTTCCGGGCCTGCGTTCGAGAGCGCGATGGAGGTGCTGGCGGCCAACAATGTCGATGTCATGATCGCGGAAAAGACGGATTACACGCCGACTCCGGCTGTTTCGCACGCGATCCTCGTATACAATCGGGGCCGGCGGACCGGCCTCGCCGATGGCATCGTCATAACGCCATCGCACAATCCACCGGAGGATGGCGGCTTCAAATACAACCCACCGCACGGCGGGCCGGCAGGAGAAGACGCCACTCGCTGGATTCAGACTAGGGCAAACCAGTTTCTCGAAAACGGGCTCAGTGGCGTCAAACGCCTGCCATTTGAGAAAGCGCTCCAGGCTCGGACGACTCATCGCCACAATTTCCTCAATGCGTACGTCGGCGATCTCGGAAATGTGATCGACCTGGACGCAATTCGCGCGGCGGGCATCCATATCGGCGCGGACCCTCTGGGCGGCGCGGGCATCCACTACTGGCAGCCGATCGCCGACCGGTATCGCCTTAATCTCACGGTTGTTAACCAGGCAGTCGATCCGGCCTTTAGCTTCATGACAGTCGATTGGGACGGCCGAATCCGCATGGATCCGTCCTCGCCGTATGCGATGCAGAGCCTGATCGGCCTGAAAGACAAGTTCGATATCGCGTTCGCCTGCGACACCGATCACGACCGGCACGGCATCATTACGAAAAGCGCGGGCCTGCTGCCGCCCAATCATTACCTCTGCGTGTCGATCCACTACCTGTTCGCGAACCGCCCAGGATGGCGGAAAGATGCGGGGGTCGGGAAGACGGTGGTGAGCAGCAGTATGATCGACCGAGTCGCCGGGAAGCTGGGCCGGAAGCTCCACGAGGTGCCGGTGGGTTTCAAGTGGTTCGTCGATGGCCTGCTCGATAGCTCCCTCGGATTCGCGGGCGAGGAGAGCGCCGGCGCCTCGTTCCTGCGCCGGGACGGGACCGTTTGGACCACGGAAAAAGACGGAATCATTGCCGCGCTGCTGGCCGCCGAGATCACCTCGCGAATGGGGCGCGACCCCGGCGAGATCTACCACGACCTTACGCGCGAGTTTGGCGACCCGGTTTACGACCGCATTGACGCGCCGGCAACTCCCGAGCAAAGGGCCATTCTTCAGAGTCTCTCGCTAGAGCACATACGTGCCACGGATCTTGCGGGAGAGAGGATACAGAAGATTCTTACGAAGGCTCCGGGGAATGGCAGCGCCATCGGCGGCGTGAAGGTGATCGCAGAAGGGGGATGGTTCGCCGCGCGGCCCTCCGGAACGGAAGAGATTTACAAGGTTTACGCCGAAAGTTTCCGCGGCCGGGAACATCTGGAGCGAATCGAACAAGAAGCGCAGGCGATCATTGGGCAGGCATTTGCGGCGGCGCATCGAACGGGCGCCGCCTGATGGGCGCCCAGAAGAAACCTCTTCCCAATGCCCTTGAGGAGGCGAGGATTCAATGAGTAACCCAGCAGATACAAACCGTCCTTCGGAAACGCAGGGCCCGGATGCTCTTATGGAGCTGGCGCTGGATCTGCGTTGGTCCTGGAATCATTCGGCTGATGAGTTATGGGGCCGGCTCGATCCCGAGCTATGGGCGCTTACCGAGAACCCCTGGGTCGTCCTGCAGACGGTCTCACAAGAGAAACTCGAAACCGTGTTGTCTGAAGCGGCTTACCGCGAGAGAGTAGACGAGCTCCTCAAAGAGAGGCGCGAAGCCAACCAATCGCCGGCATGGTTCCAGAAGGCGCACCCGGATTCGCCGCTCACGCTGGTTGCGTACTTCAGCATGGAGTACATGTTGAGCGAAGCGCTGCCGATCTATTCCGGCGGGCTGGGCAATGTAGCCGGCGATCAATTGAAGGCCGCGAGCGATCTGGGCGTGCCCGTCGTGGGCGTCGGCCTGCTCTACCAGCAGGGCTATTTTCGCCAGGAGATCGGCCCGCACGGGGAACAGGAAGCATTGTATCCGTTCAACGACCCAGGACAGTTGCCGGTCAGGCCCTTGCGCCAAGCCAACGGGGAATGGTTGCGGCTGCCGATCGCGCTCCCGGGGCTCAAGCTCTGGGTTCGCGCATGGCAGGTTCAGGTTGGCCGGAGGGTTTTGTATCTGCTCGACTCGAACGATCCGGCCAACCCGCCCGCGTACCGCGGCATCACCAGCGAGCTGTATGGCGGCGGGCCGGAGATGCGCATCAAGCAGGAGATTGTCCTGGGCATCGGGGGATGGCGGCTGCTGCACGCACTCGGCCTAAGCCCCGAAGTTTGCCATTTAAACGAGGGCCACGCCGCATTCGCCGTGCTGGAGCGCGCGCGCTCCTACATGGCGGAGAGCAAGCAACCGTTCGACGTGGCCCTGGCCATCACACACGCCGGCAACCTCTTTACCACCCACACGCCGGTTGAGGCGGGTTTCGACCGGTTCGCCCCCGAGTTGATGGAGCGATACCTCAAGCGGTATGCGGAACACGGCCTCGGCATCTCGTTCCTGGATCTTCTGGCGCTCGGGAGACGGGATCGAAACAACGCCTCGGAGCCGTTCAACATGGCTTACCTCGCCATGCGCGGCAGCGCCTCGATCAATGGAGTAAGCCGTCTGCACGGGAAAGTGAGCCGGCGCATTTTTCAGGGACTCTTTCCTGGCTGGCCGGAAGCCGAAATTCCAGTAGGCCATGTCACTAACGGCATACACGTCCCGACGTGGGAGTCCAAGGACGCTTGTAGCCTCTGGTCCCAGACATGCGGCGCCGAGCGGTGGCTGGGGGAGATGGAGCACATGGAGGCGGATCTACGTTCGGCCGGAGACTCCCAGTTGTGGCAACTGCGCACGAACGCCCGCAAGGGCCTGATTGAGTACACTCGAAAACGGCTTGCCCGGCAGCGCGCCGGCCAAGGAGCGTCTCCGCAGGAGGTCGCGGAAGCCGAGCGCATCTTCGATTTCGATACCCTGACGCTGGGCTTTGCGCGCCGCTTTGCGGCATACAAACGGCCCAACCTGCTTCTTTACGATTCCGAGAGGCTCGTCCGGATACTCACGAATCGAAAGCGCCCCCTCCAGTTGATTCTCGCCGGCAAAGCGCACCCGCAGGATGGCAACGGCCAGGCGATGATCCGGCAGTGGAGCGAATTCATTCGCCGCCCCGAAGTCCGTTCCCACGTCGTGTTTCTCAGCGACTACGACATGCTGATGACCGAGCGGCTGGTTCAAGGCGTGGATGTCTGGGTCAACACGCCCCGGCGCCCTTGGGAGGCGAGCGGCACCAGCGGGATGAAGGTGCTCGCCAACGGCGGCTTGAATCTCTCGGAGCTGGATGGCTGGTGGGCCGAGGCGTATTCGCCGGCCGTGGGATGGGCAATCGGCGACGGAAAAGAGCACGGCGATGATCCCGCCTGGGATCGGGCCGACGCCGAGGCGCTTTATGTCACGCTCGAGCGCCAGGTGATCCCCGAATTTTACGCGCGCGACGAAAAGGGCATTCCGAAGGCGTGGGTCGCGAGGATGCGGGAGAGTATATCGCGGTTGACGCCTCTGTTCTCAGCCAACCGCGTAGTGCGCGAATACACCGAGGAGCACTACCTCCCCGCCGCCGCCGCATATTCCGAGCGCGTCGCCGCGGGCGGCCAGCTCGGGGTTTCATTGGTCGGCTGGCAACGCGCTCTCGCCTATCACTGGCCGCACGTCCGATTTGGCGCCCTCCATGCCGGGACGCACGATGGCGAGCATGTTTTTGAGGTGCAGGTCTACCTGGATGAACTCGATCCGGAAGCCGCGCGAGTCGAGCTTTACGCCGATCCGCAGGATGGCGGCGATGCGGTCCGCCAAGCGATGACCCGCGGCCAACCGCTAGTTGGCACAGCCAACGGCTTCGTGTATTCGGCGCGCGTGCCGGCAACTCGCCCCGCCAGCGACTACACGCCGCGCATCGTTGCATCGAAGCCCGGCGCATTCGTACCGCTCGAAGCCCCGCAAATTTTGTGGCAGCGGTGAGGGCGCCCTGCGCGCCCTAGCCTGGCACATGTACCATTTCCGGCGGCTTCGCCCATTCGACGAGCGCTGGCGCCCAATACCTGCGTGGGCCGGCTTCCCGCAATACTTGGCGACCTTTCTCGACGCCCCCACATGGCGCAGTTTCCGGCAAAAGCTGTGGGCACAATGCAAGCTCCGGGCACGTTGGGTGAAGCGGCCTCTCTGAAGCCAGGGAGTTAATGGTCCAGCGGGATGCCGGCGATGTGAACCGCCGACCAGAGCGGCACCTCGTTGTCGCCGCGCTCGCCGACGATACAGGCGTGGCAAGGCAACCTTTCCGCCTCGGCGCACATCCAAGTAAGCAGCGTTCAGCAACGCGGGAAAGAGATGAGGCGCGCTTTACTGTATTTCGCGCTCGCGGCCGGGTTACCGCTCGCGGCGCAGTACCCTGGCGGGTATCCGCAGGGCGGGCCTTCGGGAAGCGGCGGCAACGGGCTGCCTTTTCCCTGGCCAAGTCGCGGCAAGCAGGACAAAAGCGGGAAGAACACTCCCCAGGACGCCCTTGAGAAGTTCAGCGGCACGCTGCGCAGCGTAGATGACAAGTTGCTGGTGGTCGAGGCCGCCGACGGCCGGGTTCTCAGTTTTCAGCGGATCGAGAAAACGAAGTTCTACAAGGGCCCTGAAGAGATCAAGGCCTCCGATTTCGAACCCGGCTGCCAGGTCTCAGTAGAGGCGGCGGAAGATCAGAAAGGTTATCTCTCGGCGATTAATGTCTACCTGGATCGGGCAGTCGCAGGCGGCAATGCACCCGCCAATGCTCCTGACTATGCGTCCGCTCCCGCACCGACGCAAACAGCGCCACCTTCAGCGCCGCGCGATGCGGACGATCCCGGCCCTCCCACGCTGGCGCATGGAATTCCGCCAAAACGGCAGGCCACCGCGACAAGCGAGCCGTCTGCCGCGCCGGTTCCGCCTCCCGATCCTCTGATCGAGAAGGCGCGCGCCGCGGCTGAGTCTTTCTCCGAGCAGCTTCCTAATTACATCTGTAAGGAATACATCGCGCGCTTCGCCAGCACGACGCGCCCCGTGGACTGGGAACCGCTCGACGTGGTGTCGGCCGAGGTGGTATACGAGGACGGGCGCGAGAGCTACCGGCATGTCGCGATCAACAACAAACCGGTAAACAAGGAAATGCAGCAGATAGAGGGAGCGTGGTCCATCGGCGAGTTCGGCACGGCCCTTCGCGAGCTTTTATCTCCGGCCACGGCGGCGGATTTCCATCTCTCCAGGGAATCTCTCGTTTCGGGAGCTGAGGCTCGAGTCTACAATTTCGAGGTGACGCGGCTGTACTCTCGCTGGCGCGTGCAGGCGGCCTCCCAGTCCATCGTTCCTGCCTACAAGGGTTCGGTGTGGATCGACCCGAAGAGCGGACGCGTGCTACGGATTGAGATGCAAGCCCGCCAGATTCCCGAGGGCTTCCCGCTGGATACGGTTGAAAGCGCCGTCGATTACGAGTACGTGCGGATCGGTGAAGGCCAGTTCCTGCTGCCCGTGCACGCGGAGAACTTGAGCTGCCAGCGAGGCACGAACAACTGCACCCACAATACGCTCGATTTCCGCAACTATCACAAGTACGAAGCCGGCACGAGCATTACGTTCGACGAGACGAACACCCGGTAATCAGCTTACGGCCCCAGACGCTTCTTCAATCGAAGACGACCGTCTTTCCAGAGTAGTGCAGGATCCGATGCTCGAGGTGCCAGCGGACGGCGCGGGATAGCACCATGCGCTCCAGATCGCGCCCCTTCTGGATCAGGTCCCGGAGTTGATCGCGGTGCGATACGCGGACCACATCCTGCTCGATGATGGGGCCGTCGTCGAGAACCTCGGTCACGTAATGGCTGGTCGCCCCGATCAGCTTGACGCCCCTCTGGTATGCCGCCTGATACGGGCGCGCGCCGCTGAATGCCGGAAGAAATGAATGGTGTACGTTGATAATGCCTTGCGGATACCGGCCCACGAATTCCGGCGAGAGTACCTGCATGTAACGCGCCAGCACGATCAGTTCGACGCCGTGCTGCTCGACGAGCGCCAACTGGACGGCTTCAGCCTCCGCCCTGCGCCCCGCCTCCACTGGCACGTGATGGAACGGAATGCTATAAAAGGCGGCCAGCTCTCGGGCCTCTGGGTGGTTGCCGATGATGACCGGGATGCGGCAGCGCAATTCTCCGATCCGGTGCCGGTATAACAGGTCGAGCAGGCAATGCTGGTATTGCGAAACGAAAATGGCCATGGCGGGACGGACCGCCGAGTATTCGAAGCGCCATTGCATTTGAAAGCTTTCGGCCACAGGCTGGAACGCCTTCCGGAACCCGGCATCGTCGAGAGCGAAATCCGTGAGGTCCCACTCGACACGCATGAAAAACAGCCCCAACTCATTGTCCTGGTGCTGATCGGCGTGGAGGATGTTCGCGCCGTGCGTGTACAGGAAGTTGGCGATTCCGGCGACGATCCCTTTTCGGTCGGGGCAATGGATCAAAAGAATCGCAGAGTCTGGCATTCAGACTTTCTACTATATGCTCAGCGGCGGGCTGTGTGCAGAGGCCGCGATGATTCCCCGGCCCGTGACGGCATACACTGAATTCTTATGCCAAATCGCGGACGTATTACTCATGCTGAAATCCTGCAGCAGCCCGACACATGGCCCGATACGGCGCGCCGGGTGCTCCAATCCGGCATCCGCCCCGTGAGCGCTCCGGTGCTTAGCGGCGCTGGAAGCTCGGCCTATGCGGGGACGGCCATCGAATCTGCCTGGCCCGGTGCCCGGGCGGTGCCTTCCACGGAGCTTCTCCTCGACGTGCGCGGATATTTGCAGCCGGTCGGCACGCTGGTTTCAATCTCCCGCTCGGGCAATAGTCCGGAAAGTATTGCAGTGATTGAAAGAGCGCAACGAGTCCTGCCGGATCTGCAACACATCGCCTTGACCTGCAATGCGGATGGCAAACTCGCCCGCTGGCCCGGCGTGGAAGCGATCGTGCTCGATCCGCGCACGAATGACCGGGCTCTGGCGATGACCAGCTCGTTTTCGAATCTCGTGCTGGCCGGCCTCACGCTGGCCCGGCCCGCCGAGGTCGAATCAGCGCTGCCAATCCTCTGCGCGGATTGGGAAACTGGGTTCGACCGGCTTGAGACGAAAGCTCGCGCGCTGGCGCAGAGCCCTCCGGCGCGCGCCGTGGCGCTTGCTTCGGCGCCGCTATTCGGCGCGGCCCGCGAGGCCTGTCTCAAACTCGTGGAGCTGACCGCCGGGCACGTGGCTCCTATCGCGGAGACATACCTGGGGTTGCGGCACGGCCCAATGAGCTTTGTCGAGGCCGAAACATGGATGCTCTGCTTTATTTCTTCCGATCCGCTCCGGCGCCGCTACGAACTGGATCTGGTGCGCGAGCTGCGCGCCAAGAAACTCGGCCGTCTGATTGCCATTGGGGTGCCCGGAGGGGAGGGAAGGCTCTTCGATGAAGTGATTACAACGGGTGCATCCACACTGCCCGACTCTCTGCGCACGCCCGCCGAGATCGTCTTTCCGCAACTCGTCGCCTACCATGCGAGCCTGCACCTCGGCTTTGATCCGGATAATCCCAGCCCGGGCGGCGTTATTAATCGTGTGGTCGAAGGCGTGCGTATCTACGAGTAACTGCGGCTGGCTCGTGGCCGCAAGGAAGGACGAAAGCCGGACGCGGCCCAGGCGCTCCGGCTTTCTCTGTGCCCCATTCTGCGATGACCCGCGCGCGAGGCAGTTGACGGAAGGTGCTGAAAAACTCGGCACGACCCGAACATCTGTGTCACGGGAGTTTCGATGCACTTGGCGTGGCACGCGGGTTCAGCCTGTGCTGCCGTGCGGAGAAACGGCCTGAACAGAGTTTTTTCAGCACCTCCCTACGGTGCCGATTTCAAAGCCTGGTGATCTGTCTCGGGCGCGGCCGGTCCGGCGACCCTGGCCAGCGCCACGGGTTTGAAAATGGCGGTGTTAGCCGCCTGTCCCTTCAACAGCGTGGTCTCGCGCGCTGGCGTTGAAAGGACCGGCGCGATGGCTTGGCCTGAATCCGCGCTCCGATCTGGGGCTGTGGCTGGGCCAAGCGAGGGTGGATTGGCACCGGTCGTGACGTCCATTGGGGAAGCTTCGACGGTGAAGGACGAAGCAGTCCGCGACGCGTCTTGGGACGTTGAATCCAAGGCAAGCTGTTCCGACTCGGTTGGCTGGGCCAGCTCAAGGCTGGGATACGCTTCAAGATCCTGTTCTGCCGACAGCGACCGGAAATTCAGGAAACGGACCGATCCAACTGCGGTCCTGCCTTCCTTTCGGTTCGAAACCTGCAATCGGAAGCTGATATCGTTGCTGATCGGCAGGTACATGATCTTGCCGCAGCGAAAATAGTTCAGGTCGAGGTCCACGTCTTCTTTGCGCTCTCCATCGGCAATGGTCAAAGTGGCGCGGTCCGCGGTCAAAACGAGGCTGGCGTCCCGATCCCAGCTCAGGAGCAACCTATCGTTGACAGGCTGTACCTTTAGGAGCAGAGGCGAGTCTTGACTCTGAGACTGCCCAAATAAATGGTTTAGGAACACACTGCCGCCGAGCAATAGCATTACAATGACGGCGATTGATAGCCATATCGCACGATTTCTATTGCCGTGGCCAGTCTGGAATACGGGGGAGGTTACTGGTGTCATCGCAGGGTACCATTTTCCGTTGGGCGAATGTGCCAAATGTTATCCTCAGCTTCACTGGGGCCGTCAAGCGTTGGGATCTTAGGGGTCTTGGCAGCTCCGGAGACGATGGTAGCCGGATTCTATAGGAATTCCAGTACTAATAAAGTACCGTTTTTTGAACGCCGGGACGCGGCCTCCCCGCTCTCAAAAAGAATAGTACCCCTAGCCCACTCACAAATGGCGCCGGCATTTTCCCTCAAGAGGGGGCAAAAAACGCTGGTTTTTCAGTTGCGATGCGTTCCAACTCATTCCTCCGTGGGGTAGCAGTGGTAACGATTGGACCAGGCGCTCCGGACCAGTTTATGATCGACACCGGGCTATGAGTACCTGGCTGGTACCTAAGGAGGAGCTCATTCGCATGAGGCGTGTTTCCCTTTGCCTGCCATCGAGCGTGATGCTGTTGGTATCTCTGATCAGCTACAACGACCGCAATACGCTGGCATTGCCCGCCCCCACGATCCTCCGGGAGACCCGTCTTAAGAGGGCGGCACGGCTATATTAATTCTGTGTTTTCAATCGCTTACACGTAGCCAACCCGCTTTAGGAACACTGGTTGAACCGGTTGGGCCTGCGTTGAGGCATGGTGCTGGCGGTGTTGTTCTGGACCGTGGCATCGGCGGCGCATTCGGATTTTTAGCTCTTCTGTTGCTACGAGCCAAAGTTGGATACCAACCGGCTATGGCTGCGATTTCAAGCGCTGACTTGTGCCCGCACCTGAGCGCAGAGTCATAAGAATGACAATGAGGACCAAGAGCAGGGCAGCCCCACTGACGGCTGCTGAACGATAGAGTATGGAGGGGATGAAGCGCATTTCGATTCTGTGGTCGCCCGCAGGAACGCGGATGCCTCGGAAGGCAACGTCGGTGATGTACAAACGCGCTGGCTGACCGTCGATTTTCGCTTCCCAACCGGGATAATAGGCGTCAGCAGCAACCAGGAACGAGGGGGTTGAGGAGTGTGCATCCAGGGTAACCACCGATGGAGCGTAGGAGATCACATCTATCCGTCCGG
Organism: Bryobacterales bacterium; assembly: GCA_963835855.1. Taxonomy (GTDB): domain Bacteria; phylum Acidobacteriota; class Terriglobia; order Bryobacterales; family Bryobacteraceae; genus CAWIHA01. The sequence goes on along the minus strand of CAWIHA010000038.1, from coordinate 32,072 downwards.
CGGAACTCGGCGGCAACGGCTCGAACTGTTCTCCGGGCGCCTCGAGGATGGCGAACGCTGATGGGTTAAAGTCCGGCCTGTGCAACATGTTCGCTGCTTCCAATAGCCCGTTGACGCGCTTTGCGCGGTTCAGGAGGAAGAAACGCGGCAGCGTGTGCACGCGTTCGTAAATCTTATATCCGCCTGCTTCAGCGGCCAGCTTAAGATCGGGATTGGCGATAGTTGCTCGAGACAGAAGCCAGCGATCGTTAACCAGGCTTAGCACAGGCGATGACGGATTCTCGACCTGGAAACAGGTGCCCCAGCGCCATCCCGAAGCAAATGAAAGCCGGACCTGAATCACACGCTCGGGAGCGAGAGGGTCACAGCCGTTCGCGGTCGGAATCCCGATCAGAGCAGCCGTGCTCGACCAAGCGAAGGAAATATCGGGACGCATGTCGAAACGGGACGGCGGAACGGTAGCGCCGGTCAAGGTGCGGAGGCGCGTCACAACCTCGGAATTGCCATCCACGGAATCGTGAGTAATGCCGGGCTCAACCATTACCGATGAGGTATTCATTGGTCTTCCCGAGCTCACCAGCAGGAGATCACACGCGATCAAAATGCCGGCAACGACTTGGACACGCGCGCTCCGCAAAAAGCGATTTGCGCCCAATCCGGCCAACACAGCCAGTCCGAGGGAGAAGGCGCAATAAATGAACTCGGGATGAATGCCGATCCGGATATTCACGGGCACCGCCATCAGGACTGTGCGTCCGACTGGAGTCTGATCGCCCAGCATTGCGATTGTGGCCGCTGCAGTGAGGACGGAGAAAACGCGAATCCACGAGCCGGGTTTCCACAACACCGCGGCAACGGCCAAGGCAAGACCCAGAATGCTCGAGTACAGGTATAAGAACGTTAGGTCGGTTGGGCCGTGGAATTTCGACAGATCGAACACAGACCAGTAGTTAGGAATGATGAGTGAGAGTAAAGCTCCGGGATGAATGCCGCCTCCGCTTTTTAGCCACTCCGCGCGATACTGAGCCACGCTGCGGAGGGTGAGCTCAGTGGTGGGGATGAATTGTATCGCCGCGAGCAGCAGAGCCCATGCCCAAGCAAACAGAACATGAACGGGAAGTTTCCAATGGCAAAGACGAAAGGCAGCCATAATCACACTGAGAGCCAAGGCCGACCCGAAAGCCGCAACGGCAACTTGCGGCAGGCCGGCAAAAATAGTCATCGAGAGCGCGAAAGAGAGCACTGCGAGCCAGACGCATTTCAGCCCCGAGCGTAGTTCGACGACACATAGCCAAATGAGTGGCAGCCAGGATGCGCCGTGCATTGCTCCCATGTGCTCGGCCTGCGATGCAAAGAAGCAACCGAGTTCGTATACGGTGGCTGCGATCCAAGCCGCCGCGGGCCGAGCGCCGAGCCGCCGTACCAGTGCGAACGTACAGATGCCGCCAAACACGACTTGCGCGACAACCGCGATTGCAAGCAGCCGCGGAATCAGGCCGTCTCCCAGCCATGCGCCTGCAAGCGTTGCAGCAAGGACAGGTGGATAGAACAGGGCCGTTTGAATATTGGCGAAGATCGGAACGCCGCAGTACGTGTAAGGGTCCCAAAGCGGCAGCTCTCCTCTCCGAAAGGAATCGGCGACGAACGTTGCAAGCGGGACATGAACCCCGCGAAAGTCCCAGGGGAATAGAAATCCACGATAGAACAACACGTGCCGGTGGAAGACAACTGCCTCCATCAGCAGCGCGACGCAGTACAGGATATTGCTAGAAAGGATATGATTCGATGGGCCCTGGCTCTCGGGCGCGTTCAAGTCCGGCATACAACAAGTGGTGCCTAGTGGCTGGTGGTAAGAGAATACGATAGCACGCCGGCATTCGCACGGCTTGCATGGATCTTTATTGGGTCGCTCTGCCAGATGTTTTGCCAGTCTTCCCGGAACGTGAGCGTCGAACGCAACGCTCCGCAAGCCTGAACTCGTTCTAAAATAAAGCGATGCTTGAATCCGAAGCGGAAAAGACCGGGCCAAGTTTTGAAGCCTGCCTGGAAGAGCTCGAGAAGGTGGTCAAAGAGCTCGAGGGAGGCGACCTGCCACTCGAGCGCGCGCTCGATCTGTTTGAAAGAGGCGTCCAACTCAGCAACACCTGCCGTAAACGACTGGAAGAGGCGGAGACCCGCGTGGAGATGCTCATCCGCAAGAACGGCAAGATCCAGGCCGAGCCATTCCGTCCCGACAAGGCATGAACTTTCGCGAATACCTGGCCGAACAACAGAAGGTAGTCGATCGGGAGCTGGATCGTCTTGTGCCTACCGAGGCGACGCCGCCCGAAACCATTCATCGCGCGATGCGCTACAGCCTGTTCGCCGGCGGCAAACGGGTACGCCCGATTCTCTGCCTGGCGGTGGCGCGCGCCGTTGCCGATGCCGCGCCGGGCGTTGAACGCGCTGCCTGCGCGCTCGAGCTCGTCCACACCTACTCACTCATCCATGACGATCTGCCGGCGCTTGACAACGACGACTTTCGCCGGGGCCGGCCGACGTGTCACAAACAATTTGGCGAGGCGATGGCGATTCTCGCCGGCGACGCGCTGCTCACGCTCGCCTTTCAGGTGCTCGCGGATGTCCCTGGCGAGGCTCGACGGCTGCGGGGTCTCCCTGGTGCGGGAACTTGCGAGCGCCGCGGGCACGGTCGGCGGCATGATCGGAGGGCAGGTGGCCGACCTGGAAGGGGAGCGGCAGCGGCCCACGCCGGAGCTGCTCGAGCGGATACACCGCGCCAAGACCGGAGCACTCCTGCGCGCAAGCGTGCGGATGGGGGCGATCTGCGCGGGCGCGAGCGAGGCGGAGCTTCAGGCCATCACCTGTTACGGCCAACACATCGGGCTAGCGTTCCAAATCGTCGATGACATTCTCGATGTGGAGCAGTCCTCGGAGGTGCTCGGCAAAACGGCGGGCAAGGACGCCGAGCAGCGGAAGATCACGTTCCCGGCTGTCTACGGCGTGGAGGTTTCGCACCGCATGGCCGAGCAGGAGCGCGTCAGCGCGCACCGCGCACTGGAACCGCTTGGCGATCGCGCGCTGCGGCTCGGCGAGCTGGCCGATCTCATCGTCCAGCGCACGAAATGAACCGCTCCGGCGATCCGCAAGCCATTTTCCGCAGCCCACAACTGGCGAAGCAGCGCCTCGATCAATTACTTGTGGAACGTGGCCTCGCCGAGTCGCGCGGCAAGGCGCAGGCTCTGGTACTGGCGGGTCAAGTGCTGGTTGATGGCTTGAAAGCCGGAAAGCCCGGCCACGCAGTTCCGGTGACGAGCCGGCTTGAGATCGCCGCGCCGCCACCTTACGTGAGCCGGGGCGGCTTCAAGCTTGCGGCCGCGCTCGATCGCTTCGCGATTCCGGTAAGTGGTTGTGTGTGTCTCGATGTCGGCGCCTCCACGGGCGGTTTTACCGACGCTCTGCTCCAGCGCGGTGCGGCGCGAGTCTACGCGGTCGATGTTGGCGTGGGCCAGTTGGATTGGAAGCTGCGCAACGACTCGCGGGTGGTCGTGTGCGAGGGCCTGAACGCGCGCTATTTGAAGACGGACGATATCGGCGAGCCGATCGACCTGTCCGTCTCCGACGTTAGCTTCATCTCCGTCACGCTGATCTTGCCGGCGATCGTGGCTGTCTTAAAAGAGAACGGCGAAATGGTTATACTGATCAAGCCGCAGTTCGAAGCGGGCCGTGGACAGGTGGGAAAGGGCGGCATCGTGCGCGACCCTGCGCTTCAGGCCGCGGCTTGCGTGCGTGTGGAAGAAGCCGTGAAGCGATTGGGGTTCAAGTCGAGCCTGATGGAAAGCCCGATCCTGGGCGCCGGGGGCAACCGGGAATTCCTGCTCTATGCGCGACATTAAGACCGTCGGCATCATATCGAAACCGAACGCGGAGACAGCCGCACGGATCGTGCCGGCTCTCGTGGAGTGGCTGCGGCAGCGGGGGATCGCCGTGTGCTGCGACGATGTGACGGCTGCCTATTCGGGGACGTGCGAAGCGTTGCCGCGCGACCAGCTCGCCAAACAGTGCGATCTCATGATCGTGCTCGGCGGCGATGGCACGCTGCTGGCGGCGGCGCGTGCGCTGGGTGGGCGGGACATCCCGCTGTTTCCCGTCAACCTCGGCGGGCTGGGGTTCCTCACTGCCATCACGACAGACGAGATCTATCCGGAGCTGGAACGAGCGTTTCGCGGCGAGCATCGCATCGGGCGGCGGCGCATGCTGCGCTGCGAGCTGATACGAGCCGAGGAAAAAATCGCCCGGCGCGATGCGCTCAACGATGTGGTGCTGAACAAGGTGTCGCTCGCGCGCATGATCGATCTCGACGCCTACGTCGATGCGCACTTCGTCTGCGCTTATAAGGCGGATGGCTTGATCATCTGCACCCCGACCGGTTCGACCGCCTACTCGCTCTCGGCCGGCGGCCCGATCATTTTTCCCCGCGTCGGCGCGCTTTGCCTCACGCCCATCTGCCCGCACATGCTGACGAACCGGCCGGTGATCGTGCCCGATACCAGCACCATCAATGTAATGAATCGCGCGGCGGATGGCGAAGCCTTCCTGACGATCGATGGACAAGTCGGGGAACCGCTCAGAAATGCCGATCGGGTGGTCGTGAGCCGTTCTCCGGCCGTGTTGCAGTTGATCCGGCCGCCAAGGTCTCTCTACTTCGATGTGCTGCGGCAGAAGCTGAAGTGGGGAGAGCGATAGGCTCCGGCTCATAAGCGGGCGATGGCAGCTTCGCCTAACGTGCCGTATCAACAACCGTGTCGATGCCTGAGGGTTCACGCTCTGTTCTGGCTGACTGAAATTCCGTGCGGCTTACGGCCGATACTGAGCGGCAAGCCGTAAAGTCCCGCTCTAAATTTGCCGAAAAGAATAATGAGGTCTGCCCGTGGGCTCTGCTCGCAAGATACGTTTTCCGGCTGCGCTGGCCAGGTTACGAGGGATCATTTCGAAGTCGGCAATCGAGCCGGCGGAAATGGCCTTCGAGCAGCGCCTCGAAGAGCGGGTGGCCCGGCGCACGCAAGAACTGATGCGGCTCAACGAAGAGTTGCGGGCAGGCAAGGAAAAGGCCGAGGCAGCCGCGCGGCTCAAGAGCGAATTTCTGGCTAACATGAGCCACGAGATTCGCACCCCGATGAATGGAATCATCGGTATGACCGACCTGGCCCTGGATACCGACCTCACTGCCGAGCAGCGGGATTACCTCGGCATGGTAAGGAGCTCGGCCGATGCGTTGATGCGTGTCATCAACCAGATCCTCGATTTGTCGAAGCTCGAAGCCGGCAAGCTGGATATACAGCACGTCGATTTTAACCTGCGCGCGTGCATCGACGAAATCATGAATACGCTCGCGAAGCAGGCCGCTGCGAAGGCGCTCGACCTTGCATGGAGCGTCGAGCCGAGTGTGCCCGATGTGGTCACCTCCGATCCCATCCGGTTCGAGCAAATCCTGTTTAACTTGGCCGGGAATGCGATCAAGTTCACCGAGCGCGGCTGGATCCGCGTGCATGTGGCGCAGGAGTCAGCCACCGCCGGCCACAGCCGGGTGCATTTTACGGTGGCCGACAGCGGCATCGGGATACCCAAAGAGAAGCAAGCCCGCATTTTCCATGTGTTTATGCCCGCGGATAGCGCTGTGGCTCGCAGTTACGGCGGCACTGGGCTCGGGCTTGCGATCACCTCGCGCCTGGTCGAAATCCTGGGTGGGAGCCTCCGCGTGGAGAGTGAGCCCGGTGTGGGCAGCACCTTCCATTTCACGATGGAGTTCGAGGTGCCAGCCGATTTCTCCACCGCGCCGCCGCCAGTCCGGCCGGAGACGCTGCAAGGTCTGAGAGCGCTTATCGTGGACGATAACCTGCCCAACCGGAGGCTGCTGGAAGAACTGCTCACCGGGTGGCGCTTGCAGGCGGTCGCGGTTCCGAACGGTTTCGAAGCCCTCAAAGCCATGCGCCAAGCCAGTGCCGCCAGCGTGCCATTCGCGCTCGTGATTCTCGATGCACAAATGCCGGATATGGACGGCTTCGAGCTGGCACAGTATATCAAGTCCGACCGGATGCTCGCGCCGGCCACGCTGATGATGCTCAGCTCGGCCGACCGCTATGGCGACGCCTTGCGCTGCCGCCAAACCGGCATCGCCCGCTACCTCCTTAAGCCGCTCAGCCAGCCGGATCTCTTCGAGGCGATCCTGAAAGCGCTCGGTACTTCGACAATGATTGGCGCCTCCACGGCCACCGGTAACGGCGCGGTTACGGGACCGGCCGCCTGACGGGTTCTTCGAGGCCCCTCTTGGCGTACCAACCGCGGCCACGCGGCCATACCCGTGTTGTCGAAGTCGAAAGGGGAAACTCAGCGGGCCTGGCGGCGCCGCCGGAGGCCTAGCAGTATAAGACCGGCTGCAAACGAAAGAAACGTGGCCGGTTCCGGCATTGCTTCCACATCGCCCGTAAGATTGCTCTGCGCCCCGAAGATGTGAAGTCCTCCGTCAGGTGTATAGCTGGTCGTGAAGTTCGCGGTATGGAAAGACGGGCTTCCGAACGTGTAAGTGACGAGAACTCCGTTAAATTGCTGCCCGGTCACGGTCTGGGCAGCAGTGAGACGGCCGTTGTTTATGGCTGTATCAGCCGCCCGCGTAGCAAGGCAGGCCACCTTGGCCAAGCCGCTCAGGCTGCTGCAATCCGGCAACGGAATCAGCGTGGGGTTGGGGTGATCAACATCGGCGTTGAAATTGAAGGTATCGCCCGGGGTGAAGTTGTTGAACTGGAAGGTCAGCAACTGGCCGCCATCCAAGGCGGCGCCGGTCCCCGGCAGGATGTTATCCAACCCCGTGGTTACATCCGTGCCCGCGTAACCGCCGATGTCCTCCGAAGTCAGCGATCCGAAACCGCCTGGCGCCGTGTCGAATTTCACATCCGTTGGGCTAAGATCAATCGTGATCTGCTCCAATTGGAGGTTCGCCGGACCTGACGTGAACGTAAAATCCCACGTCCCCAACGCGCCTCCAGTGAATGAAGCCGATACTTGCACCGGCGACAAAATCGGGCCGGCAACAAGCACCTGAGCCAATAATGGCAGGGTCAACATCAACAGTATACTTCTAAACCTCACGTTCTTCGCCTCCCGCGACACAAACTTACCTCCACTCTCCCGCAAATAATAACTGGTCTCCAACCAGTCAGTCAAGAATTTTCTGTGTTCTCAGTACCATTCAGTGAGTACTATTAGTTTGTAGTTTGAGCTGCTGGATGGTACTACCCTGGCCCGCTTCTCATGCCACGACTGTCGCGAGGCGCCGAAGTGATGAAAGCGAGCGAACTGCGCGAGCGAATCATGCGCTGCGCCGACGCCTTCGCCGCCGGCGCCCCGCGGCACGACAATACGACCCTGGTAGTTACGCACAGACCCCGGCGCCTCGGCGGCGTCCGGTGACGACGCGGTTACGGGGCCGTCCGCCTGACGGGTTCTTCGAGACCCATCTTGGCATACCAGGGCTTGGCGGTCAGGATGGCCTCGTTCACAGCGCTGATGTTTCTCACGCCCTCCGTTCTCAGCCACTCCTCGAGGCCTCGCACTCCCTGCTTGGCGTAAACGGGAATGCCGTCTTTCCAGGTGGCGCGGCCGCACAGCACTCCCGAGAAGTCCACGCCAGCCTCCGCCGCCATGCGCAGGGACTCGACGAACTCCTGGTTGCTGACGCCCGCGCTGAGGTAGATGAAGGGCTTCGTGGCGGCGGCCGCGGCGCGCCGGAAGTGTTCGAGCGCCTGGTCCCACGAGTACACCGCCGTGCCTTTGAAAACAACACTACCTTCGACGAATTGCGCGTTCACGGGTACTTCCACTTTGAGCACGTCGATCTTATATTGCGGCTTTGAAAACTCCTCCATGCTGCGCCGGACAATTTCGGGCTTTCGCTTCGCGTACTCCAGACCCTTTTCGTCGCCGCTCATTGGATCGTAGCCGACGAATTCGAGGAAGAAGGGTATCTTCCAGGTTTCGCACTCGGCGCCGATGCGCTCGACAAAGGCATGTTTGATATCGTTGACGTGCGGGTCTTCGAATGGCGTGTAATAGATGAGGACTTTGACCGCGTCCGCGCCCCAATCCACGATGCGCTTCACGGAGACATGGTCGAGCAGATCGGGGAGGCGCCCCGGCCGGTTGTTGTCGTAGCCGCTCTTTTCATAGGCGAGCAGCAGGCCGGCGTTCCGGCTGCGCGCATCGCGCGCCCCGAGGCCGAACTCGGGATCGAGCAGGATGGCGCTGGCATGCGGCGTCAGAATTTTCGTGACGGCCGTTTTGAATTCGGCCATCATTTCGAACGTGATTTCCTTCTTATCGACACCCTTGGCGGCGGCCAGGGCTTTCTGGAGACTTCCGCGCTGATCCATCGCCGCCGCCGCGATGATGCCGGCGTCGTTGGCCAGCGTTTTCATGCGCTTGAGCTTACCTTGAGACAGCTTCACGGGAACCCCTCCTCACTGGATTATAGAACGCGGGAGGAAAAGAGGGTTGGCAAGGCGCGGGCCGGACTACACAGGATGTTTTCTTCAATGAGGACGGCCCTAAACATCCCACTTCCGGGAAGAGGAAGGCGTGGGCACGGCGAGAGGCCAGCCCAGTGCGATTCAAAACAAACCGTCGCTGCGGAACGTTGGCTACTTTGCGACGAGTTCGCGCGCGTAACGCGCGGCCATCTCAGAAAGCGGGATGGGGGCGTAGCCGCCGGCGTGACCGGCCTGGCCGAACTGCGTCATGCGCTCAGCGACCACTTTCTTCATCGCCTCGCGCGCGGGCTTCAGGTAGTCGCGCGGATCGAACTTCTCGGGGGTCTCGAAGAAGACTTTGCGAATGGCGCCGGTGATCGCCAAGCGGCTGTCTGTATCCACGTTGATCTTGCGCACGCCGTTGCGAATGCCGAGCTGGATCTCTTCGACCGGCACGCCCCAGGTCGGCTTCAGCTTGCCGCCGTACTGATTGATGATGTCTTGGAGCGACTTGGGGACGCTGGAGGAACCGTGCATCACCAGGTGCGTGTTCGGCAAGCGCTTGTGGATCTCGATCAGGCGATCCATCTTGAGCGTCGCACCGGTCGGTTTGGAACTGAACTTGTAAGCGCCGTGGCTGGTGCCGATGGCGATGGCGAGCGCGTCGACGCCGGTGGCCTTCACGAACTCAACCGCCTGGGAAGGATCGGTCAGGTGCGACAAGCCGTCGAGGCCCGCGCCGTGGCCATCCTCGATGCCGCCGAGGCAGCCAATTTCCCCCTCCACTGTGATGCCTTTAGCATGAGCTATTTCAACCACTTCACGGGTAACTTTCACGTTATACTCGAAGCTCGATGGAGTCTTCCCATCGGCCATGAGGGAGCCGTCCATCATGACGCTGGTGAAGCCCATCTCGATGGCCGACTTGCAGGTCTCGACGCTGTTGCCGTGGTCCAAGTGCAGCACCGTCGGAATCTCCGGATAGAGCTCGGTGGCAGCGAGCATGAGGTGATAAAGGAAGCGGTCGTTGGAATACTGGCGCGCTCCCCGGCTGGCTTGAACGATCACCGGCGATTTGGTCTCGCGGGCGGCCTCCATGATGGCCTGTATCTGCTCCATGTTGTTGACGTTGAATGCGCCAACGCCATAACCGCCTTTGGCTGCTTCGTCCAGAAGTTGTCGCATGGAAACTAGCGGCATGCTCTATGTCTCCTTTAGGTGTGAAATCGGAATCGCACGGAACGGAGGAACTGGCGTCCCGAAAGTCGTAAAAGACAAGGTAGCATGCGCGGCTGCGCGCGGCAACCGGGGGGGGCGCTAACCGCGCACGCGCCTGCGGCAACAGGCCAACGTATTCGAGACGAGGAAACGATTCCCCCCTCTCCTGATAAGGGCAAGGGGCAATGCACTGGAGTGCTTCAGCAACCTGTTACACAACTGTGCCGCCGGGCGCCTTGGTCCGCCGAAAGTACTCGGCGGCGCGCGCGGCATCTTTGAGGATTTGCGCTTTGAGCGAGGCGGCGTCTGGAAACTTGCGCTCCTCGCGCAGACGCAACAGAAATTCGACACGGAGAGAGCGCGGCGAAGCGCCGGCGGGCGGCTCGAGCAGGAAGCATTCAACCCACAGGCCGCTGCCATCGAACGTCGGGCGGTATCCGACGTTGGTTACTGAACGCCAGGCCCGCCGGTCTTCGGGATCGAGCGTGCGCGTGACATAGACGCCGGTTGCGGGCAGCAAGGAATCCCTTACTTGAACATTCAGCGTCGGCACGGTTTGCCGCGAGCCGATGCCGTGGCCCGGCACCACCGGGCCTTCGATGGCATAGGGACGCCCGAGCAGGCGGCAGGCGAGTGAAACCTTGCCCCCGTGGATGAGCCGGCGCACCTCGCTGCTCGACACCACCCGGCCGCGCATACGGATCGCCGGAACAGCTTCGGTAAGGAAGCCGTATTTCCTCCCGAGCGCAGCGAGCAGCCGCGTGTCCCCAGAGTGCAGGTGGCCGAACCGGAAATTATCGCCGACCAGGACCGCGCACGCATCGAGCGGGCCCGCGACGATATCGCGTATGAATGCCTCGGGCTCGACCAGTGACAGCTCGCGCGTGAACGGCAGGATGAGTACCTGCTCGACTCCCTGATCTTTCATGAGGAGAGCGCGCGCGCCGGGCGTGGTGAGGAGCTGCGGCGCACGCTCGGGCGCGACGATGCTGGCCGGGTGCGGATGGAAGGTGAGCACGGAGGGCTTCCAGCCGCGCTCCCGCGCCAGCGCGACAACTCTGCGCAGGATCTGCCGGTGTCCGGAGTGCACGCCGTCGAAATTTCCGATGGTGAGCGCGCACGGGCCGAAGTCGTGGCCGGTTTCTTCCAGGCTCCGGTAGATACGAAACGCGGCCGGCACCTACGCGCCCTCTCCCGGCGCCGCAACCGCGATCTCCAGTCCGTCGTAAGCGAGCCGCACGTGGGGCGGAAACTGGCGCTCCGTTTCGGCGTGCGGCAAATCGTGGCAGATGTGCGTGAAGAATGCGCGCCGTGGCGCAAGCTCCTCGACGTAGCGCAGCGCGCGCGCGACTGTGGTGTGCGTCGGGTGCGGCTTGTGCCGCAGCGCGTCGAGAAACAGCACGTCCAAGCCGCGCAGCTTTTCCATCGATTCCTCAGGAATGCCGCTGTGATCCGTCAGGTAGGCGGCGCCGCCGAAGCGATAGCCGTAAATCAGCGAGCGACCGTGCTCGAGCGGGATGGGCACAAACTCGAGGCCGAACAGGTCGAATGGCTGGCCATCGAGCGGGTGCAGCTCGAGCTTCGGGACCGAGGACTCCGGAGCGCGATCAGCGAACACGTATTGGAATACGCGGTGTAACGCCTGGATCGTTTCGGGCGAGGCGTAGAGCGGAATGCTCGATTTCTGCCGGAAATTGAAGGGGCGCACGTCGTCGAGGCCCATGATGTGGTCGGCGTGCGCGTGCGTGAAAACGATTGCATCGAGGCAGTCGATGTGCGCGCGTAGGGCTTGCTGGCGAAAGTCCGGCGTGGTATCGATGAGCACGTTGCGGCCGCCGTAACGCACCACTACCGAGGGGCGCAAGCGGTTGTCGCGCGGGTCCGTGGAGGTGCACACGGCGCAATGGCAGCCGATGGTCGGCACGCCGACACTGGTGCCCGAGCCGAGCACGGTAATTGTGATCGTATCAGCCGCGCCCGGCATTACTTCGGCTGGCTTTCCCCGGCGGCCTGCACGTAGCGGAACCGCAGCTCGGTGAGCGAGTTCTCGAGCAGCCGTTCTTCCTCCAGGGCCAGATTGCCCTTGGTCTTTTCGTGCAGCACCCCGAGCAGATCGATGGAGTGCTGCGCCAGGTGCAAGTCCGGCTTGGGCCGGTCCTTTTCCTCGCCGTAATGCAGCAAGCCCAGGTGCAACTCGGCCTGGGTTCGCAACAAGAAGACGAGGTAGCCAAACGTGGCGGGCGGCAGGGGAATTTGCTCTTCGGCAGCGGCGCTTTCCTGTGGTTCAGTTTTTGCGGTTTCGTCACTCATCAGTTCTATCTTACTGTGACGCGCCTGCCGCACGGCTGCTCCGTGACCCTATGTTACATTGAGAGTTTCACCGCGACTTCCGGCCCATGAACCTAGAATCTACGCCGAATCCAGGCGGGACATCCGAGCGCGCGGGCGCCAAGTTCGAGCGCTTGCTCGAGATTATGGCGCGATTGCGTTCGCCGAACGGCTGTCCGTGGGACCGCGAGCAAACTTTCGACACCATCAAGCCGTACCTGCTCGAGGAGACTTACGAAGTTTTAGACGCCATCGATGCCCGCGACTGGCGCGCTGTCGCCCAAGAGTTGGGTGACCTGTTGCTGGAGGCCGTTTTCTTCGCGCAAATGGCCGCGGAGGAGGGCCTTTTCCGCATCGATGACTCGCTCGACGCGGTGAATGCGAAGCTTTTGCGGCGCCATCCTCACGTCTTCGGCGCTGGCACGGCCAAGACCGCGGGCGAAGTGAAGCAGCGCTGGGACGAGATCAAAACCGAAGAGCGCAAGGACCATGAGAACCAAGGCGCTGGGCTGCTGGAGCCGGTGCCGCGCGCGCTGCCGGCGCTGGTCGAGGCCGCGCAACTCACCTCGCGGGCGTCGGGCGCCGGGTTCGACTGGCCGAAGGCTGAGGCGGTATTCGAGAAGCTGAACGAGGAGCTGAGCGAGCTCGGGCAGGCGCGCGCGAGTGGGAACCACGGCCAGATCGAAGAGGAGATGGGCGATCTGCTGTTTGTGCTGGTCAACCTCGCGCGCTTTCTCCAGGTCGATCCCGAGCAGGCATTGCGCAAGACCAACCGCAAGTTCCGCGAACGCTTCGCGTACGTCGAGCGGCGGCTGAGCGAGGCAGGGAAGACTCCGGCAGCCGCAACGCTCGGGGAGATGGACGCGCTGTGGCAGGAAGCAAAATCCAAATAGACAGAATCGTTCTCCGCCAGTTTTCCCGCCGGCTCGCCTTGCCCGAGGTGGCGCTTTGTTGAGCGCCCATCCGCCCGAGTCGCGCACCATGCCGAAGAAGAAGCTGCTGGCGCTCGACCCGCCTTCCAAACCGCTGATCTACGTGCTGCTGAGCCTGATGGCGTTCTTCTGGTCGGTGAACTACATCGCCGGCAAAGTTGCGCTGCGTGAGTTCCCGCCGCTGCTGCTCGGCGGGTTGCGCATTTCGTTTGCGGGCGCGATGATGCTGCCCATCTACTGCTGGCAGGTGCGCCGGAATCCGCAGCGGGCGCGGTGGACGCGTACGGATGCGCCAGGGCTGCTGTCCTTGGGAGTGTTTGGGGTGACGCTGAACCAGCTTCTGTTTATTGTCGGGCTTAACCGCACGAGTGTCGCGCACGCTGCGCTCCTGGTCGGGCTGGGTCCGATTCTGGTCCTTTCGATCGCGGCGATGATGCGCATGGAGCGCATCACCCTGAGGAATGGTGCGGGCATGCTGGTCGCGCTGGCGGGAGTTGCGTTGATCAACGCCGCGCCATCCGGCGGACGGCGCGCCACGCTCATCGGAAACCTTTTCGTTTTCCTCGGCTCGGTCGCCTTCGCGGTCTTTACCGTGTTCGGCAAGCGCGTTGCAGCGCACCAGAGCAGCGTTCTCGTCAACACGTTCGCATACGCCGCGGGGCGATCCTGCTGCTGCCGCTTACCCTCTGGCAGTCGGCGGGATTCGATTATGCGCGGGTGAGCGCAGCCGCGTGGGAGAGCCTTGTCTTCATGGCGGCTTTCCCATCCGTCGTTTGCTACCTGATTTATTTTTGGGCGCTCACGCACGTGGCCGCTTCACGCGCTGCTGTATTCACTTATCTGCAACCGCCGATGGCAACCGCGCTCGCGGTCCCTCTGCTCGGCGAGGCAGTGACGCCGCTGCTGGCGGGCGGGGGCGTGCTGGTCCTCGCCGGCGTGTACATGACCGAGCGCGGCTGATGCCGGCGTTCCCACACTGACGCAACACAAAGGATGCGGCATCTGTCGGCTTCGGGCGAAAGCTGCTCGGAGGTCGAGGTTCACGGGGAACCGGCGGTCTGAACGGAGCTCACACTTCGCGAAGCCGATTCGATATGCTCAGCGTGAGCCAGTTTCTGGAAAACGCGCGGAACATCTTCGAAGCGGCGGAAACCGCGTCGCGGGCCGGCCAGTCCGCTTCTCACATCACCATCCTGATTGAACCGGGCGGGGCAATCCACATGTTCGCCGATTCCGACTGGCCGCTCGATCGCCTTCAGGAGCATAACGGCGCGGAGATGGTTTACCGTGTGAGCGAGCAGAATGGGAAGGTAATGCTCGAAGGCTGTTCAGGATCATGCCACTGCCGCATCGAGAGCGAATCCCATGCGCATATCGCGCACGAGCTTTTGGGGCGTTAACCGCGGGGCATGCGCCCGCGACGGTTGCCGGGAGGGGTTGCCGGCGCGAGGGTGGCCGCAGCACGCCAACAACGTGCGCTACGAGGACGTCCGTCACGAGAATTTGCGGCGGGTTTCAGCGTCCCCGCTTGCCCTTATGTCAGCGCGGCTTCGCGCAGGTATTTAGCCGCCTCTTCCGGCGGTGTCGGGTTGATGTAAAATCCCGTTCCCCATTCAAACCCCGCGACCTTCGTGAGCTTCGGAATGAGCTCGATGTGCCAGTGGTAGTACGGCAGCTCGGGCTCCTGGAGCGGGGCGGTGTGGATGATGAAGTTGTAAGCGGGTTTCTCGAGCACCTTGTCGATTTTACGGAGCACCATCGGCAGGACTGAGCCCAGGTTGTGAAACGTCGCTGCGTCGGAGTCTTCAAAATGCGAGGTGTGGCGGCGTGGCAAAATCCAGGTTTCGAACGGGAATCGCGCCGCGTACGGGGAGACGACCAGGAACTGCTCGGTTTCAAGCACGACGCGGCTCCCGGTTGAGATCTCCTGCCGCATGATGTCGCAATAGATGCAGCGATCCCTGAGGTCGTAATAGCGCTTCGCACCCTCGAGTTCCTCCTGGACGCGCCGCGGGATCACCGGAAGCGCGATGAGCTGCGAGTGCGTGTGTTCGAGCGATGCGCCCGCCGCCTCGCCGTGGTTCTTGAAGACCAGGATGTACCGCATGCGGCGGTCCTTCTTCAGGTCTTGGATGCGGTCGCGGAAAGCCCAGAAGACATCCTCGGCGCGCTTTTCGGGGAGATCGGCGAGCGTGAGCTGGTGCTCGGGCGTTTCGATGACCACCTCATGCGCCCCGATGCCGTTCATCTTGTCGTAGAGGCCTTCGCCTTCCCGGTTGAAATCGCCTTCCACGCGCAGGGCGGGGAACTTGTTCGGCACCGTGCGCAACGTCCAGCCGGGCTCGTTCGGCCCGCCGCTCTGCCGGTACGCCAGCACCTCGGGAGGCGTCTTTTGCTCGTTGCCAGGACAGAACGGGCAGAGCCGGCCCCCTTTGATCACCACTTGCTCGCGAGAAAAATCGGCCGGGCGCCGGGCGCGCTCCGTTGCGACGATGACCCAGCGGCCCGTGATCGGGTCTTTCCGGAACTCAGGCAATAAGGGTCCCTCCCTGAACTTTGATCAGCAGACTCGAAGGAATTGTAATTATAGCGTCGGCGTCACTCGGAAGGCATCTCGCACATGCGTGAAAACCGGCGGCGCGGCGAGCACGACACTGACCACGTCAAAGCGTACGCGCTCCCAGGGGACCTCGGCGCGGCGCGCATAGCCGCGTGCAGCCCGAATCAATGCGCGCCGTTTGTCCTCGCCGATGTTGCGATCCGGGGCGGCGTATTCGTCGCTGCGGCGCGATTTCACCTCGACAAAAACAAGCGTGCCGCCCTCCCAGGCGACGAGGTCGATCTCGCAGTCGCCCCCAGGCGGCCGGTAGTTCCGCGCGATGACGATGAACCCTTGCCGCTCGAGGCGGCGGTGAGCGAGATCTTCACCGTGGCGGCCCGCGGCTTGGTCCGGGCTCCAGCGGCGCAGGCGGGCGCGATGCCGCACCGAGTCCGCCAGCCGGCAGACCCAGGCGATCATTTAAGCGCCTCGAATTCGAACTCCATCACCTTTCCGCGAACCAGATAGCACAAGTAGTATTCCCAGAAAAGCCGGAAACGGCGCGAGCGGTTGACTAGAAACTCCAAGCCGAGCAGCCTCCAAAATGCCAGTAGCCGCACGCGTACGGAAATCTCCTCGAACCGCGCGGGCGAGTAGAACCCGAAGCCGCCATGGTCCTCTCCGAAATAGCGGAAGGAAAAGCTGTTCAGATGCCAGCGGTGGGTCGGATCGCAGAATGAGCTGAAATCCGTGTAGTGCGGGGTGACTAGAAAGATGCGGCCGCCCGGCCGCACCAGGCGATGGAACTCCTCGATGGTGCGAAGCACGTCCGAGACGTGCTCGATGACATGCACCGCCTGGAGGCGGTCAAACGAGTTGTCCCGGAACGGATAGGGGATTCGATCGAGATCGCAGAGAACGTCGGCGACGCTGGCCGGATTGCGGTCGATGCCAATCGCGCCCGGCGCCTTCTGAATTCCGCAGCCGACATCCAGAAGTCTCAAGCGGCTATGGTAGCAGGGTTGCGGGGGTGGTTTGACTGTCCCCCACCGCTGCTCATGCGACGGTCGAGCAAGTTGGTTGGGAGCCCGTGGCGAGGCTGTGCCGGCTGAGCCTTTCGAGGCACTCTTCGAGCACAGCGACGGCGAAGTCCGCCTGCTCGCGGGTAATCACGAGCGGAGGGCTGAGGCGCAGCGTGTTCACGCCGGCGCCGAGCACGGCGAGACCGCGCTTGAAGGCGAGTTGGATGAGCTGATCGCGGAGATCAGCCGCCCTTTCTTTCGTGCGCTGATCGCGCACCAATTCGACGCCGATCATCAGGCCGAGCCCGCGTACGTCGCCAACGATAGGGAAGCGCTTGGGCCAAGACCTGAGCCGGTCAAGCATGTGCGCGCCGACGCCGGCAGCGTTCGCGATCAGCCCGCTTTCGAGCAGGTCGAGAGTGACGAGCGCGGCCTCAATCGCCACCGGGTTGCCGCCGAATGTCGAGGCCTGCGCGCCAGGCTTCCAGTGCATGAGGTCCGCGCGCGCAATGGTAGCGCCGAGCGGCATACCGCTCGCGATGCCTTTCGCGGTAGCGATGATGTCCGGCACAACGCCGAAGTGCTCGCAGGCCCACATTTTCCCGGTTCGCCCGTTGCCCGTTTGCACTTCGTCGGCGACGAGCAGTATCCCGCGCGCCTTAGCGAGTCGCGTCAAGCCGTCGAAGAATTCCGCCGGCGGCACAACGTAACCGCCTTCACCTTGAACTGGCTCGAAGACGAACGCCGCGACTTCTTCCGGCGGCAGCACGGTGTGGAAGAGGTGCTCGATGGCGGCAATGGTCTGGGCCGCGCACTCCGCGGGCGGTTTACCCGAGCGGTAGGGCGCCGGGTACGGCGCGTGGAACACGCCCGGCACCAGCGGGCCGAAGCCACGCCTTTGCACCGCCTTGCTCGCGGTGAGTGAAAGCGCGCCCATCGTGCGCCCATGGAATCCGCCCAGGAACGCCACGAACTTGTCGCGGCCGGTTGCGTAACGCGCAAGCTTGAAGGCCGCTTCAATCGCCTCGGTCCCCGAGTTGCTGAAATACACGCGGCGCGGGACGGAGCCGGGCGCGAGCGCCGCAAGACGCTCCGCCAGCGTCACCATGTTCTCGTAATAGAAATCGGTGCCCGACATGTGGATCAACCGGGCGGCCTGTTTCTGAATCGCTTCGACGACGCGCGGGTGGCAGTGGCCTGTTGAAACCACTGCGATGCCGGCGTTCAGATCAAGGAAGCGGTTGCCGTCCACGTCCTCGACGATCGCTCCCTCTCCCCGCGCGGCCACCAGCGGATACGAGCGCGTGCAAGAAGGCGACAGCACTCTGCTGTCGCGCTCGATCACCGCCCGCGCGCGCGGGCCGGGCAACGCGGTAACGATGTTCGGAAGATCCGGACGGACGGCTTCATCGTTCGTTTTCATGAAACCCCTCCCAAACGAAGTCGGACTTTCAAGCCGCACTGAATAGAGCGGCAGCAAAATGTGGTGGGAAGTTCCAGGAGGTCAATCGGCGCCGAACAGGCCGGGCCGTGTGATGGCGGGCATAAGCCACTGCATACCTTTAATTTAGCGCTATTTCGAGCGGACGGGAAGGATTCTTGCGCGCCGCGCCACTCGCGTTGAACGTGGATTGTGGATCGGCGCACTGCACCGCTGCAGAGAAAGAGGAATCCCCAACCGCCTACATTCCAGATTCTATGATCCACGTTCCGCTCTCCGCTACCGCAGCCACCTTTCTGGCTTCCGGCAGGATTTTGGCGGGTGGCGGCGGCATATTTCCTCGCAAGTTACTGAAACATTGATAGTAGTTCGTGTTTCACGATGGCGGGCCGCTTGCAGCGCGAGAGGTGCCGTGATGGACTCCGTCGGGGGCAGTATCGAGCGGTATATGGATCTGGTGAGCGCGCGGCAGAAGCTGGTTGCCTCCAACATTGCCAATGCTGACACACCCGGCTACAAGACCCAGGACCTCAATTTCGAACAGGAATTCCGCAGTCTGATTCAGGGCGCCAAGCCGAACGTTATCGAAGTTCCGGGGCTGGAGGTTAAGCACGACGGCAACAACGTGAATATCGATCGCGAGACGCGCCTGCTGGCGGAAAACACGCTGCGATTCAGTATCGCCTCGAACTTGCTGCGCGTTCAGATCCGCACAATTCGCGCCGCGATCCAGGAGAAGAGCGGATGAGCAACCTGTTTTCCTCACTTTCCGTAAGTGCTTCCGGCATGGCCGCTCAGCGCGAGCGGGCAGCGCTGCTGGTCGAGAACCTAGCCAACGCCGAGACCACCCGCACGCCCGAGGGCGGGCCCTACCGGCGGAAAGATGCCGTTTTCGCGAGCGAGCTGGTGACCTCGCCGTTCGCGAGCGCGTTTGAGTCGGCCGTCGGAGCGGAGGGCACCGGCGTCACCGTCTCCGATATCATTCAAGACACGAGCGCGCCCGAGAAACGCTTCCTGCCCGGGCACCCTGACGCGGATGCCGACGGTTACGTCGCCTTTCCACGCATCAATCCGGCCGAGGACATGGTCGATCTGGTCAGCGCCGCGCGCGGCTACGAAGCCAACGTGGCGGCGATCTCATCGGTGAAAGATATGATTCAGCGCTCCATCGACCTGCTGAGGTAGCCCTGCACCATGCCCTCGTCTATCGCCCCGATCCCGGCCGGCATCAGCCCGAGCATCGTCCAGGCGCCCGGGGACTCCAAACAGCCGGGTGCGTTTCAGGCCACGCTCGAGAATGCGATTGACCGGGTAGAGCAATTCCGCCAGACAGCCGATCAGGGTGTGGAGAAGTTCCTGGCGGGGGAAGGCGATGAGCTACACGGGACGCTGCTGGCGGTGGAACGCGCCGAGCTGTCCTTCGACCTGTTCCTGCAGGTCCGGAACAAAGTGGTGGATGCGTATCAGCAAGTCATGCAGATGCAGATGTAGCGCTGGCCCGTAGACCAGATGAAGAAACTGCTTGCCAGCCTAAATCTTCGGCAAAAAATTAGCATCGTGGCTGCCGCGGTGCTGGTGATCGGCGTGCTCGTCGGTTTCAGCCGCTGGAGGCATGAGCGGGATTTCCGTCCTCTGTACACGGACCTCGCCGCCGAAGATGCCGGCGCAGTGGTACAGAAGCTACGCGAATTGGGCGCGGAGTACCGCCTCAGGGAGAACGGAGGCACGGTGCTCGTGACCTCGACACGGGTCCCGGAATTGCGGTTACAAATAGCCGGTGCCGGCCTGCCGAAGAGCGGCCGTGTAGGCTTCGAGCTTTTCGATAAGACGAATTTTGGGGTGACGGATTTCGCCGAGCACATCAACTACCAGCGCGCGGTCGAGGGCGAGCTGGAGCGGTCGGTCATGGCACTGGCGGCGGTCGAGGCCGCCCGCGTGCATGTCACCTTCCCTAAGGACTCCGTTTTTCTGGAGGCGCGCCAGCCGGCCAAGGCCAGCGTGATGGTGAAACTGAAGCCACGTGCGCAACTGTCAAGCGCGAACGTCCTGGCGATCTGCCACCTGGTCTCGAGCGCCGTAGAGGGCCTGGCGCCCGAGGCGGTTGCCGTTATCGACATGAACGGCAACCTGCTGAGCCGGGCGCGCAAAGCGCTGACGGCCGATGGCGGCGAGAGCCCGGAGGCGTCGCTCGATTACCGCCAGCAAATCGAAAAAGACCTGGTTATGAAGATCAACTCGACGCTCGAGCCATTGTTGGGGGCCGAGAAATTCCGCGCCGGCGTTTCGGTCGAATGTGATTTCACGGGCGGCGACGAAAGCGAGGAGACATTTGATCCGTCACGGTCTGTGATGGCGAGCTCCCAAAAGACCGAGGACATCAGCGGAACGAACCTAGCTTCCGGAGTGCCCGGGACTGCGTCCGCGCTCCCGCGGCCATCCTCGCGGCCGGGCGCCGGCGGCGCCGGCATGACGCGCCGGACGGAAAACATTGCCTACCAGAGCAGCCGCGTGGTTAAGCACGTGCGGTTGCCGCAAGGAAACGTTAAACGAATGTCAGTGGCCGTGCTCGTGGATCAGAGCGTGCGATGGGAAGGAGCCGGCACGAAGATGAAGCGGGTCATCGATGCGCCGGCGCCGGAGAAGCTGAAAGTAATCCACGACCTGGTTGCCGCGGCGACTGGATTCACGCCCGAGCGCGGCGATCAACTCATTGTCGAGAGCCTGCCTTTCGAGGCGACGCTCATGCTTGAGCCGCCATCGCCGGCGCCGCTGTCCGCGCCTGGATCGCTATCCCCCGGGTTGCCATCCGGGCTCGCAAAGCTCTTGTCCGATAAGAGCGTGCTCCTGGCGGGAGCAGGCGCGGCGCTGATTCTCGTGCTGCTGCTCGGTGCGGGACTTGCGTTCCTCGTTTGGCAGCGCAGAGGCGCGCGAGGCGTGACGCTCTCGGGTGCGCCAGAACTCGAATCCGGCCCGACGGTTGTGGAGCAGGCCGAGGCGCAATTGCAAGCCAGAATTGCCGAGCAGGAGGCGTTGAAGCAGCGCCTGGAGGCCGAGGCGCTGAGTGCGCTCAAGGTGCCCACGGCCACGACGAAAAAGGCCGAGGTGCTCACGAAGCACCTGGTGGAAACTGCGAAGAAGGATCCGACCTCCACCGCCCACATCCTGCGAAGCTGGCTTTACGATATGGAGCGCTGATACGATCCTGAACACCACCATCGCTGACGAGCCCATACCGGGTGTGCAGAAGGCGGCCATTCTGATGGTCATCCTCGGCGAACAGGCCAGCGCGCAAATTCTCAAGGAACTCGACGAGGAGGAAGTTCAGAAGCTCAGCCGCGAGATCGCGCGGATCAGCTCCATCAGCGCCCAGCAGACCGACACGATCCTCGAAGAGTTCTACCAGATGACCGTCGCGCACGAGTATGTGCTGACGGGCGGCCTCGATTACGCGCGCAAGATGCTGATGCAGGCGTTCGGTCCGGAGGCCGCCAAGCGCATGGTCGACATGCTCGTCAAAGCGCTGGGGAGTGAGTCGGCCAGTTTCGACGCGCTGCAAAAAGCCGACCCGCAGCAACTCGCGAAATTCATCCACAGCGAACACCCGCAAATGATTGCGCTCATCCTGTCACACTTGAACCCGTCGCAGGCGGCAGCGCTGCTCATGTCGCTTCCGCAGGAAATGCGCGCCGATGTTGCGCTCCGGATGGCGAGCCTGGACCGCATCTCGCCGGACATCATCTCCAAAGTGGCGGCGATCATCGGACAAAAGCTGCACGCGCTTGGTGAGTTCAGCCGTGAGTCCTACGGTGGTGTGCGCGCGGTGGCGGAGATGTTCAACCGGCTGGATTCTGTGAGCAGCAAGGAGATCCTCGAGAAGGTCGAGCAGCAGGATTCGACCTTAGTCGAGACGATCCGTCATATGATGTTCGTCTTTGAGGACATGTTGCTGGTCGACGGGGCGGGCATCAAAGAGGTATTGGCGCGGATCGACCGTAAGCTGCTGACCGTTGCGCTGAAAGGCACGAGCGAGGAGCTGAAGAAGCATTTCTTGGACTGCATGTCACAACGCGGGGCCGACATGCTGCGCGAGGACATGGACGCGCTCGGCCCCATCAAAATCAAGGAGGTCGAGGCCTCGCAACAGCAGATTATCGCGGTCGTCCGGCAGCTGGAAGCGGAAGGGGTCATCAATCTCAAAGGCACGGTCGGCGAGCAATACGTATTGTAGCTCCGCTTAAAGAAAATACAGGATTCGGTCGAAGGACAGGTAGTGGTGTATGCCCTCTAGAGTGCTGACCGGCGAGCCAGCGCGAATGGTCGAGCCGATCGTGTGGCGTAAGCTTTTGCCCGGCACCGGGCAACGCGGCCAGATCAGTGCCGTCGAGGCTTTCGGGGAAGGCGCCGGCTCGCCGGGTGCGCGGATTGCCGAGCTGGAAAGGGAGGTTGAGCAGCGTGAGCAGCAAGCGTTCACGGCCGGCTTTCGCAAAGGCGAAGCGGCAGGCCAGGAGGCGGCGGCAGCGGCTCTCAACCCGCTGCTCCAGCGCCTGGCGCAGACGATCGCGGAAGTGTCCGACAGCCGCCGCAAGCTGAGACGCGATGCCGAAGAGGACCTTGTCCGCCTCTCCCTTGCCATCGCCCGCCGCGTGCTGCACCGGGAGCTCAGTGTGGACCCGGAAGCGATAGTCGGTCTGGTCAGAGCGGCATTCGACCGGCTTGAACTGCGGGAAGTGGACCGGATTCGCGTACATCCCGATGATGCGGAGTTGCTGAAACGGCATTTGGAGCAACTGGAGCACGGCCGGTTCGAGGTGGCCCCCGATCCGCGGCTCGAGCGCGGAGCGGTCATCTTCGAGACCGCGCACGGCCATTTAGACACCTCCATCGAGACGCAGCTTCAAGAAATTCAGCGCGGCCTGATTGACCGCATCCGGCATTGATTATGACATCTTCTTCGGAGCAGGTCGATCTTGCGCGCTACATCGAGGTCGTCAATCAGATCAACCCCTGGCGTTGGACGGGCACGGTGCTTGAAGTGGTTGGCCTGCTGGTCGAATCGGCGGGACCGGCCGCGGCAGTCGGGGATTTCTGTGAAGTGCAATGCGCGGGTGGCAGGTGCATCCGCACCCAGGTGATCGGATTCCGGAATGGCCATGTACTTTCCATGCCATTTGAAGAAACGGGCGGGCTCGAGCTGGGCGATGTAGTTGTGGCGCGCCCCGAAGAGGCGCGCATCGGAGTGGGGCCGGCGCTGCTCGGCCGCGTGCTGGATGGCTTCGGCAAGCCGATGGATTCGGGGCCGGTGGTCGAGTGCAATAGCCGCTACGAACTGTATAAGGCGCCGCCGGGCCCGCTCGAGCGCGAGCACATCGTTGAGCCGCTGGTCACCGGCGTCCGTGCGATCGATAGCTTGCTCCCCTGCGGCAAGGGACAGCGGATCGGTATTTTCGGCGGCAGCGGCGTGGGGAAAAGCATGCTGCTTGGCGCCATGTCGCGGCACAACTTCGCGGACGTGAGCGTGGTCGCGCTGATCGGCGAACGCAACCGCGAGGTGCGTGCATTCGTAGAGCACGACCTCGGGGCGGAGGGCATGCAGCGCTCGGTGGTGGTGGCGGCGACTTCGGACCGCCCGGCGCCGCTGCGCGTTCGCGCCTGCTTCGTGGCGCTTGCGATCGCCGAGTACTTCCGCGACCAGGGCGCCGACGTGTTGTTTGTGATGGATTCGGTGACACGGCTGGCGATGGCGCAGCGCGAGATCGGGCTCGCGGCGGGCGAGCCGCCCAGCCAGAAGGGATACACGCCTTCGGTGTTCAACCTGATTCCGCGCGTGTTCGAGCGCGCCGGCAGGTTTCGCCGCGGCTCGATCACCGGTTTCTTCACCGTACTGGTCGAAGGCGACGACCTCACCGAGCCCATCGCCGACGCCGTGCGCGCAACGCTGGATGGCCACATTGTGCTCTCGCGGCAGTTGGCGGCGATGGGGCACTACCCGGCCATCGACATTCTCAGTTCGGTAAGCCGGCTCAGCTCCGCGGTCGCGAGCAAGGAGCAGAACGAAGTGGCCTGCCGTCTCAGGGAGGCGCTCGCCACGTATCATCAGTCCGAGGACCTCATCCAGTTGGGCGCCTACGTCTCCGGCTCGAATTCAAAACTCGACGCGGCCATTCGCGCTCGCCCACAGTTAATGGACTTCCTCCGGCAGGACACGGCCAGCAAATCGTCACTTCCAGAGACCGTAGCGCGCATGGAAGCGCTGGCGAAAATTCTGGGTTAGCGCGGGTCTCATGAATCTCCGAAACGGGTATCAACCTGCTGAAAACAGGGCTCCGGATCGCGCCGCCACCATTTCCGGGGCCGGTTCCAGCGGCATGTCTCGCTGCGGCCGGCAGGGAGTGGCATTGCGATGAGCAGGACACTTTGCTAACATGCGCCGATTCCAGTTCCGGCTCCAGAGTGTACTCGAGTGGCGGCTGGTCCAACTCGACCTCGAAGAGGCCAAGCTGCAAGTGCTCTTCGGGGAGCGGCGCCGCATCGACGCCACCATCGAGTCACTCACCGCCGGAAGGATCGAGGCCGAGCGCGCAGTTGCTTTCGCCGCCACAGTTGAGGCGGAGCAACTCTATGCCCTCGAAGCTCACAAACGGTACGTCGCCCGCGAGACGGCGCGTCTCCGCGAGGAGCGGACCGGCTGTGAAAAGCGCATTGCGGCGCAGCGCGAGCGTGTGCTGAAGGCCGAGCGCGATCTGCGCTTGCTTGAGCGCCTGAAGCAGCACCGCTGGACGGAATGGGAAACCGCGTTCAACCGCGAGCAGGGAGTCTTCGTCGCGGAGGCGTTTCTCTCTCGGTGGCACCGCCAGGAATAACGTCGGGTAAGCTGGAACCAGAGGAGCGGTCTTGTTTTCCCCGGCATCGAGCAAAGTGCGGAAAAACGGACAAGTTTTGATCCATATTTACCGGCTTGTCTAGACGTTTGGAACACCGCTTCACCAGCCTCAGCCGCTGGGATCTGCTTCACCGCGCTGATTACTGGAGAGCCGCGTTTACGAGCTTCTCGACCGGCGGAACCACTACAATCTGGAGTTCTGCCGCCGAGTTCGTCCTGGCGTGCGCGAGTGTCTCACTCTGCCGGTTCGCCCACGCGCTATCGGGGCGCTTTCCGCTGGCTCGGTACTGGAGCGCTTCCAGGCCCGCCGCTCCGAGTGCGGCGAGATCCTCGGAGAGCGGCGCAGCTTCCGCCAGCAGGAAGACGCTCTTGAAAAGCGGGTGGAGCCTTGCGTTCTGATCGCGCCAGAGCGTAAGCTGTTCACGAACCGGTTCGGCGTACGCCTGGTTGCCGGCAAGCAGCGCGGCCACCATTTCCGCGAAGTCACGCGCCACCATGCTCTCCGGCCGCACGGCATCCACCAGCCGGTTGAGCGGCATCTCTTGCGTGGAGTGCTCGATCACGTCGCGCGCGTATTCCTTCACCGGCTCGAGTGCATCTGCAAGCGTTCGCAGATCGCCGGCTGGCTGCCTTCCAGTGAGCCGCTCGAGCATGATCGGATAATTGCTGCGGTGCGTCAGCCCGAGATAGTCGAGATCGCGGTCTACGAAGCCGAGCCGCCGGTACATCGATTCGACATCGGTGACGTTGGCAGGTGACCAAAGCCTTTCGGCAATCGCGGCCAGGCGCGGCCAGATGCGTGAGTCGATGGTTTCGGAGGATACGTACTCGGACCACATGCAGGCCTCGCCTCCCAGGATCTTCGCCTTCAGCTCCGGCGTCAGGCTGCCTGCGCTGCCGCCGAGGGGATCGACGCCATAATGGAGCGCGGCGGGCTGCATGTGATCGAGGTAGTATCCAGCCGAAAGAATGCCCTGAAATCCCATCCGCGCGGCCTCGGCGAGCGACTCCGGACCGCGCCAGGATTGCACGACGATGTCCTTCGGCAGATCAGGGCTTAGGATCTCGTCCCAGCCGATCATTTTCTTTCTGTACTTCGTCACGATCCGTTGAACCCGCTTCGTGAAGTACGCCTGAAGCTGGCGGTTGGTCCTCATGCCGTGCGCGCGCATGAAAGCCTGTATCCTCGGGTTCCGGCCCCATTGCTTCCCGTTGACCTCGTCGCCGCCGATGTGAAGGTACTGGTCGGGGAACAGCTTTGCCATCTCCCCGATAAAGGTATCGAGGAACTTGTAAACTGTCTCGCGCGTGGGGTCCAGGCACGGGCTGTGGATGCTCCAGTGCCGCTGAATTTGGTACGGACCGGGTGCGCTGGCGAGGTTGGGGTAGGCCGCGAGCAACGCCGTGCTGTGCCCTGGGATGTCAAATTCGGGCACGATCCTGATGCCGCGCTCCCTCGCGTACGCGACGATATCGCGGATCTGGTCTTGCGTGTAATAAAAGCCGTCGGAGCCTAACTTCTGCAATCGAGGGAACGCTTTGCTTTCGACGCGGAAGCCCTGGTCGTCGGAGAGGTGCAGGTGCAGCACGTTCAGCTTCACCGCTTCCATGCCATCGAGGTTTCGCTTGATGACCTCGAGCGGCATCCAGTGCCGCGCGACGTCGATCATCAGGCCGCGCCAGGCGAACCGGGGCCTGTCTTCGATGCGGACAGCGGGCACGGCAAAGCCGCTCGGACCGGGCTCGATCAATTGCAGAAAAGTCGCCGTTCCCCGAGCCACGCCGGCCGGAGTATTGGCAACGAGCCGCGCCTGCGCAGGGCTGACTTCGAGTGTATAGGACTCATCTTCGCGAGGAGACTGCACGGCCTCTCCCGCACGACGGCACTCGATGATGAGCGCGGCCTTGGCGGCGCCGGCTGCCGGGCGGGCGGCAAGCGGGATACCGGTCAATCTGTCCACCCGCGCGATCAGCCGCCGGGTGATGGCCTGGAGCCTCGGCTCCTGGTATCCGGCGAGCGCGACACTGAAATTGGAATCGACGATGAGCTGGCCTTGTCCGGCCGTCATGCTGGCCGGCAGCGGCATCAGATTTTCGGTATGAGCGATGACCATTGCCAAGAAAAAAAGCAAGACCAAGAACTTTGAGTTCATTTGCAGAATACCTTATCTCAATGATGCCGTATTCGGGAGCTGGCAACGCTTCAGTGAAGCTACCAAGTGAAATATCGGGCGTCGAGGCGGAATGCTGCAGAGCCCTCCGATGCGGAGGATCTCATCGTAACGAGGGAGTCCTCTCACCTGCATCCGGCGGCTGTAAGTTTTTTTCGCAGCCCGATTAACGCCTTGTCGGTTTCCTTCCGCAAAGGGAGAAGCGTAAGCGGCTTCCCATTGATCATGGCGGTGTCATGCCGCAGCACGGGGGCCTCGCCCTCCAACAACTTCAACGCACGCCGGTAAGCGGCGCAGCGTTCCTGGCCGGAGTAATCGCCGAGTGATTCCAGAGTGCGTGCGGCGCCATAGACTTCGAGAAAATGGGCATTGTCCGGCGGCCGGACCGACAACTCTTTCCCTATATATGCGATACCCTCATGGGCCCAGCGCTCTTGTTCGCCGGAAGCGCGTTGGGCGCGGTTCAGATAGACGACCGCGATCTGCTGGTAAATGTCCGCGTCCGCCGGACTGTTTTGGAGCCTCTTCAGGCTCTCCTGAATCGCGGCGTCAGACTGGTCCTGTGCGCTCTGCGGTACCGGCGCCGACGAATCGCCTTTTGGCTGGCCTTCCTGAGGACGGTTCGTTTGGAAGGTTATCAAGCCAATGACCAGCAACACCAAAACTCCCAAGGCCGCGATGAGGCGCGGCCCCTTGAACGACTTGAACATACTGATAACTTACCAGGCCCCATGCAAGAGCACCACGCCGTCTTGGCCGGGCGTCCGCGCTATTGTCCCTTTCATGCAGTCACGCCCGGAATCAACGCCAAATACCGACAGAGAAACTCCATAAGCCTCGGGCACAAGCCGCCCAGCCAACCGTGCTGCACGCCCCACGCTCTCAGATTACGCTCAGAAATACTTCTCTATCCCATCACCACGACGACTTTGTTCACCGAGCCGGCCGCTTGCGGCGGTATCGGGCCGGTCACCGGCTTGCTGTTCAGCGTGACGGAGCGGACGCCCTTCTCGACGCCCTTGGGATTCTGGACGGTGATATTGAAGGTCGCGCCGCGCCACTGGCGGGTCACTTCGAACCCCTTCCAATCACCGGGGATGCAAGGATCGACGATCAGGCCATCAAAGCTCAATTGGACCCCGAGGATCCAGCGAGTCACGGCGGTGTAATTCCAGCCGCCGCTGCCGGTCAGCCACGGATGGCGCGCGCGCCCGAAAGCCGTGTGATCCTTGCCCATGACGAACTGGCAATAGGAATACGGCTCGGCCTCGCGGACCTCGATGATGTCGTTCTGATTGTATGGCAATAGAGAGTCGTAGAACTTCATGGCCCGGCTGCCCCGGCCCAACTTGCACTCGGCAATAATGGCCCAGGGATTGGGATGGCTAAAGATTGCCGCGTTCTCCTTGATGCCTTTGTAGACGCGGCCCATGAAGCCGATATCGTCGTCCGGCTTGGAGTAGGCAGGCCACAGCAGGTGAATGCCGTACTGGGAATAGAGATGCTGATCCACCGCGTCCATGCACGATCTGCCGCGCTCGGGCGAGGCGGCCTCTGAAACGACGGCCCAGGTGTTGCTCTCCATGAACACCTTGCCTTCCTCGTTCTCGTGCGAGCCGATCTTGAGGCCCTTGGCGGTGATGCCGCGAAGGTACCACTCGCCATCCCACAGTTCTTTCTCGCAGGCCGCGCGCACCTTTTCCGCCATGGCGCTGTACTTTTGGACATCCTCGTCGCGGCCCAGGTGCTGAGCCGCTTCGATGAAAGCGCGCAACGCCCAGTGGTGCAGGAAGGACACCATCGCGCTTTCGCCGCCGCCCAGATTCAGACAATCGTTCCAATCCGCGCGGAGACCCTTGCAGATGCCGGTCGGTCCGACCTGCTCGCCGGAAAAATCCAGCGTGCGCTTCAGGTGGTCGTAGACGGTGGCCTGGCCCTCGTCGGCGAACGGA
This sequence comes from Bryobacterales bacterium, assembly GCA_963835855.1. Classification (GTDB taxonomy): domain Bacteria; phylum Acidobacteriota; class Terriglobia; order Bryobacterales; family Bryobacteraceae; genus CAWIHA01. Next base: position 3,070 of record CAWIHA010000038.1, on the reverse strand, counting down.
ATCACATGGTCAAAGAACGCGATGTCGCCCGTCTCTTTCACGTACTCGCAGATCGAGACCACGAGCCACAGCACGTCGTCCGAGCACACGTCTTTCGAGGCCGTGAATCATGGTCTTCTGATCCGGCGTGGGTTTGACGGTCGGCGACCGGAACTTCGGCGCCTTCTGCTTCTCCGGGTCGAACCAGTCCGGATCGAACAGGTGCAGCCCGTAGCCCATGCTCACCTGGGCCTTCAGCAACTCGACGATGCGCTGCCTGCATTTCGCGGGGTTGGTGTGCACGACGCTCATCACGTCCTGCGAGGTATCGCGGTAGCCTAACCCGACGCGTCCGCCGACCTCGATGAAGGAGGCAAAGCGCGACCAGACCACGCAGGTTTCGGCCTGATAGAGCGTCCAGATGTTCGCCATGGCGTTTAGGCCCGCGTGAGGTGTCTTGCACTGGAAGACCTTGAGCTTCCTGTCCCAATACGATTTCAGGGCTTCGAATGCCTGGTCTACATTCGCGAGGTTCGAGTACTTGGCCTTAATCTCTTTCCCATTCGCGCGCGGGCCCACGCCGAGCATGAAAACGACACGCGCCTCTTCACCCGGCGCGAGCGCCAGCTTTTTCTGCAATGCGCCGCAGTGATTGCCGCCCAACTCGACGCTGCTGTTGCAGTGGCCTTGCTCGACCGCGATCGGGTTCGTCTCCGTACGATAGTTCCCAAGGAAACTATCTCGCATGCTGTCGAAGCTGTCTGGATCGAAATTGGAAGCGAAGTAGTGGAACGTCCACGGCTCGTAGTAGAAATCGTATTCGATGATGCCGTCCTGATAACTCGTTCCGCTCGCGTACAAGCTCATCTGGAGGTTCTGGTTGTCGATTTCAATGTGATGGAACGAAAACTCGAGATACCCGAAGACGCTGAGCGAGCGTTTCTTGCGGCCGGTGTTCTTGATCTTGACGTCCCAGAGTTCCACGTCGTCGTCGATCGGAATGAAGAGATTCTGTTCGGCCTGGATGTCTTGATAATCGCAGGAGAACTTGGAGTACGACAGACCGTGCCGGCATTGACACTTGGCTTTTTTCAAATCCTTGCCGGCCGGCTGCCAGGAGACCGACCAATACTCGTCCGTCTCGTCGTCCCGCAGATAGACGTAATGCCCCGGCCGGTCCAAAGGAACGCCGTTCTGGCGGAAGCGTGTGATCCGCTGATGCTCGGCGTTCTTGTAGAACGAATATCCGCCGGCATTGTGGGAAATCACGGTGCATAGGTCTTTGACGCCGATGTAATTGGTCCAAGAGACCGGCACATCGGGACTCTCAATGACGTACTCTCTGTTCTCGTTATCAAAATGGCCATAACGCATAAATCACCTCGTTAGAGTAACCGTAACGCGCAAGCCGCACCCGCTGTATTCCGCCCGCGCTTTAAAACAAAGCTTACTTGCAATCAGGTTTCGGCAGGCTGCGCAGCTGGCGAAGCGCCTTGGTGCCGGAAGGGGATGAACTTCAGCAACGCAAGCGGCGGAAGAACCCAAATCAGCACCCACAGGAAGAAATGGTGGTAGCCGAGCGCGGTTTGGATTTTGCCGCTCACCATACCGGGCACCATGAGACCGAGATTCATCAGGGAATTGGCGAAAGCGTAGTGCGCCGTCTGGTACCTGCCGGGGGCGACCTCCTGGAACATGAGCACGATCACGCCGACGAAACCGAAACCATAGATGAACATCTCGGTGAGGATTGCCGCCCAGATAATCGGCATATTCGACGGCAGGACTGTGCTTAGGTAAACATAAGCTACGTTGCGCGCATTGAGCGCCAGCAGGAGCCACAGCAGCGCCCTCTTCAATCCCAGCCACGAGGCGAAGTAGCCGCCCAGGATACTGCCCAGGACGAACGTACCTGTCGCGAAAATCGAAATGGTTCCGTAAACTTCAGGCGTCAGTCCGAGGCCGCCGACCCATACCGAATGGCCGTGCAACACTTGCTGGCGTGGATCGAGAAGGAACAGCGGGCGGATCCTTTCCACCTGGCCCTCAGCGGCGCGGTAGAGAAAGATGAAAGCCAGGATGATGTAAATGCCGGGCTTGCGGAAAAATGTGACCACGACATCTCCAAACGTCTCCGCCACCTGCCGCAGGCTTTCGGACTTGCGCTCTTCGCCTCCCGTTGGCAACATCCTGCTGTGATAGAGACTCAGAAGCAGAAGGATGCCGCCGGTCATCACGAAAACGATCAACCAGGCGTGGGGCGCGGCCATGCGTTTTTCGAGGACGCCCGCCAGGATCACCAGTCCGCCCTGCGCGAATAGCCGGGCAATGTTGTAGAAGGCCCCTTGCCAGCCCGCGTAGGCCGCCTGCTGTTTGGCGGAAAGAGAGGCGATATAGAGGCCGTCGGCCGCGATGTCGTGCGTCGAAGAGCAGAATGCCATCACGCCGAACAGAGCGACCGTGAACCCAAAATAGCCGGGCAGAGGCAGACACAATCCAACTGCGGCCATCGTGAGGCCGCCGAGGAACTCGAAAAGCACGACGAAGAATTTCTTCGTCTTATACATTTCGAGCAGAGGGCTCCACAGCGGCTTCAAGGACCAAGGCAGCAGCAAGAGGCTCGTATAGAACGCGATGATCTCGTTCGATAAGCCCGGCTGGCCGGCGTGTTGATGCCACAGGCTCAGGCGCTGGTACAGCACGACAGCTAGCGCTGATACCGTAAGATAGGGAACTCCCTCGGCGAAATATAGCGTCGGCACCCACGCCGCGGGATGGGTGCGGCGCGCGCGCTGAGCGCCTTCCGCGATCGCCTGCGACGCGGCCAGGCTGCTCGTCTGGCTGCTATTGGACATTGCTTCCTCTCTCAGCATTGATTCTTTAGGGTCGGCTCAAAAGGGGATTGCCTGTGTTTCCGAACTTCGAATCTGCACTCCCGAACCCGTCTAGCATACACCAAACCGCCCTGGCGATGCTGGTTTCGCCAACCAGTGGTGTGCAGTGTTGAGGCCGCACCTTGCGGGATCAATCCGACGGCTTTGAGAAGGCCGCGCCCACGAGCGACTGCCCGCCGTCGCAGACGTAGACGGCG
>CAWIHA010000037.1:0-33209 GCA_963835855.1 Bryobacterales bacterium | reverse complement strand
GCTTGTTGAGAGCCTGACCCCGAGACCCCAACTTTGACGGGTATGGCTGAGGTGCACCCTAAGCGGTGGTTTTCAGCCATGGGCTTCATGTTAGCTATAAATTAAGTTGTTTATCTTCCAATACTTAGGATTGGAACGTGGTTTGCATATTACAGAGCAGGAAGTATTGGAGGTGCTTATGAATCGGGGAGTGCAGGCAGTGTCGTTCAAATCCGCGATGCCGGCGCTTGCTCTTGGCGCGGTCCTGATGTTGCTTGGCCCTACGGCCGCATTGGCCCACGGCGGCGGCGGGGGACGCGGTGGGCATTCTGGCGGCAGTTTTTCCGGCCGTTCGTTCTCAGGCGGTGGGGGACACCGCTATTCTGCCCCGTCGTACTCGGGCCGTGGCTATTCGGGCGGTGGGCGCAGCTATGCTGCTCCCTACGCGGGCCGCAGCTTTTCCGGCGGTGGGCGCAGCTATGCCGCTCCCTACGCGGGCCGCAGCTTTTCCGGCGGTGGGCGCAGCTATGCCGCTCCCTACGCAGGCCGCAGCTTTTCCGGCGGTGGGCGCAGCTATGCCGCTCCCTACGCAGGCCGCAGCTTTTCCGGCGGCGGGCGCAGCCACTACGGCGGCAGATACTACGGTGGAGGAAGCGCTTACTACCCTGGCCGGTTCTACGCCGGCAGAGGCTATTACTACGGTGGACGCTTCTGGGCTCGCCCTTACTTTGGCATCGGGATCGGCATCCCATTCGGCTGGGGCTACGATTTGGGTTTCGGTTGTGGCTACTATGACGGATACGGCTATTGGCAACCGGCTCCGTGCTATCCGGACCTCTACGGCGGTTACTGATCGAATCGCTGTCTGACGAATCGACAAGCGCCCGCGGCGGGGATGACCCGCCGCGGGCGCCGGGATCTCCGCCGAGGGTTTACCGGATTCGAGCACGAGCGATTCTGCCGCGCATCCGTCCGGGGAAACGAATCGGATCATGATTGAGACGCGCCGGTCTATCACCGCAGCGCGCGCTTCGAGCCGGTCCAGCCGCCGCGTGAGATTCCTATTAGTCATGATCGTGATCTCCGGTCCGTGTGCCGGCCTCGCTCGTCACCAACGTCCCGGCTTCCTCCGCTTTCCAGCGTGAAAGCGTGCGCTGATGCTCGGCCCGTAGGGTGTCACCGATGGACATTCCGTGCCTATATGCGGGTTCCGGAACGTCGTCTGGCACGGGTAAGCCCAGCCTTTCGGCGCGGTGACGCCGTATGTCCAGAACCATCTCGCGGGCTCGCCGCGAGGCTTCCGTTTCCACCGGAGCCAACAATCTCTGTTCAAGCCGCCGCACTCGTCTGGTGATCGCCTTCATGCCGCACTCCCGGCCCCGAGAATCTCTACTGGAAAGCTGGCCCCGAACCGTTCCAGCACCTTGTCGGACAGGCCGTCACGGACTCTCCGCGTCAACGTTGCGTTCATGGGCTAGCGCCCTCCGTCCTTGTATGCCTCGGCCGCACGTTCCAATTCCGTCACGCGCGCCTCGAGATCTTTGGTCTCGATGGCCTTGGCCGCGTGATTGAAGATGGCCTCCGCCGCCCGCACGCGGACGGACGGCGGCGTGCCCGCATCGATCATCGTCTTCAGCAGCGTGGTGGCCGCCGCCGAGGTTGCCTGCTGGAGCCGCGCGACGGCTTGCCCGAACGCAGCGCGGCGAGCCTCCCGGTAGGCGGTCTGGAACTCGGGCAGCTTCAGCCATCGTAAGAAGCGTCTTTGCCCCGACTCCGGTCACACAGGCAACCTCTTCGACGGGACTCCGGGAGGTCGACATGACTATTTCCCGCTGCGCTCTGCCGGAGTGACCTCATTAGCGGCCACTCGTCTCGACCGATCGAGTTCGTTCTGCAGACTCTGTGGCGGCTCCGCCAGGACCACTTCAACGCCGGCTGGCAAACGGCATTTCTTGCGTTGCTCTTCGCAGATTTCGTACATGCGCCGGTCCATCAGAACAACCAGACGCGATTTAATCGAAATCCCTCCTTTGGAGCTCGCTGGAGGGAGGTCCAGGCAATCGCGAGCACGGGGCTAGGCGGTTTTGCCGGCGGCGACCCATTCCGGGTAAGCGTTGAGGAGGCTCAGGTCGCCACCCTCCGTGATAACAGATGCCAGTGCGCGAAGCAGCGGTACGTTTGGGTGACCATCCTTGCTGGCGCGCTCGATGTTCGCCTCAAGGCGCCAGCCGGGCGATCGGGTTCCCGATTCAAGAACCTGCTTCAATCTTGCGAGCACCGACGGCCACGAATCCTTGATATGGGCCGCCCGATAAAAGAGCAGCTCGGGTTCGAGTGTAGAACCTTTTTCTTGCGCCGCCTCCGCTCGCTCAATATAGTCTATCGCCTCGACAAGCCGCCCGCGAGCAAATAGAAACCCTGCGTAGTTGCCGAGGTTGGTTGCGTTTTTGGGGTCGGCCTCGATCGCCCGCCTGTAGTACTCCTCGGCCCTGTCGTAGTCCTTACTGACGTTCTTCAGGAAGACCGCGTAGTTGCCGAGGATGGTTGGGTGTTTGGGATCGGCCTCGATCGCCCGCTTGTAGTACTCCTCGGCCCTGTCGTAGTCCTTGCGGTCGTTGTTCAGGAAGATCGCGTAGTTGCCGAGCAGTGGAGCACTCCGGGGCAAGGCGTCCAGACCCGCGCGGTAAATCGCTTCTTTCTCTTCGGCATTGGCCGCCGACGCAACTTCTTCCTCCCATTGCCACCAGGGTTTCGAGACTCTCTCTTCAGTCAGGCGGGCAGCGGCTTCTCGTAATAGCACGCTCAGCTCCCCTGCCTCTGGAGACATCGCCGCAACGGTTTCTTCGGCTGGCGCCCCGATCCCTGCTGGCTTCGGGCGCAGGCTCTCCTTGATGTCCTTCATCTGAGTATCGAAATGCTCTTCTCTCGCACGGGCCCGCTCCTTCAGGCGTTCGAAGAGATCCGGCCATTCCAAGGGTTTGCGAAGGTGGTCATAGAGGAGGAGCATGATCTCGTCGAACCCTGGTATGGGGACGATCGCCCCCTTCTTCTTTTTGACGAATAACCGGGTCCTCTCCCCTACGCGATCCCAAACCTCCCGCGGATTGCCTGCTGTGGATCGAACCAGCCAGTACGCATTTTCCGGCACTCCATCAGGAAGCTCCTCAAGGAATCCCATGAGGCTTCCGTCGTTGCCGGCGTACCCGATCACGACTGGAGTGCAGCGATCGAGAAAGTCGTGCAGGGGCTTCTTCCATGCATCGAAGAGATTCTGTGTCTCTTCGGGTGTATTCTTCGGCTGGAATCCTATGGCGCCGTGAATTTTGGCCACGAGCGGCCTTCTCGGGTTTATGCTCGCGAAACCGGCCAGCGAGTCATGCCCGAGGATCAGCGGAAAGTGCGTGGAGTGGATGGAGAGGGCGTCCCCCATGAGGTTGTCGAAGTTCGTCGTGATCACGATACGGTGCTCCGTTTCCGACATGATATACGCGAGAACGCCGTACCCGAAACTAGGTTCTTTGCCGTCCATCTCCTTTTCGAGATGGGCATAGCCATTCTCGGGATGGTTCTTGAAGCGCCGCTCGTAAAGGTCCGGATAGTATTCCCTGCAACGCTCGAGGGAGAAGCCTGCGATGCTCAATCGCTCTGCTGTGGCCCACTCTTCGAGGCGAAGGCCTTCAAAATCCTCTGCCGTCCTCATTTCTTCGAGCCATCGCTTTGCCAGCTCGGCTCCGGTCGGTATTCCCGATTGTTGGGAAGCCCCCGCTCCCAGGATGAAGCAGAACGGGTGATCTGCACGCCGCTGGTGCTGTTCCAGGAAGCGCGCCAAGAAGCCTTCGACTTTCATGACCGGGATGTCGTTCAGGATAACCCCCTAACCGAGCAGGTGCGAGAGATACTCAACCGAAATTTGCATTTTAGGTTCACAGCACGAGCCAGTATACCGGAAGTTGCCCCCGCCGGGTTCGTTTTTTGCATCCGCTTCCATCCCAAAGACTCGGGCAGACCGGAAAGGGCCGCCTCTGGGACACAAAAAGCCGGGTATTGCTTTGTTTTCAGGGAGGACTTTGGACCCAGGTTGGACCTGAAACGAGACCTGCGGAGGAGGCGAGTGGCGGTAAGTCTTCGAGACATTTGGTCGGGCCGCGGGGATTTGAACCCCGGACCTCTTGCACCCCAAGCAAGCGCGCTAGCCAGGCTGCGCCACGGCCCGAAACCCCCTCATTGTAGCGCGTCTCGCGCCAGTTCAGGACATTCACTTCGCGCAGCCGCGGCAATGCGCGCGCGAAAGCCCACTATGCCTCTTCCCGCTTTTCCGCCGAATCGGCGAGCACGCGCGCGTACCCGCCCGCGATCTCGAGGAAACCGCCTTCGACGCGCAGAGAGCGGCGGCGGCCGTCGCAAACATAGCTGAGCCTCGCCGGCCCCGAGCTCGGAAAGCAGCGGCGCGTGGCCGGGCAGAATGCCGACATATCCGTTCTTCGCCGGGATCTGGGCCTCGGTCACCTGCTCGCGCACCATCAAGCGTTCGGGCGTCGCGACTTCAAGCAAGAACGTAGCAGGCATAAGAACCGTTATGCGTTCACACTCTTCATTTGCCCGGCGCGTTCCTCGACGTCTTCGATCGTTCCCTGCATATAAAACGCCTGCTCTGGGATGTCGTCGTGCTTGCCCTCGACAACCTCTTTAAAGCCCCTGATCGTGTCCTCGATTTTCACATATTTGCCCGGAAGCCCGGTGAACTGCTCGGCCACGTGAAAGGGTTGCGAGAGGAACTTCTGGATCTTGCGGGCGCGCGCGACCGTCAGCTTGTCCTGGTCCGACAGCTCGTCGATGCCAAGGATCGCGATGATATCTTGCAAGTCCTTGTACCGCTGCAAGACCTGCTTCACCTGCTGTGCGACCTTGTAGTGCTCCTCGCCCACGATGAGCGGATCGAGGATGCGCGAAGTAGACGCCAGCGGGTCCACGGCTGGATAGATGCCCAGCTCGACGATCTGCCGCGAGAGGTTCGTCGTCGCATCCAGGTGCGCGAACGTGGTGGCCGGTGCGGGATCGGTGTAATCGTCCGCGGGCACATAAATCGCCTGCACCGAGGTGATCGAACCCTTCCTGGTCGAAGTGATGCGCTCCTGCAGCTCGCCCATTTCCGTTGCCAAGTTCGGCTGGTAACCGACGGCGGAAGGCATGCGCCCCAGCAGCGCCGAAACCTCCGAGCCGGCCTGCGTGAACCGGAAAATGTTATCGATGAAGAGCAGCACGTCCTGGCCCTCGTCATCGCGGAAATACTCGGCGACGGTGAGCGCGGTCAGGCCGACCCGCAGGCGGGCGCCGGGCGGCTCGGTCATCTGGCCGTAAATCAGCGCGCACTTGGATTTCGTGAAATCGTGCGGGTCGATGACGCCGGATTCCTGCATCTCGAGCCACAGGTCGTTACCCTCACGAGTGCGCTCGCCGACGCCTCCGAACACCGACACGCCACCGTGCTTCATGGCGATGTTGTTGATCAGCTCCTGAATGATGACGGTCTTGCCGACTCCGGCGCCGCCAAAGAGGCCGATCTTTCCGCCGCGCAGGTACGGCTCGAGCAGGTCGACGACCTTGATGCCGGTCTCGAACATCTGGAGCTCGGTGGATTGGTCCTCGAAGCTCGGCGCCGGCCGGTGAATCGGGTAGTACTTATGCGCGTTCAGCGGGCCCATGTGGTCCACCGGCTCGCCGATCACATTGATCACGCGGCCGAGCACCTCGCGCCCCACCGGCACCTCGACCGGATGCCCCAGGCTCACGGCCTTCATGCCGCGCACCATGCCCTCGGTGGGTTCGAGCGCGATCGTGCGGACGCGCCCCTCGCCGATATGCTGCGCGACCTCGGCGATGATGCTGATGGGCGCCGGTATATCGAATCCCTCGCTGGTGATGCGCAGCGCGGTATTGATGACGGGCACCTCTCCCTCGGCGAACTGGATGTCGATTGCGGGCCCGGCCACCTGGATCACGTGACCGATGACTTTGGTGTCCGCGGACTCCTGCCCGCCTTTTTGTGCAAGGCCGGACATTCGAATTACCTCCTCGGCAAAAAACCGTTCTGCGCCGGTCCGCTCCGCCCCGGGCGCAGCTTAACTCTGCGGGGCTGCTCCACTGACCACCTCGATGATCTCCTTGGTGATGCTGGCCTGGCGCACGCGGTTCATGTGCAGCGTGAGCTTGTCGATCATCTCGCCCGCGTTGGAGGTCGCGGATTCCATCGCGGTCATGCGCGCGGCGTGCTCGGCGGCCGCGGATTCAAGCATCGCCTGGTACACGGCGATCTCGACGTAGCGGGGCAACAACGCTTTCAAAAGCTCGTCAGGCGGCTGCTCGTAAATGTATTCGACGCTCGCAGCCGGAATTGGCACTCCACTCGCGAGCGGTTCGTCTGAGCGAATCTCCAGCGGCAGCACGCGCGAGATGGTGAAGCGCTGCGTCATGATGCCCTTAAACTCGTTGAAAATCAGGTAGACCGAATCGATCCCGGCCGGCTCGAAGCGGGCGCGGATATCCTGGGCGATCTGGGCGGCATCCGGGAAGCTTGCGGCCTGCGAAATACCGATGCGCTCGCCAATAATGTTGGCGTCCCGCTTGCGGAAGAAGTCCCGGCCTTTCCGGCCGATCAGGTACATGCAAACGTCCGCGCCGGCGTGCTGATTCAGAAACCCTTGGGCGCCGCGGATCAGGTTGGCGTTGAACGCGCCGGCAAGGCCGCGGTCGGCTGTCAGCAGCACGGTCAGGATACGCTCCTCCGGCCGCCGTGCCAGCAGGGGGTGCGAGCCAGCCAGTTCCTCTTCCCCGGCGGAGGCCGTGGCGACCTCAGCTAACATCTGGCGGAAAAGGGACGCATAGGGGCGCGCCGCGATCACACGGTCCTGCGCCCGGCGGAGCTTGGCTGCCGCGACCATCTTCATGGCCTTGGTGACCTGCTGCGTATTTTTCACCGAACGAATTCGCCGCCGCAGGTCGATCAGACTGGGCATCGATCAGCTCCGGCGCCCGGGAACGAAGCGCTCCTTGGCTTCCTTGATGACGGCGTGTATTTCGGCCCGCAGCGCGTCATCGATTTTCTTCTGCTCGCGGAGTTTCGCGAGCAGGCCGGGGTGCGCGGTGTCGGCGAAATCATAGAGTTCCCGTTCGAATTCGCGGCACGCCTCGACCGGCAAGTCGTCCAGGTACGCGTTTGCGCCGGCGAAGAGAATGAGGATCTGCTTCTCGACGGGCACCGGCCGATGCTGGCCTTGCTTGAGAATTTCTTGCAGGCGGTTGCCGCGATTCAACTGTGCCATGGACGCCTTGTCGAGGTCGGAGCCGAACTGCGCAAACGCGGCCAGCCCGCGGTATTGAGCGAGTTCCAGGCGCAGTGTGCCAGCCACCTGGCGCATCGCGCGGATCTGCGCGTTGCCGCCGACGCGGCTCACCGACAAGCCGACGTTGATCGCCGGGCGGATGTCGGAATTGAACAGGTCCGCCTCGAGGTAGATCTGGCCGTCGGTGATCGAGATGACATTGGTCGGAATGTAGGCCGAGACGTCGCCGGCCTGGGTCTCGATGAGGGGGATGGCGGTGAGCGAGCCGCCGCCCATCGGGTCGGATAGTTTCGCGGCGCGCTCGAGCAGGCGGCTGTGCAAGTAGAACACGTCTCCCGGATAGGCCTCGCGGCCCGGCGGCCGGCGCAGCAGCAGCGAGATCTCCCGGTAGGCCGCGGCATGCTTAGAGAGGTCGTCATAAACGCAGAGCGCATGACGCTTGGAATCGCGGAAGTACTCGCCCATGGCGCAGCCGGCATAGGGCGCGACGTACTGCATGGGGGCGGGGTCGGACGCGGTGGCCGCGACGACGATACTGTACTCCATCGCGCCGTGCTCTTCGAGCGTCTTAACCACTTGCGCGACCGTCGAGCGTTTCTGGCCGATCGCGATGTAGATACAGATGACGTCGCCGCCCTTCTGGTTGATGATCGCGTCGAGCACGATGGCGGTCTTGCCTGTCTGCCGGTCGCCGATGACCAGCTCGCGCTGCCCGCGGCCAATCGGGATCATGCTGTCGATGGCCTTGATGCCGGTTTGCAGCGGCTCCTTCACCGGCTGGCGGTCGACGACGCCGGGCGCGATACGCTCGATGGTGCTGAACTGCTCGGTCAGGATCGGCCCCTTCTCGTCGATGGGCTGGCCCAGCGCGTCTACCACGCGGCCGATCAGCGCCTCGCCGACCGGCACGGACATGATGTGCCCCGTGCGGCGCACCTCGTCGCCCTCCTGAATCAGCGTGTAGTCGCCTAGCAGCACCGCACCCACCTGGTCTTCCTCCAGGTTCAGAGCGATTCCGGAGACACCGTGGGGGAATTCGATCAACTCGCCAGCCATGACCTTATCGAGGCCATAAATGCGGGCGATTCCATCGCCGACTGAGATCACCGAGCCGGTCTCAGTGACTTCGACGGCCCGGTCGTAATTCTCGATCTCTTCGCGGAGAACCCGCTCTATCTCATCCGCTCGAATCTGAGCCATATAAAGACCTGTGGTCGTGGGTCGCGGGGGGTAGGCTGCGCAGTGGATGCGCCCACAACCCACAGCTTACTACCCACAACAACCCTTCCTAACTTCCAATTCCCGCCAAGCGTTGCTTCAATGCTTCGAGCTGCCCGCGGATGGAGCCATCGTACACCGTCGAGCCGACGCTCGCCATCACGCCTCCGATCAGGTCCTCGCGGATCGAAAACCGCGCGCGCGGCTTCTTCCCGGTGATGCGGCCGAGTTCGGCCAGAAGTTCGTCGCGCCGCGCGGGCGTCAGCTCGCGGGCCGACATTACGTCCACGCGCACGGCCCCGGCGCGCTCGTCCATTACGCTTTCAAAGGCTTCCCGGATATCGTGTAGCAGGCGCATCCGGCGGTGATCGGCCACGACCAGCAGGAAACGCCGGACGAGGTCCGACACGGCCAGCAGTGCCGCCAGGCGCACAATGACACGGCGCTTGCCAACCGGCGTCACGGCGGGCGATTCCAGTACCTTGTGCAAGTCCTCGGATTCGGCCAGCGCCTTCTCAAAGGCTTCCAGATCGCGAGTCACGGCTTCGGCCGGCGCACCGGGACCCTCCACCAAATCGGCCAGCGCTCGGGCGTAGCGGACGGCAAGTGCGGCGGGCATATGCTTATGAGGCCCTCACCGCCTGGTCTTCAAACCGCCGCGCGAGTTGGGTCACCATCGCCTCCACGAGTGTGTCCTCGGTTTCGGGCGTAAGCTGGCGCCGGATCTGTCGCGCCGCGAGCGCCACGGCCAGGTCTGCGGAGTACGCGCGAAGATTCTGGCGCGCCACTTTGGCGGCCGTGGAAATGTCCTGCTCCGCCTGCTCCTGGATTTTCTTCAATTCCCGCTCGATCTCGCGCCGCACGCGCTCGCTTTCGGAGGCTCGATTCCTGGTGCGCCTGCTCCCGGAGGCCTTCGATCTCGACCGCGAGGTTGGCGAGGCGCCGCTCCATTTCGGCGTAGCGGGCCTCCGCATCCTGCCTGGCCTGGGCGGCTTCCTCGAGCCCGCGCCGGATCTGTGCCGTGCGAGCAGTGAAAAACGCGCCGCCCTTCTTATAAATGAAGTAGCCTGCGATGCCGGCCAGCAGGACAAAGTTTGCGAGTTTCCAAAGAGCTAGGTCTTGGCGGCCTTCGGTCTGATGCGTCTCCTCCGGTTCTACGGCGGGGGCCGCGGCCACCGGAAGCGCTCCGGCAAATGCACCGGCGGCCAGCAGCACGGTTACCCGGGCGGCAGTTGCCAGTGCGCTCATACCGCTCTCCTGCGCAAGATCGTCCGCACGATTTCCTCCGCTAACGAATCGGTTTGCTGGCGCAGCGAATCTTTTGCCGCCAGAAGCTCAGCGGCGAGCTGTTGGTTGGCTTCCTTCACCATCGTTTGCGCCTTGTGCCGCGCATCCTGGACGGCCTGGGCATGCTCCTCGCGCAGCTTCTGGCGGAACCGTTCCTGCTCGTGGTAGATCTCGCCGCGCGCCGCATTCAGCGCGGATTCGTATTCGCCGGCTTTTTCCGAGGCCTTTGCCAGACTCTGCTCGGCCAGCTTGCGAACGCCTTCAGTTGCTTCGCCGCGCTGGGCCAGGAGCCGCTCGAAGGGACGGAAATAGATCCGTTTCAAGTAAAAGTGCAGCAGCACGACGATAATGAAGGTTGGAATTGCTTGGAGCAGCAACCTACCTAGCGAGCGGAGAACTTCTTCCATCGGATATCGGTCGGGATCGGCCTAAGAAACGCTTCAGAATATTAGAGATACGCCGAAACCTCAAGCTAACACATCGGCACAGTGCGGTCAACCGCTTTAACCGCCGATCAGCTGTCCGGAAGACCCCGTTCGCCTGATGACCGCCCAATGCGTAGATGGTCCTGATTCCAGCCAGAACTTCACCACTGTAAAGGCAACTGTGAGTCCACGCTTGGGCGCCCGGCGGCGTCAAAACTATGTGACCCGATTTGCCGTGTGGGCATGTGTGTTCGCAGTGTCGGCGGCCGGTGCGGACATGGATCTCCCGGAAATCCTCCGCGGGGTCGAGAACCGGTATAACCGCGCGCAGACGCTTCAAGTCCTGTTTCAGCAGACGTATTTAGCGCCGAGGCGAGGGCCGCGCACGGAGTCCGGCGAGCTATTCCTCCGCAAACCGGGCCGCATGCGCTGGCAGTATACCAACCCCGCCGGCAAGCTCTTCGTCAGCGACGGGAAGTACCTTTACCTATATACACCGGGCGACAACCGCGTCGAGCGGTCGAGGGCGAAAGAGACCGAGGATATGCGCGCACCGCTCGCGTTCCTGCTGGGACGGCTGGATTTCGAGCGGGATTTCAAGCTGTTCCTCACCCGCAAGAACGGCGCGGAGATCTCGATCACCGCCGAGCCGCGTTCGGACCGTATGCCATACACACAGGTGGAGTTCACGGTCGGGCCCTCGTTCGAGATCCGCGAGGTGGAGATCACTGGCGAGGATAATTCGATCATGCAATTCCGGTTCGAAAACGAGAAGCTGAATCCGCGGCTCAAGGATAAGCTCTTTGAGTTCCAGCCGCCGCCGGGCGCGGAAATCGTGGAGGCGGCGGGATAGAGCCGCAGGTCCTCTTATGGCCGAATGGACGCTAAAATACGCCGACGCCCGCGGCGAGCTTCACGAACAGGTCGCGACCGCCGCTTCAGAGCAGGAGCTGCGCGACCGCTACTCGCAGCAAGGCTTCCTGGTTTACTCCGTCCGGCAGCACGGCAGCATCGGGGCGTTCACGCCCGCCTTCGCGGGCCGGCGCCAAAAGTTGAACCTGGAGAAATTCCTCATCTTCAATCAGCAGTTCGTCACGCTGGTGCGCGCTGGCCTGCCCATCCTGAAGGGCCTCGACCTGCTTTCCGAGCGCCTGACGGACCCAAAGCTCGGCAAGCACATCCGCGCCGTTCGCGACGACGTCCGCAATGGCGAGATGCTCTCGGAAGCATTCCGCACCCAAGCTGTGTTTCCCCCGATCTACGTCACGTCGATCCTGGCCGGCGAAAAGAGCGGCAGTCTCGCCGAGGTGCTCGAGCGCTACATCGCCTACCAGAAGCTGTCGCTGGCAGTGAAGAAGAAGGTGCTGGTGTCGCTGATCTATCCCGCACTCCTTCTTTCGCTGACCTTGTGCCTGATCATCTTCCTGATCACGTACGTGGTGCCGAACTTCGCCAAGCTCTATAGCAGCATGCAGGCGAAACTGCCGGCGATCACGCTGGTGCTGATTGCGGTCGGAACGACGGCCCGCAGTTACGTGCTGGTCGGGATCGCAGGGCTCGCGGCCGCGGTCTTCGGTTTCCGGTTGTGGTCGCGCGGAGACGCGGCGAGGGCGCAGATCGATCGCGTCAAGATGCGCACGCCGGTGCTCGGCGACATCTGGATCAAGTTCCAGGTGGCGCAGTTTTCGCGCGTGCTGAGCACGCTGCTGGTGGGCGGCATCCCGCTGGTGCAGGCGCTCGAGACGGCGGCGCAATCGCTCGGCACGCGGCTGCTGCAAAGTGCGCTCGAAAAAGCGCAGCGGCTGGTGCGGGAAGGCCAGCCGCTCTCTTCCGCGCTCACTACGACAAAGGTATTTCCCGGCCTGGCGATCGATATGATCGAGGTCGGCGAATCCACTGGCGCGCTGCCATCGATGCTCGCGAGCGTGGCCGAGTTCTACGAAGAGGACGTGAACACGCGGATGACTGCGGCCCTCTCGCTGATCGAACCGGCGATCATGATCTTCATGGGCATCTTCGTCGCATTCGTGCTGGTGTCGCTGTACTTGCCGATTTTCTCGCTGGCGGACACGCTGGGGTAAGGAGAACCATGGGAACTTCCGATCGCGCCAAACTCATCGATCCGTTGCAAGAGGCAGCCGAGGCGCGGGCGCTCGCCCGCCGTTACCGGTACGAATTCGTTGACTTGCGCGAGGGGCACATCGATCACGATCTCTTCCGGTCGGTTCCAGTCGACCTGATGTTCCGCTATAATTTTGTGCCGCTCCGCGCCGAGAACGGGCTGCTCGAGATCGCGCTGGCGGACCCGCGCAACCTCAACCTGATCGACGAGCTGACCGTCTTGCTTCAAAAGAAACTGCGCGTCAAAGTGGCTTCGCTGTCGCAGATCTCTGACCTGCTGAAGAAGACCGAGCAATCGCAGCGCGTGCTCGAAGAGGTGACCGAGGGGTTTGCGCTGGACGTGGTCGGCGAGGAGGAGAACGCCGACGAGACGCTATCGATCGACCGGCTGACGACGGCCGAGAGCGACATTGCGCCAGTGATCCGGCTGGTCGATACCACGATCTTCAATGCACTCGAGCGGCGCGCCAGCGATATTCATATCGAGACGCGCGACACCGAGGTCGCCATCAAGTACCGCATCGACGGCGTGCTGCACTACGCCATGCCGCCGATCGCCAAGGACTGGCACTCGACGATTCTCTCACGCATCAAGGTGATGAGCGAGCTCGATATCGCCGAGCGCCGTATCCCGCAGGACGGCCGCTTCCGGGTGCGCTACAAGAACCGGCTCATCGACTTCCGCGTCTCGATCATGCCGACCATTCACGGCGAGGATGCCGTGCTCCGCGTGCTCGACAAAGAGTCGATGAGCGAGAAGTTCTCCAAGCTCAACCTGGATGTAGTCGGCTTCCCGGAATCCGACCTCACGAAGTTCCGGCGCTACATCAAGGAGCCGTACGGCATGGTGCTGGTCACGGGCCCCACCGGCTCCGGCAAGACGACCACGCTGTATGCCGCGCTAAGCGAGATCAAGAACGACGAGGACAAGATCATCACGATCGAAGACCCGGTCGAATACCAGATCAAGGGCATCACGCAGATTCCGGTGAACGAGAAAAAGGGGCTGACGTTCGCGCGCGGGTTGCGGTCCATCCTGCGCCATGACCCCGACAAGGTCATGGTGGGCGAGATCCGCGACCAGGAAACGGCGCAGATCGCGATCAACGCCGCGCTGACCGGGCACCTGGTATTCACCACCGTGCACGCCAACAACGTCTTCGACGTGCTCGGGCGCTTTCTGAACATGGGCGTCGAGCCGTACAACTTCGTTTCGGCGCTGAATTGCATCCTGGCCCAGCGGCTCGTGCGCGTGATCTGCACCCATTGCAAGAAGCCCGTGAAATATCCGGATTCGTACCTAGTGGAGAGCGGCCTCGATCCCGTTCAATGGCGCGATTTCATTTTCCACGAAGGCGACGGCTGCTTCGAGTGCGGCGGCACCGGCTTCCGCGGGCGCACCGCGATCACCGAGCTGTTGGATTTGAGCGAGCGCATCCGGGAGATGATCCTGGACAAGCGGCCGACCTCGGAGATCAAACGCCTCGCGCGTGAAGAGGGAATGACGTTCCTGCGCGAGTGCGCGCTCGACAAGGCCCAGCAGAACACAACCACACTCAAGGAGATCAACAAGGTCACCTTTATCGAACGGTGATAAGTTATGCCCGCCCCCAGGTTCATCGCCAGTTTGCTCGAAGATCCGCCGGCTCGCTTCGTCTTCGAGCTTTCTGAGGCCGGGATTGCGGCCGCCCGCCTGGGGCGCCCTCCGCAGATCGGCTTCCAGGCGCTCGAGCCGGATATAATCGCGATCTCGCCGCTGCACGACAACGTACTGCAGATGGAGGCGCTCACCGCGCGGGTGCGGGCGCTGGTCCCGCGCGGCGACAAGAAGCGTCAGCGCGCGGCGCTGATCCTGCCGGATTTCAGCGTGCGCGTAACGGTGCTGGACTTCGACGGCTTCCCCTCCGATGCGGACGAGCAACTCTCGCTTATCCGTTTTCGGATCAAGAAGAGCCTGCCTTTCGATCTGGAATCGGCGGGCCTCAGCTACTATCCGCAGCCCGGCTCCGGCAACGGCAAGCAGCGCGACGTAGTGGTGGCGGTGGCGCCGATGGAGATCCTGGCGCGCTACGAAGCGCCGTTCCGCGCGGCGGGCCTGCAACCGGGCATGGTGACCACATCGAGTCTCTGCGCGCTCGAGCTGGTGAAGGGCGACGGCGTTTTGGTGCTGGTGAAGCTGAGCGGGCGCACACTGGTCCTCGCCGTCATTAGCCGCGGCGCGTTGAAGCTGCTGCGCACAATCGAGCCTCGACGGCGGCGGCGCGCCCGAGATCGCCTCACACCTCTATCCAACCTTCGCATACATCGAGGACCAGCTCGCAGCGAAGCCCCAGTGCGTGTTTGTGTGCGGCTTCGGGCCATCGCTCGAGCCGCTGCGCGCCGAGCTTGAGGAATACGACGGCGTTGCGATCGAGCCGCTGCGCTCGCGATTCGGAACGCCGGGCCAGTACAACGGCGGCCTGCTGGGGTACCTCGAGACTCTCGAGGACTTTCGAAGATGAAGGTGCCGATCAATCTAGCGAGCGAACCGTTCCGGCCCATGCGGCGCATGCTGGCCGCCTCCGTGGCCGCGGCGGTACTGCTCGTTGGCCTGCTCGGCCTTTTCATCATGTTGTCGGTCATCCAGAGAGGACAGGCGGCCCAAATGCACGCGTCCATCGACCGCCTGCAGGCGCAACTCAGAGCGCTGTCGGAGGAACAGTCGCACCTGGAGGGCGTTCTGCACCGGCCCGAGAATGCCGAGGTGCTCGAGCGTAGCCTCTTTCTGAACAGCCTGCTCTACGCGAAGGGAATCAGTTGGACGCGTCTTTTTGGCGATCTCGAGAAGGTGATGCCCTATAACGTGCGACTGATCTCAATTCGCCCGCAGGTGAACGCAGAGAACGAGATCTCGCTCGAAATGGTGGTGGGCGCGGAATCCAGCGAGCCTGTGATTCAGATGCTGACGCGGCTGGAGAATTCGCCGCAGTTCGGCACGACGCTGATTCACAACCGCATTCCGCCATCGCAATCCGAGCCGCTGCTGCGTTATCGCGTGAGTGTCAATTATGCGCAGAAGTTATAGCAGGCTGCCAGTGGCGGGAAGGAGGCGGGCTTGAAAGCGCTGATTGACATTGCGGCGCTTCTCGAGTGGATGCGCGCTCTGGCTGCGAGGCTCGGCAGGAACCCTCGCGCACTCGTGCGGATCGGATTGGGCGTCCTCGTCGCGGCAAACCTCATTGCCGCCGCCGTTCGGTTCCAGCCCTGGGCGAGCTCCACGGAAGATCTCGAGAAGCAGGCCGCCAGCCTCCGCCAGCAGGTAAGCCAAAAACAGTTGGCGCTCGCGCGGCTGCGCGCCATTGTCAGCAAAGTCGAGACGGCGCGCACCGACGGCGATCACTTCATGGATACATACCTGACGAGCAAGCGCACGGTGTCTTCCACGCTGCTGGCCGAGCTCGAGGACATGGCGCACAGGGCCAGCATCAAACAGCGGGAGATCAGTTTTTCATTTGAGCCGGTTGAGGGCACCGATACGGTGACAAAAGCGGTCATCACGGCGACTTATGAAGGCGCTTATGCGGACTTGACGCACTTTATCAACCAGCTCGACCACTCACCGCGGCTTCTCATTATCGAGAGCCTTGGGGCAGCGCCGCAGCAGGGCGCTCAGGGCCTGGGGATCACCATGCGGCTGAGCGCGTTTGTGCGCGAGGGAGGCGCCGCACCCGCGGTTAACGAAAAGGCTGCAGGGGAGGAAGTCGCGGCAGTCCCGCCATCCGGAGCCAGTCCCACCGGGCCGCCGCTAGAAACCCAACCGGATGCGGGCGGCTCGACCACGCCAGCTCCCACGATGCACCCGGCGTTGGTGGGCCCGGGCGGGCGCATACGGCTGCCTCACGGGGTTGCGCGATGAAACCGAAGTTGCCACTCGGGGCGGACCGCAAGAAACTCGCAGTGCTCGGCGGCCTGGCCGTCATCCTCGTTGGCGTCATTTACTGGAACTCCGTATCCAGCGACTCGCCCGCCGCGGTAACGGCGCCATCGCGGACAGCGGCGGCACCGGTGAATAGCTTTCCGGCCATGCCCGTCATTGAGACCAGGCCGCGTCCCCCTCTGCGCCCCGGATCTCCGCAGCAATTGCGGCTGGATTACCAGGATCACAAACCCGACCCCACCACTGTCGATCCCTCTCTGAGGCTCGATCTGCTGGCAAAAGTGCAGGCGGTGCAGCTCACGGGTGGAGAGCGCAACCTCTTCCAGTTCGTCGCGCCGCCTTTGCCGAAGCAGCCGGAGCCGAAGATCATTCCAGGCATGTCCGGAGGCAAGAGGGGCGGGCCGGCGGGCGGGGCCACCAAGCCGCCGGAGCCTCCTCCTCCACCGCCACCTCCGCCGATCCCGCTGAAGTTCTACGGCTACTCGGTGCCACAGCCTGGCGTGAAGCGCGCGTTTTTTCTCGACGGCGATGATATTATTGTGGCAGCAGAGGGCGATATGATCGAGCAGCGCTATAAGGTAGTGCGGATCGGCGTGAATTCGTGCGTGGTCGAGGATACGCGGTTTCAGCACGAGGAGACCCTGCCGCTCGAGGAGCAGCACGGATGAGTCCGGGACGCCGGCGCGGTTGCGAAACCGGCTTTGCCCTCCTGCTCGTGTTCCTGATGGCGGCGATGGTGGCCATCATGCTGTACCTCGAGCTGCCGCGCGTCGCCTTCGAAGCACAGCGAGGCAGAGAGGCGCTGCTCATGGATCGCGGCGGGCAGTATAAGCGTGCGATCAAATTATTCGTCGGCCGCTTCGGGCGGTACCCCGGGAAAATCGAGGACCTGGAAAACACGAACAACATTCGCTTCCTGCGCCGGCGATACAAAGACCCCATGACCGGCAAGGATGAGTGGCGGCTGATTCACGCCGCGCCGGGCGGGATATTTCCCGACTCGCTCACAATGAAACCAACGCCGCCCAATCAGACGCAAAATGCGAGCTCGTCGTCCGGACAATCCTCGTTCGGACAACCGATGGGACAGTCGTTTGGGCAGCCATTCGGCGCGAGTGCACAACCGAGCCCGACGCCCGATAATTCTTACGCATACGGAGCGTACGGTGTGAACCCGCCCAGCCAGTGGCGCGGCGGACATGCCCGGCGGCCGAGCGAGATGAGAGGACTCAATCAGGGCCAGGGCAATCCGCAGGACCCCAACAATCCGTATCTGCCATACGACCCGAACGCGCAACCGGGCCCGACGCCTGTGTACGGGTACAATCCGGGGCAGTCATACGACCCGAACGCACAACTGGGCTCGACGCCTGTGTATGGGTATGCCCCAGGGCAGCCAGTCAACCCGAATACCCCGCCCAGCGGCTATCCCGGGCCAATTATGGGCCAGCCGTCTGCAGCAGGCCAGGGCGGGCAAACACAATCTGGGTCACCTGCCCAGAATTGCCAGCTTCCCAATCCGAGTTTTTACCCCAGCGGTATAATCCCCTGCGCGAAGCTGCCTACGCAATGTCAACAGCAATGCCAGGCGCAGAACCAAGCCACGCTGGCCAATGCCGGAAATCAGCCTCCGCCGCAGGGCCAGTCACAAGCATTCTACCCACCCACGCCGTCGCCCGGTAACACAGGTCAGCCGCAGCCGGGCCAGCCACCGGTGCCCTACCAGATCATGCAGCAGCTCATGCAGCCCAACGCCCCACCCCAATCCAGCGGCCCCACCACTATGGGAGCGGGCATTGCAGGCGTTGCAAGCACGCTTGAAGCCGAGAGCATCAAGGTTTTCAAGGTCAACAAGAAGGACTTCACGAAATACAACGAGTGGGAGTTCATCTACGACCCGACCACAGATGTCAGCCCCTTCTCGGCCTCGGGCGCGGTGATTGCACCTAGCGGAAGCGGTAATGCGCAAACTAGCAGTCCCTTCGGCGGCACGGGAATAGCGGGTGCGGGCATGTCCGGCGGCCTCCTTTCACAGCAATCGACCGGGCCGAATCCGTCACGGTAACCTGGGCGCAGCGCGGGAGGCGCGCGCTTAGAGCGCACGGCGGCGGCGCTCGGCGCGGCGCACACGCGCTTCGTCCATGCCAAAGTAATGCGCCACTTCGTGCCAGACGGTATCTTCGAGCAGGCGCTCGAGATGGCGCCGGTCGCGTGCGAGCCGCTCGTGCGGCCCCTGGAAAATCGTGATGCGGTCAGGCAGCGTGAAGCTGTCGCTCACGCTGCGCTGCGGCAGGGGATGCCCCTGATAGAGCCCGAGCAAGTTCGGCGCCGGCGGCTCCGGCTCAACGATGAACACCACGTTTTTCAGCCGCCGGCGGAACCGCCACGGGATCACTCGGATCGCTTTCTCGACCAGCTTGTCGAATTCCGCCGACTCATTTCGCACCACCATTGTAATGTGCGCTCCGCTTGGAGAGCCGCACGGCTTCGGAACCCGTGGCGGCCGGCGCCACGGCTGGCAAGCGGGACAGAGCCCGGCTGCTACGCGCAAACCTCGGCGACTGTCGTCAGCCGCCCACCGCCCGCGGCGAACTCCTCGATGGTGCGGCGCGCAGCATCTTGATTCAGGCCGCGGATGGCGTCGGCGACAAGCTCGACCGGTTTCCCCGTCCGCAGCAGGCCCAGCGCTGCGCATCGCACGCAATAGTCCGTCACCACTCCATAGACCACGTACCGCCCGGCGCCGAGATGCGCCAGCAGCGGAGCGAGAGCGGGATGCGCGAAGAATTCAATCTCCTGTTTCTCGAAGATGATCTGCGCGGCGCCTTCGATCAGATCGCCGCGCGCGGTGGGGATAACGACACGCTTTTCGAGCAGCAGCTCGGCGGGCTTCTGCTGGCTCTGCGTACCGGCGATACAGTGCGGCGGCCAATCCTTGAACTCCGGGTCGTCTTCCGCGTGGGCGTCCACTGAAGAGAGGACAGGTATGCCGTGCGCCGCCGCGTAGTGATTGAGCCCGGCGAGTGCGGGCAGCAGCCGCTCGGCGCCGGGCACGTACAGCGCACCGGCAGGAAACAAGAAATCGATCTGCGTGTCAACGTCGAAGAAGAGCGTCTTCATCCAAGCATGCCTTCCATGCTCTTCCGTGCGCTCTCAAGCAGCGCCTTGAGTCCCGCGCTGTACTCGACGGGATAGGGATCCGGGTCATCGAGCCGGCGGTAACGCCCGGGCAGTTTCCCCAGCGCTTCAGCCGCGTGCTCCCGGGCCGACTTAGCGTCCGGCAGTGGTTCGATCAGCCGGCCTTTCAGGATAACCGGCCGCAGCAACACCTCGGCGTCACCGGCCGAGAGCCGCTCTCCCGCGCCGGCGATCAGGTCGTGATCGGGAAAGCGAAAAATCTGCTTTGCGCCCGGCATCGTGATTTTGTCCGCGCTGAACTTCGCGGTGTAGCGCTTCTCGCCATCCGCTTCGAGCCTCGACCAGCTTGTAAACCGAGCTGATCGCGGGAGCGTCGGCTGAAGTGGCGAGCTCCGTCCCGACGCCGAAAGCATCGATGGGCGCATTGGCCGCGACCAGCTCGCGGATGCGGTACTCGTTCAGGTCGCCGCTCGCCATGATTTTCGCCCCCCGCAATCCCGCGCCATCGAGGATTCTGCGAACTTCGCGAGAGAGTTGAGCCAGATCGCCGCTATCGAGCCGCACGCCCCAGAGCGGCTTCCCGAGCGAAGCAGCCCGGCGCGCGCCCTCGATCGTGTCGTAAGTATCGAGGAGGTAAACGGTGCTAGGCCCAAGCAGCCTTTGAAGCTGGCGGTGCGCCTCAGTCTCATCAGGGAAGGCCTCAACCCAGGAGTGTGCCGCGGTTCCGTAAACCGGCACACCGTAGCGGAAGCCAGTGAGCGTATTACTCGTGCCGATCGCGCCGCCGATGTATGCCGCACGGCCCGCTAGCACGCCGGCTTCGGGCGAATGCGCGCGCCGCGTGCCGAACTCCACGACTCCGCGCCCGGCCGCCATCTCTACGACGCGCGCCGCCTTCGTCGCGATCAGCGTCTGAAATCCGATCATCGACAGCAAGTACGTTTCCGGAAGCTGGGCTTCGGCGAGCGGCGCCCGCACGAGGATCAGGGGTTCGCCGGCGAACACGGGCGTGCCCTCCGGCACCGCGAACACGTCGCCGCTGAAGCGGAAACCGCGCAGCAACTCGAAGAACGCCGAGGGAGCGCTGGCAAATTGCGGCAATGAGCGGATGTAATCGATCTCTTCGCCGGTGAAGCGGCATTCCAGGAGGAACTCGACCGCCTGCGGCAAGCCTGCGGCGATCAGGAAGCTGCGGTGTTCAGGCAGGCGGCGGATCGAAAGCTCGAACGTGGCACGGTGGTGGGCGATGCCGGCCTGGCAGTAGCCGGCGGTCATCGTCAGCTCATACAGGTCTGTGAGGAGACCGTGCATCGGAGCCACGCGAGGGCTCCAGCCGGGGCGCTATTTTTTCTTTGCCGCTGGTTGCGGCGCGGCCTGCTTGACGTTCGCGAGCGCTTTCTGGAGCTCTTCTACCACCTTAGCATCGAGCAGGTACAGAGCGGGCTCGTTTTCGCGTTTGGCGAGATAGTCGTTGCCGGACTTCGCGATGGCTGCCTTCTCGACGCGCTTGCCGTCATTGGAGGTCACGGTGAAATCCAGCACCGGCGCGGTGAAGCCCTTCTCGGGGAACTTGGTGGCCGAGAGGTCGCGCAGCTTATCGACCACGGTCTCGATCGTGGCCGAATCCATCTCCTTGCCAGCGCACCACCACTTCCCACCCGACTTCTGATAGTCCACCTGCTTGGCGCCCTCGCGAACCTCGATCTTGTCCGGTTCGCTCCAGCCAAAATCGAAGACCTTCTTATTGCGGAAGTCGTCGAGAGACTTGTCGAGCCCGTCACCGAGGTCGCTCGCCACCTTGTAAATGCCTTCGACCACGCTGCTCTTGGCGTAGTAGTTCTTGTCCTTATCTTTGCGAACAGTGAGCTCTTGCGTACCGGCCGCGTCCGTTACCTTCGCGATCGCGACTTGGGCGCCGGAAGCGAACGCCGCGGCGGCTTTCTTCGACTCTTCATCCGTCGAGTTTAGATCCATCCTCGCGTCCGCCAGCCGTCGGATGAGGTCGTCCACCTGCCCTCCGTCGGCGCGCAGCGGGCGCGGTTTCACGATCTGCCACTCGTTCTGGTTGTTCTTGCCGAACTCGAAATCCCGGCCTTTGGCACTGAGCTCGACGCGCGTGAGCTTGCCGGAATCGAAGGTGAGCAGGCGCTTGTCGCGCAGGTCCTTCGAGGTTTTGTCGAGACCGGTCTTCGTGTAGCCCGGAATAGTGAAGACGCGCGGGTCGCTCGCGAGCTTGGCGAAGTATCCGCCACTGGTCGGCGTCTCGTCCCCGATCAAGACCTCCTGGCTCTTGCCGTCCCTCTTGGTGACAACGAGCTCGATCGTTGGTTTCGCCAGGCCGTACTGCGCAAGGTCAGCCGTTTTCTCTTCGACGAGCCGGTCCGCGCTGAGCGAGGAGAGCGTCGAGACCAGCGAACCCGTTGCACCTTGATCGGCCGGGAGCGGCTGGGGCGATGTCAGTTCCCATTTTCCTGATTTTCGGTCCAGGACCGTCGCGTCCGCGCCGGCCTTGCGGATCTCGACTCTCTCGATCTGGTCTTCGGGAATCGTGAGCAGCTTGGGCGCCTCGTCCGCGGCTGGCTTTTTCGCCTCGGCTTCCTTGGTCTTGTTCGACCAGTAGACGCCGCCGGCCAGCATGGCCAGCACCACGGTTGCAAAGAGCAAACCGCGAATCCGCAGCATCGCTATCTCCTCTTCCACCAGACCGCGAAGCCGCCGAGGATAATGACGAGCGGAAAGCCGATCACGCTCGAGTAAAAGATG
The DNA here is from genome assembly GCA_963835855.1 of Bryobacterales bacterium. Classification (GTDB taxonomy): domain Bacteria; phylum Acidobacteriota; class Terriglobia; order Bryobacterales; family Bryobacteraceae; genus CAWIHA01. The sequence continues at coordinate 11,022 of CAWIHA010000037.1, read as the reverse complement.
CGGGCCATCTGCGCGCGCGTCAGCGACAGCCTGCGGTCTTCGGGCTCATGCGGGCGAATCGCGATCAGGTCCTCGTCCGAGGACAGCCAGTTCATCATGTTCAGAAACAAGTCGCGGTTACCGATAGAGCGCGCCGGCAGGAAGCCATTCCCTGCCCAGCTTGAACTGCCAACCACGACGAAGCGGCCCTGCTCGCCTTGCTTGCCGGTGTTGTAAGTGCCAGCGGCGGCGAGCGTCAGCGGCCCCTTCTTGTCCTTCCTGGGATCGATGCGGATCTCGGGCGAAGAAAGGTTCGTTGTAGCGTAGCTGTTGTCCGAGGTTTCAAATAGTTTCTCGACGGTGGTCTTGTCCGCTGATTTCGTTTCGAGCGACCGCACGAGTGGAAAGACGGTTGCCGTGCCCTTCATGTCGCGTACGATCGGCTGCGATTCGTAATTCGAGACCAGCGGGACCTCGGGACCGAGCCCAAAGAGTTGTCCGATGCCACTGGTATCGAGCACGAGATTATTATTCAGCGTGACGCCCCAATCCTCTAACAGCTTCACCAGCTCAGGATTATCGCCTGCTTCCTGGTGGCCCATTTTCAGCGCCGGGTCCACCATAAAGAGTGCGCGCCCGCCGTTCTCCACATAGGTTTTGATCGCGTTGACCTCGGGCGTTATATAGTCCTTGGTCGGCCCAGCGACGATCAAAACGGTGCAGTCCTTCGGAACTTCCGGTTTCTCGAGCAGCGAGATGGTGCGCGTCTTGTAATTGTTCTTCTCGAGAGCGTCCTTCATGGTCGAGTAACCGGTGCGGCTGCTGTCATCGAGCGAGTGCTCGCCGCTGCCGCTCACCAGGCATGCCCAGCGTTCACCGCTCTTCAGCGCGCGAATCAGCGCGCCGGTGATTTCCTCTTCGGTGAGGCTCTTCGCTTCTTCGCGCCTGTTGCCGGCCTCGACGAAAATTGTGCCGAGCGTCCGCACGCCCATGGCGCGCGTGAGCTGCGGTTTCTTGTCGGGATCGACGTAGTTAACCTTGAGCCTGCTCGAGAGATTGTCATAACGGTCCAGAAGGTCGTGCGCGCGACTGAACTCGGATGTCTTATCGAAGTAAGTGATCGTAACATCCTGCTTGAGATTCTTGACGATTTTCTCGGTTTGATCGGAGAGGCTGTAACGCTTGTTCGACGTGGAATCGTAAGACTTATTGTGCCCGTCGGCCAGCCAGTTGGCGGTGGCGAGTATGGCCAGGATGACGATCATGTATACCGAAACATAGGCCGTATATTTCGTTTGTCTCGCCTTGAGCCAGTTGAGTTTCATTTGCTTATGCCCTCCACCGCAGCGATTCCATCGAGCGCGCCGTCAGGAACAGGCCGAGAAAAATCGCAGACAAGTAAAAGACGACGTCCTTGGTATCCAGAATGCCCTTGGCGAACGGCTCAAAGTGAGTCACGACGGACAGGTACGACATCACCTTCGCCCAGGTTGCCGTTTCGTAGGCGCTGACCCAATCGAAGACCCAAAGCAGCAGGCAGACCGCGAAAGTGCCGCCAACGGCGATGATCTGGTTGCGGGTCAGCGTCGAGATAAACGTTCCTATGGCCAGTAGACAGCCGCCCTGAAGCAGCAGCCCTAGGTAGCCGATGAGGATCGGCTTCCAGTCGGGCTTTCCATAAAGAAAGAGGTAGGCCATGTTGGCCGCGGAAATGGCCAGAATGCTCGCGTAGAGCGTCACGGCCGCCAGCCATTTACCGAAGATCATCTCGTAATCCCGCACCGGCGAAGTCATGAGCAGCTCGATGGTGCCGGAGCGCTTCTCTTCCGCGAACAGCCGCATGGTGATCATGGGGATCAAGAACAGCCCGATGACGCTGGCATTCATTAGCAACGGCCGGACCACCCACTCGTTCACGTCCATGGGCATACCGCCGCCTTGCATCATCGCCATCATGCTGCGGCTGACGAAGATCGCCGTGGCCACATAGAAGAAGTAGCCGAAGATGACGGCGAAGAACGCCATCAGCAAATAGGCGATCCAGGACGAGTAATAACTCTTCAATTCTTTGCGGTAAATGATCCAAATGTTTTTCACTTCTCACCTCCGGCGGCGGCCGCTCCATTCTCCGCGTCCGCCCCGGTCAATTGCAGGAAGATCTCTTCGAGACTGAGCGCGACCGGGCGGAGCTCATTCAGGTTCCAGCCGCTTTCGACCACAGCGCGCGCCAGGTCGCCGCGAATCGCCCGCTTCTGCAGACTCTCAACTTCGAACAGGCAGCGGCCCGGCTTGGTGTCTTTGACAATCACGCGGCTGACGCCCGCCACCTGCTCCAGCCGGCGCCGCGCCAGCGCGGCGTCGAGCGCGCCATCCCGCGATTCGATCTCGACCGCGACGGATTCCGATCCGCGCAGCCGGTGCGTCAGGTTCTCAACGGCATCGGTTGCGACCAGCTTGCCTTTGTTGATGATGACGACATGCTCGCAAGTCTGCTCGACCTCCGGGAGGATGTGCGTGCTGAGGATGATGGTGTGCGCGCCCGCCTTGGCCAGGTTCTTAATGAGCTGCCGGGTCTCAATGATCTGCTTCGGGTCGAGGCCCGCGGTCGGTTCGTCGAGGATGAGAATATCGGGGTTATGAATAATGGCTTGGGCCAAGCCGACGCGCTGGCGGTAGCCCCTCGACAGCTTGCTGATCAGATTCGAGCGCACATCGCCGATCGCGCAGAGACCCGAGACTTCGTCGATACGCCGGGCGAGGGCCGATCTCGGAACGCCCTTCAGCCTGCCAACAAAAGTCAAATACTCGACAACCTCCATTTCAGGATAGAGCGGCGGCGATTCCGGCAAATAGCCGATCCGTTTCTTGACTTCGATCGGCTGCTTGAGTACGTCGAAACCGGCGAGCCTGGCGGTGCCGGCGGTCGGGGGAAGGAAGCAGGTGAGGACGCGCATCGTCGTGGTTTTCCCGGCACCGTTAGGCCCGAGAAAACCGACGATCTGTCCTTTCCCCACGGAGAAGGAAATGTTGTCCACGGCCACCGTGCGGCCGTAACGCTTGGTTAAACCTTCTACTTTGATCATTGGAGTTCCCGACAGAAAGAAAAAGTCACCCGATACATTCTACCGGTGTGCCTCGGCGGCAAACTGCGGTTGAAATCTCATGATAGGAAGCCGGCTGAACGCCTGTCAACAGACCTGCGCGGCGGCTCATAGTCCCATAATCTGGAAACCGGAATCCACGAAGAGGATGTTTCCGGTGACACCCCGGCCCAGGTCGCTGGCCAGGAACAGCGCGGCATCGGCGACCTCGGCGGGGTCCGTATTGCGGCGCAGCGGCGCGCGTTGGGCCACACGATCGAGAATTGTCGAGAAGTCTTTGATCGCGCGGGCGGAGGCGGTTTTCACCGGACCGGACGAGATGGCGTTCACGCGAATGCCCTGCGGCCCGAGGTCGCTGGCGAGATACCGCATGGCAGCTTCGAGCGCGGCCTTCGCGACACCCATGACATTGTAGTTTGGAATCACGCGCGTCGAGCCGAGGTAGGTCAGCGTCGTAATCGAACCGCCCGCGGTCATCACCGGCGCGACGGCGCGGGCCACAGAAACGAGCGAGTACGCGCTGATATCCTGTGCCAGAAGGTAGCCGGCCCGCGAGGTTTCAACGAAGGGCTTGCTCAGTTCCTCGCGGTTCGCGAACGCGATGCCATGCACCACCGCATCGACGCGGCCAGCCTGGGTCTGGAGTGTCCCGGCGAGCTGATCGAGTTCGTGTTCCTTCGACACATCACATGGCAGGACGCGGCAGGCGCCCAGTTCCTGGCCGATCGTTTCCACGGTTTCGCGCTGCCGCTCGGCCTGGTATGTCAGGATCAACTTGGCCCCAGCTTGCTGGAACCGCTGGGCGATGGCATAGGCCAGGCTCCACTTGTTGGCCACGCCGAGAACCAGCGCACACTTCCCCTCCAACAACTTGGACATGAAATGTTTATTGTACCGTAGGATGCCGATGGATCGCCCATTTACCGCAATAGCATCGGCTTGCCGCCGGCCGCTTTGCTGCGCTGAGCGGCATCCAGGAAGGCGTAGATCTCCAGCGTTTCCTCGGGCGCTACGGGCGGCTTGCCGGATTGGAAGAATTCGACAATCGCCTTCATCAACCCGCCGTAGCCGGAGTCTTCTTTATACTTCTCGTCGCTCTGGATAACCTCATTCGGCGTGAAGACCACCGCGCCGTAGCTGCTATAGGGCCGCACAGCCCGCGCGCTGCCGATCCGGCCGTCCTTCCAGCGGCCCACGATCAAGTCGGCATCGGGAGCGGAAATGCGCGTGACTTCCTCACAGCCTACGCCCATTAGCGAGTAGAGAATCTCGATCGGATGGATGGCATACCACGCCAGCTCGAGGTAATGGTGCTCCTCGAGCGGCCCCGGACCCCAGGTGAGAGCGCCCGTGATGTCCGGCCGCTTCAGCGTGGCGACGATCTTGCCGAAACGCAGGCTGGATGAGCTGAACCATGGCACGCTGGCCTCCCTCGCCATTTGCGCGATCTCGCGCACGCTGCCGAGCGTATCGGCAAGCGGCTTGTCGATGTACATCGGCCGGCGCGCAGCGATGGCCTGTTTGGCCTGCTCCAGGTGCACGCGGCCGTCGTTGCTCGTGATGAGCACCGCGTCCACTTTCCGGCATAGCGCCGGGATGTCGGGCACGATTTCGACGCCGTATTTCGTGCGCAGTTCATCGGCAGACTCGCCGGCGCGCGCCAAGCTGCCCGGAATATCCGCACTTCCGCCCTTGTAGGCGGCGGCCACGCGGGCTCCCGGCACGTAGCCGGGCAACTTCGGATTCATCAGGATCTCCGTGAAAGCGGTGGCATGCGAACTGTCGGTGCCAATGATGCCGACGCGCAGGTCCGCCGCGGCGGCGATCAGCGGCAGCAGGACACACAAGGCAGCAGATCTCATATGGGTCCAGAATACCCGAGACGAAGCCGGGTGGCGCGGTGGGGGTGGCACGGGCATTCACCTGTGCCGCCCTGCCAAGACGGCTCGAAAAGAGCTTTTCAGCGCCTTGCTAGACTGGACGTTCCGGTGGATCTGACACTCTCGACTCCCTTGATGTACGTCAAAGGTGTGGGGCCGGCCCGGGCGGCGATGCTCGAATCCAAGGGTCTCGTCACCGTCGAGGACCTGCTCGCCTACCCGCCTTTCCGCTACGAAGATCGCCGGAATGTGAAAACCATCTCACAGCTTGCCCCCGGAGAAATGGCTACCGTGATCGCCACAGTGCGGACGGCGCGCGTTGCGGGCTTCCGCCGCCGCGATCTCGGCCTCTTTGAAGCCACCTTCAGCGACGCCTCGCGCGCGATCCTTGCCGGAAAGTGGTTTCACGCCGGTTATCTTGCCGGCGTCATCGCGCCGGGACAGCGCATCGCGCTCTACGGCAAAGTCGAGCTGGACAGCTACAGCGGCGAGCTGGCGATGCTGCACCCCGAATACGAGATTCTCGGCGGCGATGAAGAGGGCGAAGCGGGGCTGCACGTCGGACGCATCGTTCCGATCTACGAAGCGGCAGGCAAGATCACAGCGCGCGTGTTCCGCCGGCTCGTGGATCGCGTCTTGGAGACACTGGCGCCGCTTCCCGATCCGCTGCCGCCGAGCGTCCGCGAGCGGTTGCACTTGTCCGAGCTCTGGACGTCGCTCCGGAACATTCACTTCCCGCCCGAGCACGAGGACCTCCGGTTGCTGAACGCGTTCCGCTCACCGGCGCAGTTCAGGCTGATCTTCGAGGAATTCTTCTGGCTGGAATGCGGGCTGGCGCTGAAACACAAGACGGCGCGCGTGCGGCCCGGCATCGCCTTCGCGCTAAGCGATCGCGTCCGGGACCAAATCAAACAGATGCTGCCCTTCAAGCCGACCGGCGCGCAGAAGCGTGTCCTCGGGGAGATCGCGCGCGACATGGAAACTCCCTCGCCCATGAACCGGCTGCTCCAGGGAGACGTGGGCAGCGGGAAGACGCTGGTCGCCGCCGAGGCCGCCATCATCGCCATCGAAAATGGCTACCAGGTTGCCGTGCTCGCCCCTACCGAAATCCTGGCCACGCAGCATTACCTCTATTTCAAGAATCTGTTTGCGGATCTCGGCTATACGGTCGCGCTGCTCACCGGCTCGGCCGGCAAGCGCGAAAAAGCGCAGTTCAAACGTGCGCTCGCCGCGGGCCTGGTGAACGTGGCGATCGGGACGCACGCGCTGATCGAGGAAGACGTGGCATTCGGCAAACTCGGCCTGGCGATCGTGGATGAGCAGCACCGGTTCGGCGTGATGCAGCGGATGAAGTTCATCGGGAAGGGCGTGCACCCGGATGTGCTGGTTATGACGGCAACGCCGATCCCCCGCACGCTGGCGCTGACCCTCTACGGCGATCTGGACTTCTCGGTGATTGACGAACTCCCGCCCGGCCGAAAGCCCATCCTAACCAAGCACGTCCACGAGGATCACATCGAGCAGGTGTGGAGCTTCCTGAAGCAGCAGATCGAAGAGGGCCGGCAGGCTTACGTCGTCTACCCGGTGATCGAAGAATCCGAAACCCAGGCGATGAAAGCCGCCGGGAAGATGCACAAACATCTCTCCCAGGAGGTGTTCCCGCAACTCCGCGTGGGGCTAATGCACGGACGCCTCGGCACGAATGAGAAAGAAGCCGTTATGCGAAGCTTCAAGAACGGCGAAGTGCAGGTGCTGGTTTCGACCACCGTGATCGAAGTCGGCATCGACGTGCCGAACGCCACCGTGATGGTGATCGAGCAGGCCGAGCGCTTCGGGCTTTCGCAGCTCCACCAGCTCCGGGGGCGCGTGGGCCGCGGCGGCGCCCAGAGCTATTGCGTTCTGGTCACGGGCAAGCTGAACGACATCGGCCGCGAGCGCATCCGCACTATGGTCGAATCGAGCGATGGCTTCTATATCGCGGAAATGGATCTGAAGCTGCGCGGGCCGGGCGAATTCTTCGGCACACGGCAATCCGGGCTTCCCGCGCTGCGGATCGCGAATATTATCCGCGACTCCGAGATCCTCGAGATCGCGCGCCGCGAAGCATCGGAGTTTGTGGCGCGGCCTGCGGCGGACGAAGAGTTGCGCCGCGGCGTAAATTACCTGCGCGGCCACTGGCAGCGGCGGTACGGGCTCGTTCAGGTGGGGTGAGACATGCGCGTGATTGGAGGGGAATTCCGCAGCCGCCGTTTGAAAACGCTTTCCGGCGCGCACTTGCGGCCCACGCCGGACCAGCTGCGGGAGACGCTTTTCGATGTGCTCGCGCCACACATCGCCGGGGCTACATTCTTGGATGCATACGCAGGGTCGGGCGCCGTCGGTATCGAGGCGTTGAGCCGCGGCGCCGCGCGCGCCGTCTTCATCGAAAAGCATCACTCAGCCCTGGACGTAATCCACCAGAACCTGAAGACGCTCGGTCTGGAAGAGCGCGCCGAAGCGATTTGCGGGAAGACGCTCGCCGCATTGCCCCGTTTCTCGGCTGACATCGTATTTCTAGATCCGCCCTACGAGCTCGAGCACGAGTGTGACGCCGCGCTCGCCGTTTTGGGCGCCGCGCCGCCGCCGCTTGTGATCGCGCAGCATACGGTACGGCAACCACTCAAGGAAGAATACGGCCGGCTGCGGCGCATACGGGTTCTCAAGCAAGGCGACAACGCGCTCAGCTTCTATGAGCCGGCGCCGTGAAGACGCGGGCGACTCCGCAGCGCGTTCAGTTTCAGCAGCGCTACCTTGGTGAGGTGGTCCAGCTTCGGGAGTTGCGGACACCGCGCCGCCGCGCCCGTAGCAGGGCTAACCGTGCGACAGGCTGTCTTCCGGCGGATTAGCGCGCTGGTTTCTACGTCAGGAAACGGCCGCACACCGTTTCCTGAAGGGATCAGCTAGTGCGATCGCGGCGACCGCCGGGACGGCCCGAGCCGCTGCGCTGCGGCCTGCCCGCGCCACCGCCGGGACTGAGCGGACGCGCCTCATTGACAACCAGCGCCCGGCCCATGAACTCCTTGCCATTGCACGAAGCGATCGCCCGTGCCGCGTCCTGCTCGTTAGCGATTTCGACGAATCCGAAACCCCGCGCTTCGCCGGAAAAGCGGTCGCGCATGATGTTGACACTATCGACGGAGATGCCGGCCTCGGTGAACCAACCCTCCAGATCCGATTCGCTCGCCTGATAGGGGAGATTTCCCACGTAGAGCTTCATTAGTTAAACACTCTCCTTTACCCGCGTGCGGCCACAAGCCCGCACTGGGTCCCATTCGCAGTTGACGAGACAGGTCCAAACGTCGGGCAGGCGCTTACCTTCAAGACTACACCGGGCGAGTTTGACGCTACAGCCAATCGTTTTCATTGTCGCACAGGCTTACCCGGATGCGGGGAGAAACCACCCGCGCAAGGCGGTGCGCGCGTTGCTGTGGCCGCGAGACCTCAATTCTGGATAGCCTGGACTGTCTCGCGCCCCGAAAAATGGGCCCGAGGTGTGCGTCGGCGAAACCGAAGAGGACATGGTAGGATGAAAGTCGGCTCACCCGTTCAAAGCGGGGACGTAGTTCAGTTGGTTAGAACGCCGGCCTGTCACGTCGGAGGTCGCGGGTTCGAGCCCCGTCGTCCCCGCCATTTCCTTGGGCAGTGGCTCTGGGCTTTACGCCATTAATGGGGGCAGGCCCCGCTTCCGCGCTCTTCAAAAGAACCACATCGGATCGAAAGACCCCCATGCCGTGAAGATAGCCGCCCGAAGGGCGGAATGTCCACTCACGGAGAACGCCCGCTCTCCATTTCAGGCTGGGCCGGAACAGTTCAGAAAGCGCTTGACGCGGAGCGGGACAGGGTGCATATTTTCCATTTGTGTGGCATTTGCGCCAAGGGCAGCGTGGTGTTCCGCACGGCTGAGGTGGTCGAGGAGCGAGACTGGTACGTGGTGCAAGCGGCTTGTTTTCGGCGATGTATTGCCAACCGGCTTTCGGTCTCCGGACCCCCTAGGTGCCGTAAATCCGGGCATCTTATAGATGCGCAATGGCTTGATCCTGCCCGGCGGGCTTCGCCGGGGGGCGCGGAGGGCGGTTTTGCAGGGCCGAATCGGACATGCCGGAAAATGGTGGCCTAAATATAGGATTCTAAAGGGCTGTTTTTTAGGAAGGTAGGAATGAGTACCCCGATGCGAAGGGGATTGAGACTTGGCCACGTTCGCCAGAATCGACGGGAAATCCGAAGGTAGCAATGAGCGCCCCGATGCGAAGGGGATTGAGACCTGCTTGCCATCCGGCCCGCTCTTCTCCGTGAAATCATGTAGCAATGAGCGCCCCGATGCGAAGGGGATTGAGACGGCGTTCTCGCGACGATCGCAGGGAATGCCGCATGGCGCGTAGCAATGAGCGCCCCGATGCGAAGGGGATTGAGACTCCAGCTATGGCGATACCCACCGATTGCGCGGCGTAGCAATGAGCGCCCCGATGCGAAGGGGATTGAGACTTTGCGAGCCATTTGTAGAAACCGATGCCTTTGGGTAGCAATGAGCGCCCCGATGCGAAGGGGATTGAAACGCTGTCTGTCCTAGTTGGATGGGTATCCATGTGTTTCCGTTGGTAAGTGCGCCCCGATGCGAAGGGGATTGAGACGCGACAGCGACCACGACCCCGACCGCGACCCCGACCGTAGCAATGAGCGCCCCGATGCGAAGGGGATTGAGACCTGCTTGCCATCCGGCCCGCTCTTCTCCGTGAAATCATGTAGCAATGAGCGCCCCGATGCGAAGGGGATTGAGACGGCGTTCTCGCGACGATCGCAGGGAATGCCGCATGGCGCGTAGCAATGAGCGCCCCGATGCGAAGGGGATTGAGACTCCAGCTATGGCGATACCCACCGATTGCGCGGCGTAGCAATGAGCGCCCCGATGCGAAGGGGATTGAGACTTTGCGAGCCATTTGTAGAAACCGATGCCTTTGGGTAGCAATGAGCGCCCCGATGCGAAGGGGATTGAAACGCGTATTCTCCCGGAGATAACGGTGTGGTTGGAGCGTTGGTAAGTGCGCCCCGATGCGAAGGGGATTGAAACTAAAAACAGCAACAAGGACGGCTATGCCGAAATTCTGCGTAGGAATGATTGCCCCGATGCGAAGGGGATTGAGACTACGTGACATTTTGCACAACGCCAGTAGCGCGATCCAAGCCGAAGGAATGACTGCCCCGATGCGAAGGGGATTGAAACTCGAAGATGAAGAACCAAGTGTCGTCCACAAAAGGACGTAGGAATGAGTGCCCCGATGCGAAGGGGATTGAGGCCCTCAATTGGTTCCGAACCGGCGGCGAGCAGGTGCAGGCCGGTGATGTGCTCCCGGCGATCCAGCCGGCTCGGGCAACGGTGAGATTCGGCGGCAAGGCTGCGGAGGCCGGAGGATAATGAGCGGACACGTTTACGTAGCGGGTGATTTCTCGGGAATCCAGCGATACGTGCTCGGCATCACTTCGGCCGGCGGCGGCCAGGCGCGCCGGCTTCGCGCGCGGTCTTACACGGTGCAGGTGCTGGGCGAGATCGTGGTTCAGTTGGTCCGGGAGGCGGTCGAAAGGGTCGAGGAACTGGTGAACGGAGGCGGCCAGTTTCTGTTGAAAATCGAGGCGTTGCCGGACACTGACCAGAAACTGCGGGGCGTCTGCAATCGAATAGAACACTCGCTGTTCGACGAGTTTTCCGGGGAACTCGGGTTAACGATGGCTTGGTCTGATTCCGTCCAGGGCGCACTGGAGGCGAAGGAGCAAGCCAAGCGCAGGCCCTGGTCCGAATTGCTCATCGATGGCGGCTGGCGCCTGAGCCGCTTCTCCCTGCAAGGGATCGAAGAAATCTGCGAGTTGTGCCGTTCGCGGCAGACGACAACCACACGGACGGAATACGGCGGCTCCGTCCGTGTCTGCGACCGTTGCGATAGGGATCTCTGGATCGGCCAGCAACTTCAGCAGAGGAGACGAGTCGTTATCGGTAAACCGGATGCGCAGTTCCATCTGCTCGAGCAAATGGT
>CAWIHA010000036.1:0-51232 GCA_963835855.1 Bryobacterales bacterium | reverse complement strand
GAAACCCACCGCTGGCTGGAGCTGGTCCAGTTGACATGCGGTTTAGCCGGCCTGCACCAACCTGTCCGCCGATACCGGGCCCCAAGTGCCCGCCGCGTAGAACTCCACCGGCGGGCGGCGCTCGAGGAGCGGCGTGTAAAGCGCCCAGGATGCCTCGGCCCAGCGCGAGCTGACGAACAACGTCTGGTCGCCCGTCAGGATATCGGCCAGCAGAGTGTGATACGCCGGCGCCAGCGGCGCGAACGATTCGGCATAACGGAAATGCAGCCGCTCGGTGTTCACCGCGATCCCCGGTCCTGGCGCCTTCACTTCGAAATCGAGGTCGAATCCTTCGTCGGGTTGGATCGTGATTACGAGCACGTTCGAGTGAATGCAATCGTTGCACAGCGGCTTGAAAATCGAGGGCGGCGGCGCCCGAAACGTGACGATGACCTGGCTCAGCCGCCGGGCCAGCCTCTTGCCGGTGCGCAAATAAAAGGGCACGCCGTACCAGCGCCAGTTCTCGATGCGGAGCCGCAGGGCGGCAAACGTTTCGGCCTGAGAATCCGGGGCCACGCCGGGTTCTTCGCGGTAGCCCGGCGCCTCCTCGCCGCCGATCGTGCCGCGCGAGTACTGGCCGAACACGACGTCCTCGGGCCGGATCGGCTGCACCGCTTCGAGCACTTTCGCTTTCTCGTACCGGATCGCCTCCGAGTCGAACGAGGCCGGCAGTTCCATCGCCGTGATGGTAAGAAGCTGGGTGAGATGGTTCTGAATCATGTCGCGCACGGCGCCCGCCTTTTCGTAATAAGCCGCGCGGTGCTCGACGCCGAGCGATTCGGCCACCAGGATCTCGACCCGCTGGATACGGTCGCGGTTCCACAGTGACTCGAACAACGCGTTGGCGAACCGGAAGACCAGCAGGTTCTGCACGGTCTCCTTGCCGAGGTAATGGTCGATGCGATAGATCTGCGATTCGTCGAACCAGGCGTGCAGAGTGCGGTTGAGCTCGCAGGCCGAGGCGAGGTCGCGGCCAAAGGGCTTTTCGATCACCAGGCGCGCCCAGCCCGGGCTGCGGTTCAATCCGGCCCCGCCCAGGCCCTTGATGGCCGGTTGGAACACCGCCGGCGGCAGCGCCAGGTAAAACACGCGGTTCCCCGGCAACCCGCCGCTGGCTTGCTCGAGCGCGGCAATGCGGGCCGCGAGCGCCTGGTAATCGCTCGCCTCTCCGCGCCCGATCGGCTGATAGTGCAGGTAACGGCCGCACCAGGCTTCGACGGCGGCAGCATCGGCGGCGCCGTCTTTCATCAGGACATCGGCGGCGAGCGTGCGGTAGCTCTCGTCGTTCAGGTTGGTCTCGATTCCGGCCGCGAGAATCACCGAGCGCTCTCCGGTGGAATGTTCCGTGAAGACGTGAAAGAGAGCGGGCAGCAGCTTGCGCCGCATCAAATCGCCCGTCCCGCCCAAGACAACAAAGATATGGGATTCGGTTTCCATGGTGTCAGCCGGTTCCTATTCCTACGCCGCAGCGCCCCAGCTCCTCTCGCAGCTGCGCGGGCGATTCGTACTGGATGACCCGCATGCCCAGAGCGCGCGGGCACTCGAGATTTTCCGGGCGGTCGTCGATGTAAATGCATTCGGAGCCGTTGCGCCCGGTGATGTCAAGCGCCAATGAGTAGATTGCACGGCCCGGCTTCCGCACACCGAGAAAGCACGAGCTGCAAAACACGCTGAAGAAATTGCACAGCCCGAATTGCCGGATGCGGTGGAGGTTCAGCTCGAGCGACTCGTTGTTGATTGTGCCCATCAGATATCGTTTCGTGCAGGCCAGCTCTTCGGCCACGCGCAACGCTCTCCGGCAGGCCTGCGATTGGGCGAACATAAATTTCCGGAAGTCGTCCTTCGTAAAGGGGCGCGGGTAGTGGAAGACGGTCTGGTACAGATACTCCGCGAGCGTCATCTGCCGTGTCTCGAACGCCGCGACGACCTCTTCGTGCCGCGCCTCAAAGTCCTCCCAGTCGAGATGAAAGTGATCCGCCGCGCGGCGGCGTTCGGCGTGGTCCCAGGCGTTGGTCAGCAGCACACCGCCGACATCGAAGAAGAGCGTTGTGACTTCAGCCAAGGGGATGCGCCTCGAATTCCTTCACCTTCTCCAGGCGGCGGCGATGCCGCTCCTCGCCCGAGAAGTTCGCCGCAAGGAACCTCGCCACCAGCTCGCGCGCCAACTCGCCGGCGATGACGCGGGCGCCCAGCACCAGCACATTCATGTCGTCATGCTCCACGCCCTGATGCGCCGAGTAGCAATCGTGGCAAAGGCCCGCCCGGATGCCAGGGAACTTGTTCGCCGCGACCGACGCTCCCACGCCGCTGCCGCAGATGAGAATGCCCCGGTCGGCGCGCCGGCCGGTAATCGCCCGAGCCACCGCGGCCGCGTAATCCGGATAGTCCACCGGCTCCGTGCTGAACGTGCCGAGATCGAGGACCCCGTGTCCTGCGCCCTTCAACTCGTTTGCCAGATCCTGTTTCAAGAGAAAACCCGCGTGATCGGCGGCAATCGCGATGCGCATAGCCCAGTTGCTTCTATTGTAGCGGCTTGCGGCGCGCGCCCCGGTTCCGCAAAGGGGCTGGATCAGGCTGCCGGCTCGGGCGCAGCGACGCCGAACTGAGCGTAATATTTCCGCGGCAGGCGCGTGGGCCGGAGGTCGCGGCCGCAGAAGAGGTGTTTGGTTTCGCCGGTCGCAAGGACGCGGCCGTCCGCCGCGCGCCGCATCTCATATCCAAACCGCACGCTGCGCTTGGTGGCCTCTTCGATCCAAGTCTTCACGACGATTTCATCCTCGAACCGCGCCGGTTGCAGGTAACGGCAATGCGCTTCGACGACCGCGAGCAACACGCCGTCCTCCCCTTCCATGTCGCGGTAGTTGAAGCCGATCGACTTGCAATACTCGACCCGGCCCACTTCCATCCAAACCAAGTAATTGGCGTAGTAGACCACGCCCATCTGATCGGTCTCGGCGTAACGTACGCGCAGCCGTGCTTCGTGCGTGTGCATTGATACGGATTATAGCGGGCGGCGGAGGCGCGTAACCGCGAATCACACCACGCCGTCTGATACGTTAGAAGGTATGCCGGTCGAGCGGTGCAGCGAACAGTCGGGAAGGCAGCCGTCCAGTGCGCGTTAGAGTTCTGTTTTTCGGGGTATTGAAGGACGTGGTCGGCCGGGCCGAGGATCAGCTCGAGCTCGAGCCGGGCACGCGCTTAGATAGCGTCTTTGCCCGTTACGCAGCCGAGTTCCCGCGCCTGGGCGGGATGAAGCGCAGCATCGCTTTCGCGCGCAACCGCCAGTTCGCGAGCGGCGAGGCGGCGCTCGGTGACGGCGACGAAGTGGCGTTTCTGCCCCCGGTGAGCGGCGGCGCCTCGCGCTACGCACACGAGATCCAGGAACCGGGCGGGCACTTCTTCGCGCTCACACACGAGCCGATCGGGACGCGCGAGCTGGCTACAAGGCTGCTCCGAGGCGAGGACGGCGCGCTGGTGATCTTCGAGGGCGTGGCGCGCAACAACAGCAACGGCCGCCAAACGCTCTGCCTCGACTATGAGTGCTATGAGCCGATGGCCGTTCAGGTCATGGCGCAGATCGGCTGCGAGATCGCGCGGGCGCACGCGGTGGGGCGCATCGCGATGGTGCACCGGCTGGGGCGCATCGGGATCGGGGAGACGAGCGTCGCAGTGCTGGTGGCCGCGCCGCATCGCAAGGCGGCGTTCGAAGCGGCGCTCGAAGGTATCGACCGCCTCAAGCGCACCGTTCCCATCTGGAAAAAAGAGCGCTTCGCCGATGGCGAGGTCTGGGTGGAAGGGCAATGGGACGACTCGGTGATTGGGCGATGAGGGTACGGCGGCTTCCCATCGTGGCGCTGCTGATTGCGGGCGCGGCGCTCCCGGCCCAAGAGCGCGGATCGCTCCAGCTTGGGGCCTTCGGCCCAGAGGCAGAGGTGGCAGAACCAGAAAACGGTCAATCGCCGTCCCCTGGGGAGCCCACCTTTCGCGTCGAGGTGAAGCTGGTGCGCATCCTGGTAACTATCAAGGACGCGCATGGGTCGCCGATCGGCGATCTGAACAAAGCCGATTTTCAGGTGCTCGACAACGGCGTGCCGCAGGAGCTAGCCGTATTCGAGCACCACACCGGGCAGCCGCTTTCGATCGCGCTCATGATCGACATCAGCGGCTCGACCGGCATCGCCCTCGCTTACGAAATAGAATCCGTGAACCGCTTTCTGGATGCGCTCTTCAAGGAGGGCAACCCGCAAGATGCCGCGGCGCTCTTCGCCTTCAACTGGGAAACGACGCTGCTCGCGGGATTCACGCGCCGGATGGACCTGCTGGAAAAATCGCTCAAAGGACTCAAGTCCGAGGGCGGCACCAGCCTCTACGACTCGCTTTATCTGGCTTCGAACCGGCTGGAGGGACGAGATGGCCGCCATGTGATCGTGGTCGTCACCGACGGCGGCGATACCACGAGCAGTAAGAACTTCCAGCAGGCGCTCGAAGCGGCGCAGATGGCCGATGCCGTGGTTTACCCGGTGCTCGTCGTGCCGATTGAAAACGACGCGGGTCGCAACATCGGCGGCGAACATGCGCTGGCAACTATGGCACAGCGGACCGGCGGACGCGTCTTCGCGCCGGCGCTGGGCGAGCAGCTTGACGCCGCGTTCTCGGAGATCCTCCATGACCTGCGCACCCAATACCTGCTCGCCTACTACCCCAAGAATGTGCCGCCCGCCAAGGACCCGTTCCACCGTACCGAGGTGAAGGTGAAGCGGGGCGGTTTGCGGGTTTCCGCCCGGAGCGGATATTATGGGGAGTCTGAGCCGGCCAAGGGGTGGACGCCGGTGCGGCGCTAGCCACTCGCGGCGCAGTGGTGCAGCCGTAATTCCGAAGGCGGGGATCGAATTGCGTCTCCTGGAGAGTGCGCGTGAACGGCATGAACTCAAAAAGCAATGACGGTATGAGCAACAGGAAGCCATCGGGTGGAGGCGGCCGTCCAGGCGGGGGCGGCCCGCACCAGAGGGAGGGTGCCAAGACCCGCGCACCAGAGCAGACCTACGAGGAGGTCCGGTATCTGAAGCACCTCATCGACAACGAAATCCCGGTCCGGATCAAGTTGCGGGACAACTCCGAAGTCGCGGGCACGATCGAGTACTACGATCTCTCCTTCATCCGCCTCACCCGTGACGATGCGCCGAACCTATTCATCTATAAACACGAAATCAAGTACATCCGGGAGGAGTAGTCGCGCGGCTGCCGTCCCGTGCGGCTACCCATAACAGGATCGGGCACGGGCATCCTATGCCTTACCTTGAAACCAGCATGGAGATCGCGCGCGAAGCCGGGGCGGTATTGGCCCGGTACTTCGAGCAGCGCATCGGTTTTGAGCTGAAAGGGGAATTCGACCTGGTGACCGAAGCCGACCGCGCTTCGGAAAAGCTTGTGGTCGAGCGGCTGCGGTCGCACTTTCCTTCTCACGCCATCGTGGCCGAAGAGGGCGGAGGGCACGAGAGCTCCTCCCAATACCGCTGGTACGTCGATCCGCTCGATGGCACCACCAACTTCGCTCACGGCTTTCCAATGTTCAACGTGACCCTTGCCTTGGAGCGCGCGGGCGAGCTGGTGGCCGGCTGCATCTTCGACCCGATCCGGGACGAGATGTTCTCGGCCGAGCGCGGCTCAGGCGCACATCTCAACGGCCGGCCGATTCGGGTTTCGAGCGTCGAGCGCCTAGACGATGCCTTGCTGGGCACCGGGTTCCCCAGCCGCAAGCGCCACCGGAATGTCAATGTTCATTTTTTCTATCAGGTTTCGATGCTCACCCATGGCGTGCGGCGCGCCGGCTCGGCCGCGCTCGACCTGGCGTACGTCGCCAGCGGCCGGCTGGACGCATTTTGGGAATTTGGCCTGAAGCCGTGGGATATGGCCGCGGGGCTGCTGCTCATAACCGAGGCCGGAGGTAAGATCTCCGATATGCGCGGCGGCGCGGCGTTGCTCCAGGGCCCGCACGTCCTGGCCGACAACGGCCGCCTGCACGATCAGATTCTCGGCTTGTTCGATGAGATCTTTGCTGGCAAGTTCCGGGTGCGGCTGCCGGAAGTCACATGAGGCGTTGAGCACTCCCGGTAAGCTGTTGGAATTGCCCAAGAAACCTTTACTTGTGCTCCGTTATGATGG
The DNA here is from genome assembly GCA_963835855.1 of Bryobacterales bacterium. Classification (GTDB taxonomy): domain Bacteria; phylum Acidobacteriota; class Terriglobia; order Bryobacterales; family Bryobacteraceae; genus CAWIHA01. The sequence goes on along the minus strand of CAWIHA010000036.1, from coordinate 45,031 downwards.
TAGGCTTAAGGGTCTAAATGCGAATCGTTGACCTGATCCGCCGAAAGCGGGAGGGCGAGGAGTTGAATGCGGAAGAAATCGCCCTCTTAATCGAAGGTTATACGCAGGGCGAAATCCCGGATTACCAGATGGCGGCGTTCTTAATGGCGGTGTGCTTCTCGGGCATGTCGGACCACGAAGTGACCGCCCTGACCGATTGCATGGTTCGCTCCGGCGAAACGGTGGATCTCTCGTCCATTCCCGGCGTTAAGGTGGACAAGCACTCCACGGGAGGCGTGGGCGACAAAACCAGCCTGATCGCGGCGCCGCTGGCGGCCGCCGCCGGCGTGGTCGTGCCGATGATCTCAGGCCGCGGCCTCGGGCACACGGGTGGCACGCTCGATAAGCTCGAATCGATTCCCGGCCTGCGCACGGATCTGAACATCGACGAGTTCCGCGCGCAGCTCGCCGCGCATCAGCTCGCCTTCATCGGCCAGACGCTTGAGGTTGCTCCGGCGGACGGTAAGTTGCACGCCTTGCGCGAGGCGACCGCCACGGTCGAATCCATCCCGCTGATCGCTTCTTCGATCATGTCGAAAAAGCTGGCGGCGGGCCTGGATGGGGTCGTGCTCGATGTGAAGGTAGGCTCGGGCGCGTTCATGAAACGCCAGGTGGAGGCGCGCCGGCTCGCGCAGATGATGGCCGGCATCGGCCGCCGCTTGGACAAGCGGGTGCAAGCGCTCATCACCGATATGAGCCAGCCCCTTGGCTATGCCGTCGGCAACGCGCTCGAGATCATGGAAGTATCGCAGACCTTGCAGAGCGCCGGACCCAACGACCTGACGCGGCTTTCGCTGGAACTCGCCGCGCGGATGATCCACCTCGGCAAGGCCGCAGAGACCATCGAAGACGCGCGCGATGTGGCCCAGAGAAAGCTTCTCGACGGCTCCGGATACCGCAAGCTCAAGGACGTGATCGAGGCCCAGAGCGGCAACCCACAAGTGCTCGACCGGTTCGACCTGCTGCCAAACGCAAGCGGCGCCCGCGAGATCCCTTCGCCGCGCGCCGGCTTTGTAAGCGCCATCGCCGCGGAGGATATCGGACTGGCCTCTGCGATGATCGGCGCGGGCCGCGACGCCAAGGAAGACGTGATCGATCCGGCCGTAGGCGTGATCCTCGAGGTGAAAGTCGGCGAAAAAGTCGAGGCTGGCGCGGTGCTGTGCCGCTTGTACTACACAGGGGAAGATCGTTTGGATGAAGCGGCTCAGCTCGTCGAGGACGCCTTCCGCATCTCCACGCATCCGCCCGAGGAACGCGAGCTGATTCTGGAAGTAGTCGGTTAGCAGCTTGCGGCTAACCTCGCCACGCCGCTGCGAATTATGTGGCGGCTTCATCTGCTCCTTACCTCGGCCGTGCGTCACAATGGAGCCATGAAGGCTGCACGGATTCATCGGCACGGAGGGCCGGAGGTCCTGGTTTACGAAGACGCGCCGGAGCCCAAGATCCCGGCCGACCAGTCGCTCGTGCGCGTGCGCGCCTGTGCGCTGAATCACCTCGACCTCTTTGTGCGCGCCGGCCTCCCCAACACCGAAATCCCGATGCCGCACATCCTCGGCAGCGACATCGCGGGCGAGGTGGTCTCGACCGGCGAGCTATGCCAGCGCATTCATCCCGGCCAGCGCGTTCTGCTCTCACCCGGCCTGAGCTGCCGCCAATGCGCACATTGCGTTTCAGGCCGCGATAACCAGTGCAGGCGGTACACGATCTTCGGCCTCGGCGTGCCCGGCGGCAACACAGAGTTCGTGGCGGCCCCGGAATACGCCGTCGTTCCGATCCCGGACGACCTGACATTCGAGGACGCCGCCGCCGTTCCGCTCGTGTTTCTCACAGCCTGGCACATGCTGTTTAGCCGCGCGCAGTTGCAGCCTGGCGAGGTCGTGCTCGTGCTCGCGGCATCGAGCGGCGTGGGCTCGGCCGCCATCCAGCTTGCGAAACTCTTCCACTGCCGCGTGATCGCGACCGCGGGAGGAGATGCAAAGCTCGAAATGGCACGCCAGCTTGGCGCGGATGCCGTCGTAGATCATTACCAGCAGGACATCGCGGCCGAGGTCAAAAAGTTCACGGACCGGCGCGGCGTCGATGTCGTCCTCGAACATGTGGGCGCGGCCACTTGGCCTAAAAGCCTGCAATCGCTTGCGCCCAATGGACGGCTGGTCACCTGCGGCGCGACGACCGGCTATGACGTGAAGGTCGATCTCCGGTTTCTGTTCAGTCGCCAGCAGTCGCTGCTCGGATCGTTTGTGGGCACGATGGGCGAGCTCTCGACCGTGCTCCAGTTGGTCTTCCGGAAGCAGGTGCGGCCCGTCATCGACCGCGTCTACCCGCTTGCGGAGATTCGCGCCGCGCACGAGCGCCTCGAGCGGAAGGAGCAGTTTGGAAAGATCGTTGTGATCCCGTAGATGCATTGCCGGGGCGCGCCCCCGGCAATGGCCCTACTCGGGACTTTCAAGCAACCGCGCGGCCGCTTGATCGAGGAACCAGGTTACACTGCGGCCCTGCGCCATTCCCAACTGCCCCGGGTACTGTTTCGGATCGTACGGCTCGTTGAAAATGGCGCGCACCGGCTCCGCTTTGTCCACCCCCGCAACCAGCAACACGGTTTCTCTGGCCGCCTCTAACACGCCAGGCAGAAGCGTGACCCGCCACTGGCCCACTTTTTCCGCGTAGACAGCGGCGGCGATCCGCTCGCGATCTTCGAGGAACGGGTCGCCAGGGAAAAGACTGGCCGTGTGCCCGTCCGGTCCTATGCCGCGGTGCACGAGGTCAAACGGCGGCATCTCGCCAGACTCGAGCCCAAAGAAGTCGCGGATCTCCCGTTCGTAGGCACGCGCGGCAACGTCGGGCATAAGCTCGCCGTGGATGCGGTGTACGTTCTGCTGCGGCACTTTTGCCGGCAAAAGCAAAGCCTCGGCGGCGAGCTTATAGTTGCTCAATGGGTCGGTAGGCGGAACGGCGCGCTCGTCCGCCCAAAAGAAATGCACCTGATGCCAGGGGAAGCGGAGTGAAGCCAACCGGTCGAACAGCGGCTTCGGCGTGGTTCCCCCTGAGAGTGCGAGCGTGGCGTAGTCCTTTAGCGACAGCGCCTGCTCCAAACGCGCAACCATGAAGTCCGCGCACGCAGCCGCGGCGGCCACTGCTTCGGGATACACCTGCCAGTGCACCGTCAAACCTTCACCCCCGTTCACGGCCGGCGATCCGGGCCGCCTGCCGCAACGCCTTATCATAAATCGGATCGCAGCCACGGATGCCGAGCTCCTCCCTCGGCAAGCAGCCGAAGGGGCCCGGCTCCACGGTAACACGCGCTTGCTTTGTGGCGCACCGGAAAAGCCCCGCCCGTTGCGCTGCGGCCTGGAACAAGGTACGATGAAATTTACCCACCAGAGCGGCAACTCGACAATTAAAAACTGGAATTGTCCGGCCAATTTGCGGGACTGATTCTCTTGACGGGATCTATGCAAAGGCAGCCTAAGAAAATCCTGGCCGCAGTAGGCGATTTGTTCTTCACGGTGAAGATCAGCGACGCCGCCAAGCGAGCGGGCCTCCAGGTGGAGTTTGTCAAGAACGACGAGGAGTTGCTCGAAAAGGCCATGAAGGAGAAGCCCGCCCTGATCATCTTCGATTTGAACTTCAGCGCGATGCAGCCTCTCGAGTTGATTCCGAAATTGAAAGGCAGCGCCGAGATGAAGTCGATCAGCTTGATCGGCTATCTCTCGCACGTCCAGGGCGAGCTCAAGCAGAAAGCGCACGAGACGGGTTGCGATATGGTGCTGGCGAGGTCCGCACTTTCGCAAAATCTGCCCCAGATCCTCAAGCGGCACGCCGGCGCGCGATAGCGAAAACGGCGGCTGGCTCCACTATCCAATGCCGCTCTTGGCGCGGGGCGAGTGGTGCATATCACTGGTGGGCTGGTTTTGTCTTATCCCAATTCGCGGCTGAACGCGGCGAGCTGCTCGACCTTCCGCAGTGCCGTGCCGGAATCGATTGATTCCCCGGCCTGCACGATCCCTTCCCCAAACGTAGCCGCACGGCCCGCCACCACCAGAGCGGCGGCGGCATTTACCAGCACGATATCGCGCTTCGGCCCGTGCTGCCCCAGCAAAATGGACTTCGCGATCTCGCAGTTGACCTCCGGCGTTCCGCCTTTAAGCTCCGCCAAGGTTGTCGGCGCAACGCCGAAATCCGCCGGGCTCACGGCGCGGCGGCTTACTTCACCGCGGCAGATCTCGAAGACGAGGCTCGGTCCCGTGGTCGTGATCTCATCGAGGCCATCGGAGCCGTGCACAACGAAGCCGCGTTCGAGGCCGAGCGCTGCCAGTGCGCTGGCAATCAACTCGGCCGCATCCGGTGACGGCGCTCCGACCAGTTGCGCGGTCGCACCCGCCGGGTTCGTGAGCGGTCCGAGCAAATTGAATATCGTTCGCATCTTCAGCTCGAGACGCGCGGGCTGGGCGTGCTTCATCGCCGGGTGAAACGCGGGGGCAAACAGGAACCCGATGCCGATTTCCCGAATGGCTCGCGCCGCCTGATTCGCATCGAGCACAATCCGGATTCCGAGGCGCTCCAGGACGTCCGCGCTGCCGCAGCCGCTCGAGATGGAACGATTGCCGTGCTTGGCCACGCGCACGCCGGCCCCGGCTACGACGAATGCACAAATCGTGGAAATATTGAAGGTGCCGAGGCCGTCGCCGCCGGTGCCGCAGGTATCGAGCAGCGGCTCGCCATCCGAAGCCGCAGCCACGCGGTTGGCTTTCTGGCGCATCGCCCGGGCGAAACCGAGCAGCTCGACGGCCGTCTCGCCTTTCATTCGCAATGCCACCAGAAGCGCGGCGATCTGAGCGGTTGAGGCCTGGCCGCCCAAGATGAGCGCCATAGCCTCTTCGGCTTCAGCAGCGGTCAAGTGCTCGCGGTTTACTGCCCGGTGAAGGTAGGGGAGTAACGACATGTTATATTGGCTTACGGCTCAATGAGCAGCAGCTTTCCTGACATCCTAGCACACGCCTCATCCGATGAAAATTCACGAGTACCAGGCTAAAGCCATCCTGAACCAGTACGGCGTTCCCGTGCCGCGCGGCGAAGTGGCGCGCACGCCTGAGGAAGCCGAAACAGCCGCCAAAGAGATCGGCGGCGCGGTGGTGGTGAAAGCGCAGATCCACGCCGGCGGGCGCGGCAAGGGCGGCGGCGTTAAGGTGGCTAAGAACGCGGCCGAGGCCGTCGAGATCGCGAAAAAGATGCTCGGCATGCGGCTAGTGACGCACCAGACCGGGCCGGAAGGCCGCCTCGTCGAGCGCGTACTGATTGAGCAGACGCTGCCAATCGAGCGCGAGTTCTACCTCGGCATTGTTCTCGACCGCGCGCAGGGGAAGCCGGTGTTCATGGCATCCTCGGCGGGCGGCGTAGAAATCGAAGAGGTAGCGGCGAAAAATCCCGGGCTGATCCTGAAGGAAGCGATCGAGCCGGGTTTCGGGCTCACGCCGTTTCAGGCGCGCAAGCTGGCGTTCGGCATCGGCATCCCTGCCGGGAGCGCAAACGGCGCGGCTGCGGCGATGATCGCGCTGGCGCGCGCGTATGAAAGCGTTGACGCCTCGCTCGCCGAAATTAACCCGTTCATTCTCACCCGCGATGGCAAGGCCTGCGCGCTCGACGCCAAGATCGACCTCGATGACAATGCGCTATACCGTCACAAGAGCCTGCTCGAGTTGCGCGACCTCAAGGAAGAGGACCCGCTTGAGGTGGAGGCCTCGCGTTACGGTCTGAACTACATCAAGCTGGACGGCAATGTCGGCTGTATGGTCAACGGCGCCGGCCTGGCGATGGCGACGATGGACATTATCAGGCACGCCGGCGGAAATCCCGCCAATTTTCTCAACGTCGGCGGTGGCGCCAGCGCCCAGCAGATCGAAAACGCTTTCCGCATCCTGCTCTCGGACAAGAACGTGCGTGCGGTGCTCATCAACATCTTCGGCGGCATCCTGCGCTGCGACACGCTGGCGACCGGCGTGGTCGCGGCGGCGCGGCAGTTGAACGTGCGGGCGCCGGTGGTAGTTCGCATGGAGGGCACCAATGTCGATCTCGGCCGCAAGATCCTGACCGGCTCCGGCCTGAACTTCACCGTCGCCGATGGAATGAAAGACGCGGCGGAGAAAGTAGTGAGGCTGGCGCAATGAGCGTCCTCGTGGACCAGAGCACACGGCTGCTGGTGCAGGGCTTCACGGGGAGAGAGGGCACCTTCCACGCGCAGCAATGCGCCGCGTATGGCACGAAAGTGGTGGGCGGCGTAGTGCCCGGCAAGGGCGGGATGACGTACCTGGATCTGCCCGTATTCAACACCGTCGCCGAGGCCGTTCGCGCGACCGGCGCGAATGCATCGGTCATTTTCGTGCCGCCGGCGTTCGCGGCCGACGCCATCATGGAAGCGGCCGATGCCGGCCTGCCGCTCGCCGTTGCAATCACCGAGGGCATTCCCACGCTCGACATGGTGAAGGTCTGGCAGTTCCTGAAAGAGCGGACGACGCGACTGATCGGGCCGAATTGCCCCGGCATCATCTCGCCGGGGAAATGCAAGATCGGCATCATGCCTGGGCACATCCATAAGGAAGGGCACGTCGGCGTGGTCTCGCGCTCGGGCACGCTGACCTACGAAGCGGTGGACCAGTTGACCCGGCGCGGCATCGGCCAATCGACCTGCATCGGGATCGGCGGCGACCCGATCATTGGCACGAGTTTCGTCGATGCGATCCGGCTCTTCAACGAGGACCCGGCCACGCACGCTATCGTGATGATTGGCGAGATCGGCGGCAACGCCGAGGAGACCGCCGCGGCTTACATCCAGGCGAACGTGAAAAAGCCGGTCATCGCCTTCGTTGCGGGCGTGACCGCGCCGCCGGGGCGGCGCATGGGCCATGCCGGCGCAATTATCTCGGGCGGTTCCGGAAAAGCTTCGGACAAAATCAAAGCGTTAGAAGCCGCGGGCGTCGCGGTTTGTGCATCGCCCGCCGAGATCGGGGAGAAGGTGCAAACTCGTTTATGACTGTGGAACGCACTCTTGCCATCATCAAGCCGGACGCCATCGCCCAGTGCCACGCGGGCGAAATCCTGTCCCTCATCGAGCAGGCGGGCTTCCGCCTTCTCGGCCTCAAGCTGCTGCATCTCACCGCGCGGCAGGCCCAGGGATTTTACGCGGTGCATCGCGACAAGCCCTTCTTCCAGGGCCTGGTGAAGTTCATGACCGAAGGCCCGGTGATTGTCATCGCTCTCGAACGTGAGGACGCCATTCGCAAATGGCGCGAGGTGATGGGCTCGACCAATCCCGCCAACGCCGCCGAGGGCACGATCCGCAAGCGTTTCGGCGCTGACATCGAGCGAAACGCCGTGCACGGTTCGGATGCGCCCGATACGGCGTGCTTCGAACTCGGCTATTTCTTCAGCGGCGCAGAGCTGGCCTGAATGTCATCGCGGTTGATACCGGCATCCTGGCTGGTGAGCCGGTGATCTGGGAGTATCAGTAACTGAGGATGGTTTTGGGGGCATGGGAGCGGTATTTTGTTTACAGTGACATGGGACAAGGCGGCCGCGCCCGACAGCGAACCGCGAGACTTTGAGGGACGGGTTTTGACTGGGCGCCAACACGGGAGGGAGAAATGAAAAGAATCCTATCGATCGATGGCGGCGGCATTCGGGGAATCATTCCCGCGTGCACGCTGGTCGCACTGGAACAAACGACCGGAACGCTGACCCGCGAGTGTTTCGATTACGTGGCCGGCACGTCTACCGGCGCCCTGATTGCGGCGGCGGTGGCCGTGGGAATTCCGGCGGCTCAGATTTTGGAGATCTACACGGACCGCTCCAAACAGATCTTCACGCCCGGCCCTCCGGTCTCGACCGTGAAGCGGCTCACGGCAGGATACATGTACAACCCGGCCAACATCCAGAAAGTCCTGAAGAGCGTATTCGGCGCCTCGGCCAACTGGACGCTGAACGACTCGCCCATCGGGCTGCTCATCACGGCGAAGGATATCGACACGCACCCCTGGTATTTCACCCGGGACAACCCGAAGAACGCCGGGACTACTGGCAAGCTGGGCTTGATCGATTGCGCAGTGGCGAGCGCATCGGCGCCCACGTACTTCAAGCCGTGGGCGGTCGAGATGAACGGTCTCCAGACCACACTGGTTGACGGGGGCGTGGGCGTCACCGGAAACCCGGTCTATGAGGCCTGCGTGGAGGCATTCTATTACGACTACTTCACGCCGGCCGATACCAAAGTCGTCTCGCTCGGGACCGGGTACTTTCCGGCCAGCGGCAAAACGCCGTGCGGGCTGTTGGGCTGGCTCGGCTGGACTGTGGATACCCTACTTGACGCCCCGGAAGATCAGCAGACGGAAATCGTTAACCGCCACTGGCCGGGAATCATGAAGCGATTCGACTGGAAGCTGCCGCAGAAGATCGATATGGCGGATACAGGCAGTATCGACTTACTGGTCAGCTTTGGGACTCAGGCCGCGGCGGGCATGGATTGGAAGTCGATCCTGCAATGAAGTTACAACCAAGCCTACAACGCATCTCATAAACGGGGCTGCCTCACCCGTGTCCCTTGATTTCAGAGGGTTCCGAGCAGGGTTTACTTGAGCGATTAAGCCGCGCGTGGAGGCGTGCGCTGGGGCTTTGAAGAGCTCGCTCACCAGGCCGTATTCCACGAGTCGGCTTTCCTCGAGGACGCCAACTCTTGTGCAGAACGCGGCTGCCGGCGCAAAATCGTGGGGTTTGAGAATGGGCAAACACGCGCATGGATGGGACATCTTGTCCCACCACGAGCGCGTTGCGCAGCGATGTCCTTGGAGATGCGCGCTGAAGCAGGCCGTCCGGTCAGGCAGCGGCTGCGATTCCGCCATCCGCGCAGGGAGGCTCCTGCCCCAGTTCTTGCTCGATAACACTGGCGATGCGGGAGGCCAACGCCTCGACCTCAGACCATTCGGCTCCTTCGACCATCACGCGGGCCAGCGGCTCGGTGCCCGAGAAACGCACCAGGACGCGGCCGGCGTCGCCCAAGGCGCGTTCGGCGGCGTGGATCTCCGCCGTTACGGCAGGCAACTCCGCCAGCGGCTTTTTCGCGCGCACCCGCACGTTGACTAGCCGCTGGGGATAGATTTCGAGCTCCTCGGTGAGCTCGTCGAGGCCGAGGCCGCAGGCGAGCATGATCTCGATGATACGCAGCGCGGTCAGGAGTCCGTCGCCCGTCGTGGCCCCATCGAGGAAAATCACGTGCCCGCACTGCTCACCGCCGAGTACGGCGCCGGTCCGCAGCATCTCCTCGAGTACGTACTTGTCTCCCACCGGCGTGCGGAGCAGCCGGATGCCGCGCGCCTGAAGTGCGCGCTCGAGGCCAAGGTTCGACATCACGGTTGCGACGACCGCCGGCTCGCCGTCCGGGCCGGCCAGCCGCCCCTGGGCGGCCAGCGCACGCGCGCCGATGAGCAGCACGCCATCCCCATCAATCACTTTTCGGGAGCGGGAGACGAAGATGGCGCGGTCGGCGTCGCCATCGAAGGCGACACCCACGTCGGCCCCCTCCGCGCTCACCCTGGCCTGGAGCTTCTCCACGTGCAGGGCGCCGCAGTGAAGATTGATATTGCGCCCATCGGGCCAACAGAAAAACGGCATTACGCGCGCCCCCAGCCGTTCGAATAACCCGGGAGCAATCGCGGACGCGGCGCCGTTGCCGCAATCGACGGCGATCCGCAGGCCGTCAAACCGCCGCCCCACCAGCGAGGCAAGGTAATCGATGTAACACCGGTCCAGGCCCGGATCGGGCGCGAGCCGAAGCGGCGAGGGCTCGATGCCCGACTCAACGAGAGCGAAGATCTCCTCCTCGATTGCGTGCTCCTGCCCGTCCGGGAACTTGTATCCGGAGTGGCTGAAGACCTTGAGGCCGTTGTCCTGATATAGGTTATGCGACGCGGAAATCATGACGCCGGCAACAAAGGAATTCGTTCGCGTCAAATACGCTACGCCGGGCGTAGTGGTCACTCCCGCAAATCGGGCATGCGCGCCAGCTCGCGCCAAGCCGCCAGCCACTTGTGCAGCAATCCACGGACCCGACTCACGCGTGTCCATCCCGATGAGGACTTCCGGATCCGGCCCCAGCCGCGCGGCCACATGTCCCAATGCGACCCCGAGTGCGTATACGGTTTTTCGATCGAGCGGAAATTCGCCTGCGACCCCGCGAATTCCATCAGTCCCGAACAGTTGTCTGACCATCAGAAGGCGCGCCCCCTTGAGTTGTTTTCTCCAGCATAATGACAACCTTGACGTTAGGCGAGGAATGAAAGCGCACCTGCGGGTCAGCTACAAACGTATGCACATTGAATTCGGCCGTGCCGGCAACGTGTGACAGATCGATGGGATCGGTTTCGGCCTCGGCAACCTGCCGGACCCGGCTCTCCGGACCAACGATTTCGAGCTCCTTCGGAGAAACAGTTTCGTGGCCGACGCGGTAGCCCTGAGGCGGAGGACTCGCGAAGCGCACGCGCACGGGTACCTCGGCCTGGAGGCGATGCTCGAAGCGCAGCCGAAGTTGCCCGGGTGTGGTCCGCACCACCGTCAAGCCGGCGGGGAGCTCGATGTGCCGCCGCTCGATGGTGAAAGTCTGCTCGCCGGGCTCGCGCACGCCAGCCAGGTTCAATACGACCGCGCTGTGCCACTGGTCCACATCGTGAAGCTTAACGGATGGCCCCCGCACTTCCAAAAGAACGCGCTGGGGTACGTCTGAACTCATCTCGAAGCGGTCCGGCATGTTCTGATATTCGATCGGAACGGAAATAAACGTGACCAGCTCCGGCCGGCCGGCAAAACCGGCCCACAGCAGCAGAGCCGCCGCGAGCGACAGGAGTCTCCAGCCGAAATGATCGAAAAGACGCCGGATCATGCGTGGCCCGCCTTCGTCCAATCCGTTTCGCGGGCGGCTTCATGGCCATTGGAGCCGGCGTCCTGCGGGTGCTCGGGGAACTCCATTGGCGGCTGCTCACGCTGCTTGCGGCCGAAGTGCTTGGCCAGGCGCTCCTCCACCCGGCGGAGGCTCACGTCGGGCTCGATCTCGCCGAAGGCGGCGATGGAAAGGCGCCCGGTTTCCTCGGAGACGACCAGCGAGATGCAGTCCGCCTCCTCCGTGATGCCGATGGCGGCGCGGTGGCGCGTGCCGAGCTTTCGCGCCAGCAGCGGGTTCATGCTGAGCGGAAGGAAGCAGGCCGCCGCGGCAATGCGCTCGCCCTGCACGATGACCGCGCCGTCGTGTAGCGCTCCACCGGGCTGAAAGATCGAAAGCAGCAGATCGCGGGAGAGATAAGCGTTCAGCGCGACGCCGCTCTCGATGAAACTTCGCAGGCCGGTCTCGCGCTCGATGACGATGAGCGCGCCGGTCTTCTCCTGAGCTAGCCGGCCGATAGCTAGCAGAATGTCATCGGTCGATTCGCGCCGCTGCAGCTCGCTGCCGAAGCCGAGCCAGTGGCGCCGCCCGATGCGGGCCAGAGTTCGCCGGATCTCAGACTGGAAAATGACGATCAGCGCGATCGCCGCATATGGCACCAGGGTGGCCAGAATGGAGCGTAGCAGATCGAGATTCGCCGCTATCGCGAACAGGTAAACCAACAGAAGCACGCCAATACCCGCCAGCACATGCGCCGCCCGCGTCCCCTTCACGACCATGATGAGCTGATAGATCAGGAAGGCGACGATCAGGATGTCGATGGCCGCGGTCAGAGTCAGCTTGGGAAACCAGTTCGTAAGCGGCGATAGCGAATACAGCATGGCGCGGCCCTGGTAAGTGCTACTAAGACCAGTCTCTTCGATTATCGCAAGAGTCGCATGCGTGCTGGGATCGGATCTTTAGATCGCTTGGTCCCATGTTCCTCCCGTGGCTGAAAACCGGCGTACGAGGCGTCTGGCGGACACCAAGGGCGACCCCGTGTTCAGCGCACGGCTCCGGGCGTCAGGCGCCCCGAGATGACCAATTTTTAACCGTTTGCTATCTGGAATTCCAGTGAGAGATAGCGGATAATAGATTATTCAAGTGTTTTCCTGTGGTTCTCCCAATGTTGAATCGCCGGGAATTTTTGCGGCATAGCGTACTCGCTGGCGCGGCTGTCGCCGGCGCGCCGATGCTGAACTTTGGACGTTTCCGGCTGTTCGCCGGCGCCCGCACGGAGTACTCCAGACGCGCTGTCGATCTGGTCCGGGATTCGCTGGTCATCGATATGCTGGGCCTGCTGACGCTCGACTGGGCCAAGCTCGCCCGATGGGAGCGGGAGCCCGGCGCGTTTGGCGCGGCAGACTTCGAAAAGTTGAAATCGTCGGGAGTTACGGTTTTCAATCCGGCCGTGGACTTGAACTCGGGCAAGCCCGAGGATGCGTTTGCGGCCAGCCGCGCGTGGCTGCGCGATTGGAACGTGTTCCTCGATCGTTATCCGCGGGAGTTGCTCCGCGTCGAGCGGCCGGCCGATTTCGCTCGCGCGAAGGCCGAAGGCCGCATCGGCGTGGTGCTCGGGTTCCAGAATGCCGATCACTTCCGCACCCTCGAAGATATCCAGTACTTCTACAGCCTGGGCCAGCGCATATCGCAGCTCACCTATAACGCGGCCAACCGAATCGGCGCCGGCTGCAAAGCGCCGCATGACAATGGCCTGACCGAGTTCGGCATGTCGGTAACCCGTGAAATGAACCGCCTCGGCATGGCCATCGACTTATCCCATTCGGGCGACCACACGGCCACGGAGGCGATCGAGGCATCGAACAAGCCGGTGCTGATCACGCATTCGAACTGCCGCGCGCTGAACCCCCGCCACCCGCGCTGCAAACCGGACGATGTCATCCGGAAGATGGCCGCGCACGGCGGCGTAATGGGGATCACGAGCATCCGTGCTTTTGTGCGGAGCCAGGAACCCACGACCATCGAAGACGTGCTCGACCATTTCGAGCACGTGGCGAAGCTGGCCGGCGTGGAGCACGTTGGCATCGGCAGCGATCACGGCCTCGACGGCCGGGACCGCGGCGGCAGCCATAGCCACACGGATATCGGCGGCCTCGATCATCCCCTGCGTATCTTCGATCTGACTGAAGGCCTCATCCGCCGGCGCCACAGCGATCGCGACATCAAGCTCATTCTGGGCGGCAATTTCGAGCGCGCCCTTAAAGAAATCTGGGCGGCATAGCGGGCTCGGCTACCCCACGCTCCCTCCTTACTCTGGCTGAGGTTCGCATGTCTCCTCTGCGCGGGAGTAGGCCGCGTCCACGGCGCGCGGCGGCGCCGGGCGCTTTGCTATATCATCCGGTTGATGCGATTTCACACCGAGTACCTCACATTTAAGACTCAGAAGCATCGGGAATACATCAACATCACCCCGCAGGTGGAGGCCGCGCTCGCGAAGAGCGGGATCCGGGAGGGCATGATTCTGGTCTCGGCGATGCACATCACCGCGGGCGTGTGGGTGAACGACGCCGAGAACGGCCTGATCGCCGATATCGACGAGTGGCTCGAAAAGCTCGCGCCGTTCCGCCGCGATTACCGCCATCACCGCACCGGCGAAACCAACGGCGATTCGCACCTGAAGAGCCTGCTGGTGCACCATGAGGTGATCGTGCCGGTGACGGCAGGACATCTCGACTTCGGGCCGTGGCAGCAGATCTACTACGCGGAGTTCGACGGCCAGCGTCCCAAACGAGTCATCATCAAGGTGATGGGCGAATAGATTCGCGAAGGGAACCGGTTTTTGACCTCCGGTGTCTAAGTTCATTGGGTTGAGCCTTCACGGAGCCGTGGCCATTGGGGCGCGGTTTGGCCGCCGGCGGTTGCAGGCCGGTTGATAGCGCCGGAGAACGACCAGGAAGGTGACAGATCAGATAAGGAGAAGCAGAATGCGGAGAATCATTTTGCTGTCGAGCATTATCATTGGGAGCCTTGCCGCGGCCGACCTGCCGGTCCGCGAAGTAGTGCTCTATAAGAACGGTATTGGCCTGTTCCAGCGATCGGGCGAGTTGAAGGCGGGCGAATCGGCGCGGCTCGATTTCAAGGCCGAGGAGATGAACGACGTTTTGAAGTCGCTGACCATCGTCGATGCGAGCGGGGCGAAGGTGACGGGCTTGCGGTACGACTCGAGCGAACCGCTGGAGCGAAAGCTTTCGGTGTTCCCGTTCCGGTTGGGCGACCAGCAGCCGCTGAGCGCGCTGCTCGATCAGCTCAAGAGCGCGCATGTCGAGCTGAAGACCGGGCCGGAGACGGTTGCGGGCGTGATCCTCAGTGGGCGTGAAATCTCGAACGGCGAGAAACAGGCCCCGCTCGAGCAAGTGACGCTACTCACCAGCTCGGGCGAGCTGAGAGCGATTGACCTGGCGGGTGTAACGGGAGTGCGGTTCAGCGACCCGGTGCTGCAACTCCAATTGAAAGACTATCTGGCGAACCTGGCAGCCGGGCGCTCGCAGGAGAAGCGTAGCGTCTACATCGATTCGGGCGATGCGAGCAGCCGCAGGATCACGGCCACCTATGTCGTGCCCACGCCGGTGTGGAAGTCGAGCTACCGGCTGGTGTTTACGGAAAAAGGCGAGCCGTTGCTCGAGGGCTGGGCGATCGTAGATAACACCAGTGGTGAGGATTGGACAAAAGTGCGGCTAGCGCTGGTATCGGGCCGGCCGGTGTCGTTCATCAGCAATTTGTATGAGCCGCGGTATCTCCGGCGTGAAACGATTGAGTTGCCTGAGGACCGTGCGGCGCAGCCGGAACTGTACGCGGGGGCAATGAGTGGTGAAGCCGGGGGAGGCGTTGCTGGGGCTGCGCAGGCGCCGAGCGCCCGTCCATCGCCAGCTACGGAAGCGGTAGAGGTCACTTCCGCCGCCCCTCTGCTCCAGACCGAGAACACGAGCCCGGGGATGGTAATGGAGTCGCGCAAGATTTCGCTCCCGTTCGCTACACGCAATTACGATCAACTCACTCTTCTAACCCCAGGCGCAGTGACCTCGACTGTAACGGCCGCTAATGCCGGACAGCTCGCAGAGTTGTTCGAGTATTCCTTCAGCTCGCCGGTCACGGTGCATAAGGACCAATCGGCGATGCTGCCGTTCTTGCAGCAGGCCGTAAAGGCCCGCAAGCTGCTTATCTACAAAGAAGGGGCCAGCGAAGAAGAGATGCACCCGCGCAATGCCGCCGAAATCACGAATTCCACCGGCAAGACGCTCGATGGCGGCCCGATCACGGTGTATGACGCCAACGCTTACGCGGGCGAGGCGCTGGTCGAGACCGTAAAGGCTGGAGACAAACGGCTCATCAGCTACGCCGTCGATCTCGGCGCCCGGGTTGCAACCGAGACCGATCGAAGCGATGGTGTGGTCCGCGAGATCCACCTTCGCCGCGGAATCCTGACGGCTCGCACGACGCTTCAGGAAACGGTGAAATATACGATCCGCAACGTGGATCAGAAGGCGAAGACACTCATAATTGAGCATCCCATTCGCGAGGGATACAAGCTGCTCGACCAGAAACCCGCCGAGACCACAGCATCGGCTTACCGCTTCGAGGTCGCGCTGCGGCCGGATTCGACCGGGAAATTCGAAGTTGCCGAGGAGCGCGTCCTGTTCAACACGGTCGCGCTCACCAACACGACCCCGGACATTTTGATGACGTACGTCCAGAACAAGCAGCTCGACGCGGCGGCGCGCAAGCAATTGGAGCAAATCGCGAACAAGAAGTCGGAGATTGCGGCCACCGATGGCGAGATCCGGCGAGTTGATGAGGAGACCAACGAACTTACACAAGACGAGCAGCGGACCCGGCAAAATATCTTTAGCCTGAACCAGGTGAGCGGGCAGCAGGAGCTGGTGCAGAACTACGCCCGGCAGCTTTCAGAGCAGGAAGCAAAACTGATGTCGCTGCGGGGCCGCGCCGGCGAGCTGCGGAAAAAGAAGGCCGCGCTCGAAGCGGAGCTGAGCGCACTGATCGAAAAGATGGAGTTCTAGCGGGCTGTCCCTGTGATTTCGCTTGATCGGAACGGTATCGATCCGTCCGGGTGTGGAGCAGACGGCGTATGGATTGTTCAGCGACTTGGTGGACATCGCGCGCGAGATGTGAAGCAGTTGGACAATGCTGCGCGCTTTATTTGCGCGCGCGAGCCGCGGAGGCGGTCTGATTCAGGATCTCTTCGATCCGGTTCAGTTCCGCGGCTGAGAACTGCAAGTTACGGATCGCCGCGGCGTTCTGCTCGATCTGCTCGACCTTGCTTGCTCCGATCAGCGCGCTGGTTATCGAGCCATCCCTGAGGACCCATGCCAGAGCCATCTGCGCGAGACTCTGGCCGCGCTGGCGGGCTAGTTCGTCAAGTGCGCGCACCTGTCCCAGCCGGGTCTCGTCGATGTCGTCTTTTTTGAGGAAACCGTGCGGCTTGGCCGCCCGCGAGTCGCCTGGAATGCCGCTGAGATACCGGTCCGTCAAAAGGCCTTGGGCCAGCGGACAGTAGGCGATTCCACCGATCCCTTCGGCGTGGAGCAGCTCGAGGAGGCCCGCCTCCGCGGTCCGCCGGAACATCGAGTAACTCATCTGGTGGATCAGGCAGGGAGTCCCCATTTGGCGAAGGACCTTCACCGCCTCCGCCGTTTGCTCGACGTTGTAGTTCGAGATGCCGGCATAGAGCGCCTTCCCCGACCGAACCGCCGTGTCAAGCGCTGACATCGTTTCCTCTATCGGCGTCTCGGGATCCGGCCGGTGGGAGTAAAAGATGTCCACGTATGCGAGCCCCATGCGCCTCAGGCTCTGGTCCAGGCTGGCGATGAGGTACTTGCGCGAGCCCCGGTCGCCGTATGGTCCCGGCCACATGTCCCAACCCGCTTTCGTGGAGATGACCATCTCGTCCCGGTAAGCCGCGAAGTCCATTCGCAGCGCTTGTCCGAAGCACTCTTCCGCGGACCCGGGAGGCGGTCCGTAGTTGTTGGCAAGATCGAAGTGAGTGATGCCGAGGTCGAAGGCCCGTCGCAGCATGGCCCGGCTGTTCTCGAAGCTGTCAACTCCGCCAAAGTTGTGCCAGAGTCCGAGAGAAATGGCCGGCAGCAGCAAACCGCTTCTGCCGCAACGCCGGTAAGTCATCGTGTTATAGCGTTCGTTTCTCGCCGCGTACAAAGTGCTTTCCCTTTCCCCTATAGGCTAGTACAGACTGCGCGCGGGGTGCGCACCCCTGCGCTACACTGGGGCTATGGCTGGTGGTCTCGCTACGGGAATCAAGCGTTTCATTTTGTGGGAGTATAGCCGCGCGACCTGGCAATACGACGTGATGGTCGGCCTGATCCTGGCATTTCTGTTCCTGACGCCGCGCGAGTGGTTTCGCGACCAGCCGCGGATTCCGAAGACGAGCAAGATCGCGATGCTGCCGGGCGCACACGGCGGCAACGTCTTCTGGATCGAAACGGAGCTGCTGGCGGACGTTCCCGAATCCGCGCGCGTCCAGAAAGCGTCGGAGATGCTGAAACTGCAGACCGGAGAGAAGAAACAGACTGTGATCCGGCTGGAACCGATCTCCGATTCCGAGGGAGAAATCAAAGGCTACATGGCGTTCACGCGGCCGTAGAGGGGCGCTAACCGCGCCATGCGCCTGCGGCGTTGGCGGGACGTCTTCGCAGCAGCAAAACGGTCAAGCCGTATTTCCTGGGGAGCGCGGCCTGTGCCCTGAGGTGCGGGCCGCGCGCCGTTGAGAGCAGGAAATGCTGACCAGCGTTACATATTCTCAAACGGGAGGAGCGCTATTGAAAGCGCCAATCGCACTCATCTTCATCGCGGCAGCGCCGCTCATGCCGGCGTGGGCCGATACGCTCGAAGCAGTCCTCGCGCGGATGGATCAAGAAGCGGCGTCAATCCGGCGGATCACGGCGAAATTCACCAAGTTGTCGTTTACGGCGGTGCTGAACGATACCAGCCAGGAGAGCGGCACGATGTGGCTGAAGCGGCTGGGGCCGCGGAATGTGGAGATGCGCACAGAGATTACGCAGCCGGAGCCGCGCTCGGTGGGACTCATCGGCAGTACCGGCGAAATCTATTACCCGAAGATCAACACCGTGCAGATCTACGATCTGGGCAAGAACCGTGCGCTGATTGATCAATTCCTCTTGCTCGGCTTCGGCAGCCACAGCTCCGACCTCGAGAAGAACTACACATTGAAGGTCGCGGGGGGGGAAACGGTCGTGGGGCGGAAGACAACGCGCCTGGACCTGTTCCCGAAATCGAGAGAGGTTCTCGATCAAATCAAAAAGGTGGAGCTATGGATCCCCCTCGACGCCGGGCATCCAATTCAGCAGCGATTCTTGCAGCCTGGCGGCGATTATTACCTCGTGACTTATTCCGATATCAAACTGAACCCGAATCTGCCGGACAGCGATTTCCTGTTGAAGCTTCCGGCCGATGCGAAGAAAGAGTACCCCCAGAGGTAAGCATAGGCCTGGCAGGGCTTCGGATGAAAACGGAGCGCCGGCAGCAGTAAAATAGAAGGCGATGCACCCCCGCGCGCGGCGGGTGGGTCAATAAGGCTAGCGTCGGTGGCATCTGTCAAGAAATCAGAGGGGCGTCTTGCTTTCCTCGACTGGACGCGAGGGCTCGCGGCGATCATCATGCTGCAGGGCCACGCATTTCATGCATTCACGCGTCCGGAGGAGCGCTCGGGCGCCCCGTATGTCGTGTCGCAGTTCCTGGGCGGGATGCCGCCGGCGATGTTTCTGTTCCTGGTTGGCGTGACCCTCTCGTTCTTGATGTACAGCCATGAGCGGAAAGGCGAGCCAGCCGGGCGGCGGGTGCTCGCTGCACTACGGCGCGCCGGATATCTGTTCGGCATCGCTTTTCTGTTCCGGCTGCAATTGTGGGTGTTCGGGCTACCGGGGAGTCCGTGGACCGACCTGCTGCGGGTCGACATCCTGAACTTGATGGGGCTGGCGGTCGCGCTGATGTCGGTGATGGCGGTATTTTCGACCGCGGAGCGCGTGCGTTTGTGCGCGGTGCTTGGCATCGTAATCGCGGCCGCATCGCCGCTGGTGGCGCAACTGGATTGGACCGGCATGCCGCCGCTGATCAGAAGCTACTTCGCTCCGGACTACCTCTTCTTCGCTTTCTTCCCCTGGGCGGCATACGTGGCCTTCGGAATGAGCGTGGGCAGCAGCATCCGGTTGCTGGATGCCGAACAGATGGAGCGCGCTGGACAATGGTCGGCGGTGCTAGGTGTCGCGCTGATCGTGGCGGGGCAGTATTTCTCGAACTTTCCTTATTCGCTGTATTCGAAATCCGAATTCTGGCTGGACAGCCCGTGGCTGGTGTTCATCAAGCTGGGAGTGATTCTGATGATACTCTCGTTCGCGTACCTATGGAACGCACACACGCAGTCGCAGTGGAGCTGGGTCCGGCAGTTCGGAGTGACCTCGCTGCTAGTTTACTGGGTGCACATCGAACTGATTTACGGGCGCTGGTTATGGTTCTGGAAACAGAGCCTGCCGGCCGCGCAGACGGCAATTGCTGCCGTTGCGCTGACGGTGCTGATGCTGTTCGTTTCCACTACGCGCACCCAATGGAGGAACTGGCGGCTGCTGAGCTTCTCTCTCGGATGGTATTTCTTCGCCCCTCGCCGCGTGCCCGAGGCGGAGTAATTGAGCGGGAATCCCAGAAGGCCGCAGCGGCGCGCCAGTGAGAAATGCGGGCTAGAGGCCCGGACCCGATCAGAAGACCGCCGGCCGTTCGGCGCCCGAGCCCTTCAAGTAGGGTCCGCTCGCGCCGCTCGGCAAAACAGTGGATTGATCGGTGCGCGCCTGGGACAGTTGCCTTGACGTCAGGCCGCGCGCTCCTTGCAAGTTGGCGCCGCGCAGGTCGGCGGTGAACAGCATGGCCTCATTCATTAGCGCTCCCTTGAGAACGGCTCGGCAAAAATCGGCAGCGCTGAGCTTGGCCTCTCGCAAGTCGCAGCCGGCCATCGCCGCGCGGCCGAAGCAGCTTTGGCTGAGGTCCGCATTCAAGAACTTCGCTCCTGTCAACTGCGCGTCGCGAAAATCGCAGCTCCGGATGCGAGCCGAGTTGAAGTTGGCCCGGCAGGCGTTGGCGCCAACGAAGCGGCTCAACTGAAGGCGGGCGTGGTAAAGCAAAGCCTCCTCCAGGATGGCGTCCGAAAAGTTGCTGTCGAAGATGACGCAGTGATGCAAACTGGCCCCTTTGAGATTCGTGTGCGTGAAATCGCAGCGCTGGATATTGGCTTCCAGCATGTGTGCTTCGCGCAGATTCGCCCGCTCGAACATGGCGGTTCGGATTGTGGCCTCGGAAAAATTCGCCTCGGCGAGCCAGCATTCAGTGAAGTTTGCGCTAGTCAAGTTCGCGCCGCTGAAATCGGTGCCCGGCATGCTGGCTTGGCGCAGGTCTGCCCGCTCGAGATCCGCGCCGCTGAAATCGCCGCCGCTCATCTGCGCTTCGAGCAATGTGGCGCCCTTGAGAATGGCGGAGCGAAGATTCGCGTGTTCGAGCTTGAGTTCATTCAAGCTGGCGCCGGCGAGAATGGCGCGGGCGCCGTCGGGCCGTTGCTCGAGCCAGGCGGCATGGGCTTCCAGGACCTCACGGAGCCACACGCTGCGCGGGCGGTTTTCCTGCGTGTTCGTTGAGCCGATTAAGAACACACGCGGATTGGCAGATTCCATCCCTATTGCGGCCATCGGCCGAAACGTGCCGAAACTTTAATCCGCACGGGTGCCGAAGACGACATGGCCCACGCGTTTCTTAAGACTTTGTTATCCTGAAGAGAAATCAATGTGGCGTGCAGGAGTAGCCCGCGAAAGGCCACAGCAGCCGGTAAGAGACGGCCAGCAAGCCATGGGGAAGATTAGAAAAGGTTCAGATGGCGCTTCGGCTGTGGTATCTTCATCCATAAGAAGGGTTTCGGGTCGTCCTCTGGGCGCGGTGACCCTGCTAGGTACTTCGTAGCCTGTGAAGGAAGAGATGCGAATACTGGTCATTGAAGACGAAAAACGCATCGCCGAATTGGTTGCCCGCGGCCTGGAAGGCGCTGGGTATGAAGCGGATTCGGCCAGCGATGGCGCCACTGGCCTGGAGAAGATGCGCGCCACCGACTACGACTTGATCATCCTCGATCTGATGCTGCCCGACATGGATGGCCTGCAGGTCCTCGAAAAGATCCGCAACCGGGCGGCCAGCCCGCCGGTGCTGATCCTGAGCGCGTTGGGGGCCGTGGACGATCGGGTAAAAGGGTTGGAGAAAGGCGCCGACGATTACTTGGCCAAGCCGTTCGCCTTTAGCGAATTGCTGGCCCGGGTGCGCTCGCTGTTGCGGCGGGGGCAGCCGACCCCAGAGCGCCTGCAAGTGGGTGATCTGGTGCTGGATTGCATCCGGCGCAAAGTGACGCGCGGCGGTGAAACCATCGAGCTTGCTCCGAAGGAGTTCAGCATCCTGGAGCACTTGATGCGGAACCAGGGGCAACCGCTGAGCCGCACGATGATCGTCGAGCACGTTTGGGAGACGGATTACGACGGTTTGACCAATATCGTTGACGTTTATATCCGCCATCTCCGCGGTAAAGTCGACGATCGCTGGCCCCAGAAACTGATCCACACGGTCCGCGGCATCGGGTACATGGTCCAGACACCCGAAAAGGCCGGCGACGAAGACGCGCAATAGACTGGGAAGCACTTGTAGGGAGTGCTGAAAATCCCGCACGGATTGAAGGTCTATGCCACGGGAGGCTCGAAGAAGTTGCGGTGGCACGGCCACGCAGCAAGTGCCGCCGTGCGAAGACGGCCTGGAGAGAGTTTTTGGGCGCAGCCGCGAGGCGCTCAGCGGCCCAGCCAGTTCCGCGCACTGGCTGCAAGCTCGTTAAGAGGGATACCGATGGGCCTGGAAATCCGCCGCAGAGAGCGAGAGGGCATCACTATTCTGGATCTGGAGGGCCGGATCACCGCGGGCGAGGAGTCGGCGAAACTGCGCGACACGTTGCGCGAGCTGGCCGCGGGGGGCGTGCACGATGTGATCCTCAATCTCCGCGAGGTCAATTACATCGACAGCACCGGACTGGGCGCAATGGTGGTCTGCTATACGTCATTACGCAAGCTGGGCGGCAGGCTCAAGCTCCAGAATCTGAACCGGCGGAACATCGAGTTGCTCGTGTTCACAAAGCTGACCACCGTCTTCGAGATCCTCAACGATGAGCAGGACGCGGTGAACAGCTTCTTCCCCGATCGCGAAATCCAGCACTTCGACATCCTCAGCTTTGTGAAGGAGCAGATGGGCGAGTAGGTCCGAAAACCGTCGCGCGGACGCGGGCTTTGGGCTAGACTGGGATTTATGCCGGCGCGGAAGCAGCCACAGATGCTCGAAGCCGGCGCGCAGGCCCCCGATTTCGAATTGAAAGATCTCGGGGGAGGCTCGCTCAGGCTAAGCCGGATGCTCGCGCGCGGGCCGGTATTGCTCGCTTTCTTCAAGGTGAGTTGTCCGGTGTGCCAGTTTACGTTCCCGTTCCTGGAGCGCATGTACGAGGGCGCCGGCAGGGATCAGTCCTCCGTGCACTTCGCCGGGATCTCGCAGGACATGCTGGCGGCAACCCGCAGCTTCAACCAGGAGTTCGGGATCACGTTTGCTACGCTTGTGGACGAGCCGGACTATCCCGTCAGCAACGCATACGGGATCCAAATCGTCCCATCCCTGTTCCTGATCGAGCAGGATGGGACCATCGCGCTCGCTGCGCACGGTTTCTCGAAAAAGGATCTGGAGGCGCTGGGGCATCGCGCGGGCGTCCAGCCGTTTCGCGCGGGCGAGAGTGTGCCGGAATTCCGCCCGGGTTGAGGATCGAAGAACTCGACTCCCGGCGGGGGCTGAAGAGCAAAAGACGAATGCCGGACATCCAAGAGATTCTCGGCTCGGTAGCGGCGATCGCCACGGGCATGGGCGTCACATTGAAAGAAATGATGTCGCCCACCGTCACCGAGACCTACCCGGATGAGCCGCCGAGATTCCAGGAACGGTATCGCGGCGTGCACATGCTCGAGCGCGACGAAAACGGCCTCGAGAAGTGCGTGGCCTGCTTCCTGTGCGCAGCGGCGTGCCCGGCGAACTGCATTTACATCGAAGCCGCCGAGAATACGGAGGCGGTGCGGATCTCAGGCGGCGACCGTTACGCCAGCGTCTATAACATCGATTACAACCGTTGTATCTTCTGCGGCTATTGCGTGGAGGCCTGCCCAACCGACGCAATTGTGCATGGCCACGGCTTCGAGATCGCCAGCTACAACATCTCGACGCTCATCTACCGGAAGGCGCAGATGCTGAAGCCGGCCCTGCCCGCGGCGGGCGCAGCCTGCCGCTGATTCTTCCCACCTTCCAACGGCGAATTACACTTTTCCGGAAGCCGAGCGCCAGCTTGCGTGTCCGATCCTCTGCTCCCGCAAAATGGCGGGCCGGCCGCTCGCGCCCCTACTGCTGGATCTGATACTTGGCGCGGATCGCGCGAATGTTCTTGCGTGCGGCCTCTTGGTACCGGCCGGCGATGGCGGCGCACTGCTCGCTGAAACGCACCGCGTCGAGTGCGCGATCCACCTCGCCGGCCTCCGCCAACTGATAATTCGCCACCCCGAGATAGAACAGAGACTCGGCTGTGATCTCCTGGCTGTTCTTTATGCCGGGCAGCGCGGCGCGGAGCGAATGGTCCGCGGCGGCCCACTTCCTCTGTCCCGCATAAACCACGCCGCGTATCCATTCGGCGCGGCCGGTCACTTGCAGCTTGTGCGTCTGCCAATCGGCCTCGTTCACGCCTTCTGGTCTTGCCTTCGCATTCGTCACGCCGATCACCTTGCCCGCAAGCGCAAGCGCCTTATCCGGCTGCTTGCTGGTGAGGTAGCTGCTTGCCACGGCCAGCAGCATATCCTCGTTGTCCGGGTTTTTTGCGACGATGCGCTCGGCGAGCGCAACGGCTTTCGCGGTGTCGCCGGCCTGTATCGAGGCCAGGAATATGTGCTCGGTCAACTGCGGGAGGTATTGGCTCTGGGGATTGCGCTGCTCGAGAGCGTCGCTGAGCTGCATCTTCTTTTTCAGGCTGGCCGTTTGGAGCGCCATCGCGTAGAGGGAGTACTCGCTGTAAGTATCGACCCCGCGCGCGAATTCGACGCGGTCCTTCCAGCCATCTTCGCTTTCGTCGTCCGGCCTCGGCGCAGCGGCGACCTTGCGGGCAGCGGCGGAAGCGGCGGCGGAGTATTTCAAAACCAGGTCGGGGTCCTTCTTCGCCTCGGCGGTTTTCAAACAGGCGTGCGCGCTCTCGACATCGGCGGGATCGAGCGCTAACAGCTTATCGCAGCTCCCCAGCGCTTTGTCGAGCTGGCTGGTCTTCGAGTAGGAGTCGATCATCTGCTCGTAAACCCAAGGCAGCGCCTCGTGCTGTGGATAGGCGGCGGCGAACTGCTCGAGGAGAACGAGTTTTTTCGCGTCGTCGGATTCCGATTTGATCTGTTGGAGCAGCAGCTCTTGCACGGAGCCTGCTTCGGCGGTTGGCTGATGGCGCCCGGCCGCCGCGGTCCCGAGCGACAGCAGGATGATTGCGGGAATGGCCCAAGTTTTCATGGGTATAATGTCTCGACGTTCTCGAACGGATGTTATCATACTGCGCGGGCGCGCCGCGCCCGTTACCGCAAGTAGAACAGGCTGAGCCGCGGCAGGCCCGCGGATTCCAGCAGGCGGCGGTCGAGGAACTGGCGCTCGAGCATCGCGATCTGCGCGGCGGTCATTTTTCCACGGTAGGGGCGAAGCTGGAGATCGAATTCGCGGCGCGCGGCGGTGAGATCTTCCTCCGAAGCGAGAGCGCGTGCGGCGGCGATCATCTTGTCCTCGAGCGCGCTGAGCCGGCGCTCCAGTTCTTCCAGGTTTTCGTAGTGCGTTTCCACTTCCGCGGCGAGCCGCTCAAGCGCTTGTGCGACGTCTCCAAAGAGAGTCCCGGCGCGCGCGCCCAGGGCGGCAGCCTTGCCGGCGAGATGCGAGCGAAGATCTTCGAGCGCAAACGGCGGCGCCGGCTTCGCGGCAGCCGATTGCGGCGCGGCACCTGCCATCCATTGCGCGTGCGCCAGCACGGCCTGGGCACAGTAGGCCAGCGAATTTATCATTCGCACTTTCGATTTGCGCACGCGCCATCTTTCGAACGCCTCGTCGATGCCGCGCAGTACGGCTTCGAGAGGCACGCCCGCGTTCTTCCAGCTTTCGATCAGCGCCCAATCGAGCGGCGAGAGCAGGAACAGGCCGGTGCTGCGCGCCCTCCGGAAATGCTCTTCGATTTCAGTGAAGTAGTTGAAGTAATTCGATGGCGCCCATTCGCCGGCCGAGTCGCGCGCGGTTCCGTTTGCGGCATCACCGGAGGCTCCGTTTAAGTTTGGAGGCGGCCCCGTCATTTCCGCCGGTTCCGTTGCCAGATCAGCTCGAGCCCTTCGAGCGTGAGGTTCTCGTCCACTTGTTTGAGGTGCCGCGAGCCGCGCGCGATTAACTCAGCCTGGCCGCCGGTGGCGATGGTGCGCGTATCGGTCCCGAGTTCGGCAATGAGGCGATCGAGGATGCCATCGATCATACCGATCGAGCCGTAGTAAAGGCCGGATTGTATGCTGCCCACGGTGTTTTTCCCGATGAGGCGCTCGGGCTCCCGCAAGTCGACCAGCGGCAGGCGCGCGGTCTTCGAGAAAAGCCCTTCCACCGCGATACCGAGGCCCGCGCAAATGACGCCGCCGAGATACTCGCCCCCGGCCGAGATGGCGTCGAAAGTGATCGCGGTGCCGAGGTCCACCACGATGCATGGACCGCCGTACTTGCGATACGCGGCGACGCCGTTAACGATGCGGTCGGCGCCCACTTCGCGCGGGTTGTCGTAGCATATGCGCAGCCCGGTATCGGTATCCGGCGTGACGAAGAGCGCCTCGGTGCGGAAATAGCGCGCGGCCATGGCCGCGAGCGAGGAATCGAGCGGCGGGACAACGCTGGCGATGATGATGCCGTGGATTTGCGCCAGATCGAGCGAGGAAAGCGAGAACAGGTTGCGAAGCAGGATGCCCCACTCATCGGCGGTCTGGTCGTGAATGGTGCTCAGGCGCCAATGCGCAATCAGGCGCGAGTTTTCAAAAGCTCCGGCGCTAACGTTGGTGTTGCCGACATCGAGCGCGAGTAGCATGAGACTAGTGTAGTGTCTCAGGAAGCGGCCCGGATGCCGCCGGCCAGTACTACCGCGCGCGTGCCGTCAGATTTGCGCACGATCAGAAACCCCGACGGGTTAAGGCCCTCGGTGATGCCCTCGATCTGCGAGCCGCCCTCGTCGGCGATGATGTGCTTCCCGCGCACGTAGCTTGAGGCCTGCGAGAACATGCGCAACACCGGCGCCTTGCCGCCCGTCTCCAGCATCTTCGTAAAGCTGTCTACGGATTCGATCAGGTGAACGAGCAGGCGTTCGCGCGACTGCGCGAGGCCCGAAGCGATGCGCAGCGAAGTGGCGGTCTGGGCGATCTCAACGGGGAAGGCGGTCTGGTTGATGTTGATGCCGATGCCCGCGATGTATGCCGCCTGCTCGGCCTCGACGAGAATGCCGGCGCACTTCTTCTCGCCGATAAGCACGTCGTTGGGCCAGCGCAGGTCGCAAGCGATATCCGCGGCGCGAGCGATCGCCTCCGCCACTGCCAGGCCCAGCGCCAAGCAAAGGATGCGCGCGCCCTCATCCGGCAGCTTGAGACGCAGTACGATCGAGACGTAGAGGCCCACCTCGCGCTCCGAATGCCAGGTTCGGCCGAAACGGCCCCGACCGGAGGTCTGCTCCTCGGCGCCGACGATGGTTCCGGACGAGCAACCCGATGCCGCAAGGCGCGCCGCCTCGGTCATGGTCGAGCCGGCGCGATCGAACCAAACCACCCCGCGTTCGGGATAGCGGGCGCGCAACGCAGTTAGGTCTAAGGACATAGTTTCAGGCGAAAGTTGATATCGACCGCGGTGGCGGAATGGGTAATCGCGCCGCAGGAGACGAAGTCGGCGCCGGTTTCGGCAAACTCGCGCACGTTCTCGAGCGTGATGCCGCCGGAAAGCTCAACCAAGGCGCGGCGGCCGATATAGCGGATCTGTTCGGCGGCTTCTTCCGGCGTCAGGTTATCGAGCAGCAGTTCCCTCGCGCCGCAGGCCAGCGCCTCGTCGAGCTCCTCGTGGGTGCGCACTTCGATCTCGATTGGGACGCCGGAAGTCCGTACATCTTCAAGTGCGGCGCGCACGCCGCCCGCCGCGGCGATGTGGTTGTTTTTGATGAGAACCCCGTCGTACAGGCCCATTCGGTGGTTCGTCCCGCCGCCGGCGGCCACGGCCAGTTTTTCCAGGCGCCGCAGGCCCGGCGTGGTCTTCCGCGTATCCAGGATGCGGCAACCGGTTCCGGAGACTGCGTCAACGAAGCGACGGGTCATGCCCGCGACGCCGCTCAGGCGCTGCAGAAAATTCAAGGCAACGCGCTCGCATTCGAGCAACGTCCGCGCACGGCCGCGCACGGACGCAAGCACATCTCCGTCCTCGGCCGGATCGCCGCTCGGCTTGAGAATTTCAATCTCGTCCACTCCGCCGCGGAGACTCGTAAATGAGCGGCAGCAGCTCGATGCCTGCGACGATCAGCCACTCGCGCGCGATGAAGCGGCCGGTGGCGCATCGTTTTGCGGGGACGCAATCCAGAGTGGTGATGTCGCCCGGGCCGATGTCTTCCTCGAGGGCACGCCGGACCGCCTCGATGATGTCGGGATGATGGACGTCGAAATTCATTGGGGCAGGGCCGCCA
Organism: Bryobacterales bacterium; assembly: GCA_963835855.1. Classification (GTDB taxonomy): domain Bacteria; phylum Acidobacteriota; class Terriglobia; order Bryobacterales; family Bryobacteraceae; genus CAWIHA01. The sequence continues at coordinate 17,180 of CAWIHA010000036.1, read as the reverse complement.
GGGCTTCGCGGCTCTTTTCGAGCTGCGCGTCGTAATCGGCGAGCTTGTGGCGAATCGAGTTGATCACCGGCTCAGGCGCGCGGGCGAGGAACTCCTTATTCTCGAGCTGCCGCCGCGCATTTGCGATCGCTTTTTCGAGCTGCTCGATTTCCTTTTCGAGCCGCCTGCGCTGCACGCTGGCCTGCGCCGCCGGGATGCGCAGAACCAGGTCGAACTCGGGCGTAGAGCGCTTGGCGCCTTCAACGGCCTCCGGCGCGGCCTGTTGGCGCACTTCGAGCTTCAGACCGGCCAGCTTCCCGATGACGTCGCCGTGTTTGAGCGCGACTTGGGCAGCCCCGTTTTCCGAGTACAGCGCACCTTCAAGCTGCTCCTTCGGATTCACGCCCAGGTCGGAGCGCAAATTCCGCGCGGCTGTAACGATGTCCTGCAAGAGCTGCATATCGCGTTCGGCTGAGTGGCCGGCCGCCTCAAGATCGTACTCGGGATATTTCGAAAGCGCGATCGAGATGGGACGGCCAGGCGCGCCTTTCGCGAGCCGCTGCCAGAGCTCCTCGGTCAGGAACGGCATGACGGGATGCAGCAGGCGCAGCGCGGTCTCGAAGACCGTCAGCATATTGCGCCAGTGCGCGTCGAGGCCCGAGCTCTCCCGAAAACGGAGCTTCTTGATTTCCACGTACCAGTCGCAGAACTCGTGCCAAAGGAACTGCCACAGCAATTGCGCGGCTTCGTGGTAGCGATAGCGGCCGATGGCGCGGTTGACGAGATCGGCGCAACTGTTCAGGCGGCTGAAAATCCAGCGGTCTTCGAGCGGCACTTCGAGACCGGCGCCGATGGGCTCGGGCCGGTGTGATGGGCGCTCTTCCGGAACCCACGGCTCGACCTTGGAACGCTCCATGTTCAGGAAGATGAACCGCGCGGCGTTCCAAATCTTGTTGGCAAAGGCGCGCGCACCGAGCATGCTCTCGTCGTTGAGGACGATATCGGTGCCCGGCGCGGCGCCGCGCAGCAGACCCATGCGGACGGCGTCGGTGCCGAAGCGCTCGGTCAGCTCGAGCGGGTCCACCACATTGCCCTTCGTTTTCGACATTTTCTGGCGCTCTGCATCGCGCACGAGGCCGTGAATGTAAACTTCGCGGAAGGGGACTTCTCCCGTATTTTCGAGACCCATCATAATCATGCGCGCGACCCAGAAGAAGAGGATGTCGAATCCGGTGTTGAGCAGCGAAGTCGGGTAATATGATTTGAGATCTTCAGTCTGGTCCGGCCAGCCTAGCGTCGAGAACGGCCAGAGCGCGGAGCTGAACCAGGTGTCGAGCACGTCGGGATCCTGCTCGATGCGCCTGGAGCCGCAGCGGGCGCATTCTGTGGGCGCTTCCCGCGCCACGGTGATCTCGCCGCAGTCCTGGCAGTACCAGGCCGGGATACGGTGACCCCACCAGAGCTGGCGCGAGATGCACCAGTCGCGGATGTTGTACATCCACTCGTCGTAGGTCTTGGTCCAGGTTTCGGGCGTGAATTGGATGCGACCGTCTGCGACGGCTTGGATCGCGGGTTCGGCGAGCGGCTTCATCTTTACGAACCATTGCGTGGAGATGAGCGGCTCGACCGGCGTCTTGCACCGCTGGCATCTGCCCAGACTGACTTCGTACGGCTTGACCTCTTCCATGAGGCCGAGCTGGCCGAGGCTGGCGACAACCCGCTGGCGGGCTTCGAATCGGTCGAGACCGGCATAGGGGCCCGCAGCCGCGGTCATGCGACCCGTATCGTCAATGACCTGGATCTTCGGCAGGTTGTGGCGGCGGCCCGCTTCAAAGTCGTTGAGGTCATGTGCGGGCGTGACTTTGACGACGCCAGTGCCGAATTCGGGATCGGCGATTTCATCGAGGATGATCGGGATCTCCCGGTTCATGAGTGGCAGCACCACCGTCTTGCCGTGCAGATTGCGGTAGCGCTCGTCGCGAGGGTTCACCGCGACGGCCGTGTCGCCGAGCATCGTTTCCGGGCGCGTGGTGGCGACGACGACGTGGCGCCTGGTGCTCTTGACCGGGTAACGGATGTGCCACAAGTTGCCCTGCGCCGGGTCGTGCGTCACTTCGAGATCGGAAAGCGCCGTGTGGCAGCGCGGGCACCAGTTGACCATGTACTCGCCGCGGTAGATAAGGCCCTTTTCGTAAAGCCGGACGAAGGCCTCGCGCACCGCGCGCGAAAGACCGGGATCGAGCGTGAAGCGCTCGCGCGTCCAGTCGCAGCTCGCGCCCAGGCGGATCATCTGCCGCTTGATCGTGCCGCCGTATTTTTCCTTCCACTCCCAAACGCGGCGCTCGAATTCTTCGCGGCCGAGCTGGCGGCGATCGAGACCCTGTTCGGCAAGGCTGCGCTCGACCAGCATTTGCGTGGCGATGCCGGCGTGGTCGGTGCCCGGCAACCAGAGGGTGTTGTCGCCGCGCATGCGATGCCACCGGATGGTGACGTTGATCTCGGTGTGCTCGAGCATGTGGCCGATGTGCAACGATCCGGTGACGTTGGGCGGCGGGATTACGAGCGAGAACGGCTGGCCGGGCGCGCCGTTTGAAGCGCGGAAGACGCCGTTGTCGATCCACCATTGCGCCCAATGCGGCTCAAACCGTTGGGGTTCATAGACCTTCTCGAGTTGCATGCGAAGATTCCCAATATAGCATGCAGCCCTCGCGCGACCTGCTTGCGGCGGCGGCTTAGGTGGTCAGAAAAACCCGCGAACTGAGGATTTGTGCCACGGGAGGCCCGCAGCAGTTGATGTGGCACAGGCATTCAACCTGTGCGGTCTCGCTTCTTCGTAGGATCCCGGCATTTGTCTCGCCTCCTCACGGCCGTCCGAGAGCCCACATGAGGATGATCGCGATGAGCAGCGCCAGGGATGCGATGCCGAAGCCGGCGGCGACGCGGTTGACGTCACGGCGGTGGTCCGCGGCGCGCTGCATTTCGGCGGGGCCGATGAAGAGCTGGTCGTGCTCTTTCACGGTGATGAGGAAGCGATAGAGCAGGATCACGCCGAAGGCGCCGGCCACAGCGACCCAGAGGATCGAGGCCCACACGACAAGTGGCATCCTCAGAACCATGGCTTCACTCTCATTGTCCTGCGAGGAAGGGCAGGCAGCAAGCCGCCTGCGCGTGCAGCCGTCATCGACGCGCGCCAAGCGGCTGCGGCGCAGCGAGGCGCCAGGCGCGTACGCCACAGCGCAGCGGGTTCTGGTTGACACTCAGGCAAGCGCTCTGCTGTAATGATTCTCGTATTGCTGTACCTTGCTCCTCAGTAGCTCAATGGTAGAGCATTCGGCTGTTAACCGAAGGGTTGTAGGTTCGAGTCCTACCTGAGGAGCCAATTCCCGCTCGGCAATCCAACCTGAACACAAACCAGCCCCACCGAGCCGTTAACAGCCGCCGATCTGCTATGGCGGACGACCTAGAACTCGATTGGCTGCGAGCGCAACCCACGAGAGCACGTCCGGCTTGTGGCGTCTGCGATGGACCATGACCTTAACTTAGAAACTTCCACATGCCCCGGCGCCGGACCGGGGCCTGAAATACATTCCGATAATGATAATTAACACCGCGCTCCCGCTTACGCGTTCTCGACGATATCCGTTGACAATGCCACGCCTGTGCCGCGAACGGAGGTTCCTTTCGATATCGCTCCCCTCCTAGCCCCTGTACGACAGCTCCCGCCAATCTCCCACAACGCCGTTCTGAACCCGAGCGGTAAGGTCCGGAATGCCGGCGATACTGACGGCTGACCAGGCACGCGGGGTGACCGGATATGAGCCGTGTCACCCGAACAGCGGATTTGGCCGTAGCAACGGTGTGGTTGGTTCAAGACGAATTTTGCGGGATGGCGATGGGGCTGCGCGGGCAGCCGTCAAACCGAGAGATGATACTGGAGGAACCGGATGGCGAAGATTTCCGACCTCAAGCTAGCGTACCAGGTCTTCATGAGGGCGTACCCGTATCGGAGAGTCGACTGGCGACCGGGCGCGTGCTTAGAGAAGCCGCTTCGCGAGGCTCGGGTAGCAGTGGTTACGACCGCGGCCTACTTCAAGCCGGACCAGCCCCCGTTCGACACCTCCATTCGTGGAGGAGACCACTCGTACCGCGTCATCCCTGCTAATACAGACTTGAGTGCACTGCTCGTGGCTCACAAAAGCGACGCCTTTGACACCCGCGGGATTGCATCGGACAAGAATTTGGCTCTGCCGCTCGATCGGCTGAAGTCCCTGGCGGAGGAGGGCGTCATGGGCTCCGTTGCGCCGCGACATTTCAGCTTCATGGGCTCGATCACCGCTCCAGGCCGGCTCATCGCCAACACCGCTCCGGAGGTTGCGCGAATGCTGCTGGAAGATGCAGTGGATGCTGTTCTGCTGACGCCAGTCTGACCGATGTGCCATCAGTCGGTCGGACTGATCCAGAGCATCATCGAGAGAGCCGGCATTCCAACGGTCTCCGTTACGCTGCTGCGCGAGATCACAGTACGAGTCGCTCCACCTCGGGCATTGTTCGTAGACTTCCCGTTGGGCTATCCCTTGGGAGCGCCGAACGACGCTGCACTTCAAACGCGCATTATCCTGGCGGCCTTCGAATTGCTCGTCGAGAGCTTTCCGCCTGTAATCCAATCGTTGGTTTAGAACTGAGTTGAGCCCTGTCATTGCGACCCGCCAAGCCGCGCGAGATCTTCGGGCCTGTCCACGTCGAACCACGCGGGCCCCAGTTCGACGCTGAGCCCGCAACTCGTCAACGCCTTGACCGCGTCGCTGAGCGTGGCCCCGGTGGACCATCGAACGCCCTCGAACATCGCCGGGACTGTTCTGCCGCATGCGATGGCGTAGAATCCACCATCTTCCACCGGACCGATGGCCACATCGGCAGAGGAACCCAACAAAGCGCGAATGTGCGCCGCCGGCAGACTGGGGGAGTCGCTGCCGAGGATCAGCGCCTTCGGCCGTCCTGCCGCAAGCGCCGGTTCGAGAGCCGCGTAGATCCGTTCTCCGAGTTGCCCGGCAGCCTGCACCGACCGCGCTACGGGAAACTCACCCCAGGCCCGCGTTGCCTCATCGGTAGAGAGTTCGACGTCCACTTCGCCGCGTAAGGATTCCAGCATGACTAGTGTTTGGCGGACGAACGAGGAGTGCAGATCGGCTGCGCGCTGCGGATCGACTCCCAGCCGCGTCTTCACGCGCCCCGGCACCGGCGCTTTCGCGAATAGAACGACCAGGGGAAACAAGTTCCGATTTTATGCTGAAGGGACCTCAAGACGGAAACTTCAGACGGTGCTGTAGAACGAAGTCACCGGACATGGCGATAAAGTCGAGCCAGAAGCTGAGGCGGCACGCCCAGATAGTACAGTCCCTGGATCAGGAACCAGCTCCACAACGTCTGAAGCAGGCCAGAATTGCGCCATCGGCGGTCGGAAACCCAGATAGGGGCATCGAGCAGGGCTAGCCTGCCGGCTTTCGACAGCCGCCGCGCAAAGTCGTAGTCTTCCATGATCGGCCACGATCGGTACCCGCCCAGCCTTTCGAAAACGGATCGGCGGCAGAAGATGCCCGAATCGCCATAGAATATCCCCCAGTTTCGACGCCAGCGGTTGATTCGTGTGAAGATGCTGGCGGCCCAGTCGTCTCCTACGTACCGGATGTCGAAGTTGCCGCCCACGATGATGCCATCCTCCATGACGCGGCGGATCTGGTCCAGAGCGCCCGCATCGAGGCGCACATCGGCGTGAAGGAACAGCAGCACCTCACCTGAAGCGGCCGCCGCCCCCACGTTCATCTGCGCCGCGCGCCCAATCTCGCTTCGGATGAGACGCGCCCTTTGCGCGGCAAGCTCCGCGGTCCGGTCGGTGGAGCCGCCATCTACCACGATGACCTCTGCAAACCTCTGCGAGCTCAGGCCCTCCAGCAGCCCGCCGATGTGCGCCTCCTCGTTGTAAACGGGAACGACGATCGATATAGTCGGGGCGGAGGGCATAGGAACCATCACAGATCAGCTTATCAAGCCGCATGAAAAGTACTGGTATACTCCTATGAATCTGAAAGTGACTAGGCCGCAACATCCTGATGGACTCGAATTGGTGAACCCGCGTGGCGAAGAGCGCGGATTCGTGGAGCCGAAGCGCCTCGGGAGCCGGCCTGTGCTGGAAGACCTCTGGGTGATGCAAGGCTCTCTCTGTGATCTTCGCTGCAAGCACTGCTATATGGCTTCCTCCCCGGCGAACAACCGGCTGGAACAGATCGCATTCGCCGAGCTCCGGCCCCATTTGGAAGCATCCGCCCGCTTCGGCGTTCGGAAGATCTACTTCACCGGTGGCGAAGTCTTTGTCAACGAGAACATGCTGCGCAGCCGGGCGGAGCGGAACGACGAATTTCTGGAAAGCCTCGCCTTTGCTCTCGAAATCGCGCCTGTCGAAGTGCTCACGAACGGGCGCCGGTATATCCGGAATCACTTCGAAGCCCTGCGGCGTCTTCAGGAGCGCCACGGCGACCGGCTGACCCTGCGCATCACGCTGGAGAGCCCGGACGAGCAACGCCACGATGCCATCCGCGGGCGAGGTACGTTCGCTCAAACGACGGAAACCATCCGGTTGCTGGCCGAGATGGGCTTCGCGCTCGTGATTGCGGCCGAACGGCCGCTGTTGGAGGGGCGAAGCGATGTGCAGATACGTGAAGGATATCGATCTCTGTTTCCCGGCGCGACGGTCGAGGTCAGCCTGATCGAGAACATGCTCGAAATGGGCCATTACCTCACAGCTCTGGCCAGCCGCGGCGAATTGCTGCATGCCGAGGTATTTGTGACTACAAACTGCTTCGCGGCTCTCGGCAAGTCCCCCGAGTTGCTGATGTGCCACTTCAGCCGCTCGATTCAGAAGATCGACGGCGAACTCCGCTTCTACCCGTGTCCCGTCATTTACGACGATCCGCGATTCGAGATAGGAGCGACGCTCGCAGAGTCCCTCCGGCGCGTCTATATCGCGCACAAGAACTGCTACGACTATTGCATGAAGGGCCACGGCGCGACATGCCGCAGCAAGCTGTCTGATCCTCCGGGTGGTTTTTTTGGGCAATTCTGAGATTCACGGCAAGCTGCCCCTTGCTACGGCGTCGCGCGGCCGCTTCCAGCGGCTGCCGGTCACTGAGAACCGGCCGCTGGCCAGGCGGTAGGTTCCATGAGGTAGTGGCCCTGGAGAACCATGATCCCCATGGTGATCCAGGCCACCATGGCCGTCACGCTCAACTTTTCGACGGCGACACTTTCACCAAGACAGAGGCGCCTGTGGGCAGCCCCGCGACCGCGCTGGAAGGAGTAGTCGTGGTGTTTGCCCCCTCCCTCTTCACCTCCACCCACTGAGCCTCAACGAGTGTCACCTGGACTTCGAAGGCTTTTGCCTCCGCCGGGCTGTAGAAATTGTTGAGTGCCAACTCGCCAGTCGTACCGGGGTCGATATTGACCACGTGGGTGTACAGCTTGTATTCAGGCACATCCTGGCCGTCGATCTTCACGCTGAACCTGAAATAGGAGACGCTTCGGCTACCACTGTTCTTCAAGCGCACCTTAAGTTCGCAGAGGGCTGATGGGCCAGGACTCGCGGGCTTCACCGCGATCGCGTCGACGCGAACGTCGGCGGCATCTGCGCGGGAGACGAACGCGCCGGTTAGGAGAGGCGCCAAGCACAAGGCGATTGAGATTCTCAGGATGATGGCAACGGATTGCATGCTTGTCCTCCGTGAGGGGCGCGGCCCAATCCAATCACGACACTACCTATCCTACCCGCTGTGCGGAGATCGGATATGCTTGTACTGATTTGTGTTCACCGATCTCTATCGATTGTTGCCGCCGGAAGGCGTCAAGATTCTGCTGGTCCTGTTTCTCTCCTTCCTGACCGGGTTGGAACGTGAGGAGCGGCGCGCCGGCACCGGGCAGTTCTCGTTTGGCGGTGTGCGCACGTATCCTCTCATCGGCCTCATCGCCTATGGCATCTCCTTATTGGCGGGGGGGAGATTCTGCCGGTCACCCTGGGTTTCGCGGTGGTAGCGGGCTTCCTGATGCTGTCGTACCGCAACAAACTGCAATCCTCCGGAACGGCGGGTGTGACCTCCGAGATGTCCGCGCTGACCACCTACGTGGCAGCCGCGCTGGTATATCGCGAACAGTTCTGGATCGCCACCACTCTCACCGTGGCCAGCATGCTGTTGCTGGAGTTGAAGGGCGCGCTGGAGGGTCTCACCCGGCGCATCGCGCCGGAAGAGATCCTCACCTTCACCAAGTTCCTGCTGCTCTCGGCGGTAATTCTGCCGGTGCTTCCTAACCGCGAATTTGGACCGTTCGCCATCAATCCGGTCAAGGCCTGGCTTGTGGTGGTGGCGGTGAGCGCCGTCTCCTACGGCAGCTACGTGATCCATAAGGTCACTAAGGGAAAAGGCGGGGTGATGTTGGCGGCATTGCTGGGAGGCGCCTATTCTTCCACGGTGACTACGGTGGTCCTGGCCAAGCGCGCCAAGCAGGAGAATCGGCCGCACCTGTTTTCCGGAGTCACCCTGGTCGCCTCCGGCACGATGTATCTGCGGCTGGCCGGCCTCGTGACCATCTTTAATCGAAACCTGATTGCGATTCTGGGCGTGCCGTTTCTGGTCCTCGCGGGAGCCAGCATCGCTTGCGGATGGTTGTGGAGCCGCGTTCCCGATGCCAGGGCGGGAGACGTAGAGCGTGAGTTCAAGCCGAAGAACCCCTTGGAACTGCGCGCCGCCCTGGGCTTCGCGGTGCTTTTCGTCACCATGCTGGTGGCCACGCACCTGGTGGTGACTTACCTCGGCAAGGCGGGGGTGTACTCGCTGGCGGCCTTGATGGGCGTGACGGACGTGGATCCGTTCATCATGGGAATAACGCAGGCCGCCGGTAGAAACGCACCGCTGGCCGTGGCAGCGGCGGCGATTCTGATTGCCGCCTCCAGCAATAATCTAGTCAAAGGAATTTACGCCTGCTCCCTGAGCGACCGCAAGACCGGCGTGTTGAGCCTCAGCCTTCTAGCCGCCCTGGCGGCGGCTGGGCTCACACCGCTGCTGTGGTTGGCGCGGTAAGAGCTCACGCAGCCTGCAAGATCAGGGTGAACACACTTCCTTCCCGAGGCGGCTCGTAGTTTGGGTTCTGGCTATGGCCGCAGATTGTGGGCGACCGATAGCCCACTCGGAAACAGCCTTACGGATGCCGCGCGGCGGCGCGCCAAGGCGCAACGTGGCGAGTTGGATGCCGTAAAGATAGCTTCCGATATTGCGCCATAATGCCTGCCGACTGAAGCTAGGTCAAATGCTAATCGGCGGATGCCAGGGCGTTTCCCGTCTAAGCAGCGCAGGTTCCAGCCCGATTCCTCAACGCTGGGAAACCAAGCGCGGCTATTTCCCAGTACAGCATTTGCGGCCAAGCCGAAACGGACTAGAGCGCCTTGACTAAGGCACCTACGGAGAGCCGCTACGGAGAATTCTTCGCAATCCAATCGGAGTGCGGGAGACCGCAAGTCGAAAGCACATTGAGCTCCTTTCCCACCTCGCATTCAACGCGCCGAATTTTGGCCTGGACCCATCCAACAACAGGTACGCGGAATGAGCGCTCCTCGGAACGCAGCTAACCACCTTTAGCGATCTCGGGGGCGGTCTCACTTCTTCGATGCAAATCTTCGTTGCACGGTGCTAGATCCGACCAGGAACGGCGCACGCGCTACAATGCGTGCGTGAAACGAATCGCCCTTTCCTGGAGCAGCGGCAAGGATAGCGCCTGGGCGCTGCACGTTCTGAAACAGACGGCCGGCATCGAATTGACAGCCCTGATCACGACCTTTAACTGCGCAGCCGATCGAGTCGCCATGCACGCCATACGGCGCCGGCTGGTTGAGGCTCAGGCTGAGCGCCTCGATTTGCCGCTGTGGTCCCTGGAGCTTCCGTGGCCGTGCGCTAACGGCATTTATGAGGAGCTCATGGGAGGCATTTGCCGCCGCGCCCTAGCCGCGGGCGTGAGTACCATCGCTTTCGGAGATCTCTTTCTTCGCGATGTCCGTGAGTACCGTGAGCGCCAACTTCAGGACACAGGCCTTGAGCCACTCTTCCCTCTCTGGAACCTTCCCAGCCCAGGAACTTGCGGCCGACATGGTCCGCGCTGGCGTCAAAGCGAAAGTGACGTGCGTGGATCCCAGACATCTGGATCGCAGTTACGCCGGGCGCGGCTTCGATGCGGCATTTATCTCCGCTTTACCATCGAGCGTGGATCCGTGCGGCGAGAATGGCGAATTTCATACTTTTGTCCACGACGCCCCGGTCTTTTCACGTCCGATCGATATTCAGACTGGCGAGATCGTGGAGCGCGACGGCTTCATTTTCGCGGACGTGCTATAGCGGCCGGTTGCGCAGCCGTTCAGACGATTGGCAAGAACTGCTTTATCCCTTCTTGCAGCTTAGCTTGGGTTAGCTAACGTTAATGCGCGATAACGCCTGCGAACCAGCTATTATTGGGCGCTACTGACGGAGAGCCACCTGACGCGGCGACCGGTCGGGCAGTGGTTCTTCCTGGCGGGATTGCACAGCGGGGTGGTGTCAAGAAGGAAGCTCGCCGTTGGGTCTTGGGGCGGCACCTCATAGCGGCGCGGCGATCACCACTTCCCGCATCGCCGATGTGTGGCCACACACAAGTTCTCTTCCCCGCGCGGCGGACTGCCGTGCCTGCGGCTTCGCCCTGCGGGTGCGCTCTCTTAAGGTACTACCCCACGGACTTCGTCGGTCTGGTGTTGACGCTCATGCTGCCGATCTTCTTGACAGCCGGCGTCTCGTAGCGTGGCGATTCTTCGTACGGCTGAACCGGAGCCTGTGCCGGCTGTTGGCTGACATTATCCATGAGACAAACCATAACACAACGCACCTAGGGTTACAACGACTTCCCCGGTTTGGCGGTGGCGCTCATGCTGCCGATCTTCTTGACAGCCGGCGTCTCGTACCGTGGCGATTCTTCGTGCGGCTGAACCGGAGCCTCTACCGGCTGTTGGGTGGCGTTATCCATGAGACAAACCATAACACAACTCACCTAGGGTGGCACGGACTTCGCCGGTCTGGTGTTGACGCTCATGCTGCCGATCTTCTTGACAGCCGGCGTCTCGTAGCGTGGCGATTCTTCGTGCGGCTGAACCGGAGCCTCTTCCGGCTGTTGGGTGGCGTTATCCATGAGACAAACCATAACACAACTCACCTAGGGTGGCACGGACTTCGCCGGTCTGGTGTTGACGCTCATGCTGCCGATCTTCTTGACAGCCGGCGTCTCGTAGCGTGGCGATTCTTCGTGCGGCTGAACCGGAGCCTCTTCCGGCTGTTGGCTGGCATTATCCATGAGACAAACCATAACACAACGCACCTAGGGTGCCTCGGACTTCAGCTTCACCGGTCTGGTATTGACGCTCATGCTGCCGATCTTCTTGACAGCCGGCGTCTCGTAGCGTGGCGATTCCTCGTGTGGCTGAACCGGAGCCTGTGCCGGCTCTTGGCTGGCGTTATCCATGGGACAAACCATAACACAACGCACCTGGGGTTACAACAGGGAAGATGGGGCCAATGGGGCCAGGGGGACATCGAGCCGCGCCACGGCGTGGGGAAACGGCCGGGGCTTGAAGGCGAGCAGGCGCAGGCCGGCCGCGGTCAGCTCTTCGGCTACCTCCTGTTCGGTGAACCGGTGCTCGAACTTGTCGGTCATCGAGTCTCCCGCCTCCACGGTGGGGGTTAGCCGAAGTGCCCTTCGCATAGCATTGGCCGCGAGCGTAGCCGTCCTGGCCCGCCAGCCGTCCGACCGGCGTAGAAAGAACGACATCAGCAGGGGGGCGCCCAGCTTCATCTGCCGCGCCAGGGCCCGCAAGAATGCGGCCCGGCGCGCACTCTCCGGGACGTGCGTGTATCCGCCCCAGCCAATCACGACGCCGTCAAACCGCTCTCCGAACGCGGGGACCTCGGATGGGGCAGCCCTCACGATGCGCCCTTCCTCGGCAGCGAGCGAACGGAACTTGTCGAGCAGGTGATCGCTCGGATCAAAGGCGGTCACCGCGTAGCCCATGGCGGCCAGCGCCAGCGTCTCCCGGCCCCCGCCAGCCGCCGCCACCAGGATCCTGCCAGCAGGCGGGAAGTAATTCAGGATGGCTTCGACCTCCCACCCTTGTAGACCCTGGCCCAGGTACTCCGCCTCGTCGAACGGAGACTTCCGCGAGTAGTAGAGCAAGGTGCGGCGTTCCAGCCCGGCGGCATCCGAGCGCCCCAGCAGCACGACGCTCCGGGCGGCGCGCGACCACCGGTTCACAGCCAGGCCTCCGCTTCGAGCATACATTCCCACCAGGCGGCCGCTTCCCCCAGGCGGCTCAAGTCGTCCGGAATGGTGAATACGCAGCACGGCACGGTCTCCAGGATTCGGCAGTAGAAACGGAAGTGCGGTCCCCAGACGGCTGCTTCGGCCAACTCGTCGAAGCCGTTGGCCACGAGCTCCTCGAGTGTCTCCTCGACGCTCAACCGGCGCGTGCCGATTGTGCTTCCGCCTCGTGGCCGATCGAGGAGGAAGAGCGCCCGCAGCCTGCGGTTGCCCTGCTCGAAGAAACACTGCGGCAACAGATCGTCGGCGATCTTGTTCCATCCGCGGCTAGCCAGTGCGTTCGAGAAGGTCGACTTTCCGGTTCGACTCCCGGCCACGAACGCGTAGACGCAGCCGGCACGTTCCACCGCGGAGGCGTGCAAGACCGTTTCTCCCTGGAGGGCGGCGATGAACGGCGCCACCCAGCGCATCTCGCGGGCCCGCTGGTCAAGGCCGGGGGGATCGGCCGCGATGATAGCCCGCCGCCCGTCGCGCCGGATTCTCACGTCGGCGCCCGTGCCTGGGTTCGGGATACGAAGCCAGTCGCTGGGCGGCTCGCCGGGCGCGCTGAGGAAGAGCACCTCGGAGGATGCGGTGCTGCACGGGCCGCCGTCGTCGCCGGCCACTTCCCGATTTGTGGTCAGGCGGACTCCCGCAATCCGGCACTCGTACCGGCTCATGCGCGCCTGCTCGGATTGAGCGGCAGGTAGTCCGCGCATCCCTTTAACTCCCATAGCGGCGTTCCGTCGGCTAGTTCCACCCAGGCATGGGCATCCACCGGCTTGCTCTCATCGGAGTGCGGCCGCACACCGATTCGCAGAATGCAGTCGATTCCGCGCCTCTTCAATAGCCTGTGCAGGGCCGCGGCGTATTCGAGGCACGTGATCCGCTTGCAGTGGTGCAGGCTGGCCGACCACAGCACGCGCCAAACCCGTTCCGCGTCGCACTGCTCGCGCCGCGGCGCGAGCGCGGGCGTCAAGTACGCCCACCGCCAGGGGCTACGTATGGCCAGCGCCGAGACGGCCAGTTCCCACCAGCACCTGGTCCAGAAAACGATCATTGCCCTTCGCCCGATGGTTTGATCAGCCCCAATCGTTCCAGCTCGCCGGCGAGCGCCATCAAGTCGGCCTCGATGACTTCCAGCGGTTGCTGGAAAGTTTGTTGTGCCTGAGCGGCGAGTTGGGTGAGCGACTCGCCCTTGACCAAACCCTTCCAGAAAAAAGATCCCGTGCCGTTGAGGCTATAGTAGTCGCCGGAACGAAGGTTAAGAAGAACGATCTTCTCCCCCAGCGGCCGTTCGATGACATGTTCGGGGACAGTGAAAGTTCGTTTCATTGCACTCTCGCAAAACGTCCGATGGCCTCTTTGGCCACACGCTGTGAAAAAGACGCGCCCAGCCGCCAACAGCAGCGCAACTGGCCGCGCAGATCGTCGCAGGCCACCATGTCGCGAGCATACCTCCTCGCTAGTTGCGCCTTGGTACAGGCCGGGGGCCGGACTTTCGTGAATTCCGGCAGGATCTTGGCCGCCCTGGCGAGGCGAGCCGCCGGGATCGGGACTCGGGAGACCCGCAGACCCCACTCCCGCTCCAGAACTACGACGGTCAGGGCCAGCAAAGTACGTGCGTGCATCTCGCTGGCTCGCCGCCACACCGCATTCCAATCCAGGCTGGAAGACCCGAGCAGCAGGAACAAGTCGTACATCCAGCGCAGCTTTCGAAAACGGTGCTTGGCAGCGTGGGTGCACAGGAAAAGAAACTCATCCTCGGGATCCGGCACTCTGACCGGGCCGAGCCCCGGGATCTCCACGGTTCTTGCCCGGGCCAGGAAGCCGGACATTTCCGCGTTGACGCCGAATTCGCTCAGCAACTTGTAGTGCAACTCAATCTCGGGCGCGAACTCGTGAAGCAGGATAGCGTGCTGGTCCATCGGCACAAACAGAATCGGCTCGGAGCGGTAGCCGAGCCGCTCCAGTTCCCGGACGGCTGCGGGCACCTCTTGGAACGTAAGGGCGAGATCCAGGTCGAGTGAGGTACGTCCATAGGGCGGGCGATAGAATCGCTCACCGAAGACGGGGCCTTTGAGGTTCACGACCCGCACGGAAGCAGCTTCGAGACGGCGCAGGATCTTTTCCAGCCAGTAGAGGCGAGTCTCGTGCTGCAACTGCTGCTCCAGTAGATACGCCTCGTCCGTCGGACCGAGCTTCATGGCCAGGGGCACAGCCACTTCTTCGTGCAGAGCCGCTTGCCACAGTCGCTCACACGCGTCCCCGCCGTGCGGCGCCGCCGCATCGGACCGCAGAAGTTGGACCAGTTCCCGCTGCGTCTCGGAAAGCATGGATTTCGAGGTTTCGGATCGAGTATACACCCCACCAGGCGACGGCGTTCTGGTTTCCAGCCGTCTCGGCCGCAGGTGGATTATCCCGCTCCGACCACATGTTACAGGTAAACGTGAAATGCAGCCGAACCTGGTTTTCCTGGAAATCCAGCGGCAGGGGGAAACGGCTCCATCGTCGATATCCAGTTGAGCGGTAGTCAGGCGACACGAGCCACGTGCTACACAGCTTCCGATATTGCGCGATAATGCCTGCGAACCAGGTATTATTGGGCGCTACTGGCGGAGAGCCACCTGACGCGGCGACTGGCCGGGCAGTGGCTCTTCCTGGCCGGATTGCACAGCGGGGTGGTGTCAAGAAGGAAGCTCGCCGTTGGGTCTTGGGGCGGCACCCCCATAGCGGCGCGGCGATCACCCCTTCCCGCATCGCCGATGTGTGGCCGCGCACGGGTTCTCTTCGGTGCCCGGCGGACTGCCGAGCCTGCGGCTTCGCCCTGCGGGTGGGCTCTCTTAGGGTACTAGTCCGTCGGGGACTTCACCCTGGTATTGACGCTCATGCTGCCGATCTTCTTGACAGCCTGCGTCTCGTAGCGTGGCGATTCTTCGTGCGGCTGAACCGGAGCCTGTGCCGGCTCTTGGCTGGCGTTATCCATGGGACAAACCATAACACAACGCACCTGGGATTACAACAGGGAAGATGGGGCCAATGGGGCCAGGGGGACATCGAGCCGCGCCACGGCGTGGGGAAACGGCCGGGGCTTGAAGGCGAGCAGGCGCAGGCCGGCCGCGGTCAGCTCTTCGGCTACCTCCTGTTCGGTGAACCGGTGCTCGAACTTGTCGGTCATCGAGTCTCCCGCCTCCACGGTGGGGGTTAGCGACTAATGGGATGGTCCGCCGCCGAGTGTGTGGGCGGAAGGAACTGGAAGGCTCAGGGACCCACCACCGGGAATCCAGGCATCTGGTTCCCGCCTCTGCCGCCCGCCGGTGCTGGTTCGGTAGCAGAACGGTGCTCGGCGGCAAGGGTTCGCCTCGCCGCACCGCAGAGCGGCGCGCCCTTGCCTCCTGTGCGCCGTTCTGCAATTTCATCAGTCGCGACGGGCGGCTCCGCCGGGAACCAGATGCGGTGCAGTATGGTCTTGCGAGGAGTCGAAAACACCAATTAGCAAAGGAGACCTCTCATGGAAATACAGGCGATAGGAATCGATCTGGGCAAGACGCTGTTCCACCTGGTGGGTGTCGACCGTGCCGGGAACGTCGTTGTGCGCAAGCGCTGTTCTCGTACGCCACTACTGGCGTACACCGCCAACGTACAAGTCCAGATGATCGGGATGGAAGCTTGCAGCGGAGCGCATTTCCTCGGGAGAGCTCTGCGGGAGCAGGGGCACGAGGTGCGGCTGATACCAGCTCAGTATGTCAAACCGTACGTGAAGACGAACAAGAGCGATTACATCGATGCCGAGGCGATCGCCGAAGCGGTGCAGCGGCCGAATATGCGTTTTGTCGCGATTAAGACGGAGGAGCAATTGGATCTGCAAGCGCTACACCGTGTGCGCGAGCGCTGGGTGATGCGCCGAACCGCCGTGGTGAACCAGATCCGCGGCCTGTTGCTGGAGCGTGGGCTGACCCTACCCAAAGGCCGAAGTCATCTCGAGAAGGCGATTCCCGCGATCCTCGCCGATGCCAGCCGGAGACTATCCGATTCGTTTCGTGTGCTGTTGGCCCAGCTCAGCATCAAACTCGGCCAGCTGACAGCGCGGATTGAAGAAATGGACGTTGTCCTACAGCGGACCGCGCAAGAGAACGAAGCCTGCCAACGGCTCACTTCGATCCCAGGAATCGGCCCGGCGACAGCGACCGCTCTGGTCGCTGCGATCGGCAACGGGGCTGGCTTCCGAAAAGGGCGCGACCTGGCGGCATGGGTGGGGATGGTTCCCCGCGAGTACTCCACAGGTGGCAAGCAGAAGTTGTTGGGCATCAGCAAACGGGGCAACAGCTATCTGCGCAGACTGTTCGTGCAGGGGGCACGAAGCGTGATGCAGCATCGAGACAAACAACCTGCCGCTTTAAGTAGCCGGTTAGCGCAACTGATCGCTCGTACCCATCAAAACGTCGCGATTGTCGCGCTGGCGAACAAGTTGCTGCGGATCGCGTGGGCGGTCCTATGCAAAAACGAGATGTATCGGGTTCCGGTGCTGGCCACAGCCCCCTGAGCCCGGAACGAAGTGGATGATTTCCTGCCAGGTCTGCTGGCGGATTGCTGAGATGGCAAAACGGTCGAACCGGCGCTTTCTAAACCTGATATCGGTAGAGGTCCATCGAGGCCGAACGGCTAATAGGGAAGAGAGCGGGCGGAATCCATCATGGCCAGGGGTCGTTGACTCCACGAAAGGCCGAATACATTGGCGCAGACCAAACTGTCATCCTCAGTTTTCGCTTGCAACTCAGCGGCGGACCATACAT
>CAWIHA010000035.1:0-104452 GCA_963835855.1 Bryobacterales bacterium | reverse complement strand
GACCTCGTCCGGATTCGAGACATCGGCTGCCTTGCCAGCGATTCGGCCGCTGGCGCGCATTTGATCGGCAGCGCGCTTGATCCCCTCCTCCGTGCGTGCGCAAATCGCCACGGTGGCGCCGCAGTCGAGCAACGCCTGAGCGATGGCTCGCCCGATGCCTCGCGTGCCGCCGGTGACGGCGGCGATTTTCCCTTCCAGAAATCTATCCATAGTTTGATTATGCCTGCGGGCGCGGCGCGCTGTGTGCACAAATACGAATTCTGGAGCCAGGCGAACTTCAGGCGGGGAGTGCTGCCTCCGTTCCGCGAGAGGGAGGGTTCAGCAGGGCCATCCCTAACAGCAGCGCCACGAGTCCGATGACAAGTGGCTGGACCCTGCCGGCCAGGACCAAGATGTACGGGAGCGGCAGCAATAGAGCCAGGGACAGTGCGCGCAGCGGTAATCGCGCCGGCTGCTCAAGGATAGTTAGGAGGGCCGGAATCAATATCGAACAGTCCTGACAATATGCATGGTGACTGACAAGCAGCCCTCCTACCAGAACGGCGGCCATTCCACAGTCGAAACTGCTCCTTCGTGTGATGTGCCACAGGAGAACGGCGACGATGATGCACAGCGCAAACTCCGCAGCCATTGGGAAGGAAACTCCGGCTAGCAAACCGTGAATATTTGGCATGAAGCGCGGTCCGGAAGCGATGATTGGCGAGCGAAGTGTTGTCAGGTATGCGGAAGGCCAACTCGCCCCTGCTATGAAGAAGCTGAGAAACGTCAGAACAGCGCCTGCGGCGGCTACACCGGAGCCGAATTTCCAGTCTCGCTTGGCGATGATCAATAGCGGTAGCAGGAGAAACAAATGGAACTTAATTGCGCAAAACGACATTACAAGCCCAGCGATGAAGGGCCTTGTTTTGTGCAGCCGCAGGACGACTCCAATTGTAAGCAGTATGAATATCGAATCCTGGCCAGCGGCGAAGTTCACGAGCAGCGGCAAAGACCAGCAGCATGCCAATATCGCGTACAGTCTGCTGGAGGCATTCCAAACGAAGACAAAGCAAATCAGCGCTGCAAAGGACGCCGCCTGCCATACCGCTAATGCAGTGTGGTACGGCATTCTGCCAAGAGGCCATAACAGGGCAGCATAGAACGGCGGACGCGTGTACTGAAGCGCAGGTACATAAACTCCACGCGCCCTAGCGTGTTCTTGCCACATCGACTTAGGATTATAGAGGCCGGGTGTCCACGCCAGCCGGGCAGCCGAATACAGCATCAGAAAGTCGTTGTGTCCCGCGAGGATCTTATTCAGAGTCGCCTGCGAGCTAAGTAGCAGTACTAAAATCCCGAGCAGGGCCACAATCGTGGCCATCAGTTGCTTCAGGTGGAATCGGTCCTGTGCCGTAGCGCCTGTCGCCGCCAGAGAAATCTCGCCCATGTGATCCATCCCATCCTCCCACAGGCGCTTCTCTTCTGCACAAGCCGAGTTGGCTGGAAACGGGGTCAACTGATTACCGCGGTATACTGGACTCAACGTCCTTCCAGCCGTGCGAGATGAGCAGCCCCGGTTGTTTTTTGACCGTAACGAAGGACGAAACCCGGTATCGAACCATGCACCGGTCACTTGCGGAGCCGGTTTAGAATGAGCGTCGTCTGGCTACGTGTAGCGGTCATCCTGTATTCCCTGGGCCTCTTGCACGTTCTACTGAGGGTTTTGTACCGGCGGCGCGAGCGCGCGTTCCGGGTGGCGGTGGTCGCGTTCTATTCCGGTGTCATCGTGCACGTGGTCTCGATCGTCGAGCAAGCCGCTTCCAGCAGCCGCTTCCCCGCGAACGATTTCTTCCAATCCGTCTCTCTGTGCGCGCTGTTCATTGCCGTGCTGTTTTTGTTTGTGTATTGGAGATACCGCTACGAAAGCCTGGCAGTTTTCATTTTTCCACTCGTGTTTATATTGACGCTGGTCGGCGCGCTCGGCGCTCCGGTGGCGCCGTGGACAAGCCCGCACTTGCGCGATGCCTGGCTGCTTGTACACATCGGGCTGGTGTTGATCGGCTATGCCGCGCTGCTGCTCACCGCGGTGACCTCAATCATGTATCTGATCCGCGAGCGGCAGCTCAAACATAAGAAGGGAGGCGGCGGATTCAACCGGATGCCGCCGCTCGGCACGCTCGACGAGTTGATGTCCAGGGCGCTCTCGGTCGGTTTCGTGTTCATCACCCTCGCGGTGGTAGCGGGCAGCACGTGGGCTTCGATCGAGGCGGGCGCGCGCTGGATCCGCGACCCGCGGATCATTATCTCGCTCGCGACCTGGGGGTTGTATCTCATCATTGTCTTCGTCCGCGTGACAGCGGGCTGGAGGGGTCGAAAGGCAGCGCTGATGGTGATTGCGCTCGTCGGCTGTTCGGCGATCACCTGGGCGGCGCACACGGGTTTGCGTAATCTGTTGAGCCGATGAGACTGCTCATCACAGGCCTCAACCATAAAACCGCGCCGGTAGAGGTGCGGGAGCGCCTGGCCTACGATCAGAACTCGCTTGGCGCGGCGTTAAGCGATCTGCGGGAATGCGGTGTTGCGGAAGGGATGATTCTCTCCACCTGCAACCGCGTCGAGATCGCGGTGACAGCGGAGAACGGCTACGATCCGCAACCGGCCGTGGACCAGTTCCTGAGCGAGAGCCGGAAGGTCCAGCTCGATCGCATTGCCCCGCATCTCTATCATCACGAGGACCGGCAGGCGATCCTGCACCTTTTTCGGGTGGCGGCGAGCCTGGATTCGATGGTGATCGGAGAACCGCAGATCCTGGGCCAGATCAAGGCGGCGTATGCGGCGGCCAAGGCGCACGGCGCCGTAGGCGGTTTCCTCGAAGTCATCCTGATGCGCGCATTCAGCGTCGCAAAGCGTGTGCGGACGGAGACCGGGATCGGGGAGAGCGCCGTTTCGGTCAGTTATGCGGCCGTAGAGCTGGCGCGCGAGATCTTCGGCACGCTGATCGATAAACGGGTAATGATTCTTGGCGCAGGGAAGATGTCCGAGCTCGCCGCCAAGCACCTCCATAACTCCGGCGCCACCGAGATCTTCGTCACCAACCGCACCTACGACCGGGCGCGCGAGTTGGCCGACCTCTTCAAGGGCACGATTGTCGAGTACGACCGCTTCCTTGAAGTGCTGCCGGATATCGATATTCTCATCACTTCAAGCGGAGCGCCACACTACATCCTTCAAGAATCGCAGATGCGCCGGGTCATCGATGCGCGCAGGAACCGGCCCATGTTCCTCATCGACATTGCCGTTCCGCGCAACATCGAGCCGGCAGTGAACGAGATCGATAACGTGTTCCTCTACGATATCGATGACCTCCAGCAGGTGGTCGAGAATAACATCGGAGAGAGAAAAAGACGCGCCGAGCACGCCGAGCGCATCATCGCCGAGGAAGTCGAAAGGATGCTCTCGCGCCTTAAAGCGCGCGAGGTCGCTCCCACCATCGTCAGTCTGCAAGGCCAGCTCGAGCACTTGCGCCTGGCGGAGATTGCGCGGGTCCGCTCGAAGCTTGGCCCGCTCACACCGCAACAGGAAGAAGCGATTGAGGCGCTGACGCGCGGGCTCATCAACAAGATCGCGCACGGGCCAATTTCCGAGCTCCGCCGCCAAGCCGGCCGGCCACAGGGCATCGAGATCGTCGAAGCCATCCGGAAGGTTTTCCGGCTCGAGGATTGAGATGCTCGTCATCGGTTCGCGCGGCTCTCAGCTCGCACTCTGGCAGGCTGAGTGGGTGAAAGGACAGCTTGAGGCCCTCGGCTCGCCGTGCCGCATCGAAATCATCAAAACGACGGGCGATAAGATCACGGATGTGCCACTGGCCAAGGTTGGCACGAAGGGCTTGTTTACGAAAGAAATTGAAGAGGCGCTGCTCGCGGGGCGCATCGACCTTGCCGTGCACAGCCTGAAGGACCTTCCAATCGAGCTGCCACCGGGCCTGCACCTGGCCGCAATTCCCCAACGGGAAGACGCGCGCGACGCGATGGCCGGCCGAAAGCTGTCCGAGCTTGGAGAACGCGCGAAAGTGGGAACGAGTTCCCTGCGGCGCGTGGCGCAGCTTCGCGCAGCGCGGCCGGGCCTAATTATCGAGTCCGTGCGCGGCAACCTCGATACGCGCTTGCGCAAGCTCGCGGAAGGCCAGTATGACGCGCTCGTCGTTGCAGCCGCCGGATTGAAGCGGCTCGGCTGGCAGGATCGCATCGCGGAGTGCATCCCCATCGAAGTGATGTGCCCGGCAGCCGGCCAGGGCGCACTGGCGATTGAAACGCTCGACGACGCAGGCGACGCCGGGCGCGTCTGCAGGCGGCTCGATGACGCTGCGACGCGGGCGGCGGTCGAAGCTGAACGCGCCGTGCTCGCCACACTCGGCGGCGGGTGCCAGGTGCCGATCGGCGCCCATGCTCAGGTAGCCGGGACCCAATTGCGTCTCCTCGCGATCGTCGCTTCACCCGACGGTAGCCGCATCATTCGGCGCGAGGCTCTTGGCGCCGTAAACCACGCACGACGCATGGGCTCGGAACTCGGCACTGATCTGCTCGCCGCGGGCGGGCGCGAAATTCTGGAAGAAGTTTACGGCGGCCCGGTGCGCGACGCCACGCCCGGCCTCCGGGATCCGGCAACATGAGTGAGAAGCTGAGCCGGTTCGAGCGCCTGCCGCTGCTCGGCGAGCGCATTGTTGTAACGCGGGCTCGCGGGCAAGCGGGAGCGCTGAGCGCGAAACTCGCCGAGCTTGGCGCCGAGGTCATCGAGTTTCCTACCATCGAGATCCGGCCGGCCGAAGATTACGCGCCGCTCGACCGCGCCATTGCCCAGCTCGGCTCTTACGACTGGTTGATCTTCACGAGCGCCAACGGCGTGCGGTTCTTCCTTGCACGGCTGCGCGTCTCTGGCGCCGGCCTGCGCGCGCTTCGGGCGCGTATCTGCGCCATCGGCCCGGCCACCCGCCGCGCCCTCGAAGACCTGCGCCTGAAAGTGGATGTGATGCCGCGCGAGTACGTCGCGGAGAGCCTGGTTGAGGCGTTCGCCTCCGAGGACCTCGCGGGAAAACGCATCCTGCTGCCGCGCGCGGCCGTGGCGCGCGATTTGGTTCCCTCGGAGCTTGCGGCGCGCGGCGCACAGGTCGATGTGGTCGAAGCCTACCGCACCGTAATTCCCGCTGATGCGCCCGCGCTCGCCCGGCGCGTCTTTGGCGCGGGCTCAAAACCCGGCTGGATCACGTTCACCAGCTCCTCGACCGTCGCCAACTTCCTCGAGGCTGCCGGTGTGTCGGCGCTCGAAGGCGTCCGCGTCGCTTCGATCGGCCCGGTGACTACGGCGACCGCGCGGCGGCACGGCATCGCCGTAGCGGTCGAAGCGAAGACTTTCTCGATCGAAGGTTTGGTTTCCGCGATGCTCGAGGCCGCCGCAACTGGGAGTTAGTTGGGAGGAAGCATGGAGCCGTTTCGTTATCACGTTTTTGTCTGCGATCAAAAAAAGCCCGAAGGCGCGCCCTGCTGCTCTGCGCGCGGCTCGGCGCGGGTGATCGAAGCGCTGCGGGCGGAGGTGGCCAAACAAGGCCTCGCTAGCGAAGTGCAGATCACCGCTTGCGGCTCGATCGGGCTCTGCGAGCGCGGGCCGAACATGATCGTCTACCCGGAGGGGACTTGGTATTCCGGCGTGACGCCCGGGGATGTACCCGAGATCGTGCGCAAACATTTGGCCAAGGGCGTCATTGTCGAGCGCTTGGCCAACCGCGATGCCGCCGCTCTGCGCGCCGAGATCAACGAGAACAAGCGGAAATACCTGGCCGCGCTCCAGGCGAAAGATGAAGCCGGCCTCCTGCCCGACGATCTCACGGAGGCCATCCGTGCGTTCCAGCCAAGCCGTGTGCTGCTAACGGCGATCGAGCTGGATATCTTCACCGCCATCGGCGCGGGTGCGGCGGCGGCCGAAGTGGCTGCGAAAATCTCTGCCGATCCGCGCGCCACCGGGATGCTTCTGAACGCCTTAGTCGCGCTCGATATGCTTACGAAACGCGACGGCATCTTCCAAAACTCGCCCATTTCGGCGCGGTATTTTACAGCCGGCTCCCGCGACGACGCGCGCGCCGCCATGATGCACACGGTTCACCTGTGGCCGCGCTGGTCCACGCTGACCGATTGTGTTCGCGCCGGCGCTTCGGTCTCTTCCAGAGAAACGCACGGCGATGATTGGACCTCCGCATTCATCGCCGCCATGCACCACCACGCCGCCGGGCGCGCTTCCCACATCGTCGATGCCGTTGGCGCGGCAGGCGTGCGCCGTATGCTCGACGTGGGCGGCGGCTCGGGCGCATACCCGATTGCCTTCGCTCGCGCCAATCCGGACCTGCATTCGGATATCCTCGATTTGCCCGCCGTGGTCCAGATCGCGCAGAAACACATCGACGCCGCCGGCCTTGCCGCCCGCGTGCATCCTCGCGTTGGCGATCTGCGCGCGGACGCCTTCGGCAAGGATTACGACCTGGTCTTCATTTCCTCCATCTGTCACATGCTCGGCGAGGAAGAAAACCGCGCGCTGCTACGCAAATCCTACCAGGCGCTCGCGCCGGCGGGCCGCGTCGTGATCCAGGATTTCATCCTCGATCCCGATAAGACCAGCCCGCGCCACGCCGCGCTCTTTTCGCTCAATATGCTCACCGGCACGCGCAACGGCGCAAGCTACAGCGTGGATGAATACTCCCAGTGGCTGCGCGAGGCCGGTTTTTCAAACGTCGAGCGCGTGCGCCTGCCCGGGCCCTCGGGCCTGATGATCGGGCGGCGGTAATCCTCGCCTACCAGATGTACTCTTTCGCTTCTTCGCGCCACTTATAACTATGACTGTGGCGCGGGCACTCGTGCCTGCCGCGTCGAGACTCCTCTCGACGCTCGCGCTGTGGAGGGACATACTTTCGCAGGCGCGCCACCACGCCGTGCGGCGAGCCGCGCGCGTCAGCAGCGGTAAGTGAGCTTCCGGCGACAGCGCACTACCAGATATACTCTTTCGCTTCCTCCCGCCGGTCGTAACTATCGAGCACGTGCACCACGCGGATTCTCTTCAGCTTCTGCGGCGAAAGCTGGCCGATGGGAATGTAAAGGATGTTGCGGCCGAAGCGCGAGGCGATGGAACGGAAAATCGAGCGCGGCGGACGCGCGGCCACGTAGACCACGTGCTTGTGGATCGAGTAATCCAGGCCGGCCAGCAGCAGCCGCTCCGGCTTGTTCTGCGCAAAATCGTAATCCGGATCGCTCCACACGTCGATCATCCGGCGCGGCGGAAGTGACATCAGGAAACCGCCGTATTCTGCGCGGCCGATGCCAGGCCCCACCAGGCGCTCGAACGGGTTGGTCGAGTAGAACGCCATGTCGGATTCGTTCTGGTGCTCGCCCAGCCACGTCGTCAGATAGGGGTAGCGGTCCTGGCGGTCTGGATCGAAGATCACGACGATCGAGCCGATTTCGCCCGCGATCTTGTCGAACTGCCGCACGTAAATCTTCCCGTCGTACCACTTGCGAATCGTCTCGCGCAGGTCGATGCCGTCGAGCAACGAGGTCGAAAACGGCTCGGCGCGCGTCCGGTTCGCCGACAGGATGCTCTTGGCTTTCTTCTTCAGCAGCCGGCCGTAATCTTCGATCACGAGGTCCTCGGGCGGATAAGAGCAGATCGCCTGGCCGTGAAATTCCTGCGCCCACTCGCCCTGGAATTTTTCCTTCTTGCGCGGCTTCAGACCCGCGGGGCGCAGACGCTGCTTGGGCCGGGGCAGCCGCCGCCGTATGCGGATCTTCTTGGTGTCCTTCCAGACCTCTTCGCCGGAAAGCTTTACGGTCTCGATATCGCTCTCGGCCTTCTGCGGCGGATAGCGGCCCGCCGTTTCCCAGACCTCCCAGGCGTAATTGTCATCCACCACGGAGCGCGCGGCCACCACCAGATCGAAGACGCCGGCGGTGAGATCGCCGTTCGAAAGCGCAAGATTTCGCGTGTAGCGCGCCAGCATGTGCCGCTGCCAGTGCGCCACGTTCTCTCCAGCGTTGGTCTCGTATGCTTTTTCCGCCTCGCGGAAGACTTCGAGCTGCGCCCGGCGCCGGTCCACCAGGCCGTCGTCCTCCATCCCGGAACGAAACTGCTCGTAGCGGTATTCCAGATAGGGATACTCGGCGGTGATCTCGGCCAGACACTCGGGATGAGGATTGAGCAGCTCGACCTCGCGCCGCCGCCGGCGCTTCTTCGGCTCCTCCTGCGGCTGCTCCATGGCGTCGAGCAGCGGATCGAGCAGGTTCAGCGAGACGACAACCAAAACCCGGTCCAGCGGATTGGTTCCTTGTAGTTTCCAGGCGATTCCGGCGGCGTGTTCTCGAATCGCCTCCGAGCGCGGCTGCGGATACACCCGGTAGGCCTCGATGTACTTTTCCAGGCCGATGTGCCGCAGCGAGTAAGGGTCCGGGTAGCGGTCCGGCAGGTGCGGCCGCTCGCCCAGGTCCGGATCGGCGAAGAGCGCTTCCGCGCCCGCTTCTTGCGCCGTGCGTATCGCTTCCGTGAACGGGTCGGCGGGCTCGACGGGAACGTAGATGCGGCCCTCCTCGTCGTTATCGTCGGGATAGAGCAGCACCGTGAGTTCGGGCAGCCGCGCCACGGCCCGCAGATACGCGGCTTCTAACGTTGCCGGCAGCTCGATCGCCACCACCTGCGGCTTCTCCCGCAGGATCGCCTTCCGCGCTTCGAGAGCGAACTCCATTCGCCCTGGCGCTACGGGAAGGTAGTGGAAGCGCCCTCGCTGCAAGCTGCCCGCTGCGGCCAGCAGCTCATCCAACTCGCCCATCGCTCAAACTCCTGGAAAGTAGCGCAGCGCTTCCTCGCCCAGCGTCTCCAGTATCGAAAGCTGCAAGGCCTGGCTTTCGTGGACCCGCTCCGTGGCCAGGCTCTTCAGCTTCATCGCGAACCGCGCGATGTTGATGCCGTCGCGCACGGTGTAGCGCTCGTCGGCGGCGTGCGCCTGCTGCAGGAAATCGGTGACGTATTGCAGGATGTGGTCTTCGCCGAAGGGCAGGTTTTCCTTGAGGATCTGGTATTCTTCGTCGCGCTCCGGAAAATCGATCAGAATCTGCGGCTGCAGGCGCGAGTGTATGTACTCGGGCAGATCGAACGTCGAGGCGTCGTCGTTCATCGTCGTCACCAGCCGGAACTCCGGGTGCGCCTTAATCTTCACGCCGGCGGCCACCGATTCGACGTAGCGGCGCGTATCCAGCAGCGGCGCCAGGCTGGCCCAGCTCTTCTCGCTCATCCGGTTGCCCTCGTCCAGGATGGCCACGCCGCCGCGAATCACCGCCGTCAGCAGCGGCGAGGCCGCGTAGCGCAGCTTCGAGACGCCTTCGATCACCGGCTGGACGATGAGGTCTTCCGGGCGCGTATCCACCGTCGCCTGCATGATGTACGCCTCGCGCCCCAGCCGTTTCGCCGCCGCGTACGCCAGCGTCGTCTTCCCCACGCCGGGCTTGCCGATCAGGCGCGGATTCATCGGCAGGTCCTGCTCGCTCACCACCAGCCAGGCCGCGAGCAATTGCCGCATCACCTCTTCCTGCCCCACCCAGCGCACCGGGATCTCATCGGGATGCGCCAGGTGCAGCGGCACGCCTTCGATTTCGACGATCACACAGCTATTGTAACCAGGGCCCGGTTACGGGAAGGAGGCTGGTTTCCGGGTTGGGCGTCAATCGGCCGCAGCGAACACGTCGGTAAACGCTGCGCGACCACCGGCGGGTGATCGGCAGCAAACCGGTTGCCAGTCCCATTCCTACGAGTCGGCGACTGGCCGTCCATGCGACCTGTCGCCGAGTGCCAGACCGGGCGAAAGGCAATCGTGATAGGGTGTCAGATATGCGCATCGCCCTGTAGAGGCACCGGTCAATATGACGAATGCGCCCGTGATATGTGTGCCGATACGGCCGAACCCGCGATCCCGATTCAGGACGAACTCCCCACGCTCGTTCGTTTGTTGCGAAGGCCGGCCGGCAATGATCCGCGCTTTAGATCCGCAGAGCTAATACGTGAGAACCGGTCCGCCTTCATTGAAAAGGTGCATGCCACCTGGAAAGACCTTCACAAACGTTCCCTGAACGAGATACTGCAGATTGAGCGGATCTTGACCGCGGAGGGACGGAGACAGCTACCGAGGGGTTTCGTTTGGTACCTTGATCGGACAGTGCTGCTGTGGCGACGGATTAATGATGCGCTCGTGTGGATGCTGGTAAGGCAACAGGATCACGTTATCCGCACGATATGCCATCGGAAGGATCGGCCTCGGCTTTCCGAGGCCAACCCCGTTCCCATGCTGAAGTTCCTCGAAAGGGTGAACGCTGATCCCCTGACAATCGTTATCTGGTCCGATGCGACAACCTGCGTGGACGTCGGCGACATTGTGTGCAGAAGCTTCTCGGGAGGGCTCAATGGCTTCATGGAGGTCAAGGAGGGTGTGATAAACGACAGAATCCTCGATCTAATGGCTGTCGAGGGCACACCCGAGGAAGCAGCAGCAAGAATCGGCGCGTTCGCGGAAGAACACGGATCAAAGGCCGTAAAACAGCTCGCGCGAGTGCTCCGACAGCGCGAGCGGTACAACCGATTTATGGACATTCTTGAAGAGGACCACGGTTTCGACCCGCGACGCGACGCCGAAATCACCATTCGTGAGTCCGGAGTGCCCGTCGAGCATTACGATCGTGAACTCCAGGAAATCATCGATAGCTCGAATGATGGCGCCGTCCTTCGGTGCGTCGACCGGTGCCTTTGGGTGTATGCGGATCGGGATCAATCAAAGTCAGTCGAACGAAAGGTCGAGCACTTTCAGGAAGCGTTCAAGCTAGCTTCTCCGGCATCAATGCAGTGGTTCCGGCAGCAGTTCGGTGAGGCGGAGCCCTTCGCGCCGGTTCCCGTAGAGGGCAATCTCACTTGCCCGGAGGCAAAGCCGCTACTCCTACGGGAACTTGAACCAGAGGCGGTTCGCGATCTGCTGATGGGGAAACTGATGCTTTCGGTGTTCCTGTTCCTTGACTGGCATGAACTCGGACGTATGATCGCGGAAATGGGCGCCGAGCTAGTTTGGAGCACTGTGAAACAGGGTCGCAGGGCGCTCGCCAAGCCAGTGGCACAGCAGCTCCCGACCCTGGGAGAACGCATCCCGCAAATCCGGCTTCCTGATGGCAATTTCGTGGAGGGACTCGCGAAGGTCTATCGCATCTTTTTCGAGGGCGTCACACCATCTACAATTGCAGCGCAATACGTCGACCTCCTGAAGCGCGCTCCGAGCGCAACAGGCGGCGGTTCACGCGACAGCGGCGACGGAGTCCCGGAAGGGTGACTGGACAAACCAGAATCCCGCTGTACTGATTGCCTAACCCGTTGCTCTCGTCATATGGGCCGGTCGCACGTCACCCAATTCGGCGTCAGCGTGAGGCATCACGCCCAAACCGTGGATCTGGCCGGCGGCCTGAGGATTCGTCACTCCTGGCGCCGAAGGGTTTAGGTTCCCCGCCTCCCCACGACACACCCCGTGCTGCCAACGCGGTTATGGATTCAGCACTTCGGCGCGCGGCTCGCGCGCCTCCTGGTCCTTGTATTGGAGCTGGTAGAGCTTCCAGTAAATTCCGCGCAACGCGAGCCCGGCGCTTACCAAGGGTTCTCCTTGAGCCAGGCGGTCACCAAAGTGCGATAGTCCAGGAAATTGAGTTCCTGGACCGCCAGATCCGCCGCGCGCGCAACCTCCGGCAACGCCCGCCGGAACCGCATGTATCGCTGCTCGATCCGTTCGCCGCCAGGGATTCGGCTGGCGGGGCGATTCGCACGCAACCAGTCCCGAACGGCGGCGATGGCCTGGCCCACGTCGTTGTAATGGGCGCGAATATCCTGGCCGGCAATGTCGGAGCAGAAGATCTGATACCGGAAAGCCTCCCGGTCGAATATGAGACACGACTTTCCCGCCTGCCCCACGCCGCCGAACCTCTTGGCCCCGAGAAAGATCCCCAGCTCGAGAGGCATGTTGAACCGTGGCAGCCGGTATTCGGCGTCCAGGCCCGTCCGCGAAAGATCGTGAATGCCGAACCGGCAATCGCGGACGATCTCATAGAGTTTGTCCAGCCTCACCTGGCTGCTGTCCTGCTGCTCACGGGCGCTGCGAGCCAGGAATCCGCAATCGTGGACGGCGAAGATGAGAGCGTCGAAGAGCTTCTTGTACCGGCGATCGAAAGGGACGTTTATGAAAACGGCATCTGAAGAAGCCGGCATCGCTGTGAGTACGAAGTCCGGAAGGATTACGCGCGCTCTACTTCGGAGCCGCTTTCTTGGCCGCGGACTTCCTCGCCGCGCTCCCCTTCGCGCCCGAGGCGTTCTTCCGGCTCGTGTTGCGCGGAGCTGCACCAAAGTGCCCGAGGTAACGTTCGTAAATCGATGCGGGCACAAGTCCGTCCGTCTTTGAACTCGACGCGTCCTTGCCAGCCGCGCGGCGTCTCAACTTGGCCATCTTGACGGACCTGGCAGCCCGGCGGGCTTGAGGCAGGGTAATGGAACCAGTCTTTAAGGCGCTGACTATCCGTCTCCGCTTCATGTTGGCAATCTCCGGGGTAGCGTGCGGCTCGACGCCGAACGCCACCTGCACCCTCAATCTAACACATCTATGCGGGGCACTCGTCGGAAGAACCTACCCGCGCTGCCTCAGCTTATGGCCCCACCACTTCCACGCGCGGCTCGCGCGCTTCCTGGTCCTTGTATTGGAGCTGGTAGAGTTTCCAGTAAATTCCTCGCAACGCGAGCAATTGCTGGTGGGTTCCGGTCTCGCGCAACCGGCCTTTGTGCATCACCAGGATGCGGTCGGCGCGCTGTATGGTCGAGAGGCGGTGCGCAATGATGATCGAGGTCCGGCCCTCCACCAGCCGCGCCAGCGCCTCGCGAACGCGAAATTCGGTCTCGGTGTCCACGCTCGAGGTGGCCTCGTCCAAAATCAAGAACCGCGGGCTGTGCGCCAGCGCCCGCGCGAAGCTGATGAGCTGCTTCTGGCCCGTCGAGAGCCCGTCGCCGCGCTCGCGGACCGGCTGCGCGAAGCCGCCTGGAAGCGAGCGGATGAAGTCGATCAGGTTCACCTGCTCGGCCGCGCTCACCAGCTCCGCTTCCGTGATCCACTCGGTGCCGAGCCGGATGTTGCCTTCGATGGTGCCTGAGAACAGGTGCGGGTCTTGCAGCACCACGCCGAAGTGCCGCCGCAGATCGCAGGGATCGAACTCGCGAACATCTGTGCCGCCGATGCGAATGCTGCCGCGCTCGACGTCGTAGAACCGCAGCAGCAGGCTGATCAGCGTGGTCTTGCCCGCGCCGGTGTGGCCCACCACCGCGATGGTCTCGCCCGGCGCGATCGTGAAGCTCACGTCGCGCAGCACCCAATCCTCACCGCTGTAAGCGAACCAGACGCCGTCGAACTCCACAGGCGCCGGCCCGTCCGGAAAGGGCCTCGGCCCCGGCGGCGCCGTCACCAAAACCGGTGTATCCAGCAATCCGAAGATGCGCTCGGCGGCGGCCATGGCCGATTGCAGAAGGTTGTACTTCTCGCTCAGGTCCTGTATGGGCCGGAAGAAACGCATGCCGTACTGGAAAAACGCCACCAGCGTGCCGAACTCCAGCGTGCCGCTGCGTATATGCACGCCGCTGTAAGCGAGCAGCAGCGCGAGCGTGAGCATGGCCAGAAATTCCACCGCCGGATAGAACCAGCCGTAGGCAATGATGGCGTCCTTGAACGCTTCCATGTGCTGGCGGTTGACGACCTCGAATTCCGCGGCGCTCTTCTCCTCGCGGTTGAACAGGTGCAGCACGGCGATGCCGCTGACGTGCTCCTGCAAATACGCATTGATGCGCGCAATGGCGACCCGTATGCGGCGGTAGCTCTGGGTCGCGCTGCGGCGAAAAACGATGGTGACCGCGACGATGGCAGGCATGACGGCCAGCAACAGGCCGGTCATGGCGGCGTTCAACGTGAACATCACCGCAATAACGAAGCTCAGCATCAGCAAATCGCCGAGAATCGTCACCAGGCCCGAAGCCAGCAGATCGTTCAGCGCATCCACGTCGGTCGTGACGCGGGTCAGCAGCCGGCCTGCGGGCGTGCGGTCGTAGAACGCCAGGTCGAGCCGCTGCAAGTGCGCCATCAGCTCGCGGCGCAAATCGAGCATGGCGTGCTGACCCATCCATTGCATCCAGTACGATTGCGCGGAATCGAACAAGAAAGAGCCGAGCAGGACCAGCAGGAAGAGAGCCGAGATCTGGACCAGGCCCGTCCATGGACTGGATGAAAGATAGGGATCGAGCACCGTGTGCACCGGCGTCTTCGGCGGGACCAGGTAGCGGTCGATCGCCACCTTGGTGAGCAGCGGGCCGAGTACCTGAAGAACCGAAAGAATCAACAGGCACGCCAGCGACAGCGCGACGATCTTGCGATACGGCCGCACGTACCGGAGCAGCCGGCGCATCAGCCGGCCGTCGTAGGCTTTGCCGAGGATTTCCTCTTCCACTCTTCACCAGAATAGCAGCGGCGCCGGGGCCGCTCGATGCCGATGACCGTGTCTCGTACGCCTCGCGCAACCCGTGGCTGCATCCCGCAGCCCGCTGGCTCAACGCGCTTGCGCAGCGCACCTCAACTGCTACATTAGGTAGGAATGAATGGAGTCATCGTCGTCAACAAGCCCGAAGGTTGGACCTCGCACGACGCCGTCAACAAGATGCGCAGGCTCGCCGGGCTGCGGAGGGTGGGCCATCTCGGCACGCTCGACCCCATGGCGACCGGTGTGCTCCCCCTGGTGATCGGGCCCGCCACGCGCTTGGCGCAGTTCTATGCCCGCAATGACAAGGTCTATGATGCGGTGATCCATTTCGGCTATTCGACTGACTCATTCGACCGGGATGGCACGCCCACTTCACCGGTGACCGAGCCCGTGATCACACGCAAGCAACTGGAACCATTGCTCGAGCGCTTCCGCGGCACGATCCGGCAGACTCCGCCCGCGATTTCGGCGAAAAAGATCGGCGGCACACGGGCGTACCGCCTGGCGCGGAAACACGTCGCGGTGGAAATGAAACCGGTGGAGGTGACGATTCACTTGCTCGATCTGGTGGAGTGCCGCGGCTCGGAGGCGCGGCTCATCGTGCACTGCTCCGCCGGAACGTACCTGCGCGCGCTGGCTCGCGACCTCGGCGAGCTGCTCGGTTGCGGGGCGTTCTTGAAAACCCTCGAGCGCACGCGCTCCGGCGACTTCACCCTCGAGCAGGCGCGCTCCCTCGAGGAGCTCGAAGAGATGGCGCGCGAGGAGCGCTTGATTCAGGTGCTCATTCCCGCCGCCGAGCTGCTGCCGGAGTTTCCTTCGGAAGTCGTCGATCCGGTAACCGCCGGTTTCATCCGCCAAGGCAGGGATTTCCGCGTGTCACCCTTCCGCGTGCGCCCTGGCGCGCGCTACGTAAAAGCGCTCACGCAGGCGGGCGAATTGGTAGCGATCGGCGAGGCCAAGCTGCCGAATCTATATCACCCCTTTCTGGTGCTATAGAGAGGGGAGCCTTCTAAACGGCCTCCGCGGCTGGTTTCACGCCTCCGAGCAGCGCCAGTTCGCGCCATTTCCAGTGACAGTCCACGGCAACGAAACCGATCTCGCGCAACCACTCCAACTGCGTTTCGACGTTGAGCAATTTGTTGGAAGGGTCTTCGGTCTCGGGCGTGAATCCGATAGCGTAAAGAAACTCGTGGTGGAGCTGAATGGTCGGAGAGGCCACGTGCTCGAGATTGCAGAAGACGCCGGCGGGCGCGAGCAGATGGAAGACTTCCTCATACAGACTTCGCTTTCGCCCGTGAGTCACATGGTGAATCGCAAAGCTGGAGACCACGGAATCGAAATGTCCCAGTTGCGGCAGCGGGCGCGCGAAATCGTGGGCGGCGACGGTCACGCTGGCATCGCCGGCAAACCGCTTTTCGAGAGCTTCGAGCAGCGCCGGGGAGAAATCCAGGGCGACGAATTGCGCCTGCGGCCGGGCCGCTTTCACCAGCGCGAGAAGCCTTCCATCGCCACTTCCCAAGTCGAGAATTCGTTTGGCGCCGGAAGGCACGAACTCGAGCAAAGCGGCCTCGCCTTCCGTGCGATGTGAGATGGAATCGGCACGGCGGAGATAGTCCAAGGCGTGCTCGGCGGAGGACCAAAGGTTGACGTTTGGAGGTGGGGGCATTTTAGAAAAGTGCGCCGATCATTCTATTTGATTATGCCCGGCCCAGACGAGCCGGAACCCTCTAGCGCGGCGCTCCATCAAGTGCCGGTGCGGCCGCGGCGGTGCGTTTTTTTCGCTTCTTCGCCCAACCCTCCTTCACGATCTGTCGCGCGCGGCCAATCGCGAGCGCATCCGGCGGCACATCTTCGGTGACGGCGGAGCCCGCAGCGACGTAACTGCCCGCGCCGATCTCGACGGGAGCGACCAGAGTCGCATTGCTGCCGATGAAGGCGCCGTCGCGGATGGCCGTCTGGTGCTTTTCCGTGCCGTCGTAGTTGCAGGTGATCGTACCGGCGCCGACGTTGACGCCCTCACCGATCACCGCGTCGCCGAGATAGGCCAAATGCATCGACTTCGATTTTGGGCCCAGGCGCGTTTTCTTCATCTCGACGAAATTGCCGACCGCCGCCCCGGCCTCGACGTGCGCCTGCATTCTCAACCGCGCAAACGGTCCCACGCGCGCGCCCGCATCGAGCCGCGAGCTGTCGATCGCCGTAAAGGGTCCGACTTCGACCCGGTCGCCAATCTCGGAGTCGCGTACGATCGAGCAGGCGCCGATGCGGCAGTCCTCGCCGACGACCGTGCGGCCGAGAATCCGCGCGAACGGCTCGACGATCGTATCGATGCCGATCTTGACGCCCAAGTCGATCGTCACTGTTTCAGGCTTCTCGATCGTGACCCCGTCGAGCATCAACTGTTGCGTCTTGCGGTTGCGGAAAACACGGTCCACCTCGGCCAGCTCGACGCGGGTGTTGGTGCCGAGCACGTCGCTCGGATCCTCAAGCAGCATCGGTTCGACCGTATGTCCTGCGCCGCGGAAGATCTCGACGATATCGGTGAGGTAGTATTCGTGGGCCGGATTATTCGGGCGGATCGCGTCGAGGTACTGCCACAGCAATTCGTTGCGGAAGCAATAGATGCCGGAATTGATTTCGCGGACCGCGAGTTGACCGGGCGTGGCCGCCTTCTGCTCGACGATCGCTCTGACGTAACCGTCCTCGTCGCGCAGGACGCGGCCGTAGCCGGTGGGGTCGTCGAGCAGAGTGGTGATCACGGTCGCGGCGTTCTTGCGCCGTTCCTGCATGCGGATGAGCCGCTTGAGCGTTCCGGCCGAGAGCAGCGGGCAATCGCCGAGGAGCACCAGCAGGTGGCCTTCGGCGGCGCCGATTCGTTCGCGGCAGACGTTGAGCGCATGGCCCGTGCCAAGCTGCTCGGTCTGATAGACGAACTGCACCCCGCGCTGCGCGACGGCCGCCTCGATCTGCTCGGCCTGCATGCCGACCACGAGAAAGGTTCGCTCCGGCGAAGCGAGCTCGAGCGCCGTGTTGACTACGTGCTCGATCAGCGTCATTCCCCCGGCCTGATGCAGTACTTTGGCCTTTTTCGACTTCATCCGCGTGCCCAGGCCCGCGGCCAGAATCACGATGGTCATTGGCGTGTCCATAGCTAAGTTATTACGCTGCGTTCTTCTCCCGCCGGCGGCCCCGGCACTCGCCGCTACTGCCAGCGCGACCGCGCGCTTTGAATCCAGGTTGTCTCATTTTGCTCTTCCTCGATCACCCGGCTGGCTTGCCCGGCCGGCTTACGCAGACGCCGCTCTTTCAGGGTACAGGAGTTGGACGAGGGGCGGCATCTCGCGGATTTCCGCAAAATCGGGGTCATTGCGCGCAACGCTGCGATTGCGTGGATCGAGCTCGATGGCTCTCTTCAGGTTCGCGTGCGCGCTGCGGAGGTTGCCCGCCAAGCCGTGACAGAGCGCCAGCGCATAATACAGATGGCCGGAATTCGGGAGCTGCGCGATAGCCAGCAGCAGGTGCTGCTCCGCCTGCGGGAATTTGCGCTCGTTGATGAGCGCGACGGCGTAGTTATAGTGATCGTCTGCGGTGTGCAAAGACAGCGCCGGGAGCGCCAGACGCCGCTTGCACATCTGTGCGCGCAGCCGTGCCGAATGCGCCATTTTGCGGACCGGCCCTTGCGCTGCCGCCTCGAAGAGACCCAGCGCCTTGGCGTAATCGCGCGCGTGAAACGCACGCACCGCCTTGTCGAACCGGTCCGATTGCTGTTCCGCAGCGGCCTCTTCCGTGGTCGCGTGAGCGCTCGCCAAATCCTTAGACCGCGCGGGATCCACGGGCCGCTCGGCCTCGGCGCTTGAAGGCTCTTTCGTCACCCCCGTGGGTGCCTTCTTTACGGCCTCCGGCTTGTGACGGGGAACCGTAGCCATGCGTATCAGCCAAGCAAGTAGACTTCTAGCAGATACCTGAGCTTATTGCAAGGGGCACGACAGGGGCACGGAACGGGCGAAAGCTGGCTAGGCGGTCTGGCCCTCATCGTCGTAGACCGGGACGGATTCAAGGTCCTCGGCCTCGAAGATCTGATGGCAATCCAGGCACTCCACATAATCGACGCTATCACGCCGAGCAATCACTTCGGTCCGTGAGTGCTTACAGAGGGGTTCCATAAGAGACGAAGTTACTTCCTATTTTATTCGAGGCGCCTCGCTTGTCAAGCCCCTCCAATACCTGAATCGCCGGAAAGAAAAGATGGGAGGCGGCTCTCTGCCATGTGTCAGGAGCGGCTAACAGCGATCGAGATAGCAGCCGGTCGCCGGGCAGCGGCGCACGCTGAGCGCGAAAATAGGAGACATGGAGAACCGGGAGATCGCGCACCTGCTGGTCGAAACCGCCGATCTCATGGAAATAGCGGCCGAGGACCCCTTTCGCATCCGCAGTTACCGCAATGCGGCCGCGGTGATCGAAAGTTACCCCGAGAGAGTCGCCGATATCTTAGCCGACGCTTCACGCAAGATCACCGACATTCGCGGCATCGGCAAGAGCATTGCTTCCGCATTGCAGGAAATCGTTGCTCGCGGCTCGTTCGAACGGCGCGATCAGCTCCTGACGAAGTACCCGCCCACCGCGCTCGAGCTGCTCAAAATTCAGGGTCTGGGGCCGAAAACGATCGCGCTCATCTGGGAACACTACCGCGTCAGCACGATCGACGATCTTGAGCGGCTCTGCCAGGAGCAGAAGCTGCGCCTGCTTCCGCGTTTGGGCGCCAAACTCGAAGAGAAGGTCCTCCGTTCGATCCACGATTACCGCCAGCGGGCTGGGCGTTTCCTGCTGAATTTCGCCGATGCGGTGGCGGACGAGCTGTCTGGGTTCCTGATGGAAACTCCCGGAGTCCAACAGGTGACGCGTGCGGGAAGCCTGCGGCGCGGGAAGGAAACGGTCGGCGACCTCGATTTGCTCGTGACCGGGCCGGATGCGGCCGCAGCCATTGAGCGATTCGTAAAGCATCCCAGAGTGAGCGAGGTGCTGGGCCAAGGGCCAAACAAAGCCAGCGCGAAATTCGGGCTGCAAGCGATCCAGGTGGACGTGCGGGCGCTGCCCAAGGAGACTTACGGCGCCGCGCTGCTGTACTTCACCGGCAGCAAGGACCATAACATCGCTCTGCGTTCCCGCTGCTTAAAGATGGGCTACACGCTCAGCGAATATGGGCTGTTCCGGCTCCAAGACAACGCCAAGGCGGCGGGCAAGACCGAGGAAGAGATTTACGGCAAGCTCGGGCTGGCCTGGATTCCGCCGGAGCTCAGGGAGAACCAGGGCGAGATCGACTGCGCCGCGAACGGCCGGTTGCCGCGGCTCATCGAGCGATCCGGCATCCGCGGCGATCTCCACATGCACACGCTGGAAAGCGACGGCCGCGCGACGCTCGAGGAGATGGCCTCGGCGGCCAAGGCGCAGGGGTACGAGTACATCGCGATCACGGATCACTCAAAAGCCCTGGCGATGGCGAATGGCCTCGATGAGGCCCGTGTGGCCGCGTTTGCGCGACAGGTGCGCGAGATCAACCGGAACGGCCTTGGCATCCATGTATTCTCCGGCATCGAATGCGACATCCGGCGCGACGGCAGCATGGATTTAGCAGACGACGCGCTGGCCGAGTTGGACCTGGTGATCGGGAGCGTGCACAGCTACATGAACCTCGAAGCCGCCGAGATGACCGGCCGCCTGCTGCGCGCGCTCGAGTGTCCGTATCTTCGGATTCTCGGCCACCCGACTGGGCGGCTGTTGCTCGTTCG
The DNA here is from genome assembly GCA_963835855.1 of Bryobacterales bacterium. Classification (GTDB taxonomy): domain Bacteria; phylum Acidobacteriota; class Terriglobia; order Bryobacterales; family Bryobacteraceae; genus CAWIHA01. Next base: position 84,072 of record CAWIHA010000035.1, on the reverse strand, counting down.
CGAGCCGTTCCCGTTCGATTTCGAGCGGGTGGCGGCGGAGGCTGCGCGCCGCGGAGTGCTGATGGAGATCAACGCCAGCCCGGAGCGGCTCGACTTACACGACACGCTGTTGCGGGCGGCGAAATCTCGCGGCGTGAAGTTCGCGATCTCAACCGATGCGCACCACCCCCAGCATCTGCTGAACATGCGCTATGGAGTCATGATGGCGCGGCGTGGATGGCTGGAGCCAGCCGACGTGGTGAATACGCTACCATTAAGAAAGTTCGCCGAGTCCATCGTCCGCAGGCCAGTTAAGGGCTCGTAGCGCGTGGACACAACGCGATACCGGACCCGAGAAACAGATCCAGCTATGAGACTTTTGATCTTACTTTCGATGCTCGCTTTTTGCGCCGGTGCCGTGATCGCCGAGGCTGTCCAGCTCCACATCCCCATCGAGCGATACAAGTTGAAGAACGGCATGCGGGTGATCTTATCGGGGGACACCTCGGTGCCCGTCGTCACCGTATATATCGTTTATGGTGTAGGCGCGCGTGCCGAGGAGCGTGGGCGCACCGGCTTCGCGCACCTGTTCGAGCACATGATGTTTCAGGGCTCCGAGAACGCGCCGAAGGGCATGCATTTTAAGCTGGTCGAATCGAATGGCGGATCGCTGAACGGCTCAACCCACCCGGATTATACGGACTATTACGAGGTGCTGCCGTCGAACAAGCTGCCGATTGGGCTGTGGCTCGAGTCGGACCGTATGCGGGCGCTCGCGATCGACAAAGACCACCTGGACAATCAAAGAGAAGCCGTCAAGGAGGAGCGCCGGCTCTCTTTCGACAACCAGCCTTACGCGACGGCCATCGTGGACCGCTGGCCGGAGGCTCTCCTTCCGGAACTGGCAGAATTCGCATTCGCTGATCGGCTCATTTGAGGACCTGAACGCCGCCACGGTCCAGGACGTGGCGAAGTTCTTCAAGACACATTACGCGCCGAACAACGCCGTGCTGGTCCTTTGCGGAGACATGGATATTCCCGAGGCGAAGAAGCTCGTCGAAACCTATTTCGGGGATATCCCGGCCCAGGAGCAGCCGAAAACGCCCGATCTGAGCGAGCCCCTGCAGACCGGACCCCGCTCAGAGGTTTACCACGACGCACTCGCCAATGTGCCTGCAGTGGTCATTGGCTATCCGGGGCCGGTGCGGCGGTCGCCTGACTACAACGCGCTGGTCATGCTCGATCTGCTGCTGACGGGCGGCGACAGCTCGCGGTTCCAGCAGAACCTGGTCAAGGGGAAGAAATCCGTCATTCAGTACGAGGCGAATCTGGGCTGGCCATTTGCCGGCCCAAGCGATTACAAAGATCCCGGAATCTACGGAATCTACCTGCTCTATAACCCGGCGTTCACCGGCCAGCAGATCGTTCGACAGGTCGATGACGAGATTGCAAAGATCCAGCAGGACGGTATTGCGGACGAAGAACTGAATCGCGTGCGCGCCTATCTGCGCTCGACGCGCATCCGGGAGTTACAGAGCTCACGCTCGCGCGCGGCGCTGCTCGGCCGTTACGAGTTGCTGGACGGCAACCCGAAATACATCAACACGGAACTCGGCGAATTCCTCGCTGTGACGCCCGGACAGATGCAGGCAGCCGCCAAAAAGTATCTCGTACCCCAGAAACAAACGGTGCTTGATATTGTGCCGGCGCCGCCGGTGAAAAACGGTAAGGATGGCGCACCGAATGAGTAGCAGAAACAGCGCTCGGACCTGCATCTTAGCTGCATTCATCTTGACAATGAACATTCAAGCTCAAACCATGGACCGCACGAAGCCCCCGCAAACTCCCGAACTGCCGCCGTACAAGCTGCCGCCGGTGTTCGAAACGAAGCTGCCGAACGGCCTGGCCGTGTTGCTCGTCGAAGACGGGCGCTTTCCGATCGTGACGGCGCGCCTGGGCTTCCAGGCTGGCTCGAAGTACGACCCCAAGGACCTGGCAGGCCTTTCGGAGACGGCCGGTGCGCTGCTGACGGAAGGAACCATTCATCGCACTGCCCGCCAGATCGCCGAAGAGACCGCGGCCATCGGCGGGTCGCTGCACGCCGATGCCTCGGCAGACTCGCTGGTACTCGCGGGTAATTCACTGTCGGAGAACTTGCCGGTGCTGCTGGAATTGATGGCGGACGTGGCGCGAAATGCGAGTTTCCCGGACGACGAAGTGGCGCTGCGCAAGCAGAACCGCAAACAGGAGCTCGCAGCCGAGCGGTCCGATGCCGGGTTCCTCGCCAGCGAGAAGTTTACTGAGATCCTCTTCAGGCCGCACCCGTACTCGCGCCAGAACCCGACGCCGGAATCGATAGATCGGCTCAGCCGTAACACTCTGATGGATTTCCGCGGCCGCTACCTGGTTCCGAACAATGCGGTGCTGGTGTTGCTCGGTGCGCTGCCTCCGGAGAGGCAAATGATGGAGATGATCCAGGCGCGGTTCGGGGATTGGCAGCAGAAGCAACCGCCAGCGGCGCCCGCGGCACAATTCCCTGAGCCCCAACGAACGATCGTGCTAGTGGACCGGCCCGGTTCCGTGCAAGCTGATATACGCATTGGCCGGCTGGCGGTCAGGCGCACGGATCCGGACTACTTCCCGCTGCTTGTGGGGAATACGATTCTCGGCGGCGGAGCGAGCTCGCGGATCTTCACAACGATTCGCGAAAAGAAAGGATTCGCATACGACGTGCACTCGATGGCGCAGCCGCTCAAGGACGCCGGTACATTCGCCGTCGTCACCCAGGTACGCAACGAGGTGCTCGAGCCTGCCATTGAGGGATTGCTCGCGGAAATGAAAGAGATCAGCGCGCAACCCGTCACGCCGGATGAGCTGGCGAACGCGAAAAACTACTTAAGCGGAGTGTTCGTCATCCGCCTGGAGACCCAGGATGGCCTGGCAAGCCAGTTGATCGCGGTTAAGCTACTGGGCCTGCCGCTCGAGTATCTCGAAAAGTACACGGCCCGCGTGCGTGCTGTCAGCGCGGACCAGATCCGCCGGGCCGCGGCGAAGTACGTCAGTCCGGAGCGCGCCTCGATGGTGGTGGTGGGCGACAGCGCAAAGATCGCCAAGCAGCTCGAAACATTCGGGAAGGTCGTGGTGGAGACGGTGGAGTAATGAAGGTGATCGCCTCGCGCGAGCGGTATCGTTGCTCCATTTTCACCGTCACTGAGGACCATGCGATCGAGCCGGGCGGTCTCGAGATCCGGCGCGCCATCGTGCGCCACGGCGGCTCGGCGGTGATGATGCCTGTCGATGAAAAGGGCCGTGTGCTGCTGGTGCGCCAGTATCGTCTTGCGGCGGGGCGTTCGCTGTGGGAATTGCCCGCGGGCCGCGTCGATCCGGGCGAAACCCCGCTTGCCGCGGCAAAGCGCGAGCTGGGGGAAGAAACCGGCTATTGCGCGCGGCGCTGGGAGCGGCTCGCGACGTTTTATCCCAGTCCTGGCTACGTCTCGGAGAAAATGACGGTCTTCCTGGCCACCGAACTCGCCGCGGGCGAGGCTAAGCCGATGGAAGACGAGCGGATCGAGTGCCGCTGGTTCACCCCCAGGGAACTCGACCGCTGGATTCAATCCGGCAAGATCACCGACGCGAAGACGTTGATTGGCTTTCTTTCCTGGCAGCGATACGGGCGTTCGGGGCGAGCCTGAGGCCCGCGCGGGCAATGCGGGCGGAGGCGTGGACGCCGGCAGCGCCGTGTCCGAGCCCATGAGCAAAAAGGGTTACCGGATTCAGGGCCTTGCAGGCGCGGACGGCGCCGCCGGTTTCGGCGGCGGGGCCGATGTGGCGGGCGCCAACGATGCCGGTTTGGACGTTGCAGCAGGAGCGCTGGCTGGGTTGGCCTTATCATAGAGCCCGATGATGTCGCTCGTGATGTCGATCCCGTTCGCGAAATACACGACCGGGGTCTGCGGTGAGCTGACATCCAGAATCAGCGCGAACCCGTTTTCCTTGGCGTACTTGATGATGACTCCCATCATCTTCTGCCCTAGCTCCTGCAACACGCGGTTCTGGTCCTGCTCGAGATCAGCCTGGGCGTCGTCCGTGTCGCGTTGCAGAGCCTTGCGCTTCTGATCGATTTCGCGCGCGAGCTTCTGCTTGGCGTCCTCGCTCATCATGTTGACACCCTGGCGGTATTGCGATTCCAATTGCGCCAGTTCGCCCTGCCTCTTGTCGAACTCCTGCCGCTTAGGGGCAAACTTCGCCTCCATCTCGGAAGCGGCTTTTTGCCCATCCTTCGTTTGAATGATGGCGTTCTGGATATGGATGATGCCGACCTTGGATGGAATGCCGGTCTGTGCATGCGCCAGAATGCCGAAACCAAGCGCCAGCAAAGGCGCCCAAAACACGCGTTTTTTCACGGGATAAGCTCCTTTTGAGTTCCTGATAATAACACAGCGGCCCCGCTCGGCTGCGCCAGCCGCATCGAAGCGGCCGCTCGCACACTGCGACTCGGGGCGCTCAAAATGTCTTGCCAACTGTGAACCGGAATGTTGACCTCGGCTCAAGGAGCGGCTGAGCCGCTCCAAATTGGGAGATCGCGCTTGCGAACGTCGCCTGATTCGGGAATATCGAGCGGTCCGCCGCGAGCGGCGTCTGGACGGTCCCGCGAAAAATCATCGGGTTGTACGCCCAGTAAACGCGAAACGGCGCGTTGACGACTGGCAGCAGAATCTGGAACTCCAAACCCGTGGAGCTCCGCATCTGCTGCGTGCCCGGCACGAGAATGGCCCTGCCGCCGAAACTGGCCTGGGGGAACTCGCTGTTCAACGCGTTCAGGCGGTCCGGTCTCAGCGCGAGCTGATCGGGGCGCAGGATCTTATCAACGCCGGCATCGAAAAATGCCGCCAGCGTCACCGGCCCAACGATCGGGATGCGGTACTCGAAATTTCCGATGCCCTCCGTGTCGCCGCCCGGAGCAACGAGCTGATAAATCGGAATCGTCTGCGTCACCGGCACGGATGTCGAAACGCCGTTTTGGAGCACTTGCTGCGTGCGCTGCGTGCCGTCGGGGTTGAGCACGTTGATGGTCGCGGCACTCGGAATAAATGCAATCGGGCTGATGCCCCAAATATCGAAACCACGGACATCCTGTTCGCCGCCAATGTAGAAGCGGTTGAAGGGCGGAGCGGACCTGCCGCCATAGCCGCTGATGAATGAGCCCAGTAGGCGGAAGCCGATGACGTGCCCCTTCTTCAGCGCCGGATGGAAATACTTGAATTCGAGCGACGGCGTCACCATGTTGACGTTGCCACCGAGGTAGGTGCCGGCGATGCCCGATGAAATGGTGAAGCTCTTGCCGTGGCTAGGTGTGATGGGGTGATCGACCGAGTTGTAAGTGTAAGATGGCGTGAGCATGCTTGTGCGGACGCCGATGAACTGGTTCGGGCCGCCCACACCTTGGTAGTTGAGAAAGTCAAGATAAGTCGTCGCGGCGGTGGTCAGCGGTGTGTATTTCGAGACACTATACCCGTAGGTCAGCCCCACGCGGGAGAAGCTCCGCTTGAGCGGGTAGCTCGTGAACACCGTAAAGCCATGCGAGTTCGTGATGTAGTTGAGCAAGTTGTTCGAGCCCAGCGACTGAAAGTATGGGATCAGGTTCTCGCCGGTCAAGATCGATGCCTCGCGACCCTGGTCGTAACTGAACCGCTGTAGAAAGACGCTGAAACCCACCTGCATGGGCATGTTCAGAAAATACGGCTCCGTAAACCCGAAAGACACGCTGCGGAGGCGGGTGCCAAGCTGCGCTTCCAACGAGAGCGTCTCACCAAGCCCGAGAAAGTTGTTGGTCGAGTAATTGAGCCCGATGAAGCTGCCGGCGATCCCGGACACGCCGCCCGTCAGGCCGATCGAGTTCTTGCCGCGCTCCTTGACCTTCAGCGTGATATCGACGACGTTGTCCTTCGGGTCGCGCGTAATCTGCGCGGCATCTTCTTTCTTGAGTTGCTCGAAGTAGCCAAGTTGATTGAGCCGGGCGATGCTGAACTCCCACATCTTGCTATTGAACAGGTCGCCCTCGTCGAGTAGCAATTCGCGGCGGATCACCTTGTCGCGGGTGGTCGTGTTGCCCTGGAAATCGATGCGGCGCACGAAGAATTGCTTGCCTTCATCGACATTCATCGTAATATCGACCTGATCGCTGCCCGGGACAACGGCGATCTCCGGATCGGGAACAAAGTCCATGTACCCGAACATCCCGTAGGTCTCGCGCATCTTGTCGATGCCTTTGCGGAGCTTCGCAGTCGAGAACACATCACCCGGCGCCATCTGGAACCACCTTGGCGTCAGGCTCTCCGGCACGCGAAACACTTTCACGCCGGTGTAATTGAAGTTGCGGATCGTGTACTGGTGGCCTTCCTCGACGGGGATCGCGATGTCGGCCCGGATGCCCGGCTTGTTGGGATGCAATAGCGGAATCCTAAAGCCTTCGCCGCCGACCTTCCGCATCGTGACGGTCGAATCGAGCGCCCGGGCCATCCAGTAGCCGTGCTCTTGATAAAAGTTTCGGATGCGGTCTTTATCTTCCTCGAGCTTCGTCGCGTCGTAACTTTTTGCGAATAGATTCTCGAACAGAATTGAGTGGGGGATGCCGTAAGGGCGCAGGTTGTGCATCGCGCTGATAATTGCACGGCTGCTAAAGACCATGTTTCCCCGAATCTCGATGTGGCCGACCTTGACCTTCGGGCCCTCATTGACGCGGAACGTCACCTCGAGCGCAGCGGGCGGAATCTGGCGCAGCTCCGGCGTGACCTCGGCATACTGGCGGCCCCGTTCCGCCAGGAACTCTCTTATGACTACGGCCGCGCGTTGCACCTTGTCCTGGTCGTATTGCGACTCGACGCTAAGGCCTACTTTCTTGTCTTTGAAGCGGTCGAGGATCTCCGAGACGCTCACCGAGTGAATGCCTTCGTACTTGATGGAGCGGATGACCTGCCGTTCGACCAGCACGAAACGAACGATCACGCCGGCCTTGCCCTGCTCGGTCTCGAGTGTGATATCGTCGAAGCGCCCGGTGTTCCACAGCGCCATAAAGTCGCGGTGGAGAGCTTCAGGATCGTAGCGGTCGCCCACCTTGGTGGATATCATGGCGCGCAGCGTATCCTGCGGGACGCGGCGCGAGCCGCGGAACTCAATTGCCTCGATAATGTCCTGGGGGCTCGTTGGGGGCGGAATTGCCGGAGCCCCCTTCGGAGCCTCCGACGGCGGCTTCGCCTGTTGGGGAGCGGACGGCTGTGGCGCCGGCTTGGGCTGCGCCGGAGCCTGAGGAACCGTCTCAAAGGGGTTCTGCTGTTTCTCCTGCTGTGGTGGCGACGATTGCTGGGCCTGCGGACCGGCGTTCAGCGAGCAGGCGCAAACGAAGAGCAGCCACAGGCGCCCGGGCCTGTTCAACCTCATGAAGACCTAGTTCCTCTCCACTGTGTGCTTTTGCTCAGACGTCAGATTTCTTTCACGGTTTCAGCAAGCGGTCTAACTGGTGACGCTGAATCAAACCTCTCATTCTAGCAAGCTCTCAAGAAAAACGATGCACGGCCGTACCCTGATCTCCAGGGCGTGCAGCCGGTCGCCACAGGCGTCTGCCGCGCGGTCAGCGCGGTTGCGGCGCGATGGCTGGTCCGGGTGGCGCGGCGTCTTCGAGGAAATGCCTCGACAGCGATCGCAACCCGCTCGGATACAATCCCAGAAAGAACCCGTACACCAAGTGAGCCAGCAGCAGCCATCTCGGCGAACTGTACAAGGCCGAGAGTGCGCCCAATTCTCTCCACAGCAGGGCCTGGGAAAAATAGTACCAGATGAGGCCGGTGAGAATGCCGAGCAGCCACACACGGAGCCGGTTTCGCAGCTCGCCGACCAGCATGCCGAAAACGATGCCGATCACTCCCGCAGTCAACAAATGCAAGGCCAAGCCGGCCACCGCCGCCGGTCCAAAGCTCCGCCGCAGGGCAGACCGGCCATAAAAAAAAGAACCGAGCAGATTCGGTACGGTCCAGACCGGATGCCGCTCTAGGGTGGAAGCGAGCGCGAGCGTGCCCAGCATCCCGAACCCGCCCAACACCCCGGTCTGAACGCCGGCAAGCATACGAAGGGCGAATGAGGGAATACGGCCCTGATTTTCCGGACGCATCAAAAGAGCCTATACTAACACAGGAATATTCCCCGGCATGGCACGGCGCGTTGCGATTACTGGAATCGGAGCAGTTAGCCCGAATGGGATTGGCCGGGAGGCATTCTGGCAGGCAACGCAATGCGGCGCCAGCGGCGTGCGCCGGATCTCCCGTTTCGATGCCTCGCGCTTTCCAGTTCAGGTCGCCGGTGAAATCGTGGGTTTTCCGGAGGAGCGGTACGTCGCGCCCAAAGAACGGCAGCACGTATCACGAGCCGCCCCGCTCGCGATCGCAGCGGTGGAAGAGGCGCTCGGCGATGCCGGGCTCGACGCGCGCACCATGCAGCGCGACCAGTTGCGCGGCATCGGATTGATCGTCGGCAGCGGCGGCGGCAGCCAGGAATTTACCGAAGAACAGTACCGGCTCTACTACGCGGGCCAACAGAGGCAGTGCAGCGTCTACGCGATCCCGACCGGCACGATCGGCACGCTGGCCGGCGAGATCTCGATGCGGTTCGGCTTTCGCGGCCTCAGCCACGTCCTCTCCACCGGCTGCACGTCCTCTACCGATGCGATCGGCTACGCGTATCGCAACATCAAGGCGGGTGTGCTCGATGTCCTGGTTGCCGGCGGGGTGGACGCGCCGCTCGCGCCGCTGATCCTGCGCGGCTTCATGCTCATGCGCATCCTGAGCACGCGTTGGAACGATTGCCCCGAACGCGCCTCGCGACCGTTCTCGCGCGATCGGGACGGCTTTGTGCTCGCCGAGGGCTCGTGGTTCTTCGTGCTCGAGGAACTGGAGCACGCTCGCGCGCGTGGCGCTAAGGTCTACGGCGAAATCGCCGGCTACGGTTCAACCTGCGAAGCCTATCACCGGGTGCGTTTGGAGGAGTGCGGCGAGGAACCCGCCCGCGCGATGCGGCTGGCGATGGAAGAAGGCGCCGTCGCACCCGAGGCCGTCGAGTACATCAATTACCACGGCACTGCCACTGAGCTGAACGACCGCATTGAAACGCGCGCCACGCGCCTGGCGTTCGACGGCCACGCCTACCGGCTCGCCGGTTCGTCGCTCAAGAGCTTGATTGGGCATCCGCAGGGCGCCTGTGGCGCGGCCGGAATCGCGGCCACATTGCTTGCCATGCGCGACCGAGTGCTGCCACCGACGATCAATCTGGAAGTGCCCGACCCCGAATGCGACCTCGACTACGTGCCCGAAATCGGCCGGCGGATGGAAATCGAGTACGCCCTCGCCAATTGCATCGCGTTCGGGAGCAAAAACTCAGCCATCCTGCTGCGGAACCTCGGGCGGTAACGGCTCGACGCGCAATTCGGTCTCCAATGGGATCATCTTTCTTCCGCGCAGCCATTTCTCAAACTGCGCTTTCACTTCACCGGCGTCCACGCGGAAGCTCACTTCGAGGACGCCATCGGCGGCGGTGAGTGTCTCGTCGAACGCGCCCGGCCCGGTGAAATCGCGTAGGAAGAACTGGTCGAGCCAGGCCTTGGGAACGGGCGCTTCCCCAAGGGCTCCGGCAAGCGTCAATTTCAGCTTTCGAGCGAACATGCGCCCATGCTCCGCCTCAAGGTACCATCAATTGCGTATGGGAGTGGGGATTGATGGCGAATACATCGGCAAGAAAAAGGTGCGGCTGACGCACGAACCATCGGGCTCCGTGATCGTGACGGACGCGCCGCGGGACAATCAGGGCGAAGGCTCGAAGTTCTCACCCACGGACCTAGTGGCCGCAGCGCTCGGGGCTTGCATGATGACGATCATTGCGATCGTGGGCGAACGGTCCGGCATGGACCTCACCGGCATGCGCATGCGGGTCGTCAAAGAAATGCAGAGCGAGCCGCGCCGCATCGGTGCGCTCCCCATCGTGCTGCATCTGCCCAGCCGGCTTTCCCCCGAGGAACGGCACAAGCTGGAGCGTGCCGCTGAGACGTGCCCAGTCGCGCACTCGCTCCATCCCGATATCCGCGTGACCCCGCAGTTCGTTTACGACGTGTAGCCACATCTGGAGCGGCGTCTCGCTCGAAGCGGCTGCTAAACTTGTATTTACGCCTATGACAGACCGCGAATTGCGGCAGCCCGCGCTCATCGACGCTCTCGCCACCCGCATTCTATCGATGGATGGCGCGATGGGCACGATGCTGCAGCAAGCGCGCCTTACGGCCGCGGATTTCGGCGGGCCGGATCTCGAAGGCTGTAACGAGAACCTGGTCCGCACGCGTCCTGATGTTGTCCTCGGAGTGCACTGTGCGTATCTGGCGGCCGGCGCCGATATCATCGAGACCAACACTTTTGGCGGCACGCGTATCGTCCTGGCCGAGTACGGACTCGAGGATCATGCGCTCGAGCTAAATCGGATCGCGGCGCAGCTTGCACGCCAGGCCGCGGAGGAATTCTCGACTCCCGCCCAGCCGCGCTTCGTAGCGGGTTCGATGGGGCCAACAACAAAAGCGATCACCATCACGGGCGGCGTCACGTTCGATCAGCTCCGCGATGCGTATTACGAGCAGGTGAAAGGTTTGGTTGAAGGCGGCGCGGATATCCTGCTCCTTGAGACCTGCCAGGACACGCGCAACGTGAAGGCGGGTCTCCTCGCGATCCAGCGGCTCAGGCGCGAGCTGGCCTCAAACATCCCGGTCATGGTGTCCTGCACGATTGAGCCGATGGGCACGATGCTGGGCGGCCAGACCGCGGATGCGTTTTATGTCTCGGTCGCGCATGCGGACCCGCTCTCCATCGGCTTGAATTGCGCCACCGGGCCAGAGTTCATGACCGACCGCATCCGCACTCTCAGCGAGATCGCGAGCGCGCGCATCTCGTGCTACCCGAACGCCGGTCTGCCGGACACGGAAGGGAAGTACGAGGAAACGCCTGAGTCGCTGGCGCGGCAACTGGAACGCTTCGTCGATCATGGCTGGCTCAATATCGCCGGCGGATGCTGCGGAACAACGCCGGCGCACATCGCCGCGATCGCGCAGATGATTGCGGGCAAGAAGCCGAGGCCCGTGAAAGAGTCCTTGCACCGGGCCTACTATTCCGGCGTCGAATTGGTGGAAGCGGAGGAAAGCAACCGGCCGCTGCTGGTGGGCGAGCGCACGAACGTCGTCGGCTCGCGCCTGTTCAAAAATCTAGTCGCGGAAGAGAAATGGGACGAAGCGAGCGACATCGCGCGGCGCCAGGTGCGCAACGGCGCGCATATCGTGGACGTGTGCCTTCAGAGCAGCGATCGCGACGAGATTCGCGACATTTCACCGTTCTATGACCGGCTTATCCGCAAGATCAAGGCGCCGCTGATGATCGATACGACCGATCCGCGCGCCCTCGAACTGGCGCTCACCTATTGCCAGGGCAAGAGTATCATCAACTCGGTAAACCTCGAAGACGGCGAAGAGAAGTTCGAGCGCGTCTGCCCCCTCGCCAAAGCCTATGGCGCGGCGCTGGTCGTCGGCTCGATCGATGAAGATAAGGTGCAGGCGCAGGCATTCACGCGTGAGCGTAAGCTCGCGGTCGCCGAGCGCTCCTACGGCCTCCTGACGGAAAAGTACGGCATCCCGCCCGAAGACATTATCATCGACCCGCTGGTTTTCCCGTGCGCCACCGGCGACGAGAATTACATTGGCGGTGCGGTCGAGACGATCGAAGGCATCCGGCTCGTTAAAGAGAAGCTGCCGTTTGCGAAGACCATCCTCGGGATCTCGAACGTCTCATTCGGCTTGCCGCCCGCCGCGCGCGAGGTGGTAAATTCGGTCTTCCTCTACTACTCGACCAAGGCGGGTCTGGACCTCGCCATAGTGAACGCCGAAAGGCTGGAGCGGTTTCCATCGATTCCGATCGAGGAGCGGCGCCTTGCGGAAAGCCTGCTGTTCAACACGCCGCCCGCCGAGGTTCTAGCCGGTCATCCGCAGGCCGAGCTGCTGAAAACCGCGCCCGAGGATTGGCGGCAGCAGACGCGCGAGCAAAGAGCTGCGATCAACCAATTCCACATTGCCGGGATCGCCGCGCACTTTCGTGCCGCGGCGCCGAAGGACAAGAAGAAGGATGCGAGCCTCCCGCTCGATCAGCGGCTCGCCAACTACATCGTCGAAGGCAGCAAGGACGGCCTCATCGCCGATCTCGAGTTGAAGCTGGAAGCAGGCGCCGCGCCTCTGGACGTCATCAATGGGCCGCTGATGGCGGGGATGGAGGAGGTAGGCCGGCTTTTTGGGAACAACGAGCTGATCGTCGCCGAGGTACTGCAATCGGCCGAGGCGATGAAAGCGGCAGTGAGCTATCTCGAGCAGTTCATCGAGAAGGCGGAATCGGCCGCGCGCGGAAAGCTTATCCTCGCCACCGTCAAGGGCGACGTTCACGACATCGGCAAGAACCTGGTCGAGATCATCCTGAGCAATAACGGTTACAAGGTGATCAACCTGGGCATCAAGGTGCCACCGGACGATTTGATCCGCGCGTACCACGAGCACAGGCCGGATGCGATCGGGCTTTCCGGCCTGCTCGTGAAGAGTACGCAGCAAATGGTCGTCACCGCGGGGGACTTGAAGGACGCCGGCATCGGCGTGCCGCTGCTCGTGGGTGGCGCTGCGCTTTCTGAGCGCTTCACGCGGGTGAAAATCGCGCCGGCTTACTCCACTGCGGTGTGTTACTGCAAGGATGCGATGACCGGCCTGCGCGTGCTGAATGAGCTGATGGACCCGGCGTCCCGCGATGCTGTGATTGCCGCGCACACGCACCACACTGCGCCGGAAGAGGCAGAGCGCTCCACCGAAGTTCCAGCGGTTGCTCCGGCCGATCGGCGCAGCTCGAAGGTCCGCGCCGATATTCCGATCCCGCCCGCGCCGTATCTCGACCGCAAGGTGCGCGACGTTACGCACCTCGCCGAGGTGTGGAGTTATATCAATCCATACATGCTCTACGGCAAGCACCTCGGTTTCAAGGGCAACTTCGAAAAGCGCCTGGCCGGGCGCGACGAGAAGGCGCTCGCGCTATTCCACGAGATGGAGCGCGTCAAAGAAGAGGCTGCGCGCTTCATGAAGATTCGGGCGGTCTGGCAATTCTTCGAGGCCGAGCGCGAAGGCCAAGCGATCCATCTGTTCGCGCCCGGCGCCTCATCGCCGATCCACACATTCCGGTTCGGCCGGCAACCGCGCGCGGATGGCCTCTGCCTGAGCGATTACGTCCTCGACCCGGTGGACGGCCGGCGCGACCACATCGCAATATTCGTCGTCACCGCGGGCGCCGGCGTTCGCGAGGAGGCCGAGTCGGCCAAGCAAGCGGGCGAATACCTTCTGGCGCATGGGTTGCAGGCGCTGGCACTCGAGACCGCCGAGGCGTGCGCCGAGTGGTTACACCGCCGCATTCGCGAAGACTGGGGCTTCCCGGACCCGCCCACGATGACGATGCAGGAGCGGTTTACCTCGCGCTATCGCGGTAAGCGGTACAGCTTCGGCTATCCGGCGTGCCCGAACTTGGATGATCAGCAGGGCATCTGGAAGCTGCTGAATCCCGACGAAATCGGCGTGCGGCTCACCGAAGGCATGATGATGGACCCCGAAGCCAGCGTCAGCGCTCTGGTGTTTCATCACCCCGATTGCGCGTACTTCACCGCGAGCGAAGCCACGGAAGCGGTGCCGGCCTGAGCTACCATCTCGGGTAGCTCGGCGCAAGCGAGACCAGCGCCACTCCGCCGGCGAGCAGCACGAGCATCATTGTCACGAGTACTTTCACGTGCGATTCGGCGCCGCGGAATTCCCGCCAGGCGACCACACCCCACAGGGCGGCCAGCGGCGCGGCGCCCGGTCCCATAGCGGAGCTGGTGGCCGGTCCGAGGTGCACATCCGGCGCGCTGGAGACGACGAAACTCGCGAGCGTACCGATGGCCCAAAGGATGCCACCCGTGATGCCCAGCGCGTGCTGCCAGCCTGTGCCCTTGAAGTAATCGAGAACCTCGACGGGCTCACCCTCGACCGGCAGGTTCATGAAGAACAGGTTGTAGACAAACGTCGAGCAGAAGATTCCGCCCGCGAACACAAACGCGAGCGCGTATGGCCCCAGGCCGTTCTCGCCCCGCCTGCATGTTGCCACCAGCGGATAGAAAGAGCCCAAAAAGACACCGCTCGCGAGACCCAGCAGGACGCCTCGCCACCTCATCTTAGGAATGATGCTCTTCGTCTTGCCGGCCCTGATGGCGGCCTCCGACCGGGCGAGCTCAAACGAACGGTGCGCGATTGACGCCAGCACCATCGCCGCCAGCACGATGGCCGCGCCGCCGAACAACAGAGCCGGGTTGCCCAGCGGCTGAACCAGGTAGCTCCACACGACGCCGATGATCAGCGCCAAACCCATTCCGAGCGGAAACGCCACCGACATTCCGGCCACCGAAATCGCCGCAACCAGCAGCATGTTCCCCAGGTTGAAGATCCCGCCGGCTATGAATCCATAGAGCATGTTGTGCTTGCCAGCGCGCATCAGGTCGTCCGTGAACAGAAAACCGTCGAACCCGAGCGTGCCGAACGTGAACGCGGCCACCGTCACCGCGAGCAGCGCTCCGATCGCGTAATCCCAGTAGTACAGCTCGAACCGCCATTTGCCGGCAAGCTTGTAGCTGTTAGCCCATGAGCCCCAGCAAATCAGTGACAGAATGGCAAGCAACAAGGCCGCCGTGTAAGTCTCTGGAAGGATCATAATGTTCTCCGAACAAAGGGAGATTAACACAAAGCAGCGGAACGCGTGCACAGGCGAGCGTCCCGAATTTTGCGCCGCTACAATCGAAGGGTGAAGCGAATTGCCGGAGAGGCCTTGGAAAAAACCGCCTGCCGCGGAGTCTCCTATGCGGACGTACGGATCGTCGAAACCCGCACGCGGCAGGTTTCCATCAAGAACGGCAAGGCCGGGGCTATGTTGAGCATGGAATCGCTCGGCGCGGGCGTTCGGATGCTGGCGGACGGCTGCTGGGGCTTTGCGGCGACGGACGACCTGAGCCATGAGGGCCTCGAACGCGTGGCGGCGTTGGCCTGGGAGATCGCGCGCGCCAGTTCGGCGGCCAAGGGAAGCGGCGTGCTGCTTGCGCCCGAAGACCGGTACGACGTAACGTGGCGCTCGCCGTGCCTCATCGATCCGTTCTCCATTCCCGTCGAGCGCAACCTCAGCTTGCTCCTTCAAATCGATAACGAGCTGCGGCGGAATCGCGGTATCACGCTGGCGGAGGCTTCGATGCTGTTCACGCGCGAGCGGCAGGTTTTTGTCTCGACGCTGGGCAGCCACATCGACCAGACGCGCGTTACGAGCGGCGCTGGCTTCGGCGCTTACAGTTACAAGAACGGCGAGTTACAGAAGCGGTCGTATCCGAACTCGTTCGGCGGCCAGCACCAGCTTAAGGGATATGAGTTGATCGAGGAGCTGCGGCTCGTCGAAACCGCGCCGCGCGTGGCCGAGGAAGCGGTCCTGCTGCACTCGGCGGACCAGTGCCCCGAAGGTTACTTCGATCTCATCCTTGACAGCTCGCAGCTCGGCTTGCAGATCCATGAATCGATCGGCCACCCGATCGAGCTCGATCGCGTACTGGGTTCGGAAGCGAATTATGCGGGTACGAGCTTCCTCGCGCTGGACCACCTTAACCAGCTTCAGTACGGCTCGAAGGTTGTCAATGTGGTCGCGGACGCCCGGCTGGAGCACGGCCCGGGGCTCGGCACTTTCGCCTTCGACGACGAGGGGGTGCCCGCGCAGGCGATCGACGTCATCCGGAACGGCCGCTTTATAGGCTTCCTTACATCCCGCGAGACCGCGGCGGCGGCGGGTTTCCCGCGCTCGAACGGCTCCATGCGCGCCGATGGCTGGGCGCGCCTGCCATTGATCCGGATGACCAACATCAGCCTGCTTCCCGGCGTGCAGACGCTCGAAGAAGTGTTCAGCGGCGCCGGGCATGCGATCTACATGGAAACGAACAAGAGTTGGTCCATCGACGACAAGCGCTACAACTTCCAGTTCGGTTGCGAGATCGGCTGGGAGATGCGTAATGGAAAGCGAGTCCGCATGTTGAAGAACCCGAGCTATAGCGGCATCACGACGGATTTCTGGAATTCGTGCGAGGCGATCGCCGGCCGCGAGCACTGGGTGCTCTGGGGCACGCCGAACTGCGGCAAGGGGCAGCCGGAGCAGGTGATGGGCACGGGCCACGGCGCGAGCCCCGCGCGCTTCCGGCGCGTCAAGATCGGCGCGGCGTACGCGGGGTGACGATCCATGACCGAATCAGAACTGTTGGCTCGAGCACGGTGCCAGGAGCTTTTTGACCGGGTGCTCAAAGCCGCACGCTCGTTCGGCGCCGGGGAGGTCGAAGCGATGCTTGGCGTGACTGCGGAGGCGCTGACGCGGTTCGCCAATAACACGATCCACCAGAACGTCGCCAGCCAGCACCACTTCCTTTCCGTTCGTACCATCCTGGACCGGCGTACCGCGCGCGCGACCACCAATCGTTTTGATGACGATTCCATCCGCGCCGTGGTCGAGCAGGCGGTCGCCATCACGCGCGCACAGGAGCCTGACCCGGACCTGCTGCCCCTCGCCGAACCCGCCCAGTACCGGGAAGTCGGCCGCTTCTCGCCGTCCACGGCCGGGACGACGCCACAGGACCGCGCCGAAGCGGTTCGCATGGCGATCGGCATTGCCGAAAGCGCTTCGCAGACGGCCGCCGGAATCTATGCGGCTCACCAGTCGGCCGAAGCCATCCTAAACTCGCGCGGTTTATTCGCTTACTACTGTGAAACGCTCGCTCAATTCTCGATGACGGCGATCGAGGAGGACAGTTCGGGGTGGGCCAAGACCAGTGCGCCGGACTGCCGCGAGATCGATCCACTGGGAGTTGCGCGGCGCGCGTCGAAGAAGGCCGCGCTATCGCAACGCCCGCGCGAGCTCGCGCCGGGCCGTTACACGGTCATCCTCGAGCCTTCCGCCGTCCAGGACCTCGTCGGTCAGATGTTCTACGACTTCAGCGCTACTGCGGTCCGCGATCAGCGCAGTTTTCTAACCGGCCGGATCGGCCGGCAGATCTTTGGCCCCGAAATCAATATCGCGGACGACGTATATCATCCGCTCCAGGCCGGTGCGCCGTTCGATGGCGAAGGCGTGCCGCGCCGGCGGCTCGCGCTGGTCGAGAACGGCGTTCCCCGCGAGATCGCCTATAGCCGTGATGCCGCGAAACGCGATGACGTCCAGCCGACCGGCCACGGCTTTCCGTTGCCGAACGAATACGGCGAGGCGCCGCTGAACATCGTCATCGAGGGCGGCTCGATCCGGCTCGACCAGATGATCGCTTCCACAGATCGCGGCATCCTGGTCACGCGGCTCTGGTATATCCGTGAGGTGGATGCTTACGAAAAGATCATGACTGGCATGACGCGGGACGGCACGTTCCTCATTGAGGGCGGCCGCATTGTCTGCGGCATCAGGAACTTCCGCTTCAATCAGAGTCTGATCGCGTTGCTCGCCAGCGTGGAGGCGGTATCGCCCGCCGAGCGGGCCTCAGGCGAGGAGGCCTTCGATATGGTAGCGCCCGCGATGAAGGTCCGGGACTTCAACTTCACCGAGGTAACGAAGTTCTGAGCAGCCGCCTAAAAAAACCGCTTGGGACGCCTCCCTGACCCTCCGGGTTCGGTGCTCAGCGCCGAACCGCGAGCCTGAGCAAGCGGTTTGGGCGCTTGCTGCTTGCCCATGCGTCGGCACAAACTTTCCTCCCATGCTGGAGAGCCTGCGCCGCAAACGTGGGCCGGGGATCCCGCCGGCCGGGCGGCTGAGCACACGGCCGGCGGCTGGTTCAATCGAGCTTCAGGGACTGTACTGTGATGGTGTCGCCCGCGCGCATGCCGGTAACAGTAGCGCGGACGTGGTCCACTTTCTTGGTGGCCTTGAGTGCGGCCACCGCTTTCTCTTTCCCCATCTTGTCGAACTTGAGGAACGTGCCGTCAGCGGTGAGGATACCCAAGTCGCCGCCTGCGCCTGCGCAGGTTAGCGCGCACCGCACGGTATGGGCGTCGGGGTTGGCCTTCATCTTCGCCGCGCACATCGAGTCGATGAGCGGGACGTTCGTCCAAGTCTCGGCAGCCGCGAATACCGGGGCCGCCAGCGCAAGAATCAACACAGCGAGTAGAATGCTCTTCATGTCTCTCCTTTCCTTTAAGCCGCCTTCGAGTTGCCAAAGTTTGCCGCTGGGGAGCCGGAGACGGCCGCCCGCGCGGCTTGCCGCGTTTCTGTCAGTTTCGCCAGTGCGAACGCACTCAACGCGATTTCAATATCCCGTATAGCGTGGTCCAGAAACGCCTTCGTTGAAACCAGGTTCACCGCGATCGCGAGGAGCCAAACCATCGCGACATAGCTGCCCATGCGTGTCCAGCGTGTGAGGATCGCCAGGCCGACGATCATCTCGACGACGCCGACCACGTCCATGAAAGCGGCGCCGCTGATCGGCAACACCCGCTCGGCGAGCGGGCTCAGGTACATTCCCCAATCTGTGAGAATGTTGAAGTACTTGTCAAGCCCGGTAAGAAATACCCCTAGGCCGAGGCCGATGCGGAGCACCCACCAGGCGGCATTCAACCCCCGATCGAAACTCATCCAGTATTTCCCCCTCCTCCTTTACAGAATAGCGCGGAGGGAGGGGGGTTCAAGGAAAGGTTATGGTGCCAGGACCGGCACCTCGGAACACGTGAAAGACCTTGGTCCGTCTGCCCCGCCATCAGCCGGAAGACTGCTCTTGCGCAGGCTCTCCTCCATTGGCGCTTCGAAGTTTCTGAATGCTGGTTGGTTGATGACCTGCATGATTTTGTCCACCGGGATCACAATGCCGATCCCCATATTGATGGCATCTGCATCCAGCGCATCCTCTGTCGCGCCTTTGCGCAAACTCTTCACGTCGAAATGGCCGTGCATTAGACCGAGCAGAAAGAGTTGAGGCGCCGCACTGACATCAGCGTGACGTATGTAACCGGCGTGAACGAACACAGGAGAGCCGCCGAGACCCCCAACCGATCTTGCCTCAATCAGGTACGCGTCCATATCGCCCACCTTTGTGTTCACCTTTTCGCGCGGCATCGCGGCAATGTTCCCGACTCGCACGATTGGGATGTTGCGCTCTCGCCCGTGATGTGGAGAAAAAAGCCCGGCAAGGCATACCTCATGACCAACACCGATCTGCTCCCGGGCCACGATGTCCGGAGTTGCGGCCAGTGCCAACGGACAACAAAGGTGGTCCAGCTTTTCGTCCAGATAAAATCTCGCAACCGCGACATCGACGGAGGGATCATCCGGATGGAAATGCCAGGAGTGCAATCGCGAGGTTGCCCATATCGCTCGTCCGGCCGCTGTGTTCAGTCTTAACAGGAGCGTGCTGAGCCCCTTCCTTCCGATGCCTTCAATGACGTGCTTGGCCGTCACCGCATAGGAAAATGTGCGATCCTTTACGCCTTCCATCTCCCGGCTCACGAAAAACACTGTGCCAGCAAGCTGCGTGCTGCCATCAGCAAGCTGAAAGCCCACAAAGGCTACGCACTTCCGGATTTCATCTGGAATCGTCATTCAATCCCCCCGGCCTGTCGTCGTGCCGCCTGTCGAGGCCGCCTATCTTGCGGTCGCAGTACATTTAATCGTCCTGTCCTCAAGGGATAATTACCCCCCCATTGACTTTTCCCCTTTTCTTCGCCCACAATGGAGCCATGGCACTCACCCGGCGCCAAAAAGAGATTCTGGACTTCATTGCCAACTTCATCGACCAGAACGGATACAGCCCGAGCTATGAAGAGATCGCACACGGGATGGATCTGGCCTCACTGGCAACCGTACACAAGCACATCGCGGCGCTGGAAGCCAAGCACTATCTCAAACGCGGCTTCAATCAGAGCCGCTCGCTCGAGGTGTCGCCGAAATACTACCAAGAGGTTCACAAACGGCGGCAGGGCTCGCCGGGCGGACTCGATATCCCTCTGATGGGCCGCATCGCCGCGGGTTCCCCGGTTGAAGCAATGGCCGGCACGGACCGTCTCGATTTGGCGGACTTCGTGAAGCAGGATGGCGTGTACGCGCTCGAGGTGAAGGGCGATTCGATGATCGAAGACCACATTTGCAGCGGCGATCTTGTGCTGGTCGATGCCACGCGCCCGGTGCGGGATGGCGATATCGTTGTCGCGCTGGTGCGTGGCGTGGAGACGACGCTAAAGCGTTTCTATAAGGAATCCGAGAGCATGGCGCGGCTCCAGCCGGCACATCCCGGCATGGAGCCTATTCTGGTGCCGCTGGCGGAGCTTCAGATTCAGGGGCGCGTGCTGGCCGTCCTGCGGAAGTATCGCTAAAGGCACGACGGCTTTGCAGTCTCAATCGAAGTGCCACGGACGCATGGAATGCCAGGCGCTTGTGGCGCCTTCCTTAGCGAGTCAGGCCTTCGCGCCGCTGGCGATACTCTTTTTCAGCGCGGAGCCAATCTTCCGCGGCGGAACCGCCCTCTCCGCCGCGGGCTTGCCAATAGGAGTATGCGATGCGCGCGACTTCTTCGCGTTCTGAATCGGAGTGTGGGCCGAGTGAGGCCCGGGTCTTGCGAGTGGCCGTGCTTTCCGGCTCCGCGGCGACGGGGGGCCGCGGCGTCCTGGGCCGCTTCACTGGCGCGGTTCCCGCGCCAGTGCCCTGTTTGGGCAGATAAGATCTGGCTTCATGATGTTCTCTTGCCATTGTGCTTCCCTTTCCCTCTTTTCCCGAATTGGGTACTCATCCATTTTAGCAGACGGGGCTCACCGCCTCGGTAAAAATCGTCAAAAACGCTAAGAGAATTTCTATCGGCGGGATCACGCCATCCAATAGAGGCAAACGACACTATTTTTGCGCCAGATGCGGCTCCCGGCGGCTACGCGGGCGTTACTTCGGCAGGTACAAGCTCGTGCTTGTACTTGCACTCGGCGTTCGGGCACTGGGCGAAAGCGCCCGCCTTGAGCCATTTTTCGAGCAGGTAGGGGCTGCCGCAGCGCGGGCATTTCTCGGCGATTGGCTTGGCCCAGGCAACGAATTTGCACTTCGGATACCGGCTGCAGCCGTAAAAGATCTTGCCTCGCTTGGAGCGGCGCTCGATGACCTCACCTTCGCCGCAGCCCGGGCACTTCACACCGCTGCTCTTCTGTTTGACGAATTTGCAGGCGGGGTAGTTGCTGCACGCGGTGAACTCGCCGAAACGGCCGTGCTTGATCACCAGCTTGCTGCCGCACTGAGGGCAGTCTTCATCGAGCGGCACGTCGGGCTGCTTCTGGGCCTCTCCCCCGATGCGCTTGGTCGTTTTGCAATCGGGATACCCCGAGCAGGCGTAGAAGGTGCCGAAACGCCCGCGCTTGAGCACCATCGGCCGGCCACAGTTCTCGCAGTATTCCTCGTCGGTCTGGTCAGCGAGGTTGGCGGTATCGACATCGGGCAGGTCTACGGTGAGCTCACGCGTGTTTGTGCACTCGGGATATCCGCTGCACCCGATGAAACTGCCGTGCCGGCCCCACCGGATGACCATCGGCTTGCCGCACTTCTCGCACACCAGATCGGTGGGTTTCTCCATCCGCTTGATGTCGGTCATGTGCTCTTCGGCGTGGCTGAGGTCGCCTTTGAACTTCTCGTAGAACTCGCCGATCGCGGCACGCCAGTTGAGCTTGCCTTCCTCGATCTCGTCCAGCTCCTCCTCCATACGGGCGGTGTACTTGATATCGAAGATGTCGTCGAAGCTGGCGACGAGCAAGTCCGTGACGACCATGCCGAGCTCGGTCGGCGCGAACCGCCCGCTTTCCTTCCTCACGTATCCGCGTTCCTGGATGGTCGAGATGATCGAAGCGTACGTGGATGGGCGGCCGACGCCGTCGGCCTCGAGTTTCTTGACGAGCGTGGCTTCGTTGTACCGCGGCGGCGGCTCGGTGAAGTGCTGCTCGGGCGTGAGCGACCGAATTTGAGCCGGTCGCCCTCGGCGAGGTCCGGCAACTTGTGCCTCAGCTCCTCGTCCTCTTCGTCCTTTTGGTCCTTGCCCTCTTCGTAAACTTTCAGATAGCCGTCGAACTTGGGGACCGAGCCGGTGGCGCGGAACACGTACTCGGCGCCGTCCTTGCCCCGCGCGGCGGCATCGATCGTGGTCTGGTCGAATACGGCGGGCATCATCTGCGAGGCGAGAAAACGCATCCAGATGAGCCGGTAAAGCTTCAGCTCGTCCTCGGCCAGGTATTTCGCAGCGGATTCCGGCGACTGGAATACGGAGGTGGGCCGGATGGCTTCGTGCGCGTCCTGCGCGCCTTTCTTGCTGCGGTAGATATTGGCCGATTCGGGCAGGTACTGGGGGCCGAACTTCTCGCCGATGAAACTGCGCGCCTCTTGTAGGGCCTCCGCCCCCACGCGCGTCGAATCCGTGCGCATGTAAGTGATGAGGCCGGTGGGGCCCGCCTTGCCGAGTGCGACGCCTTCATACAACCGCTGCGCGAGCATCATGGTTCGCTTCACGCTGAAACGCAGCTTCCGCGACGCATCCTGCTGCAAGGTTGAGGTGATGAACGGCGGCACGGGGTTGCGCTTCTTCTCCCGGGTGGCGACCGATTTGACGGCGTAGGCGGCGCCGTCAAGCTGCGCCATGAGCGCGTCGGCGGCGGCTTGGTTCGGGAGGTCGAGCGTCTCGTCGTTCCGCTTGATGAGCCGTGCCACGAACACTGGCGGCTTTTTCCCCGCCAGGTGCGCGTCGATTGTCCAGTACTCGCGTTTGTCGAACTGCCGGATTTCCCGCTCGCGGTCTACGATGAGCCGGACGGCAACGGTCTGCACGCGCCCCGCCGAAAGGCCCCGCCGCACCTTGTCCCACAGCAGCGGCGAGATTTTGTAGCCGACCAGCCGGTCGAGCACCCGGCGGGCCTGCTGCGCTTCCACCAGGTGCATGTCCACGCCGCCCGGCTGCTCGAATGCCTTGCGAATCGCCCGAGCCGTGATCTCGTTGAACATCACCCGGTGGATGCGCGGCTTGCCGTTCTTTTTCCCTTCGAGCTCCTCCTTCAGGTGGTAGCAGATAGCCTCGCCCTCGCGGTCCGGGTCAGCCGCCAGGTACACGGCATTCGACTTCCTGGCCGCCTGCTTTAATTCCTGGAGCAGCTTCTTTTTGCCTTCGATGACGACGTAGGTAGGCTCGAATCCATGCTCGACGTCAACCGCCAAGTCGTTCTTGGGCAAATCCTTCACGTGGCCCAGCGAGGCTTTGACAAGATACTGTTTGCCTAAGTACTTGCCGATCGTCTTGGCCTTGGCGGGCGATTCAACGATGACGAGCGATTGCGGCATATGAAACTGTCAATCTGGCCGGCGCATTCGGGGGAGCACTCTACAGTTGCGCCAATCCTGGAACGAATCTCACCACACTTTAACAAAATTTCTGCCCGGAAGTTGCCGGACGGCGCCAAGCATCTCGAGTTCGAACAGCGCGGCGATGGCTTCCGAAGAGGAGGTCTCTTCGAGACGAGCGAGCAGGTCGTCGATATGCGTCGCCGTCTCGACGGTGAGTTGTTCCAGGATCTTGCGAGCCACTGGATTTGGAATTGCCGGTTGATTAGACGCGGCTGGGCCGGCGCCAGTTTCCGCGCCTTCGTCGAAGAGGCGGCCTTGGCTGCGGTCGATCAGCAGACGCCGGTCATCGGGCGGAAGGTCTTCGATGACATCGTTCCAGTCCTGCACCAGCTTCGCGCCCTGCTTGATGAGCAGGTTCGGCCCCCAGCTCATCTTAGAAACAATGCTGCCGGGCACCGCGAACACCTCCCGGCCTTGTTCGAGCGCGAGCCGCGCGGTGATCGCCGAGCCGCTATACTGCGCGCCTTCGACGACGAGGACGCCCGCGCACATGCCGCTGATGATTCGGTTGCGAATGGGAAAATTTTGGGGATAGGCGGGCGCGCCCATCGGGAACTCAGATAGCAGCAATCCCTTTTCGGCCATTTCCTCGAAAAGCTTGCGGTTGTCGGCCGGATAGACAACATCGATGCCGCAGCCGAGCACGGCGATTGTATCTCCGCCGGCGGCGAGCGCGGCGCGGTGGGCCGACGTATCGATGCCGCGCGCCATGCCGCTGACGATCGTCAGTCCGGCGCGGGCCAGGTCGCCGCTCAACCGCTCGGTAACGGCGGTGCCGTAAGGGGTCGGCCGGCGCGTGCCTACCACGGCGAGCGTCAAAGCGCCGAGCAGTTCGAGGCGGCCGCGCGCGAACAACACCGGCGGGGGATCGAAGATCTCGTGCAGCCGCGCGGGATAGCGAGGATCGCACAGGCTCACCAGCGTTCCGCCGGTCTGCGCGAGCCTTTCTTGCTGCGCGGCGGCATCTTCGAACGAACATCCGCTCGAGATGCTCTGAGCGACGCTGCCCGGCACGCCGCTCGCCTCCAGCTCACTGCGCGACGCTCGCAGGATGGCCTCCGGCGTCCGGAAGCGCTCGAGCAGTTTCCCCACGGTGCGGGTGCCTAAGCCGGGCACCAGCCGCAGCGCCAGCCAATGCAGTTCCTGTTCGCAGCCAAGTTGTGGCACAAAAGTCCCCATGCAAAAGAGTTGTGCCGCTCGATGGATGGATTCTCTCCGGAAAAAGGAAAGCCGGAGGCGTCGGTGCAGGCGGCCCCAGGGGCGGCCCTATCTGGGAGGATGCCCAAAAAGGCCGGATTCGGGACCGCTTCCTCCTGGTCGCCGTTCCACAAATCGCTCAAACTTTCCATCATCAAGGACGACATGCAAATCGGCAATTTTACCGGCCCATTCGTTGTTGGGTGGTGGGTTCAAGATGAGCCAGAAGAATCCCGAGAGCACCATCCGGCCAGACCATAAGCGACTATAGCGATACCGAGTTCGCCAAGAAGTTGCCAGAAGGCCGACCATTCGCCTTGCAGGAGAGCCGTAATGAACGCCAACACGGGAATGAAGATTCCGCACGACAGAAGCGCAACGATGGGACCGAAGAGATCGCCCAAGTCCGCTTCCATCACAAAAGCAACGACGAAAAAGGTAATGAAGAAAAACGTTGCGCACATGGCGAGCGCGCCAGCGCCGATTGTGCGAGACCGGCGGAAGATAAGGAGCGGTAGAAGGGCAACGGCTAGGCACATGATGAATGGATTCGCCGCACGGAGCCAGGGGAATACCCACCGGGAACCCGAAAATTCCGCAAAGACCAGAACGACATCAAGCGCGATCAGGCCGATAGTGAAGCCAATGACCTTGAGTGCCTTCAGCAACTCTCCGTTCGCCCCCAAGAAGGAGGATGCGCCAGCGTGCCGAGGCCTGGCACGAGCCGGAGCGCCAGCCAGTTGAGATCCTGCTCGCGCGCCGGATTCAGCGCAAGGGTTCCCACTACAACAGCTTGTGTGGCCCGCGCGGGTGGATTCTCAGCAAAACCCCGCTGTTTCCGCCGCTTAGAGACAGTATAATCCGGCCCCATGTTATTCTGAAATTTAGCCTTCGTATCTCGGCGGCTTCTTTTCGGCGGGGAACACAGGGAAAATAGATTGAAGGTCGGAATTGTCAGTCTGGGGTGTCCCAAGAACCTGGTGGACACCGAAGTCATGATGGGTCAACTGGCCGCCGGCGGCCACGAGCTGAACGTCTCGTCCGGAGGAGGCCGAGGTCATCGTCGTCAACACGTGCAGCTTTATCGATCCCGCCAAGCAAGAATCGGTTGACACGATTCTCGAAATGGCCCAGTACAAGAAGACCGGCGCGCTGAAGCGGCTCGTGGTCGCGGGTTGTCTGGTCGAGCGGTACCGGGATGAGATTCGGAGGACTCTGCCGGAAGTCGATGCGGTCGTCGGAACGAACGAAGTGGAAGAGATCGTCGCGGCGTGCGAGGGGCGGCCAGCCGCCTCCCTGCCGCATTCAGAACCGTACCTGTATCACGACCTGACGCCGCGCGTGCTCTCAACGCCGCGCCACTACGCCTATATCAAGATCGCCGAGGGTTGCGATTACCCGTGCACGTTCTGTGTGATCCCGCAGTTCCGGGGCAAGTTTCGCTCGCGGCGCTTCGAATCGGTGGTGGCGGAGGCGGCGCGGCTGTTTGCGCAAGGCGTGCGCGAAATCAACCTGATTGGCCAGGATACGACATCCTATGGCGAGGACCTCGGCATCAAGGACGGCTTGGCGCTCCTCGTCGAGCGGCTCGCCGGAATCGAAACGCCGCGGCAGAAATGGATTCGGTTCCTTTACGCGTATCCGAACCGGATTACTCCCAAGCTGCTCGAGACGATTGCCGCCTGGCCCACGCTCGTGAAGTACATCGATATGCCGCTCCAGCACGCCAGCCGCGCGGTGCTCAAACGCATGCAGCGCGGCGCGAGCGGCGATGCTTTCCTGCGCCTGCTCGAGCGCATTCGCCGCACAATCCCCGGCATCGCCATCCGCACCAGCATGATCGTCGGGTTCCCCGGGGAAACGGAGGCGGATTTCGAGGAGCTGTGCCAATTCGTTGAGGAGGCGCGATTTGACCGTCTGGGCGTGTTCTCCTACTCCGACGAAGAAACCAGCGCCAGTTATCACCTGGACGGCAAGATCGGCCGGCGCACCATTTACAACCGCAAGCGCCGTCTCATGGCGCTGCAACGGAGGATCTCGCACGCGACGAACCGCACGCTGATCGGCCGCGTGATGCCGGTGCTGGTCGAGAGGCTGTCGCCCGAAAGTGATCTCTTATGGCAGGCACGCCTGACGACACAGGCTCCCGAAATCGACGGCGTTTGCCTGGTAAACGACGTTACCGGCGGGGTGCCACGCGCGGGAGAGATCCGGCCGATGCGGATCACCGAGGCGCACGACTACGATCTGGTGGGAGCGTTGCTCGAACGCACCGAAGAACCGCGTCTGGAAATCCCCTCGGCAAACCCGTTCCTCATCGTCGGCACGATGGAAGGCCCACAAACCACAATGCATCAACCGTTATGAGGTGCCCGATCTGCAAGAAGAAGGTCGAGCCGGGTAGCCGGGACGCGCCGTTTTGCAGCGACCGTTGCAGAGTGATCGACCTCGGCAATTGGGCCGCGGAGAAATATCGCATCCCGGCGCCGATCGAGCCGGAAGCGGAGCCGGATGAGCATGGGGACGATAAACAGCACGGTGGGGAATAAACCCGCGGGAGCGTTCGCGACGGCTATTGCCACGTGGTTCGGATGCGGCTATGCGCCTTTCGCGCCGGGCACCGCAGGCTCGGCAGGCGCGTTGATCCCGGCGATCCTGCTAGCCGAATATGCCGGCTGGCGGCCGTGGCACTTTGCTGTGCTCGCCGTGGCTTTGTGCCCCCTTGGCATCTGGGCGGCTGGCCGCAAGGCCCGCGAGTTGGGGAAGAAAGACCCGGGCCTAGTGGTGGTCGATGAAGTGGCCGGGCAGTGGATCACGATTGCAGGTGCGGCCGCGCTGAACTGGAAAAGCTGGCTGGCAGCGTTCTTGCTGTTCCGCCTATTCGATATTTGGAAACCCGCGCCGATACGCCAATTGGAAGCCCTGCCCGGCGGCTTCGGTATCGTGGCCGATGACGTGATGGCCGGCGTCTATGGGGCGCTTGTGTTATTTGCGGCAGGATGTTTCAATCTCTATTGAGTATGTCTATGCGGAAAGATTCGGAGGGGCGGCCCCAGATCGTCGAAGTCAGCCCCGTTGCCGCCATTGCAGGCGGTGAATTTCAGGTCTCTGGCAAGGGTTTCGCCAAGCCGCAGCGGCCGCGAGTCAGGTTTGGCGAAGTCGAGGCGCCGGTGATCATTGGCTCGGACTCGTTCATCATTGCGCGGGTGCCCGAAGGCGCATCCGTGGGCGAATTGGTGATTCAAGCCGGCGAGGAGGCCAGCACTTCCTGGACGTGCGAGATCGGAATTCAGATTGCCGACGGCTTGCATCCTGTGGCCAATCCCGCGGTCGATGCCGCCGGTAACATCTTCACGACCTTCAGCGGATCGCGCGGGCAAAAGACTCCCGTTTCGGTCTACAAGGTGGACCTGAATTACACCCTCAAGCCCTTCCTCACCGACTTGATGAACGCCACTGGGCTTGCATTCGACGCTGAGGGCCTGCTGCACATCTCCAGCCGTCACGACGGCGTGGTCTATCAGGCGACGCCGAATGGGCAGATGTCGGTCTACGTTGAGGGCATGGGCGTTGCCACCGGCCTCGCGTTCGATGGGAACGAGAACCTCTACGTCGGCGACCGCCAAGGCACGATCTTCAAGATCAGCCGCTCCCGCCAGATTTACGTGTTCGCGACGATTGAGCCGTCGCTCGCCGCATACCACTTGGCTTTCGGGCCCGAGGGCTACCTGTACGTCACCGGGCCGACCACCTCGAGCTTCGATGCGGTCCACCGCATCTCTCCGGCGGGCGATGTCGAGACGTTCTACCGCGGCCTCGGCCGGCCGCAAGGCTTGGCGTTCGATGCGGAGGACCGGCTCTACGTTGCCGCTTCGTTGGGAGGCCGCAGGGGCGTGGTACGAATCGGCCCGGACCGCAAGGCCGAGTTGTTCCTCTCCGGACCGAATATCGTAGGACTCGCGTTCACCCCGTCGCGGTCGCTCATTGTGGCGACGAACAGCGCATTGTACCGGGTGGATGGGGTTATCCAAGGCCGCCCTCTTCCGTAGATGAACGCGGAAATTATCGCGGTTGGCTCAGAGTTGCTCACGCCGCAGCGGGTCGATACGAATTCGCTGTTTCTCACCGATCAACTGAACGCGCTTGGTGTCGAGGTGGTCGCGAAGACGATTGTAGGCGACGACCGTGACCGGCTTGCCGGCGCCGTTCGAGCTGCCATTGCGCGCTCGGACATCCTGGTGCTCACCGGCGGACTCGGACCGACCGAAGACGATGTGACCCGGGACGCCGTTGCGCGCGCTCTCGGCCGCGACCTGGTTTTCCGCCAGGACATTTGCGGCCGTATCGAAGAGCGCTTCCGCCACGGCAACCGCGTAATGGCCGAGATTAACAAGCGCCAGGCGTTCGTGATCGAGGGCGCCGAAGCCCTGCCGAACGCGAACGGCACTGCGCCGGGACAATGGATCGGCCAGGACGGCCGCGTCGTCGTGCTGCTGCCCGGACCGCCCGGGGAGATGAAGCCCATGTTCGCCGAGTCCTGCCTGCCGCGCCTGGAGCGCTTGCTGCCGAAGCAGGTGATCCGCACGCGTGTGTATCGCATTGCGCTCGTTCCGGAATCCGAAGTCGATCAGTGGATCTCACCCGTTTACACCCGTTACAAAAACCCGGTGACGACGATCCTCGCGGCGGTTGGCGACATTCAGGTGCATCTGCGCGCGCGCTGCGCAACCGCCGGCGAGGCCGAGGCGTTGCTTGCGGAAGCCGGGCCGCAGATCGAAGACATCCTCGGGGACCGCATTTACTCGGCGAACGGAGCGCCGCTTGAGGTGGTGATTGGCGAGCGCTTGCGCGAGCGCGGCGAGACCGTCAGCGTCGCCGAGAGCTGCACCGGAGGCCTTGTGGGCGAGCGCATCACGTCGGTCCCGGGCGCCTCGGATTACTTTGCCGGCGGCTTCCTGGTGTACAACGATCGCATGAAGATGCAGTTGCTCGGCGTGTCCGAATCGCTGCTGAACGAGCATGCGGCGGTGAGCGAACCAGTGGCGGAGGCGATGGCGCTGGCGGTGCGCGAGCACACAGGTTCAACCTATGCCATCTCCATCACCGGCATCGCCGGTCCGGCCGGAGGCACCCAGGCCACGCCCGTCGGAACCATCATCGCCGGTCTGGCCGGCCCCGACGGCTGCCCGACGCACCGCATGCTCTTTTCCGGCGGCCGCGACCGGGTCCGCACCTTGGCCTCGCAGTTCGCGCTGGATTTGCTGAGGCGGCGGCTCGGGTGATAGAGAAGATGGACAGACGCTCGAAGGCGTGGTCCCCAGAATGGCCAAGGTGACCGAGGAAGTGCTGCGCCTGGCGCGCGTCATTTGGGATTATCATCAGTTGCGGCATGAGCCGATTCCGGCTGATGTCATCCTCGCACTGGGGACCAACGATCTGCGCGTGGCGGAGTTCGCCGCGCAGCTTTATCTCGGCGGGTACGGATCGACCCTCGTGTGCACCGGCGGCGCGGCGCATCAAGGCGATCTCTTGGCGACATGCTGGGAAAAGACTGAGGCTGAGATGTACGCGGACGCCGCCGAGCGCTGCGGGGTGCCACGCGAGCGCATCTTGCTCGAAAAACGGGCCATGAACACGGCGGAGAATATCCGGTTCGCGCGGGATCTGCTCAGTGAACGGGCGATCCAGCCGCGCAACATCGTGATCGCAGTCAAGCCGTTCATGCAGCGGCGTACCTGGGCGACGCTGGCCGTGGAATGGCCGGAGATGCCGGCAACGCTCGCGTCACCGGAGATGACGCTAGACGAATACTTCACCGATGAACTCCCGCCCGAAAAGATCATCTACATCCTGGTGGGCGACTTGCAGCGTATTTGGGTCTATGCGAAGCGAGGCTGGTCGGCGCCGCAGCGGATGCCAGCGGAGGTGCAGGGAGCGTATGAGAGATTGGTCGCACTCGGCTTTACGAAACATTTGATCCCGGACAAGTAACTCTCTCTTGGCCGCGGCTCGCCAGCAGTTCCGCGAGCATTTCCTAATCGTAGGCTGGCGCGAATTGCTGCTATCATTCATGGAAATGGTTCCGAGATTCCAAGCTTGCCGGCTGCGGGAGCCTGGGCAGCAGCGCATCTGTTTCGGGCTGGCCGGCTATGCGCAGTTTGGAAGTGCCGGCCTGACACTCGATCACTTCAGCCAAGTGTTTTGTGACCATGGTGCAGTCATTCTTTGACCAGCCATACCGGCTCGGGCGCAAAACGGTTCGCGGCCGGTTCGTGATCCCATCCGGCATCCGTTGCACGAATCCCGCAACCATTCAGAAGTGCTTCGCTGAAGTGCCTCCCATTGGCGTAATCACAACCAAGAGCATCAGTTACCAGCCACGGAAGGGGTATCGTGAGCCGATCTACGCCCGGTACGCCCCAGGCTGCTACATCAATGCAGTGGGCCTGTCTAACCCCGGCGCCGAGCGGTTCCTTGCCGAGTTCGACGGGATTAAGATACCCGAAGACAAATTCTTGCTGGTCTCGATTTTTGGCTCCGATGCCGGGAGCTTTCTGGATGCGGCTCGCACGCTCGCGCCCATCGCGGATGGCTTCGAGCTCAATATGTCCTGCCCGCATGCGAAGGGCTATGGCGCGGAGATCGGCCAGGACGCCGAACTGCTCAAGCAAATCACCGCGGCGGTTGCCAGGGCCTGTTGGGCGCCCGTGTTCGTCAAGCTCTCGGCGATTCTTCCGGACCTGGGCGGGGCGGCTGAGGCTGCCATTGCCTCAGGCGCCGCCGGCATCACGATCACGAACACGATCGGCCCGGCTTTGGCGGCCGTTGATGAGAACCCCATCCTTCACAATCAGCTCGGTGGATTGTCCGGGGATGGCATTCGTCCGCTGGGTCTCCGGGCCGTTCATCAGATCCGCAAGGCCATTGGAGACGGCCCCATCATCATTGGGATGGGAGGAATTGCGTCGCCGGAGCATGTACGCCAATACGCGGCCGCCGGTGCGGACCTGTTCGGCATCGGCAGCGCGCTCACAGGGCTGGATAGCAATGGGGTGCGGGAGTATCTGAATAGGCTTCATTCCGGCATCTCGAAGGGACTCGCCGGCGCGGCCTGCGAGTGTTCCTGCGAATCCCGCGTCCCGATGGAGTACGTGAAGACGCGCGTCCAATCGCGGCTCGACTATAATCCGTCGCTCTTCAAGCTGGTTCTTGAAAGCCTGCCCGAAAGCTACAGCGACGGCGACCTGGCGGGAAAATTCTTCTTCCTCTGCCTTCCCGGTGTTGGCGAGAAACCATTTGCGGTTTTTTCCGCCTGTGAGAGAAGCATCATCGTCGGCGTCGTCGGGGATTTCACGCGGCATCTTGCGGAGCTGTCCGCTGGTTCGGAGATCCTGCTCAGAGGACCGTACGGAAGCGCCGTGCCGGCTTTCGAGAACAGCACGCTGATCTTCGTCGGCGGCGGGACCGGCATCGCGTCCATCCTGGAAATCGCTCATAAGCTGAAGCAAGGCAACAAGCTGGTTTTTCTCCTGGGCGCCAGGTCTCAAGATCGGTTTTTTGACTTGGAGAGATTCCAGTGCCTGGGCGAAGTTCTGCTGGCCACGGATGATGGCAGCGCCGGGTTCCAAGGTTATGTTTCGGAGCTGCTCCCGGAAGTTGTGGCCGGAATACCGGCAGCCGAGCGAGAGAGAACGGCGTTCATAAACTGCGGCCCGGAACCGATGGTATGGCAGTGTTTCGACATCGAGCGGCAGGTTGCCGGCGAAGACCGGATCATTGGAGCTATCGAGTACATGACCAGTTGCGGTGTTGGTATTTGCGGAAAGTGCTCCAGCCCTTCCGGGGCGCTCACCTGCATCGACGGGCCATTCATGCCCTGGCGCGATTTTCAGCCGGTGGCCTAAGATTTAAGGCTGGAATTGCCGATGTATGTGTGGTATAGTAAGTGCTTAGTATACCCGGCGGGCTGCCGATCCTGTTGCTCCCCGGCGCTTCGGCAATCCCGCAGAATCCCTTCGGTACTCTAGGCTGGCTGCAAATGGGTGTCATCTACCTCAGGGCCAAAGACCCACGAGATTCGCGCGGACCGGGTATTTTGAGGTAAACCCACTTCCCAGGCAAAGGCTCCCAAAGGAGTCGTGAATCCCACATGGACGACGATCGTAAATACAGACAACGGGGCTACATGGATTTCGACCGCGACAATCAAGGCCGGAAGCCAGATGAGAAGCCAGCGCGGCAAGGTCCCCGCCCGCCCATTGATGTGACGGGGCCCCGGCTCCCGCGGCTGGTGCAAACGGTGGTTGCGGCGCGCTGTTATAACTGCGCGACCACGCTGCCTAACGGAACCGATTTCAAGAGCAACTGTCCGAAGTGCGGCGCAGCGTTGCACTGCTGCAAGCAATGCGCCCACTTTGACTCCTCAACCCGGTTCCAATGCCTCAAGCCTATCCCCGCCCGCATTGCGGTGAAGGATCAGGCTAATGAGTGCGAGCTGTTCGAGCCGCGGGTGACCGTAGCCAGGGATGCCACGGCCTCAAATTCGATGTCGCCGGCGAGCCCGGCTCCGCGCAACCCCTCGGACGCTCGCGCCGCCTTCGATAATCTCTTCAAGAAGTAGACTCGCCAGGGGCTTCAAGAAACAAGCGCATTCGGGGCTTCAGCGGAACACGATCACACCCAGGCTCTCTTTTTGGGCGTGGCCTGGCTGCCACCCTCTGGAAGGCAGGTCAACCGGGCCGTCTCCTCACCTCTGGGAGTCCATGAAGTAATAGCAGATCATATGGCAGATCATCATGTGCGCATCTTCGATCCGCCCCATATGCGGCTCGGAAACTTGAATGTTCAATTGCGCCAGCGGGCCGAGCTTTCCGCCGCTGCGGCCGGTGAGCGCCAGGGTCCGGCAGCCGATCGAATTGGCATATTCAATCGCGCGCACCACGTTCGGTGAATCGCCTGAGCCGCTGATCCCCATCACCAGATCGCCCGGCTGCGCGAAATTCTTCAGTTGCTCCGAGAAGACGCATTCGTAGGAAACGTCGTTGGCGTAAGCGGTGATGGTGGCGAGCGATTCGGTGAGCGCCAGAATGCGGAAGCGCCGCTCGCGGTTGTAGCTTGCGCCTTTCAGCAGGTCGGTGACGAAGTGGGAGGCGGTCATCGCGCTGCCGCCATTGCCGCAAACGAAGATATGCCGGCCGCTATCCCGCGCCTCCTTAAACCACTCGATGGCCTCGACCACTTGGCTCAGATCGACCGTGTCGACCGCTGCTTTCAATTCACTCAGGTATTTTTCCGGATACGTCATCCCGCACTCCGCCGCCCTAAGAAGGAGCCGAGGCTCCCGCTGCTGACCGGCGCTTGAGGGAGTCGGCCGCGAGCACCTCTTCGGGCTTCGCCGTGTCGGCGCCCTGCTTCATGATGGTGATCGAGGCGACCAGGTTGCCAAAACGGGCGGCCTCCAACGGCGAACCGGTTACCGAGAGCGCCAACGCCGCGCCGGCCGAGAAGCTATCGCCCGCGCCGCAAATGTCTACAGGATTCTCGATGGGTGTCGTCTCGACCAGGGTTGCCCGGTTGGGCTCGACAACCAGCACGCCATCGGGCCCTTGAGTTGCCATGATCAGACGTGTTTCCAGGTGTTGCCGCAGCTTCTGGTAATCCAGGACGCCGAACAACCTCTGGCAAGCCGCCTCGGCTTCCCGGCGGTTCGGCTTAACAGTCAACTTCCGAAAGTGCTCCAGGCGCTTGCGTGAATCGGCCCAGAAGACCTTATCCGGGAATCGCTCCGCCAGCTCGCGGAGCAGTTGCCGCATGGCCGGAGTCACAACGCCGCCGTGCTCGGTTTCGGCCTGGTCGGAAACGAAGATGACATCGTACCCTCCGGCAGCGGATTCCAGGCGCGTCAGGATCTTGCGTTCGACCGCTTCAGGAAGAGGCCGGACCGGGAGGTAATCTACGCGCGGCTGGTCTTCGATTCCGGTCTGCGCGTTGATCAGTTTCGTGTAGGTGAACGTCGGAACGCGCGCACCCTTCACCATCATCTCGGTTGAGATTTCGTGCTTCTCGAGCACGCGAATCAGCTCCATCCCGAAGCCATCGTCGCCGGCCACGCCGAGCACCCCCACGCGGTAAGCGTGCAGCGCGACCAGGCTGCTTGCCACCGCTCCGCCCGCGCCCGGGCTCACCTTGGTGGCAATGACGCCGAGCCTCGGAATGCCGGTCTCGCGCGAAGGCTCGCCAATCGCGGGATCGTATGTCGACCAGCGGTCGAGCGATACGTCCCCGACCACCAGAGCAGCGATCTTCGGGAAAGCCGCCAGGATTTGTGACGTTTTCATCCGCTTTCAAGAACCGCCGGCCACAGCACCGCCTTGGGGCCGCACGTGGATCATATCAAATCTGATCTTATTCCGGCGAGAGCGCGGCGATCTGGCAACCGGCACCTCCCGATTGCTTGCGCGCTCGGTTAGAATGATGCTTTATTGGGTAAACAGACATGAAACGAATTCACCTAGCCGTAGCTTGCGTGCCAGTTCTGCTATTCATGACGGCTTGTTCGGAAGAGCCGAAACCGGCCACCAAGAAGGAGCCAGAGAAGCCGGCGGAGCCCGTCTCCTCGCAGCTTGCTTTCCAGCGCATGTACGTCGTCGCGCGGGCCTGGATGCCAGACGCCAAGCCTCTGAGCTTGTCAAACATCGACCTGAAAGAGGTCAAAAGCGAGGGTGGGAAGGCGGGTGCGTGGGAGTGCACGTTCGTATCGGAGCAGCGCCACCGGGCGCGCCGCTA
The DNA here is from genome assembly GCA_963835855.1 of Bryobacterales bacterium. Lineage (GTDB taxonomy): Bacteria > Acidobacteriota > Terriglobia > Bryobacterales > Bryobacteraceae > CAWIHA01. Next base: position 48,583 of record CAWIHA010000035.1, on the reverse strand, counting down.
CACCTACTCGGTGGTTGAATCGGCGCCCAGCAATCTCCCGCAAGGCGTCTTCGGCGGCCCGGAGGACGTTTGGTCCGAGGGGAGCCAACAGAAGCCGTTTTTCGTTCAGAGCTTCAAGGTGGACGCGACCGCGGCTTACGCAACCGCGATGAAGAAGGGCGCGGATTACGCCAAAAAACACCCGGATAGCCCCATGAAATTCGTGCTCGAAGCCAAATCGCGCTATCAGAACCCGGCTTGGCGCGTGATTTGGGGTGAGTCGGCCGCCACCAGCAGCTTTTCGATTCTGGTAGACGCAACCACCGGCGAGTATCTGAAGACGATGCACTGATTGGCGCTGGCGCGTGGGCGCGGCGTAATAGCGGCACGACGCGGGACGTTCGCTTACGCTCGCGGTCCGGGAGTCGGCGGTCTGCCCAAGCCGCACGCCAAGCGAGCGGGCTGGTTGGCGCTACAGCCTGATGATGTTTTCCGAGCTGAACCCCTTGAGCGCGTTCCGCGTGTCCACGATGAGCTTCGCGCGCTTGACGAGACTGCTGTAGTCGAACGCCGAGTGGTTCGTGATGATGACGACGCAGTCCGCTGCGGCTGCCGCTTTCTCCGGCGGTTCGGCGGCGAGGTCGAGTCCGTCGAAAGCGATTTTGGCAATAAACGGATCGCTATACGTCACGCGTGCGCCGTGGCGCCTCAGCAGGTGGATGACGTCCAGGGCGGGGGACTCCCGCAGATCGTCGATATCTTTCTTGTACGCCACACCCATGATGTGCACGTGCGAGCCGCGCAGCGGCTTGGTCTGGCCGTTGAGCGCGTTTTGCACCTTTTCCACGACAAAGTGCGGCATCTGGCCGTTGATGTAGCCGGCCAGCTCGATGAACCGCGCCTCGATGCCCGCCTGCCGGGTCTTCCAGGAAAGGTAGAACGGATCGATGGGGATGCAATGGCCGCCCAAGCCGGGACCAGGATAGAACGGCATGAAGCCGAACGGTTTTGTAGCCGCGGCATCGATGATTTCCCAGACGTTGATGCCCATGCGATCGCACATCAGCGCCAGCTCGTTCACCAGGCCGATGTTGATCATGCGGAACGTGTTCTCGAGCAACTTGACCATTTCCGCCACGCGCGTCGAGCTCACCGGCACAACGTTTTCGAGCGCCTGGGCGTAAAACAGAGAGCCAAGCTCGGTGCAGGCGGCAGTGATGCCGCCGACGACTTTCGGAATATTGACCGTCTGATACTTGGGGTTGCCCGGATCGACACGCTCGGGCGAGAAGCACAGGAAAATGTCGTGCCCGACGCGAAGACCGGATTTCTCGAGCATCGGCAGGACGAATTCGTCGGTGGTGCCCGGGTATGTGGTCGATTCGAGGATAATCAGCATGCCGGGATGGATGTATTTTGCGATCTCATGGCAGGCTGCGTCGATGTAGCTCATATCCGGGTCTTTGGTCTTGCGCAGCGGCGTCGGCACGCAGATGTTGATCGTGTCGAGACCGGAGATGGCCGCGAAATCGGTCGAGGCGCGCAACTTGCCCCGCTTGACGAGCGGACCCAAGGTGCTCGTGGGCACGTCGAGAACGTACGACTCACCGGCATTGACCTGCCGGACCTTCGATTCGCCGATATCGATGCCCGTGACCGCGAATCCGGCCTTTGCGAACTCGACTCCCAGCGGCAGGCCCACGTAACCGAGCCCCACGATACCGACCTGCGCCGTCTTGGCCCGAATCTTTTCCTCGAGCTGCTGCGCACATGTTTTCGACTGGATTCCTACGCTTTCCATCATGCTCCTTCCTGAGCTGCTGTCCCTCCGAGCCGCGCGGAAACAAGCGGCAATCGCCCCTTCGCGGTCGCGGCCCGGCCACTACGAATAGAATTCCCCGCCGGCGACAATCTCGGCGGGTCCTGCCAGATACAGATCGTCGTCCCAGCGCAAATCGAGGGGGCCGGCTGGAGTCAAAACACGGATCGGACTTCGCGCCAAACCCCGCAGCACTGCGGCGGCTGCTGCGCCCGTCGAGCCGGTGCCGGAGCTCATCGTCTCGCCGACTCCGCGCTCATAGAAGCGGGCCTCGAGGGTGTGCTCGTCGATGCGCCGCACGAAGGATACGTTGGTGCGCTGGGGAAAAGCTGGGTGCGCCTCGATTTCGGCGCCCATCGCTCGCCAGTCGAAATCGAAGCCGTCGACGAAGACGGCGCATTGCGGGTTGCCGGCGTGGAGTGCGGCGACTTCCTGCGGTCCCCGGGCCAGCGGCAGGCTGAGCCGAAGCTGGTCTTCGGACCAGACCGGCTTGCCCATATTCATTTCGAAAGCGTAGCGCAGGCCATCGCGCTCGATCAACCGCAGGTGCTTAAGCCCGGCGCCGGTGCAGATGCGAACCTCGTCCGCGCCAGCCATACCTACATCCATGAGGAACGCCGCCGCGCAGCGCGTCCCGTTGCCGGAGATCTCGGGCTCGCTGCCGTCGGCATTGAACAGGCGGATGGAAGCATGATAATCGGCGCCTTCCGGCGGGCCTTTTACCAGCATCCAACCGTCGCCGCCCACCCCGGTGTGGCGGTCGCAAATGGCGCGGGCCACGGCCGGGAGGTTCTCGCGCGGCGCATCGCTCAGCCACGTAAGCAGAAAGTCGTTCTTCGCCCCGTGCGCTTTCGTGAATGGTATATTCATTCGGCTCGCCGGTACACCTCAATCACCGGCGCTCCTTTTACTGCGATGGTCTTTACTAAATCATATCGCGGCCCGGTTTTCCGCGTCCGGCCCATTGCAGCGGCGACCTTGTCTCCGGACATTGCGAGGCCCCAGTTCTCCCACAGGAAGAGGTCGGGCCGCGCGACGGCTGCCATCCAATGCGGTTCGTTGTCTTGGTGCAGGGTTTCGCGGAGTGGAATACCGGCCTCGAGAAAAACGCCGGTCAAATCGCCGAACGAGGTCAGAATGCCATCGCCGGGGCGGTAGTGCTGGCGCAGGTATCCAGCGGCCTCCCGCGTCCATGCGCGCCGGCCTTCGGAATTGATCTGCGACTCTTTCCAGCACACCCAGCTTTCCGCTCGGGGGTACGCCAGCCAGGGCGCGACGGCCGCAAGGACCACCACACCGGCGGTGGCCGGGCGCCAGCGCGCTGGTGCGCTCGCGACGAGACTGGCTGCGGCAAATGCGAGCAGCGGCAGCGCGGCGAGTGCGTAGCGCGTGTTGTACCAGCTATGCGGCCACAGGTGGGGTATGAAAATCGGCGTGCCCGCCGAATGCATGCTTAGGATGTAGAACAGCGGGGGCAAGGCGAGCAGCAGAAGCGGCCAGATGGCGCGGCGGAGAAGCGCTGCCGCCCCGCCGGCCAGCGCCAGCCAGGCGAGCGGCGCGCCTGCGCACAGCACCACTGCAGAGCGGAAATAGAACGCGGCCTGGCGCCAGTCGTGGTCGCTTGGGTAGCGGGCCTGGCCGGTGCCGAGGGCCCGCTGGTAAATGGCCCTGGCCGAGTATGGGCCGCGAAAGAATTCGAGCGCGTCGCCGAAGTGCCACCAGTTGTGCGCCAGCCACCAGAGCGGGCCGAGGCACGCGATTGCGCCGAACAGGATTGCGGAAGCCAGGTGCCGGCGGCGCGCCACAATCAGAAAATACAACGTTACGAAGGGGATGAGGAACCAGCCTTCGTACCTCGTTAGCGACCCAGCCGCTGCTGCGATGCCCGCCGCAATCACGGAGCCGGGCGATTGCTCTTGACGAAAGCGCACCGAAAAGTACAGCAACGCGGTGAGCGCGAGCAGAAACACCGGCTCGCTCATGGCGAGCGATTGCAGGTAGAGCAGGTTGGGGTTGAGCGCGAGCAGCAGGCAAGCCGCCGTTGCAGCCGCCGCACAGGCGAAGACACGGCGGATGGTGAGGAAAAAAAGCAGCCCCGCCAGTGTGAAGCAGAGGCCGGAAGGAATCGCGCCGGCGAGGCCCGTCATCCACAGGCGGTCGGTGCCTACGAACGGCAGCATCAGAAAGTGCGGCAGGGGGAGCCACACCGTGCCCACTTGCCCCCATCCCAACGTGCGCGAATCGACCATGCGCCGTGCGATATTCAGGTGCGCCACGGCGTCACCGTAATAAAGCAGCCACCCGCGCGAATAGAAGAACGCGATCGAGGCGGCGCTCATGGCGGCGAAGGCCGCGAGGATTGCCGCGGCATGCAGCGCCGAGCCAACGGGGCGCATGGCGGGTCCGGCCTTGTTCTTGCGGACTCGCTCAGAACTTCGTGAAGTTCTTGAATTCCTCAAAACGGCCATCGATCTCAGCGCGCGTCAGCGTCCGTAAGCGATCCACACCAAATTTCTCGCAGCAGAAACTGCCCATCACCGAGCCATAGATCACGGCGCGGCGGAGTTCGCCGGGATCGGCGTGCGGGGCCTTCAAATCGATTCCGCAGGACGCCAGGTATCCGAAGAACCCGCCCGCGAAGGAATCGCCGGCGCCGGTGGGATCGAAAACGTCCTCGAGCAGGTATCCGGGTGCGATGAAGTGATCGCCGTTCCGAAAGAGGATTGCGCCGAACTCGCCGCGCTTCACGATGAGCGTACGCGGGCCCATGGTCAAGATGGTCTCTGCCGCGCGCCGCAAGTTGTGGTGGCGCGAAAGCTGGCGCGCTTCGCTGTCGTTGATCAGCAGGAAGTCCCAGCCCTTCAGCGTCCCGATCAGCTCCTCGCGGGCGTTTTCGATCCAGTAGTTCATTGTGTCGCCGCCGGCGATGCGCACGCGGTTCATCTGCTGGCGGACCGCGCGTTGCAGCGCCGGCTGTATGTTGCCCAAAAAGAGGTACGGCTGTGAGCGGTAGTGCTCGGGGAGCTTGGGGTTGAAATGGGCAAAGACGTTCAGATCGGTGCGCAATGTGGTGCGATCGTTCATGTCGGCGGCGTAGACCCCCGACCAGAAAAACGTCTTGCCGGGCGCGCGCTCGAGGCCCGCCAGATCGATGCCGTGGCTGGCCAGCAGCTCGGCGTCCGATGGGGAGAAGTCCTCGCCGACCACGGCGACGACGGCCGCTTCCGTAAAGTAACTCGCCGCCAGAGCCACATAGGTGCAGGAGCCGCCCAGCATCCGCTCGACGCGTCCGTGAGGCGTTTCTACGCCATCGTAAGCCACGGATCCAACCACCACCAGCGACATGCTTTCGATTGTAGCGTGCGGCGGGTGAAGCCGCCGTATACTCGTGTGGTGTGAGTCTGAACGGCATTCGGCTAGTCTGGCAAGGCATCTTTGGCCGGCTTTCATTTGCAATCCTGGTTCTGCTTGCCCTGAATCTGGCTCTCGTCTTCGCGCCGGGCCGGTTCACGCTGCACATCGGTCCCTGGTCCTTTCCCGCGCAGAGTGCGTATAAGCCGCTGCTGTTGCTGAATGGCGGATTCGTGCTCACTCGTTTGCTCGCGCACACCAAATTCGGCGCAATCCGTGCTGCATCGCCCGGTGTTGCCTGGCTCGGCCGGCTCGGCGGCCTGCGGTTTTCGCTGCTGCTTGCGGCTCTCGTGACGGCGGTGTATCTGCCCTCCCTCGGCGTCAACCTCCAGCATCACGATTGGACCCATCGTCACATCAGCGCCGGACTCACTTCACTCTCAGCGATAGCGCGCCTCTTTGTGGCGCCCCAACCTGATGGGATGTACAGGCCGCTGACTTTTCTTTCGCTTTGGCTGGATTACTCCGTGTTTGGTCCGCATCTCTGGGGCTATCATATTCAGAACATCGCGATCCACACTTTGAACGCCGTACTGGCGAGCCTGCTGGCCGTGCAGCTAGGGTTGAGCCGCTCAGCCGGCCGGCTGGCTGCACTCGTCTTTGGATTGGGTGCAATCCATTTTGAAGCTGTTCTTTGGCCGGCCGCACGGTTCGATTTGCTGGCGGCCATGTTCAGCTTTCTGGCGCTGATCCTTTTTCTGAAACACTGGCGGGCGCCCGGAGTAGTGACCCGTTATGGCGTGCTGTCCCTTGCTTGCCTTGTTCTAGCCGTGCTGAACAAGGAGAGCGCGTATTCCGCCGGCCTCCTCATGGCCACGCTGGTCTTGACACGCCGGCTCTGGCGGCTCGAACCAATTGGAAGAACCAAAGCCCTGGCCTTCTTTGCGGCAACGGGGGCTTCGATCGGCGTGCTCGTCACCGTCCGTTTTCTGATTTACAAAGGCCTGGGCGGCTACGGCTATAGCCAAGGGCATTCTGTTTACTCCGCGCTGACCGCGAAATCTGTCTACTGGCTGGTTGTCAATTCTCTGGCTCTGCCCGTCTTCGCCATCAACACAACCATCCCTGACTCCTTGTGGGCAATGGCAATCCTGATCTCGTTTGGCTGTCTGGTGGTAGTCATCGCCGGGTGTTCTTGCGTAAATCAGAAAGGCAGGCAGTGGGCCCTGATCGGCCTGACTCTTTTGAGCGCTCTTTCCGCCGCAAACGTGATTGGCTGGATTCAGCCATCGCTGCTGCACAGCAGGTATCTTTACTGGCCGTCCCTCTGGATGGCGTTGTTCCTCGCCACGATTCTGGAGCGGTGCTCTCTCCGCGGTCTGGTGTTTCTGTTTCTGGTGATCCAGGCTGCCGGTGTGAGCTATAACGTCTGGGTATACAAGGACCTTATCGAACGGGCAGACCGCATCGCCGGTGAAATGGAGCGGCGCGCCGGCGCCGCTCGCGCGATCGGAACGGAAATCTGCATTCTTAACGTGCCCGGCCATCCGAATGGCGTCTTTCTGTTCCGGGAAGAGCTACAAGAGAGGATCGGACGGGGTTTGCCTGGAGCCAGGGTCCGTTTCTCGGACAACGCAGTGGCATGCGGCTCGGGCAATGCGAAGCCGGGTCTTGTGTATCTGTGGAACCAGAAGTCTCGGACAGCAGTGCAGGTACAATGAGGGAAGCCGTCAGCAAAGCCAGCAAGCCCGGGAAAGCTCCCGGAGGAGCAGCCGTTTATACCGTGCGCTGCCGGTGCGGGAACGATGGGGATTTTCACTCGTCTCGGGCGGCACGCGCCGGCGCTGTTGGCGGTCGCGGCCGTTATCGGGATCCAATTTCAATTTGGTAGCTGGTTGTTGGAGTGTGAGGCGGCGCGGCGCTCGCCGGCGCTCCGGCGCATGATTTGGGTGGCCGTGTTCCTGATATCGAGCTGGATCGCATTCGGGATGCTGGGCGGCTTCCGGGGCGTGTATTTCTTCGTGCCGTCCTCGCCCCTGGTGGCATGGGTGCGGGGCACGGCGGCGCTGTGGACCCTGGCCTCGCTCGGCGCGTACTTCATTCTGCTTCTGTGGCGCCGGCTGCCACGGTTCGATGCGGAGCGGCGCTGGTTCATACGCGCGGCGGGGGGCGCATTCGTTGCGGCCCCCTTCGCCGCGCTCGGCTACGGCATGTTCATCGAGCGCACCAGTCTCCGCGTGCGCGAGATCAGCGTGCCCATGCCCAACCTGCCGAAAGACCTGGACGGGCTCCGTCTGGTGCAGCTCAGCGATATCCACCTGAGCCCGTTTCTGAGCGAGCGCGAAGTCGCGCGCGCGGTCGGGATGGCAAACGAACTGCGCGCCGATGTAGCGCTGGTGACCGGAGATCTGATTACCTCGCGCGCCGACCCGCTCGAGGCCTGTGTGCGGCAGCTCGCGCGGCTCCGCGCCGGCGCCGGCATCCTCGGCTGCCTGGGCAATCACGAAGTCTACGCCAACGTGGAAGATGAGGCGGCCGGGATGGGCGCCCGCGCCGGAATCCGTTTCCTGCGCCAGCAGGCCCTGCCCCTCCGTTTCGGCGATGCCACACTGAATGTGGCCGGAGTGGATTACCAGCGCATGGGATCGCGCTATTTGGCGGGCACTGAGGGGCTCATGATGCCCGGTGTGGTGAATATCCTGCTTTCCCACAACCCCGAGGTCTTCAATCTGGCCGAGGAGCGGGGATGGGACCTGACCATTTCCGGCCATACGCACGGCGGCCAAGTTACGGTCGAGATACTCCACGAGGACCTTAACTTCGCCCGCTTCTACACGCCTTACATCTATGGCCTCTACCGGCGCAACCGCTCTTCGCTCTGGGTTACGCGCGGCATTGGGACGGTCGGCGTGCCGTCCCGGGTCGGTGCCCCGCCTGAGGTCGCGCTCATACGCCTGTGCGCTATCTGATCCTGAGCGACGTTCACGCGAATTGGCAAGCGCTGGAAGCGGTGCTTCGAGACGCACACGGCGATTACGGCGAGGTCCTTTGCTGCGGCGACCTGGTGGGCTATGGCGCAGACCCCAATGCGGTCGTGGAATGGGCGCGCAGTCACGTGAAGGCGGTGGTGCGCGGGAATCACGACAAGGCCTGCGCCGGCCTGGAAGATCTGGAGTGGTTCAACTCAGTCGCCCGCGCCGCGGCGATTTGGACCGGGCGCACTCTCACGCCCGAGAACCTCGATTACCTCCGCAACCTGCCCCAAGGTCCGCTGGCAATGGGCTCTTTCCAACTGCTGCACGGCTCGCCGCTGGATGAGGACGATTACCTTGTCACCCGGTTTGATGCGGCGCATATGACGGCGTATCTCGAAAAACACATCTCCTTTTTCGGGCACACGCACGTGCAGGGCGGGTTCTTGTGCCATCGCAACGGCGTCAAGTCCATTGAAAAACCCAAGCGGGACGTTGCGCGCAAGGCGGTCGAGCTCGAGCGCGACGTGCTATATCTGGTGAACCCCGGTTCGGTAGGGCAGCCGCGCGATGGCGACCCGCGCGCCGCCTACCTTATCTACAGCCCCGAAGACCGTTTCCTCGAATACCGCCGTGTGAACTACGACGTTGCCACAGCGCAGTCGAAAATCATCGCGGCGGGCCTGCCGGACGTGCTCGCGCACAGGCTGGCGATGGGGAGCTGAGGCTCGAATGCCGGCCTATTCACTCCGCCGGTGTTTCAGACCGATAGAACGCCCCGAGGCGATGCGCGGCTGCCGGTCCGACCACAGCCGCAAGCTGCCCCTCGGATGCATGGCGCACGCGCTCTGCGCTCCCGAAATGCTTCAGCAGTTTTTGCACGGTCTTGGGGCCGACGCCTGGGACTTGCTCCAGCTCGGAGCCCAGCCGCTGTGCGTCGCGCCGTGAGCGGTGGAAGGTCACCGCGAACCGGTGCGCCTCGTCGCGCACGCTTTGTATAAGGTGCAGCACCGGCGAGAAGCGGTCGAGCACGATCGGCTCTTCCTCCTGGCCGTACACGTAGATCCATTCCTCGCGTTTCGCGATGGAGGCGAGCGGCTGGTCCGTGATGCCGAGCGCTTCGAGCGCTTCCGCAGCCGCGTGGAGTTGTCCGATGCCGCCATCCACCAGCACCAGCCCCGGCCTGGGCCGCTTCTCTTCCTGCAGCCGCGAATACCGGCGCGCGATCACCTCGCGCATGGAAGCGAAATCGTCGTTGCCCTCGACTTCGCGGATGATGAACTTCCGGTACTCGGATTTCTTCATCCGGCCGTCTTCCCAAACCACCATGCTTGCGACTTTATCCGTGCCCTGGATATGCGGAGACGTCGAAGCACTCGATCCGGCGCGGCGCCTTATCCAGGCCGAGGAGATCCCGGAGCGCTTCCTGAATGGCCTTAGAGGAGGGTGTGAGCACGCGGAACCGCTGGTCGAAAGCGTGTTTGGCGTTGGTTGCGGCAAGCGCGAGCAACGCCTTTTTCTGGCCGCGCTGCGGCGTGTGGATCTCCACCTTGTGCCCGCGCTTTTCCGAGAGCACTTCTTCGAGCAGCTCGCGGTCTTCGATTTCGACCGGCACGTGGATGAGCGCGGGAATGAATTGCTGGTCGAGGTAGAACTGTTTGACGAGCGCGGATAGGAACTCGGCGGGCTCGAACTCCCTCTGGTCCTCCCAGAAAAACTCGCGGCGATCGACGATGCGCCCATTGCGCAGGTGAAAGACGTTCACGGCGGCCAGCGGCGGCTCGGCGTAGAACCCGAAAATATCGATGTCCTCGCCTTCGGCCGCGGCGATTCTCTGCTTCTCTTCCATTTCCTCGATGGTCTCGATCGCGTCGCGCAGCACGGCCGCCTGCTCGAACTGCGTCTCGCGGGCAGCCCGCTGCATGTGCCCTCGAAGCTCGGCTATGAGGTCGCGGTGCCTGCCCTCGAGGAACAGCTGCACCTGCTTCACGGCCTGGGCGTAGGCTTCCTCCGTCGTGAGCCCATCGGCGCAAGGCCCCTGGCAACGATGAATGTGATATTGCAGGCAGGGGTTCGGGTGCCGGCGCGTCAAATCCACCTTGCAAGAGGGGACGCCGAAAAACCGGTGGATGAAGTGCACGAGCCGGTGCGCCAGGCTGGCAGGGAAGTAGGGGCCGTAATAGCTGGCGCCGTCCTTAAGAATTCTCCGGGTGACAAAGACTCGCGGATACGTTTCGCGCGTGAGCTTGATATAGGGGTAAGTCTTGTCGTCCCGGAGCAGGATGTTGAAGCGCGGCTGCCAGCGCTTGATCAGATTGTTTTCGAGCGCCAGGGCTTCCCTGTCGTTATCGACCACGATGTATTCGATGTCCCGGGCTTCCGAGATGAGCGTGCCGGTCTTGACGTCGGCGAGTTTGTCCTCCCCAAAATAACTGCGGACGCGCTGCCGCAGGCTGACCGCCTTGCCAACATAAATGACTTTCCCCTCCGCATTCTTGTAGAGGTACACGCCGGGCAGGGCGGGTAATTGGCTGGCCTTTTCGCGGAGGTCCATCGAAGATTTCAGCGCTCTATACTTGAATTGTGACACGACTGCGCGCGCTGCTCCTGGCTTCGGTGTTGGCAACGAGCGCGCTCGCGGCTCAGAATGGCGCTCAGCAGAAAGCGCCGCCCGCAACGTCGCCGGAACCGGCCGAGGAAGATGAGTCGCTCAAGCCGGCCAAACAATACGCGTTCAATCCGGTCCAGGCGGAGAAGGAACTGAGGATAGGGGACTTCTACTTCAAGAAGGGCAGTTGGCAGGCGGCCGCGGGCCGCTTTAAGGAAGCCACCAAGTGGAACCCTAACTTCGCCGAAGCTTACCTGCGGCTGGGTGAAGCGCAGGAGAAGCTGAAGAACCCCTCGGCGGCGCGGCAGGCTTTTCGGAAATTCCTGGATTTGGCGCCGAACGACAAGCGCGCCGGCGAAATCAAGAAAAAACTAGCCGGCAAGGGGTAACCCCGGTTTCCGCCGCGTGCGCGCCTGGCGGCGCATCGTCGTGACGATCTTCGCGGCGCCGCGCTCCCAATTCGGGAAGAGGTCCACGTATTGGAATTCCTGGGTGATGCGCGCCGGGAGGCGGCATTCCTCCAGGCGCACGGGGATGAAGAACACCTCTTCGAGCGGCAGCCGGCTGGCGGAGTCGAGCGCGTAACGCAGTTCCCACTGAAAGCGGCCGCGCTTGCCGAGGGAGTGCTTCGAAAAGCACGCGACGAAGAAGTCCGACACCGAGATCGCGCGCTCGATCGCGCGCGGCCAGTTTTGTCCCGGCAATAACATCTTGCGATCCAGCCAGGGGTCGTACCCGCGCCTGAGAAGATCCTCAAACAACCGGTTGGCGGCCGCGCCATCTTCAGCCGCGTAGGCCAGGAAGACCTTGAGCCGGGTCTGCGGGACGAACATAAAGCCGCCATTGGAATCTGGGCGGAACGTCCCGAGGCCGTCGATATCCACCGTGCCACCCTGTTCGAGACATTCCCGGACGATGCGCGCCACCTGTTCGCTTGACGATCGCATGGCTATTTCCTATGGGGGCGCGGTATGCCGGCATCAAACTCGAAAGCGGGTTCCGTGCCGGGCACGAATTTCCCAAGTCCCGGTAGCGGCGCAGCCTCGCCCCGGCGGAGTTTGGTCAGAATTTCGTGAACGACGCGATCGACTTGGTCGGCCGCGTCAGCCTGCGAGAGCCGCTTCTCCTTCGCCAGCTTGGCAGCTAATTCCTTCTTCTTCATCCGCTCCCATGCTAACAGCGGCGTGCGTGTAATCGGCCGCAACCGGCTGCCAGCACGAATTCGAGCTGAAGAGGAAGGCTTGTATTTTCAGTAGTTTCAGGAGTAACGACCAGGAGATTGGTGGCGGGTGTGAACGAGCCGGAGGCAGGCCCGGCCCGCCGCCCAGCCCGGCGGGAATCATCGGACTAGGGGCGAGCCGTTCGGTGCGGGCGTGTTACTTGCTGGTGGAAGGCTTGGCAGGTGCAGCCTGCGTTGTCTTCTTGTGATAGCGCCTCTTGGTGTTCTTTGTCTTGTGGCTGACCGCCTTGCCCTTCGTTTCCGTCTGGGACTGCGGGGCAGCCGCCGAACTGGCTGGTTTGGTTTGCGCAGCGAACACGGGAACGCTGAACGCAAACGCCAAAAGCGCGATACCGAGCTTTTTCATTTTATTCCTCCAGTGCGAATGTTCTTGTTATCCGTACAACTCCAGCATGCGGTTTCACGGCCGGAAACACGATAGCCGCCAACGGCTAGCGGCGCGGCCGAAATCGCGGGATGGATGCGCGCGGTTCGGCGCCCGCTGACCGGACCGCGATGGTTCGGGAACGGACCTGCGGCAGCCCGCTAGCGCTAAAACGGCTGTGGCGATCCCGCCGTCGGGCGATACCCATTTCGCCGCGCCTCTTCTAGACTGAAGGAGGAGACTCCATGCCTCGGCAGCCCATCACGCACGCCTACATCTTTCGTGTGTTGATTGCCGGGTTCATGTTGGTGATTCTGCTGCTCCTCGCCGCCGCGTTCATCAGCGTGCAAAGCATTCGATCGATCCAGCAGAGCGTGGCGAGCCTGGTTGGCGAGGAGCTGGTCGCGACCCGGTTGCTCGACGACATCCAGCACGAGCAGGCCGCCCTTAGTGCCGTCGTCCTGAAGCTTTCGCGCGATCCGGAGGTGGTGGACCGCGAGAAGGTGCTTTCGGAGCTGGACGACGCCGACCGGCGCCTGGACCAGATCGGCGAGTCGGTAAGCGGCACCGCGGAAGAGCCCTTGTGGGACGAGTTTCAGCAGGCATCGGCGGCGTTCTCAGCCGAGGCGCGGCGCCTCCTCTCACTCGAGCATCCGCCCACCTTGCTCTCCCGCGACCTCTTCCGCCGCCACCAGGAGGCGCTTGCGATCGTGGCAAAGCTCTCCGCGGCCACCGATGCGAGCGCCTCGAACGCGCGTCGGCAGATCGAGGGCCGCTCGCGTGAGCTGCTGAAGCGTTCGGCGCTGCTGCTGGGCGCCTGCATCGTGTTCGCGCTCCTCTGCGCGGTCCTGACCGTGCGCGTGGTGCTCGAGCTGTTCCGGAAGATGGAACGGCAGACGAGCGAGCTGAGCCGCGTCTCCTGGCACATGCTGGAAAACCAGGAAACCACGGCGCGGCGCTTCTCGCACGAGCTGCACGACGAGCTCGGCCAGTCGCTCACCGCGCTCAAGGCGAACCTGCACGGCCTCGAGGTGCGCGGCGCCGCGGACCGGCCGCGCCTGGTGGATTGCGTCAGCCTGGTCAACGAAGCCATCGGGAACGTGCGCGAGCTGTCGCAGCTCCTGCACCCAACCATCCTCGACGATTTCGGTCTCGGCGCGGCCATCCGCTGGCTCTCGGAGCGCTTCACCGAGCGCACCGGCATCGAGGTCGATTACAAGTCGGACTTCACCGGCCGGCTGGGAGATGAAACCGAGACGCACCTTTTCCGCATCTCTCAGGAGGCGCTGACGAACGTGGCGCGGCATTCCGGCGCGACTCGCGTCGAGATCGAGCTGCGCCAGCGCGGCGGGAAGATCAAGCTGACCATCGCCGATAATGGCCGCGGCCTGGAGCCGTCCGAGGAGCAGGGCATGGGATTGATTGGAATGCGGGCCCGGGCGCGCAGCGCGGGCGGCGAGCTGAAAATCAGCTCGGCGCGCGGCAAGGGCCTGACCATCGAAGTCGAGGCGCCATTCAGTGGAGCAAGTCAGGAAGCGAAAAATTCGAATCTTGTTAGCGGATGACCACGCCATGGTCCGCCAGGGGTTCCGAATGATCCTGGCGGCCCAGGCTGACATGGAGATTGTCGGTGAGGCGGGCAACGGCCGGGAGGCCGTCGAGCTCGCCGGGGAGCTCAAGCCGGACGTGGTTGTGATGGACGTTTCCATGCCCGAGCTGAACGGCATCGAGGCGACGCGCCGCATCGCCGCCGCAACGCCGCACACCCGCGTGCTCGCGCTCAGCATGCACAAGGACTCGGTGTATGTGCGGGAGATCCTGCGCGCCGGCGCGCGCGGCTTTCTGCTGAAGGACGCGATCGACCGCGACCTGCTGGCGGCCGTGCGCTCGGTCGCCTCGGGCGAGGCGTACTTGAGTCCCGCCGTTTCCGAAGCCGTGCTGACCGATTACCGGCGGCACGTGACCGACCCGCTCGACCTGCTGAGCAGCCGCGAGCGGGAGGTCCTGCAAATGGTCGCCGAGGGCAAAACGAACAAGGATATCGCCATGGCGCTGAAGCTCAGCGTCTATACGGTGGACGCGCACCGCGGGCGCATCATGGAGAAGCTGAACCTGCACAGCGTCGGCGAGCTGGTTCGCTTCGCGGTCCGCAACGGGTTGGTGGACTGAAGCGGGCTGCGGCGGGATGTACGCGCCAACGGTTTCACTGTGCCACCGGAGGTCCTCAGTGGCGAGGTCCAACCTTGTTAGGAACTTTCAACCGCGGCGATTGCGTCGATCTCAATACGAGCGTCGCGCGGCAGCCGGGCGGCCTCAATGGTGGCGCGCGCGGGCGCTTCCTCGGGGAAATAGCGGGCGTAAACTTCGTTTATGCGCGCGAATTCGTCCATATTTTTGAGATAAACGGTGGTTTTGAGCACCTGCTCGAGCGAAGAGCCGCATGCGGCCAGAACGGCTTTCAGGTTCTCGAAAACGCGCTCGGTCTGGATCGAGATATCGCCGTCTACGATCTGGTTTGTGCGAGGGTCGAGCGGGATTTGCCCGCTGAGAAAGGCGAGCCCGTTCCAGACGACCGCTTGAGAATAAGGCCCGATGGCTTTCGGGGCCTGGTCGGTTGCGATGATTTGTTTCATAGGGCCTGTGGCTCCGGGCGGGCGGCCATTGAATGGAGCTACCGCGCGTCATAAAGGCTGCTCGAAAACTCCCATCCGTTGCGGTCCGTCATCGCTTAGGCGCCAGTTGTCGAATCGTCTCCCACGCCTCGCGCACGTCTTCGAGGGTAGTGGCAAGATTGCCGATCGCGATCCGCAGAACGTAGCGGCCGCCGAGCACGGTGTGAGACAGAAAGAACTTGCCGGTCGCGTTGATCGCTTCGAGCAGAGCCTGGTTCTGTTCGTTAGTGCCTTTGAAACGGAAACAAACCGTCGAAAACGGGACCGGCACCACGCGCTCGAATCGCGGGTCGGCATCCACCCACGCCGCAAGCTCCTGCGCGAAACGGACGTGGCTGCGGATCAGTTCAACGAGGCCTTCGCGCCCGAAATAGCGCAGCACGAACCACAGCTTCAGCGATCGAAAACGCCGCCCGAGCGGGATGGCGTAGTCCATGAGGTTGATGGCGCGGGGATCTTCCTGCGTGCGCAGGTATTCGGGCACGAGCGAAAAAGCGCGGCGCAGGATGTCGGGCCGGCGCGTGTAGAAGGCGCTCAGATCCATGGGAACAAATAGCCACTTGTGCGGGTTCAGGACGATGGAGTGTGCGCGCTCGAGACCGGCGAAGTAGTGCCGGAACTCGGGCACGATCGCCGCCGATCCGGCGTAGGCGGCATCGACGTGCAGCCAAAGCCCGTACCGTTCCGCGATGCCGGCGATCTCGTCGACCGGGTCGATGCTAGTGGTCGAGGTGGTCCCAACGGTGGCGACGACGCAGAATGGCTTCCGGCCCGCGGCGATGTCCCGCTCGAGGGTTGCGGCCAGGGCGTCCGGCCGCATGCGAAACTCCGCGTCCACAGGTACCTTGCGCACATTGCGCCGCCCGACGCCGAGCGCGATGGCATCCTTTTCGATCGAGGAGTGGGCCTCCTCGGAAGCGTACAAGGTGAGGTTGGGTTGGGCGCCATTCTCGTGCGCTTCCGGATCTGCCATTTCACGCGCCGCCGCGATGGCATGCAGGCTGCCGACGGAGGCTGTGTCGTAGATGATGCCGAAAAAGCTCTCGGGCAGGCCGATCCATTCGCGCAGCCAGCCCAGCGCCACCTGCTCGAGCTCGGTAGATGCCGGAGAGGTTTTCCAGTGGATCGCGTTGGTGTTCAGCGCGGCTGAGAGCAGTTCGGCGATGATGGCGGGCGCCGATGCGGCGCTCGGAAAATACCCGAAAAACCGCGGATGGTTCCAGTGCAGGACCGCGGGCACCACCATCTCTTCGAAGTCCTTCAGGATGCGATCGTACGGCTCGCCCCGCTCCGGCCCCGAGCGTGGCAGGGCATCCGTGAGCTCGCCCGGCTTGATGCTAGGAGATACACGGTACTGGCGCGTGTTCTCGAGGTATTCGGCGATCCAGTTCACTGCCTCGCGCGCGGCGCGCCGGAAATCTTCAACGTAATCGCTCATTGAAACTCGACTGCTCCTGTCTCATTGATTTTCGCCGCGGCTTCGGGCGGCAGTTTTCCATTTCGATCGAACGGAGGTTTATTCATTTGCGCACTCTTGATTGACGTTGGGCAACCACCCCTGGAACCATTCGCGGAATTCGGCAAGCTGCGCTTGGGTCCGGGCGCCGGGCGGGACCGCCGGAGGACCGGTTTTCAAGCCGCGCCGCGCCGCGGCCTCGCGAATGCCGATGGGCATGGGCAAGCGATCCATCCAGGCCATAAATTCGCGCAGGCGCGCGTCCAGCCGGGCGGCCGTCTCCGTCTTGCCGGCGGCGATCGCGCGGTCGAGCGCGAGCAATAGCTCCGGGATCGCGCATGCAGCGCCGGAAATCAAACCGTCGATGCCGGCCGTCCGCGCCTGAGCAAAGATGGCCTCATTGCCCACGAGCAGCGTGAACTGGCAGCGCGCGCGCGCCTCCTTCAGCCGGATGAGATCATCCCAACGGCCACTGGAGTCCTTGATTCCGGCGAACAGGCCGGTCGTGAGCAGCTCGATCGCCGTGCCGCAGCCGATCCCGGAAGCGAACGCCGGGATGTTATAGAGGAACAGTGGCGCGGCGCCATTCAGGCCGCGGGCGGCGCGCAGATAGAATTCGCGAATGTCGTCCTGCGCATAACGATAGAAGTAAGGAGGCGGGAGCAGTAGCGCCGCGGCTCCGGCGCCGGCCGCTTCGCGCGCCAGCCAGAGCGCGCCATCGAGCGTCGTGTGGCCAACGCCTGCAATAACCGGAACACGGCTGCGCTTGACCGCAAGAGCCACCAGGCGCGCGCGCTCGTCCGGAGTGAAATGCGGGAACTCGCCGGTCGAGCCCGCCAGCGATATGCCGTTCACGCCGCTCGCGGCTAGAAAGTCGATCAGCTCGAAAACGGCCGCCAGATCGATTTCCGGGCCCTCCCGTCGCGGCGTGATCGCAGCGGCGTTGATGCCAGCAATAGCGGCCATCAAAATCCAAGCATACGACAGGAAGTTGAGGCGCGGTTACGACGCCCCGTTTGGTTGTCTCGTTAAATGACTTGCTAGGGAGCGCGAGCGGACCAGCGCTTTGCACGTTGAATGTTCCGTCAGCGCGCCTTTATTCGGTCTCGCTGGCCGGTGGACCATCCGTGATCGGCGACTGGTTTTTGGAGACCCGCTTCAGCGTCCGCTCGACCAATTGGCGAGGATCCAGCAGGTGCTTGGGCCGGAACTTCTGCTGCCGCCACTTGCATCCAGGCTCGAACTGGACGCCGATGAAGTAGCCGGTCTCGCGGAAGATGCAGTAGCGAACGCGGCCTTCGAGCTCGATTTTTGGGTGCGCGATCCGGACCATCGTGTTGTGCGGCACCGGCGTATCCATTTGCAGGCAGGCGCCGGAGAGCGAGATGTCCTCCAAGTTGGCAAGGGCTTTCCTCCCCCGGCCGGATCGATCCGTCCAACGGACGTCGATCAGGTCAGCGCACAGCATTCGCGGTTCCAGGCGCCTCTCACCCATGCTTCTCCATCGGCGGCATGCCGAAAAAGGTTTAGCAGAGCTTAGTTTAGCTCGGGCCTGCCGGCTGCCGCCGCTCGTAGCTTTTAGCCCGTGGATGCGGACTGGCGGGCCTCGGCTTCGCCCTGAGCGCACCGGCCGGTGTGCCGCGTCCCGCGAGTCCCGGTTACCGGCCACGCGCCCCCCGGCACGGGCCGGGCGATTCGGGCTATAGTATTCCTTCCTCCAGGCTCATGGATCGGAAAGCGCTCACGGTCGCAATCAAGGTGGTGGTTTTCGCCGTTCTGGCACTGGTAGGTCTGTGGTTGTTCGCCTGGGCGCTCCTGCCCTTCGGCTACGTGGTCCAGAGTGCGCTGTCGGTATTCGCCGCGGCCGCCCTTGCCAACACGCTCCTGATGCGAATTTACGAGAACCGTCCGCTGATGGATGCCGGCTTAGTGTGGAACCGGGCGTCGGTCCGCAACCTGCTCTTGGGGTTGGCGGGCGGCATTGGCGCGGCTTTGTTCACGCTCGCCGGGCCGATTCTCGAGGACGTCGCCAAGCTGCAAAAAGTCCCGAACGCGCACGCGGACTGGGCGAGCATCCTCTTCGTGCTGATCGTGCTCTTGTTCGGCGGCATCGGCGAGGAGATGCTCTTTCGCGGGTACGGTTTCCAAGTGCTCATGGATGCGCTCGGTCCATTTGCCACCATTCTTCCGGTCAGCGTGCTGTTTGGTCTTGCGCACGCGCGCAATCTGCACGTGAACGCGCTCGGGCTGGTGAACACGGGTGCCTGGGGCGTCGTGCTCGGGTATGCGTTCTGGCGCAGTGGCGACTTGTGGCTGCCGATCGGGTTGCATGTCGGCTGGAACTGGATGCTGCCGCTGTTCGGCGCGAATTTGAGCGGGTTTACAATGAATGTAACTGGTTACACCATGCTGTGGAGGACGGCCCCGCTGTGGAGCGGGGGCGAATACGGGCCTGAAGGCGGCCTCATCACGAGCATGGCGTTGGTGCTGCTGTTCCTGTGGTTGGCCTGGAAAGCGCCGGTCCAGCGCCAAACCCCATACTTGCTGCGGGACCATTGGGACATCTAGCAGTCCGGGTTGGAGGAGTAATGCGCAGTTCGGTGGCTGTCGCCCTCGCCTTGATCGGCATTTCGCCCCTGGCCGCCGATACCCAAAAGCTTACGGATCAGGACAGAATTGAGCTGATCCGCGGCCTTACGGCGGAATACGCCACCGCTAAAATCCAGCTCCCGCGTTCCAAGAAGGCGCTGCGGTTCGACAGCACAGGCACTTATGACAAGAAGGCCTGGGAGGAGAGTGAGCGCCATTTCGGGCCGGCAGCGCGGACGGGCGACCTCGTCCAGGTCACCAGCGTCGATATCGGCGGCGATCGCATCCTCTTCCAGATCAACGGCGGGTACAACAGCGGCAAGGGGAAGTGGTATCAGCACATCCAGATCGGCATCGGCAACAACACGACGCCGGTCGCGCAGAACACGAATGCTCGCAACGGCACCTCCATCGTGCTGCTGTTCCACAAGCCAGTTCCGGTACTGACCGCGGCCGAGATCAAGAAGATGCTTGCGCCCGTCCTCGATTTCGAGAAACACACCGTAACGGAGAATTACGTGGACACCTTGCCGCCGGAAATCAAACAAGCGGTCAAGGAGCAGCGCGCGATCGAGGGTATGGATCGCGAGCAGGTCCTGCTGGCGCTGGGCAAACCCGTGCGCAAGGTGCGCGAATCGAAGGACGGTGTGGAGACCGAGGACTGGATCTATGGCACGCCGCCGGGCAAGATCGTTTTTGTGACCTTCAAGGGCGACAAGGTGATCAAGGTCAAGGAGACCTACGCGGGGTTGGGAACCGAAGCGCCAAATCTGCCGCCGCCGCGGTAGGGCGCCGGACATGCCCGGTCCATGGCCGTCCAGGAGCCGGGGCGCATTTCAGACTGCAATTCCTAGCCCTCAAAGCGCACGCGGGCCCGTCTTTGTTACCATGTAAAGTTATTTGCCTGCAGTGCCTGTATTTAGGCGAGGCGATTCCTTTCATTTCACACAGTTAGGAGACATCCAGATGGCAGTCAAGGTCGGGATTAATGGTTTCGGCAGAATCGGCCGCAACGTGGTTCGTGCGGGCCTGCATGATAAAGATATTGAATTCGTTGCGGTGAACGATCTTACCGACACGAAGACGCTGGCTCACCTGTTGAAGTACGACTCGGTGCTCGGGCCGCTCGATGCGCAGGTGAAGGCCGAAGGCGACATGATCGTGGTGGATGGCACAAAGCTGAAGGTCTTCGCTATCAAGGACCCGGGCGAACTCGACTGGACTTCACTCGGCGCACAGATCGTCATCGAATCAACGGGCAAGTTTACGGACGCCACGCAGGCCTCGAAGCACTTGCGCGGGACCGTGAAGAAGGTCATCATCTCGGCGCCGGCCAAGAACGAGGACCTCACCATGGTGTTGGGCGTCAACGACGGCATGTACGACCCGAAGAAGCACAACATCATCTCCAACGCGTCCTGCACGACGAACTGCCTGGCGCCGGTGGTCAAGGTGGTGCACGAGAATTTCACGATTCAAAAGGGATCGATGACCACGATCCACAGCTACACCAACGACCAGAACGTGCTGGATTTCCCGCACAAGGACCTGCGCCGGGCCCGCGCCGCCGCTATCAACATGATTCCGACCACGACCGGCGCCGCCAAGGCCATCGGCCTGGTGATGCCGGAGCTCAAGGGTAAGCTGGATGGCTATGCCATGCGCGTGCCGACGCCGAACGTTTCCGTGGTGGATCTGGTCGCCCTGACCGCGAAGAATACCACCGCCGAGGAAGTGAACGCCGCACTGAAGAAAGCGGCCGATGGCGAGCTGAAGGGAATCCTGGCGTACACGGAAGATCCGGTGGTTTCCACCGACATGATGCACAACCCGAACAGCTCGATCGTCGATGCCGGCATGACGAAGGTGGTGGGCGGGAACCTGGTCAAAGTGGTTGCCTGGTATGACAACGAGTGGGGCTACTCGCTGCGCATCGTTGACCTCGTAAAATTCCTGGCGAAAAAGGGACTGTAAAGTGGCCCACAGCCCATGGCGGCGAGCTTAGCACTCCGCGGACCGCGAGCAGAGGTTTGAGCCCGCCTCACAAGCGCTGCTGGTCTGACAAGCCGCTTCCGCGGGCGCCGGCTTGATCGGGCATCAGCGTACACTTGTACGCCGAGATCCGAAGAACTTGTATCGCCGCGAAGGCAGGCGTACAATACTGGGGCCAGTGGAATCCGCGATCCAGAAATCCGAGCGTAGCGGCGCCGGGCGCGCCATCGCGGCTGGGATGATCCTCTTTGGACTCCTCGTGTCCAGTTGGGGGTACCAGGCCATGCACCATTGGTTCTCTATCGGCGCTGCGTATGCTGTCTGCGGAGTGGTTTGGATGCTAACTGGGCCGGCGATGCTCGTTGCCGGCTTGTGGCTAGCGGGATCTCTCAGGTGGCATCGGATTCCGCTGTGGATCGGCGGCGGGGCGGCGGTCCTCTCTGGCGCGGTGCAGGTGGCGGGCGTCCTCACAGACGTCATTCCGTGTGCAGGACCGGGTTGAATGCTCGCCAGGATAGCCCCCGGCGGGGGCTTGGTGCTGATCGGGCTGTTTGCGATGAGCCGCGCCCGCGGGGTGGCGTAGCCTGCCTCTATTTCGCCAGCCGAAGGAACGGACCGTGTGTAGCCAGGCGCGGCCAGGCCCAAGCGGCGGTGCGGGGATGCTGAGAGGTCTCCCAGGCGGAATCCGGCCGAACGGCCCGAACAATCTGTAAACACATCGCGGCCTCACGCGACAAGCAGGCAGGCCACGGCTCTCTTAGCCCTGAGACCTCACGGTAGAAGCACGAATTTACATTAAATTCACATCCAGTGTACAAGTGCGAACCGGGCGCTGCGTCTAAATCCAGAGGAGGGGCGCCAACAGGATGGGCGGCTGTGTCCGGTCGTACGCCGGGAGGTTCTCGATTCCGGGTTTGTGTGGCGTCCTGTGCCTCCTGATGAGTTCAACTTGCGCATTCGCCCAGACGGCCTCCTACGATGTTCCGGAAATCCGCGAAGCCTTTGATCGTCTATACAGCTTTGACTTCAAGGGTGCGCACTCCATTCTGGCGGCGTACATCTCTTCTCACCCCGGCGAAGCGCTCCCCTATGCCGTACATGCAGCCGCCTACCTGTTCCGTGAACTGGATCGCCTGAAGATACTGGAGAGCCAGTACTTCACAAGTGACAAGCAAGTCCTCGCACGAACGAAACTCAAGCCAGATCCACAGACGCGGACCGCGTTGCTCGAAGCGCTCCAGGAGGCGCAATCGCGCGCCGAGTTGACTCTACGCTCAAATCCGAATGATGTGAACGCGCTGCTGGCAATGTGCATCAGCCAGGGGGTGGCCTCCGACTACACGGCCCTGGTCGAGAGAAGGCAATGGAGCAGCTTATCCAACGCAAAACTATCGAACGCGTATGCACAGCGGCTGCTCAAGCTGCAACCGCCGGTCTATGACGCGTACGTAGCGGCAGGCATCAGCGAGTACTTGCTGGGCAGCATGCCGTTCTTTCTTCGTTGGTTCGTACGGTTCGATGGCATCAGCGGCAGCAAAGGCCAGGCATTACGAGAACTCCAACTCGTGAGCCGTGAGGGCCACTACTTGAAACCGTTCGCGAAGATCCTGTTGAGCATAATCTACCTGCGCGAGAAAGAGCCCCTTCAGGCGGAAGCGTTGCTGAGAGAACTGGCCCGGGAGTATCCGAGGAACCCTCTGTACCACACCGAGTTGGCCAGCCTCATGGGCCGGCTCGCTACCACTCGGCCCTGAGAGATTGGAACGTATGTGTCCTTTGGCATGAGTCGCGGCCTCCTATACCACCGCTACATCCTGCCGAACTCAACGTCATTGAAATCGCGCCTGCTTGCCCGTGCGAGCGCAGCGCGCCGGTGATTCGGCTTATGCGGCCGGCTCCGGTTTCCCGGCTTCGAGCCTGCGGACGACCGCGTCGGTGAACTCCGCGGTCGTTCCCGTGCCGCCCACGTCCGGGGTGGTGTGGCGCCCGGCCGCATACACCCATTCGATAGCGGCTTGCAGCCGGTGCGCGGCGCCGGCTTCGCCCAAATGCGAGAGCATCAACGCGGCCGACTGCATCAGCGCCGTGGGGTTCGCGACTCCCTGGCCCGCGATATCGGGCGCGCTGCCGTGTACGGCTTCAAACACGGCGGTGTGCTCGCCCAGGTTGGCGCCGGGTACGATGCCGAGCCCGCCCACGAGCCCCGCCACGAGATCGGAAACGATGTCCCCGTAAAGGTTTGGCATAAGCAGCGCGTCGAAGACTTCAGGCCGCATGACGAGCTGCATGGCCGCGTTATCGACAATCAGCTCCTTGTATTCGATCTCCGGGTAGTCCTTCGAGACCTCGCGGCAGCAGTGCAGGAAAAGCCCGTCGCCGAGCTTCATGATGTTCGCTTTATGGATGGCGGCGATCTTCTTCCTGCCGTGCCGCCGCACGTAATCGAAGGCATAGCGCGCGATGCGCATCGACGCCACACGGGTGATCACCTTCAGACTCGTGACCACGTCCTTGACCACCTCGTGCTCCAGGCCCGCGTAGAGGTCCTCGGTGTTCTCACGGAACATCACGATGTCGATATGCACGTCGCTGAAGCGCGTCCGGATGCCCGGTAAGCTGCGCACGGGGCGGAAGTTCGCGAACAGGTCGAGCTTCTTCCGCAACTGCACGTTGACGCTCTGATGGCCGCCGGCAACCGGCGTTGTCACAGGCCCCTTCAACCCGACGCCGTTCCGCAGGATGGAATCGATTACGTACTGGGGCACCTCATCGCCGTGCCCGGAGATCACTTTCGCGTTCACGTCGAAACGCTCCCACTCAATGCGGACTCCTGTCGCCTCCACCGCGCGGACGGTGGCGTCAGCGACCTCGGGGCCGATCCCGTCTCCGGGGATCAGGGTAACTGGGTAGGGCACGTTCTTATTATGCAGCGCAGCCGCTGCCGGTCAGCGCTCGCTCGATGAGGCTTGCCCGGCTGTGATTCGGACAGACCCGCTAGCGCGCTCGCCCGCCGCGTTGACCACTTCCAACCGGAACGTTACGTCCTCGGCCGCGGGAGGGTAATTAACCGATCCAACTCGAAGCTGGGCGGGGTTTAGGTCCACATCTGCTCTATGATCGCCGTCGGTGATTGAAAGTGTGGCCCCCTGGGCCTTGGCGATGTTGAGGGCATACGGATTCCAACTCAAGCTCAACTGCCCCGCGTTGCGCTCCACCCGGAGGCCCAGCTCGGCGTTGGCCGCGGCCGGGGTGTTCGGTTTGATCATCGCGATAATTAGCGCAGTCGCCAAACCGGCGATAGCAAACGCGAGTCCCAACACGATGAGAATCCTGTTGCTCGGTGCGCTGGGGCACGATGGCTCGTGGTTGCTCGTACCAGCCGGTATGTCGCTCAGGCCGAGCCGCTCGGCGTCGAGTTCAGGTTGTGGCTCGCGAATTGGACTCGGATCGGGAAACGGCATAATGGCCTCCGTCTCTGCAGTATTATGTGCTGCGAGGGTTGAAACACCAGCTCCTGCCCCCGGCCGCCAGGATGTTTGCGCGGCCAAACTTCGAGCTATGCCGGGCGCCGGCCGCGAGCTCAGTGCTTCGCTGGTGTGGCCTTTCCAACCGCGATCTCGACGGACGCGCTCAACCGTTCGCGCGGTCTGGTGCCGGCCACGTCAAACCGGAATTTGACCTCATGGCTCTTGGCTACATAGACAATGGACCCAGACCGAAGCTGGCTTGCGTCTAGGATCATGGCTTGCTTGAAGTCTCCATCGGCGATCAAGAGTGTAGCGTGTTCGGCGTTAGCGATAAGGGGCAGCCGCCGATTCCAACTCACTACCAACTGACGGCCGGAGCCGCGCTCTACCTGAAGAGCCGCCGCAGGATTGGCCTGCGGCGCGTGCGTTGTGAAGTGCCGCAAAAACAGTGCCACCCCCCAACCGGCAATCGCATACACGGCCACCATCAGAAAAACGTATCGCAACACGCGGGAACGAAGGAGCGCCCGCAGACTGCTTTGGTCCGCCGATGTTGTCCCAACACTCCTGGTACCGGGTTGGGGCTCCGGTGTGCGGACCGGTCTGGATTCCGGAAATTGCGTCATGTCTCCCATCTCTGCAATACTATGCGCCGCGAGGGTCGAAACACAAGCCCCCTAGTCTGTCCGGTAAGGATACGCGACGCAGGACGGCCCAAGCCAGCACATGATGAACTGTCAAGCTGCATATTACCCATGGGTGGCTGGCGGGGGCCCGATAGCGCGCAGGCAGCTGTCTGTTGACCAGCGGCTCCGCCACACTAAGCGGGCGTCCAGAGCGGCCTCGCCCGCGTTAGTACTTAGCGGCGGATTACGGGTCAAGTTTTTGGCCCGCCTTGCGCTTGCATCGTGGCACAATCAGAGGTTATGCACAAGATCGAGCGCGTACTCATCAGCGTCACCGACAAGAGCGGAATTGTGGAATTCGCGCGGGCATTGGGCGAGTTTGGGGCCGGGATCATCTCGACGGGCGGGACCGCGCGGGTGCTGCGGGAGGCGGGCCTCGCGGTGCGTGATGTCGCCGAGGTCACCGGTTTTCCAGAGATGCTCGACGGTCGCGTGAAGACGCTGCACCCGCGGATCGCCGCCGGAATCCTGGCCATTCGCGACAACCCGGAGCACAGGGAAGCCCTGGCGGCGCACGGCATCCGCACCATCGACATGGTCGTGGTAAACCTTTACGCGTTCGAAAAAGCGGCAGCGAAAGAGGGCATCACCGTCCCCGAGCTGATCGAGAATATCGATATCGGCGGGCCAACGCTGATCCGGTCCGCGGCAAAGAATTTTCAAGACGTTGCGGTGGTGGTTTCGCCGACTGAGTACGCGGCGATTCTCGAAGAGATGCGGGTGCACGGCGGCGCGCTATCCCCGGCGACGCACTGGCGCCTGGCGCAGAAAGCGTTCCGTCATACGGCGGATTACGACTGCGCCATCAGCGCGCGCTTGGCGGCGATCGAGATCGAAGACGGCGGCTTTGTGGATCGCCCGGAACCGCTGCCGCGCCTGCTCGACATTCGCGCTGGCCGCGTGCGCGACTTGCGCTACGGGGAGAACCCGCATCAATCCGCCGCGTTGTATTCGAACCGGCGGGACGGCATCGCGGGCGCGGAACAGCTCCAGGGGAAGGAACTCTCCTACAACAACCTGGTCGACCTGGACGCCGCCTGGCAGCTTGTCCGCGAGTTCGATTCGCCCGCGTCGGCCATCATCAAGCACACCAACCCGTGCGGCTGCGCCGAGCAGGCCGCGCTCGCCGCGAGCTACCGCAAGGCGTTCGAGTGCGACCCGGTGTCGGCGTTTGGCGGCGTGCTGGCATTCAACCGTCCGCTGGATGAGGAGACCGCGCGCGAGATCGCGAAGACCTTCGTCGAAGCCATCGCGGCGCCGGATTATTCCCCCGCGGCGCTCGCCATCCTGACTGCGAAGAAGAACCTGCGGTTGCTCCGGGTGGCGGCTTCCGCGAGCGACGGCCTCGTGGTGAAATCGATCAGCGGCGGCTACCTTGCGCAGACGCCAGACATACACAGGCTCAGCCGCGAGCAAGCTACGGTGAAAACCGGGCGTGCGCCTACGGAGGCCGAGTGGCGCGCGATGCTCTTCGGCTGGAAAGTGGCCAAGCACGTCAAATCGAACGCAATCGTTTATGCGCACGAGGGGCAAACGGTCGCGGTCGGGGCCGGCCAGATGAGCCGTGTGGATTCGGTCAAAATCGGCGCGATGAAGGCGGTACTCCCGCTCGAGGGCAGCGTGGTCGCCTCCGATGCGTTCTTCCCATTCCCCGACGGCATCGAGGAAGCCGCCAAGCATGGCATCACGGCGGTGATTCAGCCCGGCGGCTCGAAGCGGGACGAAGAGGTGATCGCGGCGGCGAACCGCCTCGGCCTGGCAATGGTCTTCACCGGCATCCGGCACTTCCGGCACTGAATCGCTCCCAGACGGCCACGGTGGCCGGCGAACCCTCAGTATCGAAACCGGTACCTCAACTCCGCGAAGACTTGACGTGGGTCCGCAAAGTGCACGCCACCGAACGTCGGGCTGTTGTCGAGCAGGAACCGGCGGTTTGCCACATTGAGCGCGTTGATCGATACCGACCAGCGCTCATTGACGGTTTTGCCCAGCATCAGATCCACCGTCGTGTGCCCCGGCAAGTGAGCAGGCCCGGTGCCGTCGGTGAATCCCGAACCGTAATAGACGTTTGCCGCGCTCCAACTGCGCCAGGGCAAGTTCAGCTCGAAGCCGGTGTTGAGGGTATGGCGCTGATCGTGGTCCAGGAAGAAAGGGCCTGCGGGCGGCGAGAAGTCCGTCAATCCGCCGTTCACGGCTCCTTGGCCTTGAGCGACTTGCCGGGAGTATGCCAGGTGGACCACGCCCTTGCGGAACAGTCGCGGGGAACGCAGCGTGGTCTCCCAGCCGCGGATGTACGCGCTGTCGATGGTGAGCGGAAGGAAAATGTTCGAGTTGCCGAGCACGTCGTGATCGAAGAAGTTGCGGGCGCGGGTGCGGAAGTGATCGATATCGAGCGACCAGCCGCGAACAGGGATTGTCAAGCCGAGCTGTTGTTGTTCGTCGCGTTCGCCGTGAAGCGGCAGGAAACCGAACCCGCTTTCGGCCGCAAAGGCCAGCAAGGGGCCGGAGATGGTCGAGAGGGGCGGCGCCTGGTAGAAACGGCCGTAATAGCCGTGGATCACCCAATTCCAGCGCGGAATGCGGACCGCGGCTCCGAGGCGGGGGCTGACGGCATTTTCCGAAAGCAGGCCCGAGAAGCGGGTCAGCCTCACGCCGCCGGATAGCGTCAGCCATGAAACCGGTTTGTACTGGTCCTCGAGAAACAGCGCTTCGAAGTTGCCGTTAGCGGTCTCGTTCTGCCGCAGACCAGTGCCATCCGGCGCAGTGAGGCCGAATACGGTGTCGTCGTGCTGGCCGAAGGCGTAAATCCCGATCTGCGCATTGTGCCGGTTGGAAACGGCGGCCAGCGTGACTTGCCCGCCGGCGTAAGTGGAAGCACGGTTGTCGCGCGGGCTGAACGGCACGTCATTCGAGCCCCCGGCGTAGTCGGCGCGATTGAAATGAAAAAACGGGGAAACGGTCAGCAGCAGGCCGGGTCCGGCGGTGTGAACCCACGAAAGATTCAACAAGGCATCGGCCTCGCGCTCGTTGTCACGGATGCCGATGGCCTGCTGGTCCGGCGTGTTCGGAATCTGGTAGGAGTCGCGTCGCAGAGAGATCACCAGACGCAGTTGATTCGATTGATTGGTGTTGAACAACAGAGTACTGAAAGCGCCCAGGCCATCGCCCATGTCGTGAAGCAACACCGGCCCAGGCGTCTCCAGGCCGAGGTCGCTGCGGTTCCCGTTGACGCTGGCATAGTATGCGAACCGCTCGGTGTGGCTGCCGAAACTCACCTGATCGTTGGACTGATTGAAGTTTCCGTAGCTGGCGACAATCTCGCCTTCCTTGTTGCGCTCAAATCCGGTGCGCGGAACCACATTGAAAACACCGTACGTTCTATCGCCGTATTCGGCGGAGTAGCCGCCGCGCTCCATTTCGATGTAGTCGGCGTCCTTCGGGTCGAACTGCGGCCCGGCGTTGCTCGCGATGTTCGTGTTGGGAACGGGGACCCCGTCGATCAGCCAGCTCACTTGATGGCCGCCGCGAACATGGAGCTGATCGTGGGCGACATAGGCCCCGGGCACATAATCGACGATCATCGCGAGGCTGTTCGTCCGGTCGGCTCCCGGCGTCCGCTCGATCTCGCTGCGTTCGAGCAAGGTAGTTGCCGCGGCAGAATCCGGCTGCACAATGCCGGCGCTCTCGGAGGTCTCAACAGTCTGCTTGACAACGGCCAGGCTCAACTGGAAATGAAGGATGGGACTGCTGCCGGAGGAAACGAGCACCCGCTGCTCCGCGGCACTGAAACCATCACTTGTGGCAACGATCCGGTATCCCCCGAGTGGCACGGCCAAGATCTCAAACTCGCCATCGGAATTCGTCCGGGCCGTCTTCATCCAACTGCTGGTCAGGGCGCGAACGGTCACTTCCGCGCCCTCAATCGGGCGGTGGCTGGGATCATGCACGATTCCCCGGAGGGCGCCGAAAATTGTGGCATGCGCCATCGCGGCGAAAAAGAGCGCCAGCAAACCCGCAGAGACAAATCCTTTCGAAACCATAGCTGCCTTCCTGATCGTGAGTTGCATCTCGCTAGGGACGCGGCTTGACCCTTTCCTGGCCTGGCGGACTCGGTCCTTCTATCGCGAGGCGGGCCGCCGCACGGTTAGAGCCTCGCTTTACCTTGATCGCTGCGAGGCGCTCGGCCGCGCGATTGGCGCCGGTCGCGCTCCGGTGCGGCTTATTTATGGCACGGAACCGCGCCCGTCACACTAAGCGGCCGTGAAAACACTTCCGCCATGAGCTGCTACAACCGAAGCCGGGGGGCGGGAGCTGGTATCGATCAGCGGGATATTGAGGAGAGACAAAAGCGGGCGTAAGCGCCGGGACGACCTGAGCCACGGCAACCGTAGTTTCAATGGCGCGCCAATGAAGACACGGCAACGCGAGTCCGCGAATGGCCATGACTGCGGGCAAACCACAATGTGCCCCGCACGATTCGGAGCCTACCCAAGCCGGCCCCCGCGGGCGCTTGTGGCAGCAGGAACATTTCGTTTTGCAGCATGAGGCGGGCTGAGCCTGCGATGAGACCAGGCGCGCCAGCGGAACGGCATAAGATCCGGCAGACACGAGCAGCAATGCAACTGCTACACAAGTGACGGCCAAGCCCCTCTCTCTGCGCCCCATAGAAGATTACTTTGAGGATACGTTGCTGCACCGTGGCTTTTCAAGCGGGTCTGCCGTGGGTGGTGTGGCGTCTCCGAGCAAGCTCGACCGTCTGCTCCCTCGCTCGCGGTTCAGCGCCCGGCGCCAAGGGTGGGTCTCAGCCAGCGGCAGCTAACGGTTGAGTCATTGGGTAGACACGACCCTAGGCCCCGATGTACCGCGCGTAGAGGCTCCGGGCCAGCCCGATGTCGCTGGTGCCTTTGATGATCGCACGGCCGTCGGGGAAGACCGTCATCTCATAGGGCGCAAGGAAAAAGCGCAACGCGAATTCGTTCACACGGACCTCGCCGAGCGGAGCAAGCTTCTTCTGCAGCAGGGCGAGATCGAGCGGGCGTGTGCGCTCATGGATTTGCACGGCGTTGCGGCCGCAGAGGCTGACCGGCGCCCGGCCGGCCCCTGCCAGGTGCACGAAGTCCCGGGCGCCGCAGGCGCGGCATTCCGGCGACGGTTCGGGCTGGGCGATCTGACGCACTTCACCGCTCCAGACATCGATGGTGGTGATGCGCGGCCGCACGGCATCGGCATGCCCGCTGAGAATCTTGAGTGCGTCGCCTACCTGAAGCGAGGCGATGGCTGACGTGATCGCGTTCAGCACGCCGGCGGTTTCGCAGGTCGGTTGCATGCTGGAGGGCGGCTCGGGGTAAACGCACTCGAAGCACGCGGTGCGCCCTGGAAGTACGGGCATGGTGAGGCCGTAACCGCCGAGTGCTGCGCCGTAGATCCAGGGAATGTTCTGGCTGATTGAAAAGTCGTTGATGAGATAGCGGGTTTCGAAGTTGTCCGTGCCGTCGAGAATGAGATCGATATCGGTGAGGAGCTCGGAAACGTTGGATGCGGTCAGGTCCGCGACCACCGGCGTTACAGCCACGGCGGAATTGATCTTGGCCAGCCGGCGCGCCGCGGCGATGGCTTTCGGAAGGCCGTCCCGAGCGTCCGATTCCTCGAACAGCCATTGGCGCTGCAGGTTGCTGAGTTCGACGTAATCGCGGTCGATCAGCACGAGCCTCCCGGCACCGGCCCGCGCCAGCGCGCCCGCCTGGAAGCTGCCGAGCGCGCCGCAGCCGGCGATGGCGACACGCGAGCCGAGCAAGCGTTCCTGCCCCTCGGCGCCGATTCCCTGGAATAGAATCTGGCGCGAGTACCGCTCCTTTTCCTCGGGGCTCATTCTCAAGCCCATGGTCGCATAAGCATCTGGCTGCCTCCAGCCCGCGGCGGGGCATTGCGTAGCCTGATGATAATATTCATTAAGGTGGCGCGGTCCGAGCTTTGGCGTATCGGAATGTTGTTTCTCACACTTGGGTTTGCCGCCCGGACCCTCTGGGCGGCGCCCGAGGACTACGAAGGCCGCTACATCAAGGCGATCGAGTTCAGCCCCGTTGCACAGCCCTATTCCCCCGAGTATCTGGACCAGATCCTTCCCATCAAGGTTAATCAGCCGCTCCGGCTGGCGGACGTGCGTGCGGCGATCGCACGCTTATACGCCACGGGCCGTTACGCCCGCATCGCGGTGGATGCGAGCGCGGCCGAGGGTGGCGTTGTGCTTACCTTCATCACCAGTAACAACTACTTCGTCGGGCACGTGAGCGTGGAGCGGGTTTCGCAACCGCCGGGCGAGGGCGTGCTGGTCAATGCGACCCGGCTCGATCTCGGCACGCTCTACACGGAGGGAAACGGAAAGCAGGCCGTCCGGAACATCCAGGACGTTCTTCGGAACAACGGCTTTTATGTGACGCGCGTGACGCCGCAGTTCGAGTACGATCCTGCGACGCAATTGGTCGCGATCCATTTCGCGGTCGTGAGCGGGCCGCGTGCGCGCTATCGCATGCCGGTCATCGTTGGCCATCCGGAGAGCCCCGTGGAAGATGTGGCCGGGGCAACGCACTGGAAAGGATGGCTCGGCTGGAAGAAAGTCACTGAGGCCCGGACACAGGATGGCGTGCAGCGCGTGCGCCGGACGTACGAGAAGCAGGACCGGCTGGAAGCGCGGGTCACGCTCGATAAGATGGATTACGACGCGGATACGAACCGCGTCACCCCCACGCTGGGCATCGAGGGCGGGCCGAAGATCAAAGTCGAGGTGGCTGGCGCCAATGTATCCAGGGGCAAGCTGCGCCAGATCATCCCGGTTTACGAGGAGCAGGCGGTTGACCGCGACCTGCTCGTTGAGGGAGCGAACAACCTCACGGAGTATCTCGAAGGCGAGGGCTATTTCGATGCGCGTGTGGATTTCTCGACCAAGACGGCGACGCCGGGCGAGGAAACCATCCAATATAACGTGCAGCGCGGCGAGCGCCACCGGATCGCACTCGTCGCGATCGAAGGCAACAAATACTTCGATACGAGCACGATCCGCGAGCGCATGTATGTCCGCGCCGCTTCCTTTCCCCAGCTCCGCCACGGGCGCTTCAGCGAGAACCTGATGCGGCACGACGTCGAAACGATCGCGGCGCTATACATCTCGAACGGCTTCCGCGACGTGCGGGTAACCCCGCGCGTGGCGCATGGCTACAAGAGCCAGGAAACAAGCGTAGCAGTGTATATCCGGATCGAGGAGGGCCGGCAATGGCGCGTCGCGAAACTGGATCTGGAGGATGTTTCTGCGGAGAACAGGGATGCGGTGGAGCGCCTGCTGGAATCGGTTCCCGGGCAGCCGTTCAGCGAACTGAACGTCGCCGCGGACCGGGATAACGTGCTCGATTATTATTTCAACCAGGGCTATCCGAACGCGTCTTTCCAGTGGAGCTTCTCGCCGGCTGCGGAGCCGCACGAGGTCGCTCTTAAATATCTGGTCGAGGAAGGCGCCCGAAGATTCGTGCGGAGCGTCCTGATCAGCGGCCTGAATGCGACCAAGCCGCAACTGGTGAAAGAGCGCGTGATGCTCCAGGCCGGCGATCCGCTGTCGCGCGCGCGCATGCTCGACACCGAGCGGCGGCTATATAACGCCGGCGTTTTCGCGCGCGTCGATATAGCGCTTGAAGACCCGGATGGCGAGGAGCGCAATAAGAACGTCCTGATCGATGTGGAAGAGGCCCGGAAGTACACCGTGAGTACCGGTGTAGGCGCTGAGTTCGCGAAGATTGGCGGATGCAGCACCTGCCTGGACGCGCCGGCCGGCGCGAACGGATTCAGCCCACGCGTCTCTTTCGGACTCACGCGAAGGAACCTATTCGGCGACGGGCACGTCCTTTCTTTTCAGAGTCTGGCTTCGTCGCTGGAGCAGCGGGCCGTTCTCTCCTACGAGCTTCCGCAGTTCCAAGGCAACCCGAACTTGAGTCTGCTGTTCAGCACGTTGTTTGACGATTCGAAGGATGTTCGCACGTTCTCAGCCATGCGGGAGGAAGGCTCTGTTCAGCTCGGGCAAAAAATCTCGAAAGCGAGCACGATGCTATACCGTTTTTCATATCGCAACGTCCGCGTCGATCGCGCCACGCTGAAGATCAGCCCGGAATTGATCCCGCTGTTGTCGCAACCGGTGCGCATTGGCATATTTGCGGCAAGTTATATTCAGGACCGGCGCGACGACCCGGTTGATTCCCATCGTGGCATTTACAACACGCTCGACCTGGGCTGGGCGTCGCACACGTTTGGCTCGCAATCCGACTTCGTCCATTTCCTGGGGCACAACGCGACCTATTATCCTTTTGGCTTGGGCAGCCGCTACGTGCTGGCCCGCTCGATCACGTTTGGCTGGCTCCAGAACTTGAGAAACGGCACGCAGGTCCCGCTGCCGGAACGGTTCTTCGCGGGCGGCGCGGAATCGGATCGCGCCTTCCCAGAAAACCAGGCCGGCCCGCGTGACCTTGTGACGGGCTTCCCGCTCGGCGGCAACGCGGTCCTGCTGAACCAGGTCGAGTTTCGCTACCCGCTCGTCGGCGGGAACTTGCGCGGGGTGCTGTTCTGGGATGCGGGCAATGTGTACTCGTCGCTGGACAAAGTTTCGTTCCGCGTCCGCCAGCAAGGGCTTCAGGATTTCAATTACATGGTGCACGCGGTCGGCTGGGGCGTGCGGTACCGCACGCCGATCGGTCCGGTCCGCCTCGACCTGGCTTACAGCATCAACCCGCCGAGATTTTTCGGGTTCAAAGGAACGCTGGACCAGTTGCTGTTCGGCACGGGGCAGCAGACGATCCAGCAGATCAGCCATTTCCAATTTCATTTCTCGCTGGGGCAGGCGTTCTGACGATGCGCCGCTGCCGATGGAGTTTGTTCGTCTTGGCCGCCGCGCTGGCGCGCGGCGAGATCATCGACCGGATCGCGGTCACCATCGACCATCAGGTCATCACCGAGAGCCAGGTGATAGAGGAGATTCGCACCACCGCGTTTCTGAATGGGGACAAGCCAGACCTCAGCCCGGCCAATAAGCGCAAGGCCGCCGACCGAATGGTGGACCAAGCGTTGTTCGCCCGGGAGATGCAATTGACACGATATCCGCAGCCCACCGCTGAAGAGATCGGGCAGATGCTCAAAGAGGTCCAGAGCCGGTTCACGACCCAGACCAGCTATGCGCGTGAGCTCGCCACATACCGCGTCAATGAGAACCTGCTGAAGGACGCATTGAGGCGGCAGCTTGCGGTGATACGCTTTATTGAGCTGCGCTTTAGGCCCGAGGTGCAGGTACAGGAAGCCGAAATCGAGCAGTATTACGAAAAGGTGTTCCTGCCGGAGGCGCGGCGGCACACGAACCCAGTGCCGTCACTCGATGAAGCGCATGCTCAATGCGAGGAAGCGCTAGCGGCGCAGATGGTGGATCAGCGCGTCGAACGCTGGCTGAAGGAAATGCGGGCACGCACGCGAATCGAGTATCGGGAGGACGCTATTCCGTGAGCCGCCGACTCAGGATTCCGCTCTATGTGCTGGCCGGCGCGGCGGGGCTCGCCATCGTCCTTGTGCTTGCGGCGGTGATCGTGGTCCGCAGCGAGTGGTTTCGCGACGCAGTGCGCGCGCGCATTGCCGCTGAGATCGGAGACTCCACTGGCGGACGCGTCGAGCTGGGTGCGTTCGGCTTCAACTGGCGGACCCTGACCGCGTGCGTGCACAACCTGGTGATTCATGGCGCCGAACCTCCGGGTCAGGCGCCGCTATTTCG
Organism: Bryobacterales bacterium; assembly: GCA_963835855.1. Lineage (GTDB taxonomy): Bacteria > Acidobacteriota > Terriglobia > Bryobacterales > Bryobacteraceae > CAWIHA01. Next base: position 13,598 of record CAWIHA010000035.1, on the reverse strand, counting down.
AGCTGATTCGGTCCAGGTGCAGCTCAAGATTCTGTCGGTGTGGAAGAGGCGGGTAGACCTGGAGTCGGTCACTGTGGCACGCCCGCAGGTGAATTTCGCCGTCTATCCAGACGGCCGCACGAACCTGCCAACGCTGCGCGCCGCGCGCAGGCCGGGCAAGAGCCCGATCCGGACAGTGCTCGACCTGACGATCAAGCGGTTCACTGTCACGGACGGCGCCATCCATGTGCAGATGCGCAAGCTGCCGTTGTGTGTCGCAGGCGTTGACCTGCGGGCGCAGATCTTCTACGAGGCTGGGTCGGCGCGCTATCGGGTCGGCATTTCGTTTGGGCGGCTCAACCTGCCGCCGGGCAAGATTGCGACGCTACCGTTCGATTTCGAAGGCCAGTTTCTGCTGGCGCGGAACCGGATCGAGATTACAGACGCGCGCGTCGGGTTCGGCGAATCCTCGGTTGACTTGAAGGGAACGGTCCAGGATTTTGCATCGCCGCGCGCAGACCTGCGGTACACGGCACATGCCCTGCTGAAGGACCTGCCGGCCGGGCTCCGTGTGGCCGGCATCGCGCGCCGTGGCGCGATCTCCCTCGCCGGCAGTGCCGTGATTTCCCCTGGGGCGGAGTACATGGCCACAGGCAGGCTCGAAGCCGCGGGACTCGAGTTTGAGGAGCGTGGCATCCGCATTCAGAACATCAACGCCGGCTCGGATATCTCACTGACGCGCGGCAGGTTGATGTGCAGCCACCTCGTCGTCAGGGCGCTCCACGGGATGTTCGCTGGAAGCGCCGAGCTCGAGGGCTTTCGGGACTTGCGAGTGACGGGCGATGCACAAGGGTTTTCGCTCAGTGAGCTGACGCACATTCCGGGCGTGCGGCGCGTTGAGTGGAACGGTATTGCGTCGGGGCCGGTCCAGGTGACGGCCGCGTTTCGCGGGCCCGGGCCTACTCAAGTGACGGTGCAGGCGGATCTCACGATCTCGCCCGCTTCCGGGCCGAACCCGGTCGATGGGCGCGTCCACTTGACCTACGACCGGCGCAGAGATGAATTCGATTTGGGCCAGTCGCGCCTGGCAACGCGATTCAGCCGCGTCCAATTCTACGGCGTCCTTGGCCGGCGTCTTGAGGTGGACATCCAATCGACGAACCTGAACGATGCCGAACCGGGCATCGCCCTCTTCACGGCCGGGCCCCCGCCGGTCATGCCGGTCGCGCTCCGGAACGGCGTTGCGCGGTTTCATGGTGCGCTCATCGGGCTGCTGAGGGGGCCCATGATTCAGGGGCACGTCTCGATGATGCACTTCACCTTCGCGGGCCGCGCCTACGATGCGCTCGATGCCGGCGTGAACGTCTCGCAGTCGGGTGTCATCGTGCGCAACGTGACCCTTGCGGCAGCGGAAGTGCACGCTGCCGGAAATGTCCAGGCCGGCCTGCGCAACTGGAGGCCGGAACCCGATCAGCCGCTCTCCGGCGCATTTTTCGTGCGCGCGACGAACCTGGCCGATATGATCGCCCAGTCGGGTCTGAGCGTCCCGTTCCGCGTGACGAGCGGCGCCGCCAAGGCAAGCATCAGCCTGGCCGGCAAACTCGGCGCACCCCGGATCAGTGCGCGGGCGCAAGCGGTGAAGGTAGTCGCATTGGGCCAGCCTATCGAGCGCTTCGAGGGTGAGGTGAGCTACACCCCCGGGCGGCTCGATATTCCATCCGCTTCAATCCGGATGGCTGCGGGCCAGCTTCAACTTTCGGGCTCGTACACGTATCTTCATGACAACTGGTGGCAGGGGTCCGTTCGATTCCAGGTCGCGACCAGCGGCCTGTTGCTCGCCCGGTTGAAGGCGATTGAAGAGAGTGCCCCGGGGCTCTCCGGCCGGCTCGAAGCGCAGATGTCTGGCGCAGTGGCGCTCGGTGCGGCCGGCTTTCGCCCTGGCGCCCTGAACGGCACGGTGGCGGTGCGCAGCCTCGCGCTCGGCCGCCAGCCGCTCGGCTCGCTCGCGTTAACGGCGGCGACAAGTGGCGCCGCGCTCAAAGTCCGGCTCGACGGCGAGGTGGCCGGGGCCAAAGTGACGGGGATGAGCGATTGGGCGCTCGAAGGGCAGTATCCCGTCAAGGGCCGGGTCGATTTCACGCCGCTGGAATTCCCGGCCTTGCTTGCGCTGTTCCACGGGCCAGCGGGGGGGAGCCGCCGTTCGAGGGCTCGGTCGCGGGCAGTATGGAATTTTCGGGCTCGCCACTCGATCCGCGGAGCTGGAAAGGGGCCGCCCAACTCCCCACATTCGAAATGCGGCCGGCGGAAAACCTGGCCGGAATTGCGAACCCCCAGGAGCTCGTGTTACGAAACTCGGGACCGATCCTGATCGATTTGGATGCGAGCGGAGCGCGTATCCGCCAGGCATCTCTTCGCGGCAAGGACACACAGCTCGATGTGACAGGCACGGCCGGATTTGGCGTGAAGAATCCCTGGGACCTGCGCGTGCGCGGCAGCGTAAACTTGGCGGTGCTGCGTGATTTCGGGACACGTCTCTACGCCTCCGGTGGCATCGATGTGGACGTTTCCGTGCGCGGCGCGGCTTCGCGGCCCGACCTTTACGGGCGCATCGACTTCAAGAACGCTTCGCTGAATTTTGCCGATTTCCCGAACGGAATCGACAACGCGAACGGCGTGATTTTCCTGTACCGCGACCGCGCTACCATCGACACGCTGACGGCCGAAACCGGCGGCGGTAAGGTCTCCATAACGGGCTTCGCCGGTTTCCGCGGCGCCACGAACTTCCACATTCGGACCAAGGCGGCCGGCGTGCGGGTGCGGTATCCGGAGGGCGTCAGCTCGACTATGGATGCCGCGCTGAGTCTCACTGGAACGATCGATCACAGTCTGCTTTCGGGTGACGCAGTCGTGACGCGTATCGGATTCAATCCGCGGACGGACCTCGGCTCGCTCCTGGCGAGGGGCATGGAGCCGGTGCCTGCGCCGGCCCGCCGGAGCCGGTTCGAGCAGGGACTCCATCTCGATGTCCATATCGTCACGTCGCCGGAGGCGCGGTTTGAGACTACGCTCACGCACGGCATCCAGGCGAGCGCCGATCTGCGCTTGCGCGGCGGCCCGGTCCGGCCGGTGCTGCTCGGGCGTGTCTTGATCAATCAGGGCGAGTTGATCTTTCTCGGGAACAAGTACGCCATCAATTCGGGGCAGATCGTTTTCGCGAATGCGGGGAGAATTGAGCCAACCGTGAACCTGGATCTGGAAACCAAGGTGCGCGGCGTCGAGGTAACGCTGCACATATCCGGGCCGGTCAACAAGTTGAACGTCACTTACCGCTCCGATCCGCCGCTGGCGTTTTCCGATATCGTCGCGCTGCTCGCCACCGGGCAAGAGCCTTCCACGGCCCCAGGTGTTGGCGGCACGCAGAGCCAGCTCTCCCAAAGCTGGGGGCAGGCGGGCGCGGGCGCGCTACTGAGCCAGGCGATAGCCAGCCCCATCGCCGGACGCTTGCAGCGCTTCTTCGGTGTGAGCCAGCTCAAGATCAATCCGGAGACCGCGGGCACGACCACGACCAATGCCGCCGCGCGAGTTACGCTCGAGCAGCAGATCACCAGTAACATTACATTCACTTACATCACCGACTTGTCTCGCGCGCAGGCCCAGACGATCCGTATGGAGTTGGGTTTTACGCCCGGCTGGTCGGCGGTAGCGCTCCGGGATGAAAACGGCGCTTTCGGGGTTGATTTCGTGTACAGAAAGCAATTCAAGTAGAACGTGGCGCGTGGCTGGCGGCCATATGGACTGGATACCCCAGCGGCGGAGGATGGTTGAGCGCCAGCTCAGGCGGCGCGGTATCCATGACGAGCGCGTGCTGGAGGCGATGCTCGAGATTCCACGCGAGGAATTCGTGCCGGAGACTGTGCGCCACGCCGCCTACAGCGATCAACCGGCGCCGATCGGCCACGGCCAGACGATTTCGCAGCCTTACATGACGGCGCTGATGGTGCAGTGTCTCGAACTGACGGGCAGTGAGACGGTGCTCGAGGTGGGCGGCGGGTGCGGCTATCACGCGGCTGTGCTCGGCGCGCTGGCGGCCCGCGTCATTTCCGTCGAAGTGATTCCCGAGCTTGCGGAAGCGGCCCGGCGCAATCTCGAAAAGACCGGCTATATGCGCAACGTCGTGGTCGTCACGGGGGATGGCTCCCAGGGGTGTCCCGAGTTTGCGCCGTATGACGCTATCTCGGTGGCGGCGGCTGCACCGGAGGTCCCAGCTCCGCTCCTCGCGCAATTGAAAAGTCCGGGCAAGATGGTCATTCCAGTTGGGGACTTGGTGGACCAGGAGCTCCGGGTGCTGCACAAAGCGGAAGGCGAGATCGGGTGGCGCGTCGCGGCGTATTGCCGCTTTGTGCCGCTGCGCGCAGGCGCGCGGCAAGTCCTGGACTGAGCCTCGCTCGCACTAGACTGAAAACATGGGCATGCGGCTGCGCGCAGCGCAAGGAAAACTCAAGATCGAGCACAGCATCATCGAAGGCGTTCGCGCGCTGCTCGAGCGGCTGCTCGCCGATAATCCCCAGATTCGCTCCGTAATCCCAGGCGTGATCCGTCCCGTGCGAGACGCCCGCGGCAAGGTGCGCGTTCGCGTGACGGTGCCGACCGGAAACGGCTGGAAGGCCATCGCTCTGAGCTCCGGGGCGCGCCAGGAGCTTTTTGTAAGCACGAACCTGGATCGCGACGCTCTCACCAGGGCCATAGAACGCGCAATCGAAGACGCCACGTAGCGCGGTGCAGGGCAAGCCGGCCTACGCTGTGCGGATTAGCCTCGGTCTGCTTGACGCACTTACACCGGCCGCTACGCCACGCCGATATGCAGCGCCACCACGCCGCAGGTCAGCCGCTCGAACTCGACCCGCGAGAATCCTGCACGGCGCATCGCCTCAGAGAGGCTCCTCGGCCGAAGGAAACTTCCGTACGGATTCGGGCAGGTATTCGTAGGCGCTCCGATCGCCGGAAACAATTCCTCCGATTGCAGGCAGCAGTCTTCGCGAGTAGAGCCCATAGAGCGCTGCAAAGACCCGGTGATTGGGCCTTGAGAATTCGAGGACTGCGGCCGCGCCGCCGGGTTTCAGCACACGGCGCATCTCGGCGAGACCTTGCTCGTAATTGGCAAGATTGCGGAATCCGAAGGCGATGGTGATGAGGTCGAGCGAGGCGTCAAGGAGGGGAAGCGCGAGGGCGTCGGTTTCCACCAAGGCCGAATGAAAATGTTTTTGCGCGATTTTACAGGCGGCCTCCTTGAGCATGGGGTGGCAGAAATCACCGCCGATTGCCGGTGCGCCCTGCCTGGCTTCGAGCGCCAGCAGCAGATCGCCCGTGCCGCAACACACGTCCATGACACGAGCGCCGGACCGGCCGAGCCACGGCCGCACACGGCTGACGGTGTGCGCTCGCCAGCAGCGGTCCAGATTGAACGAGAGCAGGTGATTGAGGAGGTCGTAACGGTGAGCGACACGGCCAAACATGCCGCGCACCCATCGCGCTGCCTCTTGCTCGCCACCGGCGCCGGCAGGCGTGGTTCCCTGAACAAGCATTTGTGTCAGTCGAGGGCGTCCTGGATGGCGGCGCGCACCACCAGGTCGTCGATGCCGGTAACCACCTTCACCTGTCCGATTCGCTTCGGCAGCACCCAATGCGCCTGGCCCTTGATGTTCTTTTTGTCGAGGAGCAGGCGCCGCGCGAGCGCCTCGGCCGAGACGTTATGGAGCGGCGGGATCGGGCCGTACATCCCGATCGCTCTTAGGATGGCGGCGGTGTCTTCGGCGGAGAGGTGTCCGGTTCGCTTGGCGAGGTATGCCGCGGCGCGCATGCCGAAGGCAACCGCTTCGCCGTGCCGGATCTCGGTATAGCCCGTCTCCGCTTCGAGCGCGTGCCCGGCGGTGTGCCCGAAGTTCAGGATCATCCGGAGGCCGCTCTCGCGCTCGTCGGCCGAAACCACCTCGGCCTTGATCCGGACGCACTCGGAGATCATCTGCTCGATGATCTCGGGCTTGCGCGCGAGCACGTCATCGCGCCGTTCGGTGAGCAGCTTGAACAGCGACGGGCTGCGGATGATCGCGCATTTCAGGATTTCAAACAGACCGGCGCGGTACTCGCGCTCGGGCAGCGTCGCAAGCACATCGGGATCGATCAGCACCGCGATGGGCTGGTGGAAGGAGCCGACCAGGTTCTTACCGCACTCGAGATCCACGCCGGTTTTGCCGCCGATGGATGCATCCATCTGCGCCAGCAGCGTGGTCGGGATCTGCAACACGGGCACGCCACGCATGAAAATGGCGGCCAGAAACCCGCCCACGTCGTTGACTACGCCCCCGCCGAACGCGATCACCAGGCTGGCGCGGTCGCCGCCGCGGCGCACCATGTCCTCGGCCAGCGCTTCGACCGAGGAGAGGCGTTTGCGCTCCTCGCCGCCGGGGAAGAACAGGATTTCGTGCGAATGCCCGGCCAGGCCCGCCGCAAGCAGCCCGCAATGATGCTGCCACACGTCCCGAGTGGTGACCACGAACACCTTGCCGATGTTTGCCGGAATGTGCTCGCCCACCCGCTCGAGGATGCCCCGCGCCACGATAGCGAGATACTTCCGCTGCGGCGTATCGACCACATACGACGGCATACAGAACCTTTTTACCACGGCGGCGGCGCGGCGGGACCATAATCCCGAATGTTAGATACTGAGAAGGATGGAGCCGGACTTCCTGGTCATCGGAGCGGGTGTAGCGGGCTTGCGCGCGGCGATCGAGTTAGCGCAAGCGGGCTCGGTGCTTGTGGTGGCCAAGGACAGCCTGCGGGAATCTTCCTCGGAATACGCGCAGGGCGGCATCGCGGTGGCGCTGAACGAGGACGATGAGGTCGCGCTGCACGAGCGCGATACCATCGCCGCGGGCGCTGGCCTCTCGAACCCGGATGCCGTTCGAGTGCTGGTCCAGGAAGGGGTTGCGGCGGTTGAGCAATTGATCGAGTGGGGCGCGGAATTCGACCGCGAAGGCTCGCGCCTGGCGTTCGGCCGCGAAGGGGCACACAGCCGGCGCCGCATCCTGCACGCGCACGGCGATTCGACCGGTCATGAGATCTCTCGCGTGCTATACCGCAAGGCTTCGGCCCTCAGGAACGTCGAGATCCGAAGTTTCGCCGCGATCACGGAGCTTCTGGTTTCCGGAAACGGCGAAGTGGCGGGCGTGCGGGTCTGCGATGCAGCCTCGCGTCAATCGCTGCCCCTATGCGCGCGGGCCGTCCTGGTCGCGACCGGCGGATTCGGCCGCGTCTACCGGGTCACGACGAATCCCGAAGTCGCCACCGGGGATGGAGTCGCCGCGGCGTACTTTGCGGGCGCCGAAATCAGCGACATCGAGTTCGTGCAGTTCCACCCGACTGCGCTCGATCTGGAAGGCGCACCGCCGTTTCTGCTCTCGGAAGCCCTGCGGGGCGAAGGCGCCTACCTCTGCACCGCCACGGGTGAGCGTTTCATGCCGCGCTATCACGCTTTGGCGGAGCTTGCGCCGCGCGACGTGGTCTCGCGGTCCATGGTGATGGAGATGCGGCGCACCGGCGCCCCGCACGTCTTTCTGGACGTGCGGCGTTTGGATCCGGATCTGTTGAGGAAGCGTTTCCCCAGGATTTTCAAAACCTGCCTGCGGTATGGTATTGACCTCACGAAAGACCTCGTGCCGGTGCATCCGGCCGCGCACTATGCCATGGGTGGCATCCGGACCGGCCTCGATGGCAGGACCAGCCTGGCGAGGTTGTATGCCGCGGGGGAGGCCGCCTCGACGGGCGTGCATGGAGCCAACCGCCTCGCCAGCAACTCCCTGCTCGAGGGCCTCGTCTTCGGGGCGCGCGCCGGCGCGGCAATGCGGGAATGCGCGGGCGCTCCGCTGCTCGAACCATCGGCGGTTGGCGAACCCCGTTTTCCCTGTGCGTCTGCGGATGATCTACGCGCGCTCGCATGGGAGAGCTGCGGAATTGTCCGCAACGGCGGCAAGCTGGAGCAGGCAGTCGAACGCCTCGGGGCCCTGCCGCATCAGGCGGCGGCGAGTGTCAACCGCGCGCTGTTCGAGCTCCGCAGCATCCATACTGTGATCTCTCTGATTGCCCGTTGCGCCTTGGCGCGAAAGGAAAGCCGCGGCGCACACTACCGCACGGATTATCCCGAGAAGCGGACGGAATTTCAGAAGCATTCCCTCATCACGAAGGACAATGAAGTCCGCTTTGTCTGAGAGGCTACTTGTGGGTCGCGATCCCGGCGGCCGTGTTGCCCGGGTCTCCTTGCCCGTGTTCGCGTTGCTGCTGCTGGGGGCGACGCCGCTCGAACAGGCCCGGCCCATGACCGCGCTTTGGGCGGCGCCTTCGATTACGCTAGCGGCGATGCTGATCGCCTGGGCCGCGGAATCGGCGCAGTTCTTCATTGCACAGGCGTTCGCGCTGGCCATCTTGGCGTGGCTGCAAACCCTGCCGGAGTTCGCCGTGGAATTCGTGCTGGCGTGGAGGCAGCGCGTCGATTTGCTCATGGCGAACCTGACCGGCGCACTGCGCCTGCTCACCGGTCTGGGTTGGCCGATGATCTATTGCGTCGCCGCCCTCTTCCATCGCCGGCGATATGGCAACCCGATGCGGCGCATCCGCCTCGAAGAGGCGCATTGCATCGAGGTGGCCGGTCTGCTGGTGCCACTCGTTTACGTGAGCTTGGTCTGGTGGAAGGCATCGCTGAACCTGATCGATGCCGTTGTCCTCATCCTGATTTATGTGGCTTACCTCGCGGTGCTCAGGCGGATTCCACCGGAAGCCGCCGAGGGCATCGAGGACCTGGAGATTATCCCGAGGACAATCGCGAAAGCGCAGCCGCCCCTCCGCAGCGCTGTGATTGCGGGATTCTTCGTCGCCGGCGGGCTGTTGATCTACCTCACGGCCGAGCCGTTCCTCGGCAGCCTGCTTGCGATTTCCGCAGTGCTCGGCGTGCCGAGCTTCCTTTTTGTCCAGTGGGTGGCGCCGTTGGTTTCCGAATTCCCGGAGAAGGTATCAGCATTTTACTGGGCGCGCACGGTGGACCGCGCGCCCATGGCGCTGATGAACATGGTCTCGAGCAACATCAACCAGTGGACTCTGTTGATGGCCATGTTGCCGATCGTCTACTCGCTGAGCCGGGGTGTTCCTTCGGCGATCCCGCTTACAGGGCAGCAGCAGCTTGAACTGCTCATGACCATCGCGCAGTCGCTCGTCGGCATGATCTTTCTGGTGAACATGGAACTCGCCTGGTGGCAAGCGGCTGCCCTGTTCTGCTTGTGGGGAGTTCAGTTCGCGTTCTCGCCGGTCCCGCCGGGGCCGGGCGCCATCGGCTTCGTTGCCGGCCATATCCACCGCTGGGTGACTTATGCGTACCTCGCGTGGGCGGTTGTTGGCGTGATTGGCATCGCGCTGGCCCGGCGCCGTCCCGAGGCGTTCCGGCTATTCGCAGTGATGTGGCGCACGCACATACGGCCGCGGCCGGAGGCTTCGCGATAAGGCGAAACGAAGTTCCTCTGCAAAATCGGGGATTTCCGCCCACTGCGCTAGAATGAAAGTGCATCCATGACAAAAAGAATCTGCTCCACGACTATCCTGTGTGTGCGCAGGAATGGAAAGGTCGTCATGGCCGGCGATGGTCAGGTTACCCTCGGCCAGGAAGTGCTGAAGGGCTCGGCCAAGAAGCTGCGCCGGCTTTATAACGACAAGATTCTCGCCGGGTTCGCCGGATCGACGGCGGATGCCTTCGCGCTCTTCTCGCGCTTCGAATCCAAGCTGGAACAGCACAACGGAAACCTGGCCCGTGCCGTGGTGGAGCTGGCCAAGGATTGGCGCACCGACAGAGTGCTGCGCCACCTTGAGGCCCTGCTGTTGGTGGCCGATGCCGCAACTACTTATATCCTGAGCGGCAGCGGGGATGTAATCGAGCCCGACGAGGGAGTCGCGGCGATCGGCTCCGGAGGGCCGTTCGCCAAGGCCGCAGCCAGCGCACTGCTCCGGAACACGAAGATGGAAGCGCGCAAGATCGCCGAGCAGGCAATGGAGATCGCCGGCCAGATCTGCATTTACACGAATGACAAAGTGACTTACGAGGAATTGGAATAGGTATGGTGATTTATCTTCCCGCGCAATCGATCGAGGAGGAGCCCGTTCTCGACGAACTTACGCCGCGGGAGATCGTGCGCGAGCTGGATAAGTACGTCATCGGCCAGAACGACGCCAAACGCGCCGTGGCCGTCGCGCTCCGGAACCGCATTCGCCGGCAGAAGCTCGATTCCGAAATGTCCGAAGAGGTTGTGCCGAAGAACATTTTGATGATCGGGCCGACCGGCATTGGCAAAACCGAAATTGCGCGCCGCTTAGCAAAGCTGGCCAACTCGCCTTTCATGAAAGTGGAGGCGAGCAAGTTCACCGAGGTCGGTTACGTCGGCCGAGACGTCGAGTCGATGATCCGCGACCTGGCCGAAATCTCGATCGAGATGGTGCGCGAGGAGCGGCTGGAGGAAGTGGCGGAGCGCGCGGAAAAGAACGCCGAAGAGCGCATGCTCGACCTGCTGATGCCGCCGCCATCCGAGCCGGCCGAGAGTGTCGAGCGCACGCGCGAAAAGCTGCGTGAACGGCTGCGAGCCGGCAGGCTCGACGACCGCCTCGTCGAAATCGATATCAAGGAGCGCGGACCGTCGTTCGAGATCTCGACACCGGCGGGAATCGAGGAGATGGACATCAACCTTAAGGACGTGCTGCCGGGCATCTTCGGCCAGCGCACGCGCAAGCGCAAGGTGCGCGTATCCGAGGCGATGGAGTACGTTGTCCAGGAGGAAGAGCAAAAGCTGATCGACATGGACCAGGTGACGCGCGTGGCGCTCGAACGCGTCGAACGCAGCGGCATCATCTTCTTGGACGAGATCGATAAGATCGCCGGGCGCGAGTCCGGGCACGGCCCCGATGTGAGCCGCGAGGGCGTGCAGCGCGACATTCTGCCGATTGTCGAGGGCACCACGGTCAATACGCGCTACGGCTTCGTGCGCACCGACCACATCCTGTTCATCGCCGCGGGCGCGTTCCACGTCTCCAAGCCCTCGGACCTGATCCCGGAGTTGCAGGGGCGCTTTCCGATCCGCGTCGAGCTGAAATCGCTCAGCCAGGCCGACTTCATCCGCATTTTGAAGGAGCCGAAGAACGCGCTCGTCAAACAGTATGCCGCGCTGCTCGAGACGGAGGGCATCAAGCTCACCTTTACCGAGGAGGCGCTGGAAGAAGTCTCGCGCTTGGCCGCGCACGTCAACGAGACCACGGAAAACATCGGCGCCCGCCGCCTGCATACGATCATGGAGAAGGTACTGGAGCAGATTTCGTTTGAGGGGCCCGACCTGAAGAAGAAAGTAATCAAGATTGATGCGGCGTACGTGCGGCAGCAACTGGCGGACATTGTCAAAGACCAGGACCTGACGCGGTATATTCTTTGAGAATGCCCCAGCGCGCCCGGTCCTCCCTTCTGGCACTCAGCGCCGCCATGCTCGGGTGCTTCGGTTGCGCCTCTGTCCGCCCGCCGATGCCGCCTTCGCTCCACATTCCGAGCCGCATCACCGACCTCGCGGCGGTTGAGCGCGGCGACAGAATCATCCTCGAATTCACGCTGCCCGCACTGACGACGGATGGCGTCCCAATCAAACAGCTCGGTGAAATCGATGTCCGCATCGGACCGGCGGGTGGGACTGGGAAGGAGAAAACCCAGCGCCTCTCTGCCGGGCCCGAAGCGCCGGGGCCGGCGCACTTCGACGTGCCGGACGCTGATTGGGTTGGAAGCGAGATCGGCGTAGCTGTGCGTGTCGCCGGCCGCACAGGCCGGTTCAGCGGGCTGTCGAACGCGGTGTTGTTGCGAGTGGTTCCGCCACTCGCGATGCCCATGGACGTGAAGGCGGAAGCCGTTCCCAGCGGTGTCCGGCTGACCTGGCGCGGCACGAACCGGGAGGGCGTGAACTATCGCATCTACCGCCGCGGGCCGGGCCAGACGAAACCTGAGCTGTTCGGGCAAAGCGAGGCGCCGGAATACGTCGATACCTCGACCCAATACGGCAAGGCCTACGAGTACAGCGTCCAAGCGGCCTTGAAGGCCGGCGCAGGGGAGGCCGAGAGCACGATCTCCGTGGCAGTCTCAATCACGCCGAGGGATATCTTCCCGCCCGCCGTGCCAACGGGTCTGACGGCGATCGCGGCGGTGCAGGCCATTCAATTGAGTTGGAACCCAGACACCGAACTCGACCTCAAAGGCTACTATCTCTACCGCTCGATCGCAGGGCAGCCGTTCGAGCGCATCGGCGGCCTACTCGATACGCCCGCCTACAGCGACCGCGCAATCGAATCCGGAAAGCGCTATCGCTACGCCGTGTCGGCAATAGACCAGGTGGGAAACGAGAGCGCGCGGTCGGCGCCGGTCGAAGCGGTCGCGCCGTAGGCGCCGGCGGCAAGATCGAGTCCATGGCCAAACGAGTTTCATTTTGAAGACACTGCGCGCAATCGGGACGGCGTTGCTGTGGTGGGGCCCCTGGGGAATTTTTTTGGTGGCCGTGGTGGACTCGGCGGGCCTTCCCATTCTGGAAGGCGTGGATGTGCTGCTCATCCTGATAGGCGCGCGGAACGGCGCACGAGCCGCTTATTTTGCGGCCGCACTCGCTGTGGCCGGCTCAGTAATCGGGAGCCTCTTTCTGTTCTATATCGGCCGCAAAGGCGGCGAGGCCTACCTCGACAAGAGAACGCAGAATGGTTGGCCGAACCGGTTGCGGCGGTGGTTCCACCACTATGGACTGCTGACGGTGTTCATCCTGGCGCTGGTGCCGGTTCCGCTCCCGATGAAGATTCCCGTGCTCTGTTCCGGCGCTCTGGATATCGACCGCAAGCGCTTCATCCTGGCTCTTCTTGCGGCTCGCATTCCGCGGTATTTCACGTTAGCCTATCTAGGTTCGCAGCTCGGCACCTATCCGCTGCTCTATGTCAAGGGACATATCTGGGAATGGCTCGGGGGCGCAGTTGGACTCTTCCTGTTCCTGCTGTTCCTTCTCAAATTGAAAGACAGATTACACCAGCGCGCTGAGCAGAGCTAAGGGGTTTGCAGGGCCACCGCCTAGCGATGGCCACCGCCGCCGTGGAATCCACCGCCGCCGTGGAATCCGCCGCCGCCGTGGAATCCGCCGCCGCCGTGGAATCCGCCGCCGTGGAATCCGCCGCCGTGAAACCCACCGCCGTGAAATCCACCGTGAAAGTAGAAACCCGGCCCGTAGAAGAATCCAAAACCCGGTCCGTAGTAATAATACGGATAATAGTACGGCCAACCCCAATAATCGTAGTCATAATAGGGGGCCGCTGGCGGGCAGCCATACGGGCCGCAGGCGCCGGTTGCCGGTACCGGCTGGGCTTGCACGCCATACGGCTGTTGGTAATCGTACGGGCCGACATAATGGAAAGCCTGCGGCGCCTGAGTGGTCGAAATCACAACCGGAGCCACAATCCGGAACGTCAAAAGCGATTCGGGATAAATGATCGTCGGGTGGCCGCGTGTTAGCAGCACGCCGATAACA
>CAWIHA010000034.1:0-89380 GCA_963835855.1 Bryobacterales bacterium | reverse complement strand
CTTCCCTTAGCAGGCCCGTCAACGCTTCAAGCCTGCCGGGCAGGAGTGACAATCGCAGAAATGCCTGTATTCGCGGATCTGAGAAACCACCTGCGGGCTTCGACGGCTCTCCATCTTGCCATCTCCAGATGTTGATAGGGGGCCGATGTATCTTCCGTACCAGCCGTCGTTGGTCAAATTGCGACGACGCGCGCCAGACTCTTTGCCCAGAACGAATCCCCCAGGTCGAACAGCAGCATGCCACCTAACGAGCGAATCAGACTATCGAAGTTCGTCCACACTATCATGGGCAGGTCCGCGAGGGGGCCGCTGTTCAGATATCCGAGGTAATCCGTGTAATAGAGGAGCGCCAGATCGCCTCCGGCCGCACGATGCGAATGGACCCACCACGCCCACGCCAGAACCCCCGGCAGCATCGCGCCCGCAAATAACGCCGCACGTCGATATTGCTTGCGCAGCAAAAACAGCGCCGGCCCCACCGCGAGCAGCAGCACTCCTACCGGCCGCGTCAGGAACGCCGCCGCTGCCGCAAGTCCCGCTGCCGCCGCCATCCATGTCCGGGTTTCCGGCCGCCGCGAGCGTTCGATCAGCGCCAATGCAGCGATCAGCAGGCAACTGAACAACAGATCCGAAAGCAGGCTGATCCCGCATAATGCGTTGTAAGGATTGAGCGCCAGCGCCGCCGATAGCATCCATGCGTGCGCTGGCCGAACCCCGAGATCCGTGAAGGACCATCGCGCCAGCAGTACAAACGCGGGCAGCAGCAGCCAGTTGAGCGCGAGCGCCAGCCGCAGATTGGCGGGGAATTCAGAATCGAGCTTCCACACGCCCGCCAGCAGCAACGGGTACGCCGGCGGGTACTTCGTCTGATAGGGCTGGCCTGGCAGGCTTGCGATGCGGTAACCGGCGCCCTTCGCGATCGAGCGCGCGCATACCCAATAAATGCTGTCGTCGTGGAAATATCCCAGATGAGGCACGTCCCGCGCGGTCCAGGCGAGGTGCGCCGAAGGCGCGAGCGCAACAATCACCAGTGCCACGCCCAGCGCCGGTCTCACGCCCGTCGAGATCGGCCATCCAGGCGGGTTCCTGTAGGATCTTCAGGAAATAACGCCTCACCCGTAGCGGCGCCGGCCGGAAGACACCTGCTGGGGCGATCCGGGCTGGGGAGGGCCGGACAAATGGCCGCAGGCCGATCGGGAATCCAGTTTTTCCGCAAGTTGCAGCCCGGCTTGGAGATTTATCACAGCGGCGAGCCGGACCAGGGGGGCCGGCGCGGACGTGGGCGTCCGCCCCACCAGGACTTATGCTGTGAATTTGTAACTCAGGATACTACTCGCCCATACCAAGCAACGCCGGCAGCGGTTTGCGAGCGCCAAAGAACAGGTATCGGTTCTTCGGTCTTGGGGTGTCCGGGGTCTTCACACCTGCCATCTTCATCGCGATGGCGGCCAGTTCCTTGCCGAGCGCGCTAGCCGGGTGCAACAGGCTGCCTTTCGCGTAGGCTTTCTCCAGCTCGTCACTTTCCGGCAGCGTGGCGTGGACCGGCACACCCAGCGACTGAGCGACATCGGCCTGTATGAAGTCCGCGTTCCGCGGCACACGGTTGATGATCAAGCGCACACGGTTCAGCGGGTAGCCGTAATCCCGAACCCGCTCGATGAACCGCTTGGCCTGGTACATCGCCGGCATGCTCAGGGTCGTAAACAGAAATAGCTCGTCCAGATCGTCGAGCAGCGCCAGCGAAACCAGGTTCAAGCTCCGCCCGAAGTCCGCCACAACCCAGCTATACATCGAGCGCATGAACCGGAACGCCTCACGAGCCTGGTCCGGCGAATGTTCTTCGCGCGACGGCAGAACCTCGGGCGCAGGGATCACTTCCAGATGCGGGCCCTGCTTTGCCACCAGCGCCTTCCAGTAGCTCATGTCCAAGCGGTGCAGGTTCTTCACCGCATCGAGCACGTTGTACTGGGTCTTGGCCTTCATCAGGTACCCGATCGTTCCCGACTCGAGATCGAAGTCGGCCAATAAGACTTCTTGCGCGGCAACCCGTCCGAGTTCGACCGCGACATGGCAGGCGGCCGTCGTGGCTCCGCAGCCGCCCTTCGCCGATATAAACCCGACGACTTTGCCCGTCTGCCGGAACGCCAGCTCCAATCTTCTCGAATGCGCCAGGATTCGCCCCAGCGCGCTGGGGAGGTTGGTCTCAAACGGCGGCAAAACAAATTCGTCCGCCCCCTGGCGTAACGCTTCCAGAACCACTTCGGGTTGCGGAGAGCGGTCAAGCAGCGCGACCGCCGAGCCCGGCGAGACCGCTTTGATCCTCTTCACCAGTCCATCTACCGTTTCGCCCCACGGAGAGCCGGCCACCACGACGAGATCGAGCCGCAGCCGCTGCAACTGCGTCGTCTCGATCGTCGAGGGCTGGTCCAAGACGATCCGAAGGGGAGCGCCGTTCAAGTAAGTTCTGATCTCCTGTCTCAGCTCCGGATCGGCGATGACCAGCGCGGTGGTCAATGGACGCAGGCCGGATTGGAAGTCAGTATGTAAGTTGCCATGGAGAAACTCTTCTGTGCCCACTCTGGTGCCCTCTTGAGTTTTAGATTCCCAGTGCGTGCTGCCTGATCCACTTATAATTCAATTTGCGTTTAGGGGTCAAGTACTTCGATGCAGAATGATACTTGTGGTACTCGTAGTACTCGCAGTCCTAATGCCTTTGAAAAAAACCGAATCTTTTTCCTCGCGTTTGGAATCGCGATCAGTCCTGCTAGCCCCTCAGGAAAACTGCAGCCCCAAGCCCCCGCGCTTCGATGAGGCCCGCGCCGTATTCCGAAGCCGACCCGGCCCCCTCGCTTAGCAGCGGCTAATCATCCAGGCCCAACAGCGCAGGAACCGGCTTGCGAGCGCCGAAGAACAGGTATCGCCTCGGCTGCTGATTGCCCGGCTCCTGCACGCCCGCCATCTTCATCGCGATGCTGGCCAGTTCCTTGCCGAGCGCGCAGTCCGGCGGCAACAGCGTACCTTCCGCGTAGGCTTGCTCCAGCTCGAAACCTTCCGGCAACGTCGCGTACACCGCCAAACCAAGGGCCCTGCCGAAATCCGCCGGTGCGAACTCCGGGTTCTGCGGCACGCGGTTGACGATTAAGTGGACCCGGCTCAGGGGGTAGCCGTAATCCCGCATCTGCTCGACGAACCGCTTGGCTTGGTACATCGCCGGAACGCTCAGCGTCGAAAACAGAAACAGTTCGTCGAAATCATCCAGCAACGTCATGGAGAGGAGGCTCAGGCTGCGCCCGAAGTCCGCCACAACCCAGGCGTACATCGAGCGCATCAGGTGGAGCACCTCGCGAACCTGCTCCGGCTGGTATCCTTCGCGCGATGGCACGCCCTCAGGAGCGGGAAGCACGTCCAGCCGCGGACCTTCCTTGGCCACCAGCGCTTTCCAGTAGCTCATGTCCATCCGCTGCAGGTTCCTTACCGCATCGAGCACGTTGTACTGCGTCTTGGACTTCATCAAGTACCCGATCACGCCCGACTCAATATCGAAGTCGGCCAGCAGAATCTCGTGCTCGGTGATGCGCTGGAGCTCGGCCGCGATGTGGCAAGCGGCCGTCGTCGCGCCACACCCGCCCTTTGCCGACATGAATGCGGCCACTTTGCCCGTCGGCCGGAGCGCCAGTTCCCGTTTGCTCGACTGCGCCAGGATTCGATTGAGACCCTCTGGCAGATTCGTCACGAAGGGAGGAAGAATGAATTCGTCCGCGCCCGCGCGCATCGACTCCAGGATCACCTCGGGTTCCGGAGAGCGGTCGAGCACCATGACCGCCGACTCCGGGGAGACCGCTTTGATCCTCTTCACCAGTGCGTCCATCGTTTCGCCAGGAGGAGTGCCGGCCACCACTACGAGATCGAGCGTCATCCGCCTCAACTGCGCCGTTTCGATCGTGGTTGACTGGTCCAAAACGATCCGGAGAGGAGCGCCAGCCAGACAGCTCCCGATCTCCTCTTTTAACTCCGGATCGGCGATGACCAGCGCCGTGCTTAACGCCCGGATCATGTATTGTTGATCGTCTTTGAATTCGTTACTCACAGAACGCTCACTCCCCACTCGGATAGCCCAGAGTCGGATGGCTGCTACGTTGAGCTAACTATACTTATAACCGATTGCTCGAAGTGACGCAAGCGCTCTGCCCCAAAATGGTACTGATAGTACTAGCATTATTCCGTTTTCCGTACCTGGACCCAAGAATCCGGACGATTTTTCGCGTCATTCATTTGGCTCCGGCTGCCCATCCGAGTGACGCCTGCGGTCTCGCAGGGTGTGCGACATCCATTTGGAACAGCAACGTGCCTCAAGTGTGTCATCATGGAAGGTCTTATTATGCAGTACCGGCGCCGCATATTGTCACCTCCGTGCCTGCTTCCGACCGCCACCTACATGGACCGGTTTTATACTTCCGCCGTTGGGCCGCAACGCCGCGCTACCACTCCAGCGGAGGCGGGGCGTGTTTGAGATCCTCGACCACACCGCCGACATCGGGTTTCGCGCCCGCGGTAACACGCTCCGCGATCTGTTTGCGGCCGCTGCGGAAGCGCTCGTCTCGATCGCCATCGAAATTGAAGACGTCAACCCGCACACCAGGCACGCACTTTCGGCGCAGGGCGAAGATTTGCCGGCACTTCTGGTGAACTGGCTCAGCGAAGTGCTCTACTGGCTGGATGGCAGGAAGGTGGTCTTCCGCCGCTTCCTGCTGCTCGAAGCCGGCCCCGACCGGGTGCGCGCGGAGGCCTTTGGAGAGCCGCGCGATCCGGCGCACCATCGTGGCAAAATCATCGTAAAGGGGGTCACTTACCACCAGCTCAAAATCTGGCAAGACGAAACGGGATGGCTGGCTGAGGTCTATCTGGACATCTGACGATGGCTGACACGATCACCATAGAGAAGATCGACGCGTACCGGAAGCGGATTCCGCGCGACCCTGCACGCGGCATGCGCACTAGCGTCGTCGTGTACGCCACTGACGCGCTCTTGGACCAGATTCGCCGCGATCTCTCGCTCGAGCAGGCCATGAATGTAGCCACGCTGCCTGGCATTGCCGGTCCGAGTCTCGCGATGCCCGATATTCACCAGGGCTACGGCTTCCCGATCGGCGGCGTCGCCGCAATAGACTGGCAAAAAGGCGTGGTCTCACCCGGCGGTGTCGGCTTCGATATCAACTGCGGAGTCCGCCTGCTGCGCACGGGCCTCGCCGCCAGCGACGTACGGCCCCGCCTGCGCGAGCTCATGAATCACATCTTCCGCGACGTGCCCTGCGGCACCGGCGGGGAGGGTTCGGTGCGCATCACTTGGCCCCAACTTGAAGACCTTCTCGCGCGCGGCGCCCAATGGGCCATCGACGATGGTCACGGCGAGCCGCGCGATGCCGAGTTCACGGAGGACCGGGGCCGACTCGCGGAAGCCGATCCCGAGAAGGTCTCCGAGCGCGCCAAACAGCGCGGCCGCTGCCAGATCGGAACCCTGGGCAGCGGCAACCACTTCCTGGAGGTGCAGTATGTCGAACAGATTCATGATCCCTTAGCCGCGCAACCTCTCGGCCTCGAGCGTGGCCAAGTGGTTGTACTCATTCACTGCGGCTCGCGCGGCCTCGGACACCAGGTCTGCACCGACTACCTTGCGCAGATGGGTCCGGCCATGAAGCGCTACTACATCACGCTGCCCGACCGCCAGCTTGCCTGCGTGCCCATACAGTCTCCGGAAGGCCAGGCCTATCTGGCGGCGATGCGCGCCTCCGCCAACTTCGCATGGGCGAACCGGCAGGTCATCCACGATCTGCTGCGCGGCTCATTCCGCCACGTCTTCGGCCCGGACACGCGGCTCGACCTCGTCTACGACGTCTGTCACAACATCGCCAAGCGCGAGCGGCACGAATTGAGCGGCGTCCAGCGCGACGTCCTGGTTCATCGTAAAGGCGCGACCCGCGCGTTTCCGCCCGGCCATCCCGACCTGCCGGACGCCTACCGCCACATCGGCCAGCCGGTGCTCATTCCCGGCAGCATGGGCACAGCTTCCTGGGTGCTCACCGGCGCCGACGGCGCGATGAAAGAGACCTTTGGCAGCGTGTGCCACGGCGCGGGCCGCCTGTTGAGCCGGACCGCCGCCCGCAAAGGCCGCGACGCCCGCGAGGTGCAAAAGAGGCTTGAGGATCAGGGAATTCTTGTGCGCAGCGAAACGCGCGAAGGCATTCTCGAAGAGATCCCCGAGGCGTACAAGAACGTGGACGAGGTCATCGAGGTAGTGCACAACGCCGGCCTGGCGTCGAAGGTGGCGCGCCTGCGCCCGATGGGCGTCATCAAGGGGTGAGGACCGTGCGGCCCCCTCCCGGCACGGCTGTTGCCTGACCATTGGGCGTGTGACAATACACCTGGAATGTGTAGCGCCCGGAAAATCACTTTCATAGTGCTGCTATCTGTTATGGCGCTGGGCTCTGCAACATTTGCGGGATACCTGTTATCGATTCTATGGGTGGGGCGATGGGCATACCCAGAACTTGTCGCCCCAACCTGTGGGTCGGTGGTTGCCGCAATTGTCGCACTCTGTGTCATTGCCTTCATCAACAGGCGCCACCGGGGCATCGCGGCCGTCGTTCGGCTGGCCGCGCTTTTGACAGTAGGATGCTTCATAGCAGCGGCTGCCATATTTTTGGGGTTGATGGCGAACTGCAGCTTGTCCTGTGGGGACAAGATCGTGGCCGAGTCAAAAAGCCCGAACGGACGATGGAGAGCCATCACATTTTCAAGGAATTGTGTTGCCGCTGCTCGGTACTGCCCGACGGTTTCACACGTCTCAGTGTTACCAACCAACGAACGGTTCCCGGGAGGCGAGGGGAATGTGTTCAGCATCGTCGCCCATGGTGGAATGAACCTGGAATGGAAATCCGATGATTTGCTGCTGGTTCGAGATTATTCGGGACGGGTCTTGCGCCAGCAGAAGCGGCTTGGTGAAGTCCGCGTTGAGTATCTGCCAATAGGGTGGCTGTGAATGCGCGTGGGCGACGACGAAACGTGTAACAGCACCGCGGCGCCGAAGTTCCAATCGGTGACTCGAAAACCTTACTCGGCTTCGAAGGGCTCCATTCCGCCAGTCTCGGAAAGCCCGCCGGTGTAATGCAGGCGGGTCTCCTCGGCGTAGCCTTCGATCCCTTCGCCGAGCGAGGTTTCGGGCTCCTGCATCAGCTCCTCTTCGAGTTCCTCGCCCGCAATCTTCACCCGGCGGTAATACTCCATTCCGGTGCCCGCGGGAATGAGGCGGCCCATGATGACGTTCTCCTTCAGGCCGCGCAGGTAATCCACCTTACCGTTGATGGCGGCTTCGGTGAGCACGCGAGTCGTCTCCTGGAAGGACGCAGCCGAGATGAACGAATCGGTCGAGAGCGACGCCTTGGTGATGCCGAGAAGCACGGCCTTGCCCTGCGCCGCGCGGCCGCCCGCGGCCACGAAGCGCTCGTTATCCTCACGGAACTTGAACTTATCGACGACCTCTTCGGGGAGAAACTCGGTGTCGCCGATATCCTCGATCCGCACCCAGCGCATCATCTGGCGAACGATCACCTCCAGGTGCTTATCGTTGATGTTGACGCCCTGGAGGCGGTAGACCTCCTGAACCTCGTTGACCATGTACTTCTGCAGCTCTTGCTCGCCGAGGACATCCAGGATGTCGTGCGGATTGCGGGGCCCATCCATCAACGGATCGCCGGCCTTGACGCGCTCGCCTTCCTGCACATTGATATGCACGCCGCGCGGCACCAGGTAGTCGCGCTCCTGGCCATCATCGCCGCGGATGACGATCTTGCGCTGGCCCTTGGTGACGTTGCCGTATTTGATGGCGCCGTTGATCTCCGCGATGACCGCCGTTTCGCGCGGCTTGCGCGCTTCGAACAGCTCGACCACGCGCGGCAGACCGCCGGTGATGTCCTTGGTCTTGGTGGTGGCGCGAGGAATCTTTGCCAGCACGTCGCCGGCGTGGACTTCCTCGCCGTCCTTGACGGTCAGGTGCGCGTGCGTGGGCATGAGATAGCGCTTCTCCTCGCCGCGCCCGCCGGTGGCCGGACGGACGATGACCGCCGGCAGCCGCTTCTCATCGGGCGAATCGGTGACGACCCAGTGCGACATGCCGGTGATCTCATCCATCTGCTCTTGCAGCGTGAGGCCTTCGATCATGTCCTTAAAATGGACGACGCCACTGACCTCGGTCAGGATCGAGAAAGTGTATGGGTCCCATTCGAGCAGGATGTCGTTGGCCTTCACCCGCGCGCCGTTATCGACGCGCAGCTTGGCGCCGTAGACAACCTGGTAGCGCTCCTTTTCACGGCCTTTTTCGTCTACGATCCCGAGGATGCCATTGCGGTTCATGGCGACCAGGTCGCCATTCTTGTTTCGGACCGTAGTGACGTTGATAAACTTCGCGAAACCGTCGGACTTGGCGTCCTGCGTGGACTGCTCGCTGATCCGGGTCGCCGTGCCTCCGATGTGGAAGGTGCGCATGGTGAGCTGCGTGCCCGGCTCGCCGATCGACTGCGCCGCGATGACGCCGACCGCCTCGCCGCGCTCGACCAGCCGCCCGGTCGCGAGATTGCGGCCGTAGCAGAGCTGGCAAACGCCGCGTTTCGATTCGCAGGTCAGCACCGAGCGGATCTTCACGCGCTCGATACCGGCAGCCTGGATTGCCGCCGCCAGTTCCTCGGTGATCTCCTGGTTGACGCCAACGATCAGATTACCCTCGTAGTCGAGCTGGTCTTCGAGCGCGACGCGGCCGACAATGCGGTCGCGCAACGCCTCGATGATTTCGCCCGATTCGACGATCGGCTCGACGTAGATGCCGTTGGCGGTGCCGCAGTCGTCCTCGGTGACGATGACGTCCTGCGCCACGTCAACCAGGCGCCGCGTGAGGTAGCCGGAGTCCGCCGTCTTCAGCGCGGTATCCGCCAAGCCCTTGCGCGCGCCGTGGGTCGAGATGAAGTACTGCAGCACGTTCAGACCTTCGCGGAAGTTCGCGGTAATGGGGGTCTCGATGATATCCCCGGACGGCTTGGCCATGAGGCCGCGCATGCCGGAGAGCTGCCGGATTTGTTGTTTGGAGCCGCGCGCGCCAGAGTCGGCCATGATGTAAATCGGGTTGAGGTAGCGGCCGGTGCGGTCGTCTTCCTCCATGACCTTGAACATTTCTTCGGAAACGCGCTCGGTCACCTTCGACCAGATCTCGATGATCTTGTTCAGGCGCTCGCCGTTCGTGATTGCGCCCTCCGTATACTGGCTCTGCACGCCGATAACTTCGCGCTCGGCCTCTTTGACCAGCGCCGGCTTCTGTTGCGGGACCACCATGTCGTCGATGCCGATCGAGATACCCGCACGGGTCGCGTAATAGAAACCGAGGTCCTTCACCCGATCGAGCATCTGCACCGTGGTCGGGAGGCCGAACCTGAGGTAGGCATACTGGACAAGCTGCGTGAGACCCTTCTTTTTGAGCAAGCCGTTGATGAACGGCATTTCCTCGGGCAGCACGTCATTGAAGATCACGCGGCCGACCGTCGTATCCATGTACTGTTTGTTGAACTCGATTGGCTCGGTGTGCAGCACGTTCTGGGTATCGAAGGCGTGCACCAGGTCGATCACTTTGCCGGTGAAACGCAGCTTGATCGGGGAGAGCGTCTCGACTTCGCCCATCTCGAGCGCGATCAGCACGTCTTCGGTCGAGGCGAAGGTCCGGCCTTCGCCCTTGGTGCCGGGCCGCGCTTTGGTGAGATAGTAGAGGCCCAGCACCATGTCCTGCGTCGGGACGGCGATGGGCGAGCCGTGGGCCGGAGACAGAATGTTGTTCGAGGCCAGCATCAGCGTGGACGCCTCGATCTGCGCCTCCGGAGACAGCGGAATGTGAACCGCCATTTGGTCGCCGTCGAAGTCGGCGTTGAACGCCGTGCAAACCAGCGGGTGAATCCGGATGGCCTTGCCTTCCACCAGCACGGGCTCAAAGGCCTGGATCCCCAGCCGGTGCAGCGTCGGCGCACGGTTCAGCAGAATCGGATGGTCCCTGATGACCTCCTCCAGAATGTCCCAGACCACCGCGTCCTGCTGCTCGACGAGCTCTTTGGCCTGCTTGATGGTGGTGCAATGGCCGCGTTGCTCGAGCCGGTGATAGATGAACGGCTTGAACAGCTCGAGCGCCATCTTCTTCGGAAGGCCGCACTGGTGCAGCTTGAGATCGGGGCCGACCACGATGACGGAGCGGCCGGAGTAATCGACGCGTTTTCCGAGCAGGTTCTGGCGAAAACGGCCCTGTTTCCCCTTCAAGTTGTCGGAGAGCGATTTCAGCGGACGGTTGTTGGCGCCGCGCAGCACCCGGCCGCGGCGGCCGTTGTCGAACAGCGCGTCGACCGCTTCCTGCAGCATGCGCTTCTCGTTGCGCACGATGACGTTGGGCGCGTGCAGCTCAATGAGCTTCTTCAGCCGGTTGTTCCGGTTGATGACGCGGCGATACAGATCGTTGAGGTCGGAGGTAGCGAAGCGGCCGCCATCGAGCGGCACGAGCGGGCGCAACTCCGGCGGGATCACCGGGATGACGTCCAGAATCATCCATTCCGGCTTGTTGCCTGATTTGCGGAACGATTCGGCCACCCGCAGCCGCTTGGCGTACTTCAGCTTCTTCTGCTGCGAGATCTCGGTCTTCATCCGTTCGCGGATATCGAGGCTCAGCGCCTCGATATCGATCTTCTTCAGCAGCTCCTTGATGCCCTCGGCGCCCATCATCGCGATGAACTTGCCGGGGTGCTCCTGGTCGAGCTGCCGCTTGCGCTCGTCGCTGATGACTTCGGCTCTGGAGAGGTTCGGCACCTCGCCGGGATCGACCACCACGTAGGCTTCGAAGTAAAGAACGCGCTCGAGCTCGCGCAGGGTGATGTCGAGCAGGTAGCCGATACGGCTCGGCAGGCCCTTGAAAAACCAGACATGCGAGCAGGGGCTCGCTAGCTCGATATGCCCGAGCCGCTCGCGCCGCACGCGCGAAAGCGTCACTTCGACTCCGCACTTGTCGCAAATGACGCCGCGGTGCTTCATCCGCTTGTACTTCCCGCACAAGCACTCCCAATCCGCGATCGGGCCGAAGATCCGGGCGCAGAAAAGGCCGTCGCGCTCCGGCTTAAAAGTACGGTAATTAATCGTCTCGGGCTTCGTGACTTCGCCGTGCGACCAACTCCGGATTTTCTCCGGCGACGCAAGACTGATTCGGATCGAATCGAAGTCTGCGATCAGATTGGCTCTATCGTACGGAGAGGATCGGTACAAAGCAGCCTCCTTATGAAAACCGCGGGCTGTGGGCAGCGGGTAGCGGACTGCGGGAAGAGCGCTGTTCCCCCACGCGCCTCCGACAGCCTGTGACCCACATCCCTCAACCCTCTTCCCTATAGTCCGCCACCAGCGCGGTGTCCATCAGCTCGCGCGGTTTCTTCATCAGTTCCACGTCGAGACACAGCGACTGGAGCTCGCGAATTAATACGTTGAACGATTCGGGCACACCCGGCTCAGCCGCCGCTTCGCCCTTGACAATCGCTTCATAGATCTTGGCGCGGCCATACACGTCGTCGGACTTGGCCGTCAGCAGCTCCTGCAGGATGTACGCTGCGCCGTAGGCTTCAAGCGCCCAGACTTCCATTTCGCCGAACCGCTGGCCGCCGAACTGGGCCTTGCCGCCGAGCGGCTGCTGCGTGATGAGCGAGTACGGCCCGATGGAACGGGCGTGAATCTTGTCGTCAACCAGGTGCGAGAGCTTGAGCATGTAAATGTAGCCCACCGTCACCGGCTGCTCGAAGGACAGGCCGGTCAGGCCGTCATAAAGCAGGACCTTGCCCGACGACGGCAGATTGGCTTCGGCAAGCTGCTTCTTGATGTCGCGCTCGGTGGCGCCATCGAACACCGGGGTGCTGTAGTACCGCTGGAGCTTGTTCGCCGCCCAGCCCAGGTGCGTCTCCAGGATCTGTCCCACGTTCATGCGGGAAGGAACGCCCAGCGGGTTGAGCACGATCTCGACCGGTGTGCCGTCGGGCAGGTACGGCATGTCTTCCTCGGGAACGATCTTGGCGATGACGCCCTTGTTTCCATGGCGGCCGGCCATCTTATCGCCGACCGAGAGCTTGCGTTTCATCGCGATGTAGCACTTCACGAGCTTGATCACGCCGGGCGGCAGCTCATCGCCCTTCTTGAGCTTGGCGATCTTTTCTTCGGTGATTTTCTCAAGCACCGCGATCTGCCGCGAGGTCATCTCTTCGATCTCGTCGATCTGCTCGTTCAGGCGCGGATCCTTGTCCTTCAGCTTCATACGCTTTAGGTCGCGTGCGCGCATCTTCTCGATCATGTCGCGCGTGAGTTCGGCGCCCTTGGCAAGCAAGCGCTTGTTGGTCTTCTCGTCGTGCAGGTCGGCCAACAACAGCTTGCCTTCCAGCAGACTGGCGAGGCGCTTGGCGCGCTCGTCGTTGAGAATTCGCTTCTCGTCTTCGAGGTTCCGGTGAAGCTTTTCGACCTCCTCTTCCTGGATCGTCCTGGAGCGCTCGTCAAGCTCGGCGCCCTTGCGCGAAAACACCTTGCAATCCACTACGCTGCCTTCAATGCCGGGCGGGCAGTAGAGCGAAGCGTCCTTGACATCCCCGGCCTTCTCCCCAAAGATGGCGCGCAGCAGCTTCTCTTCGGGCGTAAGCTGCGTTTCGCCTTTCGGCGTCACCTTGCCGACCAGGATGTCGCCCGGCTTCACGGTGGCGCCGATCCGGATGATGCCGCTCTCGTCGAGGTTGCGCAGGAACGACTCAGCAATGTTCGGAATGTCGCGGGTGATTTCCTCCGGGCCGAGCTTAGTGTCGCGGGCCTCGATCTCGAACTCCTCGATGTGGATCGAGGTGTAGTAGTCGTCCTTCACCAGCTTCTCGCTAACGACCACCGCGTCTTCAAAGTTGTAGCCACGCCACGGCATGAACGCCACCAGGACGTTGCGGCCAAGCGCCAGCTCGCCGCTGTCGGTGCAAGGGCCGTCGGCAAGCACGTCGCCTTTCTTCACCCGCTGGCCTTTAGGCACGATCGGCTTCTGGCTGATGCAGGTGTTCTGGTTCGAGCGCTTGAATTTCGTGAGCGTATAAATGTCGGCGCCAACCTCACGGGAGAGCTGGCCTTCATGGACGTTGCCCTCGACGCGCACAATAATGCGCTCCGAATCGACCGAATCAACGACGCCCGCGCGCTTGCAAAGGACCACCGCGCCGGAATCGCGCGCCGTCACGTGCTCCATGCCGGTGCCGACAAACGGCGCCTCGGCGCGCAGCAACGGCACTGCCTGGCGCTGCATATTCGAGCCCATCAGGGCACGATTTGCATCGTCGTTTTCAAGGAACGGAATCAGGCTCGCTGCGACCGAGACGAGCTGCTTCGGGCTGACATCCATGTACTCGATCTCTTCGCGATGCTTCAGCACGAAGTTGCCCGCTTGGCGCGCGTTGACCAGCTCGGGGACGAGCCGGCCCTTGTCATCGAGCTCGACGTTCGCCTGCGCGACAGTGTACTTGTCCTCCTCCCACGCGGAGAGGTACTCGCAATGCGCCTCGAACTCGGCCCGCTGCTTTTTCGGGTTCAGATCGGTGTTCATCTTTTCGATTTCGGAGCGCGGGAGGATATCGCCCACCTTAGAATGCGTGTCGCCCGGATTGAGGATCTTCACCTCGTCGACGACGTGCCCTTTGAGGACGCGGCGGTACGGGCTTTCGATGAAGCCGTACTCGTTGATCCGCGCGAAACACGACAGCGACGAAATCAGGCCGATATTCGGGCCCTCCGGCGTCTCGATCGGGCAAATGCGGCCGTAATGCGTCGGGTGGACGTCGCGGACTTCAAACCCGGCGCGCTCGCGCGAAAGCCCGCCCGGACCGAGAGCGGACAGACGCCGTTTGTGGGTGATCTCCGACAGCGGATTGGTCTGATCCATGAATTGCGAAAGCTGGCTCGATCCAAAGAATTCGCGGATTGCAGCCATGACCGGTTTTGCATTCACCAGGTCATGCGGCATCGCCGTCGACATTTCCTGATAGACCGACATTTTCTCCTTGATCGCCCGCTCCATGCGCACCAAGCCGATGCGGAACTGGTTCTCGAGGAGTTCGCCAACCGCGCGCACGCGGCGGTTTCCGAGGTGGTCGATATCGTCGACCGAGAGCGTGCTCACCTTGCGCAGCTTCAGGAGATACCGGATAACCGCGTAGAAGTCGTCGGGGTCGAGCGTCCGTTTATCGAGCGTTGTGGCGTCGGCCCTGTCGAACAGCTTGATGTTAAACTTCATACGGCCGACGCGCGAGAAGTCATATTTCCGCGGGTCGAAGAACATGCCCTGGAACAACTGCATGGCCGTATCCAGCGTCGGCGGGTCGCCCGGACGCAGTTTGCGGTAAATCTCGAGCAGCGCGTCGTTCTGCGACTTCACCGGGTCCTTCTTCAGCGTTGCCGAGATGACGGAGCCGGCATCGTCGCGCTCGGGGAAGAACACCGCGAAGGCGTCGATTTCGGCGTCGACCAGCTTGCCGATCACGGCAGCCGTGAGCTCCTGGTTGGCTTCGGTCAGCACCTCGCCGGTCGACATATCGACCACGTCAGCGGCGACAAACGCACCTTCCAGGTCGCTGGCGGCAATCTCCACTTGTTCGATCTTCGCCTTCTGGATTTCCTTAAGGACGGAAGAGGTGATCTTGCGGCCCTGCGGGACGACGGTGTCGCCGGCCTTGTTCGTGACGGCGTGGGAGAGCTTCATCCCTTGCAGGCCGGGCGAAACGTTCCAGAGCAGCTTCTTGCCCTTGATCGAGATCTTGTCGACCCGGTAGAAGGTGTGCAGGATCTGTTCATCGGTCTTCAGGCCGAGCGCGCGCAGAAACACCGTCCCATAAAACTTGCGTTTGCGATCGATGCGGACATAGAGCAAATTCTTGAGGTCGTATTCGAACTCGACCCAGCTCCCGCGGTATGGGATGATCTTACCGAGGTAATAGCCCTGTGCGGCGATTTTTTCGAAGAAGACGCCGGGCGAGCGATGCAATTGCGAGACGATGACGCGCTCGGTGCCATTGATGATGAACGTGCCGTTGTCGGTCATCAGCGGCACTTCGCCGAAGAAGACTTCCTGTTCCTTGATGTCGCGGACGGTGCGCGCGCCCGTCTCGGGGTCCTTATCGAACACGGTGAGGCGGATAGTGACCTTGAGTGGCGCGGCATAGGTCATCCCGCGCTCTTCGCACTCGGGGACGTCGTATTTCAGTTGCAGGCCGACCGGATCGCCGCAGCGGTTGCAGAACGTCACTATGTTCTTGTTGAATGTGCCGCAGCGGTGGCACAACACGTCGCCGGCATGAAAGGGGTCGGTGCGGATGGTGGCACCGCAGCTCGAATTCCGGCAGGTGGAGCGCAGATGGTGCAGCCCCTTCAGGTTGCCGCACTTGCACTCCCAGTTGCCGATCGAGTAATCGACGAATTCCAACTGGCTCAGCCCGCGAAAATCCGAGATCGGGAACACCGAGTTGAAGACGCTTTGAAGACCGATATCTTCGCGCTCGCTCGGGAGCAGGTCCATTTGCAGAAACCGCTCGTAGGATTTCCTTTGTACCTCGATGAGATTGGGAATCGGAATCGACGTCTTGATCCGGGAAAAGTCAACGCGTTCCCGAGAGGCGCCATTTGCCGCATTCTGCATCTTAGTTAAACTCCTGAGAGTCGATGAGGTTGCCGCACGTTATGAAACAATCACACACTGAGCCGGACCTTGTCCGGCCGGTCTTATGGGAGCCGCAGGGTATACCGAAGCGTAACCATGCCGTGGCTTCCCCGACGGTACGGATCGCGCCGGCGGCGATTGGCTGCGCGTCTGTGCGCTCAGGGAACGGCCACACA
This sequence comes from Bryobacterales bacterium, assembly GCA_963835855.1. GTDB lineage: Bacteria > Acidobacteriota > Terriglobia > Bryobacterales > Bryobacteraceae > CAWIHA01. The sequence continues at coordinate 73,426 of CAWIHA010000034.1, read as the reverse complement.
CCGTTTCGCGATGAGAACGCGAAGAGAGAAACACACCACAAGCGCGCAGGCACACTCCCTCTCTAGCTTCAAGCCCATTGAAGACACACCACCGGAATGCGAGGTTCACGGACGCTCGATGTGGAATCAGCCCAGATTCGAGTTTACCAGACTCGCAAAAGGACGTCAAATACCCCCGCCCAGCCCTGGCTAGCCCCGAACGGCCACGGGGCTTTCAGATCATGGGCTTAGGCGGCCGGTGGCTTGCCCACAGCCCAAGACGATTATTCCCTCCGCCTTGGGCAGCATGGCGGTCTCGCCAGCCCCCGGGAGCCTGGCCGGCAAACCGTGCCGGCCTACTTCACCTCGATGGTTGCGCCCGCTTCGGTGAACTTTTTCCGGATCGCTTCAGCCTCGTCCTTGGAGACGCCTTCCTTGATGGGCTTGGGAGCACCATCCACGAGGTCCTTGGCTTCCTTCAGGCCCAGGCTAGTCACCTCACGCACAGCCTTGATTACGTTGATCTTGTTGGCGCCGGCCGCGGTCAAAACGACGGAGAATTCCGTCTTTTCTTCCACTGCTGGGGCAGCCGCACCCGCCGCGCCCGTTACCTGGGCCGCAGCCACCGCGGCCGCCGCCGATACGCCGAACGCCTCTTCAATGCCTTTCACCAACTGGGACGCCTCGAGCAGCGTCAGACCCTTGATCTTTTCCAGAATCGCGTTTACGTCCGCCATTTCTTTTTCCGACTCCTTATTCGTTGTGGGTTGTGGTTTGTAGGCTGCAGGGGGTTCGCGACGCAACCCGCGCCGCCCACAACTTACTACCTACAGCCCACACACCCTACGCACTAAACTTGTTCTCTTTGATCGCCTGGTCCAGCACCACGGCCAGGTTTCTGGCCAAACCGTTGAGCGAAACCGCAAGCCGTTGCGCTGGCGAGTTGATCAGCCACAAGACCTTCGCGATCAAGCCCTCCTTGGAAGGCAGGTTCGCCAGCTCCTGGATCGACCGGACATCGATCGCCCGGCCCTCGACCATGCCCGCCTTGAACACGAAGTCCGGGTTGTTCTTGGCGTAAGCGGTCAGCGCCTTGGCGAGCGCCACAGGATCCGACTCCGTGTACGCTATCGATGTCATGCCCCGCAGTCCCTTCAGCAGACCGGCGGCCTGGGTCCCTTCCGCCGCCCTCTCCGCCAGGTTGTTCTTAATGACGCGATAGGTGGCGCCAGCCGCGCGAACCGCCTTGCGCAACTCGAAATCCTGGGCCACTGTGAGCTTTTCGAAGCTGGTCACGAACAGGTGGTGGGTCTTCTTCAGTTCTTGGCGCAACGCGTCAACGTCTTTCTGCTTATCCGATTTCTTTTTCACGATCGTCTCCGTGCGGAGCTATTGAATCCTGGCATTATACGGGGTCACATCCAGCGATACGCCGGGGCCCATCGTCGAGCAGATCGTCACGCTCCTCACATATTTCCCTTTCGCGGCCGGGGGTTTGGCCCGGACCACCGCCTGGATCAATGCCAGAGCGTTCTCGAACAGCTTCGGCGTCTCGAAACTGACCTTGCCAACGGGTGCGTGAATAATTCCGGTCTTGTCAACGCGAAACTCGACCTTGCCCGCCTTGACCTCGCGGACCGCTCTCGCAATGTCCATGGTGACCGTGCCGGTCTTCGGGTTCGGCATCAGACCGCGGGGACCGAGCACCTTGCCCAGCCGGCCGACCGACCGCATCATGTCCGGCGTGGCGATGACCGCGTCGAAGTCGATCCAGCCGCCCTGGATCTTCTGCACCATGTCGTCGCCGCCGACAAAATCCGCCCCTGCCTCTTCGGCTTCCTTCTGCTTCTCGCCCGAGGCGATCACCAGCACACGTTTGGATTTGCCCAAGCCGTTCGGCAGAACCACCGTGCCACGGACCATCTGATCGGCGTGCTTGGGATCTACGCCCAGGCGCAGATGAAGCTCAACTGTCTCGTCGAACTTGGCGAACTTAACCTTCTGGACGAGCGGCACAGCGTCCTCCAAGGGGTACGGCTGTGCTTTCACTTGCTGGGCGGCAGACTGATATTTTTTTCCTGGTTTGCGAGCCATATTTCCTCATTGGTGCGAACGGCTTCGACCCGCTCCGGCCTCGGCCTCCCACTGAGAGATCCTTCGAAGAATCTTATATTATTGCACAACCGCAAGGGCCGGGCATGTTACCCCTACCCGACATCCACCCCCATCGACCGCGCCGTGCCCTTCACGCAGTTCACGGCCGCTTCCAGCGTGAAGCAGTTCAGGTCCGGCATTTTCAGCTTGGCGATTTCCGCGATCTGCTTTTCGGTAATCTTTCCAACTTTGTTCTTATTCGGCTCGGCCGATCCCTTAGCGAGGCTCACGGCCCGTTTAATCAGCACCGGCACGGGCGGCGTCTTGGTGATGAAGGTAAAGGAATGGTCCGAATAGATGGTGATCACCACCGGGATGATTAGCCCCTCCTGGTCCTTGGCGGATGTCTTGGCGTTAAACGCTTTGCAGAACTCCATGATGTTGACACCCTGCGGACCGAGCGCCGTTCCCACCGGAGGGGCCGGCGTCGCCTTACCAGCCGGAATCTGCAACTTGACCTGCGCAGTAACTTTCTTTGCCATTCTGTAACCTCTGGTCGTGGGCTGGCGGTTGCAGGCGGTGGGAAGAATCCACCCCTTGCAACCGGCCGCCCACAATCTAAATTTTTTCCACCTGCCCGAACTCGAGCTCAACGGGCGTTGCGCGCCCGAAAATCGTCACCAGCACGCGCAACGTGTTGCGCTCCGAGTTGACCTCGTCAACCTTGCCCGAAAAGTTAGCGAATGGCCCGTCGGTGATGCGCACCGTTTCGCCCTTCTCGAAAGTCTGCTTGGGACGAGGCCGCTCGGCCGAAGTGGCCTGGCGGTAAAGAATATCATTGACCTCCGTGGCGCTCAGGGGAACGGGAGTATTGCCGCCGCCGACGAAACCGGTCACGCGCGGCGTTGATTTCACCGCGTGCCAGAGGTCGTCGTTCATCTCCATTTGCACAAGCACGTATCCGGGGTACATCATCCGCTTGCTGTTGACTTTTCTCCCGCCGCGCACCTCGACGACCTCTTCGGTCGGAATCAAGATCTGTCCGATCTTGTCGGCGAAGCCAAAAGCTTGGGCGCGGCCGCGCAACGAATCCGCGACCTTGTGCTCAAAGCCCGAATAGGTATGGATGATATACCACTGCTTGTTCGTATCCTCGGGCGGTGGCTCAGCAACCTGGGCGGCGATGGTTTGATCCTCCGCCGGGGCGTCTCCGGCCGCAGCCGTCCCCTCCGGCGGCGTGGTTTCCTCGATGGCGCTGGAGGCCTCGCCAGAACTAGCGGGCACCTCTACGGGCTCGGCAGCAGTCTGGGCGGGGGCCTCGGCGGCCGTCTCCGCAGACTCGGCGGGGGCCTCCGCGCGCTCGTGTTCTTCCTGGTCCAGATTGATCTCTTGGTCGTCTGACATTAGCGACCGCCTACTGATGAGCAAGCACAGAGAACAGCTTGCCGATTGTTCGACTGAAGATCGTATCCACAACCGCGAAGTAGGCCGCGAACCCAAAGACGGTCACGATGACCACAACTGTCGTCGCCTGCACTTGCTTCCGGGTAGGCCAAGTGACACGCCGCATTTCCATTTGCAACTCCAGGAAATAGCTCTTCAGGCCTACCGGCCAATGCCCAACCTGTTCAATCAAAGACTTGCCTTCCATGTACCCTCGTACCCTCTCGCTAACCCTTCGGGCTTGCCGTGCGGCCGCCGGGACTCCCGGGTCTGAGAACACCGTTCTTAATGCCACTCGAAAAGCCGCCCGGACCGCCTCCCCCGGCGCTCACGCTGGCAGGGGCGGAGGGATTCGAACCCCCACTCGCGGTTTTGGAGACCGCTGGTCTGCCGTTAAACCTACGCCCCTGCGTAAGCAGCCATTCCTCAGTTTACTTGATCTCGCGGTGCACTTGGTGCTTCCGGCAGAACGGGCAGAACTTCTTCAATTCCACGCGTTCGGTGGTCACTTTTTTGTTCTTCGTGCTGGTGTAATTCCGGCGCTTGCATTCGGTGCACTGAAACGTAATGATCTCTCGTGGCATTGTCTAATCCTTGCTCGCTACTCGTCCGGCGGATACCAAAAAAGACGGTCTGCGACGCTTGCGCTGCGATCCCCAAAAACCAACTGGAGCCGACGACCGGAATTGAACCGGTGACCCCGTCCTTACCAAGGACGTGCTCTACCAACTGAGCTACGTCGGCTCGAAAACTTCTGGTGGACGGGGGAGGATTCGAACCTCCGTAGCCCGCAAGGGGCGGCAGATTTACAGTCTGCTGCCATTAACCACTCGGCCACCCGTCCGCAACTCCACCGCTGGAGGCCAGCGGAATTCGCCGAAGCTGGCGGAGGGATTTGAACCCCCGACCCTCTGATTACAAATCAGATGCTCTACCAACTGAGCTACGCCAGCAAGAGGAAACGACTACTATAGCAAAAACCTGGATCGCTCTCCATGAGCCGACGCGCAAGCATTTCCCGCTGCGAGCGACGTGCCGCCGCTCGCAGCAGCCGCTTGCCGCGGTTAGCACCCGCGGTGAGGCAGTCTGCTGCCGCAGCCCGCGGCTGAGGATATGGAGCGGGAGACGGGAATCGAACCCGCAACCAACAGCTTGGAAGGCTGTGACTCTACCATTGAGTTACTCCCGCTCGCGGCCCGCCCATCCTTGATTGTACGGGAAGGCTGGAGGGCGGGCAATCCACCCTAGCCGTGGTGGAAGTGGGTGGGCGTCCCCGCCTCCTAAAAGTAATGTTGCGACCCCTTATTCGAGCGATGCGTGCCTTGCCAACTCCACGCCCGCTTTTCTGATGGCCCACCTCTGCCACGGGCGTCCTCGACGCGTGCGAGCAACAGAGAATCCGGCGAACTGGTTTTGTGTGCCGTTGGAAGCGAATTCCCCCCGGTTGACAACGGGAACCGCGTCCGGTAATATTTCTAAAGTACTGATCTATCAACGATTTGTCGGTGACGGGGTCCATGCGGTAGACGAAGTTGCTCCCAGTTTCACATCTTGACGATACCCATGGCGCGCCGATGTCCCGGCTCAGGCCAGAGAAGCCGGGCCCGCTGAATTGCAAAGCGTGGATAGATTTGGTTGTCCCGGAGACTTGGCCATGGCCAGCATGCAAGATGAGCCGTCCTTGAGACCTCAACAACCTTCCCAACCCGAGGAAGACTACAAGCACCTGCTTGAGGACTACAGCCATTTTGCACCACCTTCGGAGGGGGAGCTTCTGGAGGGCCGGGTTCTGAAAGTCACCGAGACCGAAGTGATCGTCGATTTCGGCTATAAATCGGAAGGCCTGGTCCCGATCGAACAGTTTCCCCAAGTTGACGGTCATGTCGCGATCCAGCCTGGCGACACGATCGATGTGATGATCGATCGCCACGGCCCTGAACCCGAAGGCTACGTCCTGCTCTCGCACGAGAAGGCCAGCCGTCTGCGCTCCTGGAACAACCTGGATCAAGCGCACCGCGAGGGCCTGCTCGTTTCCGGCCACGTGCTCGGCCGCGTCAAAGGCGGCCTGTCCGTTGATGTCGGCGTGAAAGCGTTTATGCCGAGCTCGCAAGTGGACGTCCGGCCGGTTCACAATCTGGATGCGCTGGTCGGGCAGAACATCCCGGTCAAGATCGTCAAAGTGAACCGGCGCCGGGGGAATGTCGTGGTCTCGCGCAAGCTCGCGCTGGAACAAGAGCTGAATTCGCGCAAGCATGCGACGCTCGAGATGCTGCGGGAAGGCACCGTCGTCACCGGCGTGGTGAAAAACCTGACTGAGTACGGGGCTTTCGTCGACCTCGGCGGCATCGACGGCCTGCTGCACGTGAGCGATATGTCCTACGGACGGGTTAATCATCCCTCGGAGATCGTGAGCGTCGGACAAGAAATCACGGTCAAAGTGCTGAAGTTCGACCACGAAAAGGAGCGCGTCTCGCTCGGTCTCAAGGAGCTGGCGCCCGACCCCTGGGAGAGCGTGGCCGAGCGTTACCCGGTCAACAGCCGCGTGCTCGGGCGCGTTGTCAGCGTGACGGATTACGGGGCCTTTGTCGAGTTGGAGCCGGGCGTCGAGGCGCTGATCCACATCTCCGAAATGACATGGTCGCGCCGCATGAAGCATCCTTCCAAGGTGGTCAAGCCCGGCGACCAGGTGGAAGCGGTCGTGCTCGCAGTCCAACCGAAGGAGCGGCGCATCTCACTTGGCATCAAGCAACTCGAGGCAGACCCGTGGACCACGGTCGAGCAGCGATACAGCGTGGGCTCGGTAGTCGAGGGGCGCGTGCGCAAGCTGACCGATTTCGGCGCGTTCATCGAAATCGAAGAAGGCATCGACGGCCTGGTCCATATTTCCGACGTTTCCTGGACCAAGCACCTCAAGCACCCCTCGGAAGTCCTCAAGAAGGGCCAACTTGTGCAGGCCGTAGTGCTGAATATCCACGCCGCCGCACGGCGCCTCTCATTAGGCATCAAGCAGTTGCAGCCCGACGCATGGGAACTGTTTTTCCGCTCGCACCAGAGCGGCGATACGGTGCGCGGCCGCGCTTGCCGCGCCGCGAACTTCGGCGTGTTTGTGGAACTGGCCGAGGGGGTGGAAGGTCTGTGCCATAATTCGGAAATCCCGGCCGCGGCCGAGAAGAAAAAGGACGAGCCGCCGCTCACGATCGGCCAGGACTACGATTTCAAGATCATCAAAATGAGCGAGGCGGAGAAAAAGATTGGCCTGAGCATCCGGGCGCTCGGCGAAGACGAAGAGCGGACCAGGCTGGAAGAGTACCAGCGCCGCGCCGAGGCTGCTACGATGACCATCGAAGAGGTCATGAATCTGAAAGGGCAAGGGGAAGCCCGATCGCAATCATAGCTTGCGGTATTCCCCGCAGGACGTGCGTTCGTTTGCCCGTCCAGTGAGCCGCTTCCCGGCACGAGGAGAGCAAGGAAATTATGACAAAGGCGGAACTAATCGAAGAAGTTTCCCGAGTGGTCGAGATGAGTCGCAAGGATTCGGAAGTGATTGTCGAGACCATTTTTGACAGCATCGTCCGCGCACTGCGGACCGGGGAGAAGATCGAGATCCGCGGCTTCGGCAGCTTTCGCACCCGCCAGCGGCAGCCCCGTATCGGCCGTAATCCGAAAACCGGCACACGCGTGGACGTGCCCGCCAAGCGCATTCCGTTCTTCAAGCCCAGCAAGGAGCTGAAGGACCTCGTGAACGGCTCGGCGCCGGCGCCGGCCACGCCGCCTGCCACCCAAGTTCCGCCGGCTCTCTAATCACTGCCGGTTCCACATGGATTACCTCTGGAGTCCGTGGCGATATCGCTACGTCAGCGAGGCCTCGCCGGCCGATGAGTGCATCTTCTGCAAGGCAGCGGCCGGGCCGGACGAGTCGAGTTATATCGTCTACCGGGGCAAGCGGAATTTCGTCATCTTGAACCTGTTCCCATACACGAGCGGACACGTCATGATCGCTCCTTACGAGCACGTTGCGACGCTGGCGGAGGCCGCTGTGGATACCCTGACGGAAATGATCGAGTTGGCGCGCGCAGCCGAGCGGCATCTCGGCGCTGTCTACCGGCCCAAGGGCATCAACATCGGAATGAACCTCGGCGAGTGCGCCGGGGCGGGCGTGGCGGGGCATATCCACATGCATGTCGTTCCACGCTGGCACGCAGACTCGAATTTCATGACCGTGACGGGCGAGACGCGCGTACTGCCCGAAGACCTGGCGGCGACCTACGCGAAGCTGCGGAAGGCCTGGGGGAAGGCGGAGTGAGCGCCGGTATCGCGCGCCATCGCGGGCGCACTACCCCTTTTCAGGGTGGTGTCCTGAGAGTGGACTAAGGGGCGTGCGCCCCGGCTACGGCTTGGCCTGCGGTGGTCGGCCCCGAAGCGCTATCCTGGCGGCAGCCTTTTCCATCCAAGTGGGCTGATGGCATTCCTCCAGCACGAATCGGTTAGAATCAAAACGATAACAACCCCCGGCGTGAAAGGTGAGACACCAGTTGGCTTCGAAATCCAGCAGCGTGGTTGCCATTTATCCCGGCTCATTTGATCCGATCACAAACGGCCATCTCGACCTGATTGAACGCGGCCTGAAGCTTTGCGACCGGATGATCGTCGCGATTCTAAGTAATGAGAGCAAGCAGCCGCTGTTCACCATCCAGGAACGGATGGAGATGCTGCGGGAAGTTGTCGCCAGGTACCCGAACGTCGAAGTCGATTCGTTCGACGGGCTGCTCGTCAACTACGCGGCGGCCAAGCGGGCCACCGTGATCCTACGCGGCATCCGCGCCATCTCGGATTACGAGTACGAGCTGCAAATGGCGCTGATGAACCGGCGGCTATGCCCGGCGATCGAAACGGTCTTCCTCATGGCCGGCGAGGCGTATTCATTCATCAGCTCGCGGGTGGTGAAGGAAGTGGTCGGGCTGGGCGGGAACATTTCGGGGCTGGTGCCACCTGTCGTGGAGGTGCGACTGAAAAATCGTGTCTCAAGGGGCGCATAGCAAGCGCATGCTACAAACTGGGGAGCTGTCCGAGAGGATTTCGCGCATCAGCGTATCAGCGACGATGCGCGTGGCGAGCCAAGCAGACCGCTTGCGCCGCGAGGGCTACGATGTGGTGGATTTCGGCGCTGGCGAGCCGGACTTCCCGACCCCGGAAAACGTGAAGCGCGCGGCGATCCGGGCGATCGAAGACAACTTCACGAAGTACACGGCGGCGGGCGGCACGCCGGAGCTGAGGCAGGCCATCTGCCGGCGGCACGCGGCGGATTTTGGCACGGCCTACACGGAGCCTGAGTGCGTCGTCTCGGTAGGCGGGAAACACGCCATCTTCAACCTGATGCAGGTGCTAATCGAGCCGGGCGACGAGGTCATCATCCCGGTTCCCTACTGGGTGACTTTCAAAGACGTCGTGAACTATGCCGGCGGCAAGTGCGTCTTCGTGAACACGGACGAGCAGAGCGGCTTCACCGTGACCGCCTCGATGATCGAACCGCACCTGACAGAGCGTACCAAGCTCGTCATCGTTAACTCGCCGGCGAATCCGAGCGGCGCTGTCGTCGGCCCCGAGGAATTTGCGAGCATCGTGGAGCTGGCGGCGCGGCGCGGCATTTACGTGCTGGCGGACGAGTGCTATTGCCGCTTCCTCTATGACGGCTCTCCGTTTTCCGCCGCTTCGCTGCCCGGCGGGAAAGAGACGGTGATCGTGGCGGGCTCGCTGTCAAAAACTTACGCTATGACGGGTTGGCGCGTCGGCTTCACGCTGGGCCCCGAACCGATCGTCCAGGCAGTCATCAAGCTGCAAAGCCATTCGACCTCGAACCCGACCTCCATTTCGCAGAAGGCGGCGATTGAGGCGCTCGCCGGGCCGCAGGATTCCGTGGATACGATGCTCGCGGAGTACCGGCGGCGGCGCGATTTTGTGGTCGCCCGGTTGCGGCAGATTCCGGGCGTCACTTGCGCCGAGCCTAAGGGCGCCTTTTACGCGTATCCGAATGTCGGCTGCGCGCTGAGCGAGAAGGGTGTCCAGGATACGCTGCAGTTTGCCGAGCGGCTGCTACAGAAGGAGCGCGTCGCCGTTGTGCCCGGCGAGGCGTTCGGCACGGAGCGGCACGTGCGGATCTCCTATGCCACGTCGATGGGCGACCTGGAGCGCGGGCTTGACCGGATGCACAATTTCATCACAAAGTTGTTCCGATGACCCTCCGGCCGCTGCGGCTCGTTCCGTCCTACCGCGAAAAGATCTGGGGCGCGACGGCCCTGGAGCCGTGGTTCCGCCCGACGACGAAGAAGATCGGCGAGGTATGGTTTGCCTTCGACGAGAATTCGACCGATGACGGGCGCCGGCTCGCGGACCTCATCCGCGAATTCGGGCCGGCGTTGCTCGGCACAGGCTGCACATCCAAGCGGTTCCCCATCCTGGTGAAGTTTATCTTCACTTCTGAACGGCTTTCGATCCAGGTGCATCCGGATGACGCGCACGCAGCAGCCTGGGAAGGCACGCATGGGAAGGCCGAGATGTGGCACGTGTTGCGCGCCGAGCCCGGCGCTATGATTGCCCTTGGCTTCCGCGAGCCGATTACACGCGCGCGCCTGCGCGAGGTCTCGCTCTCGGGCGTAATCGAAAGTCTGGCCCGCTGGTTTCCGGCGCGCGCGGGCGACACCTTCATGTCGCCGCCCGGCACCGTGCACGCCATCGGCGCCGGCGTGGCGCTGTGCGAGATCCAGCAGAACTGCGACATCACGTACCGCCTCTACGATTACGGCCGCCCGCGCGAACTGCACCTCGAGAAGGCCGTGGCGGTCTCGAACCTCAATCCCCACCCCGGGCCTATTGCGTCACGTTCCATCGCCGGCGGCCGCAGGCTCCTCGCATCCTGCGAGCACTTCGCGGCGGAATCGATGGAGATTGACGGGCGGATCAAGTATTGTCCAGCCCCGGAGCACATCGATGTGCTGATCTCGGTTGAAGGCGCAGGCAAGATGGATGGGCGGCGCTTCGCGCCGGGCGAGGTCTGGCTGGTTCCGGCCAGCGCGGCGCCGTTTGAGATCACGACCGATGGGCCCGTTCGGTTCCTGCGGACGTACGTGCCACCGCGGGGCTAGTCTCCGCCACGAGGGCGTAGTCGTGGCGCACGCACTCCTTCGCGCCATCCCGGCACACGCCTCACCCCAACCCAAGCTCGTCCGCCCGCTCGAGCGGCGTGCCGCACTCCCGGCAGATGAGAGCGAGACAATCGCCGCACACGAGCGGTTCTTCCACCGGCCGGGCGCAGGCCGGGCAGTAGAATTCGCCACGCTTTTCTGCCGGAACCGGTTGGCCATCCATACTGTTACACTAACAGTTGCAGCAAACATTGCTGCCCTCATCTGGCATGTGCCGCGCCTTGTCTGCCTTCCTCCTGGCCTGCTCTGTGCTGGTGCTGGGCGGTTGCTCCGAATCGCCCGAGCACGAATCGGTTATTGGAGAGGCTTACGCAGGACCAGCCACCCTCAAGCTGCACATGGATGTCGATCCGCGCTCGCCTGAATCGGTTACGGTCAATCACGGCGACCGGCTGCTCATCCTCAAACGCCGCCGACGCTTCATCAAGGTGCGCACCATAGGCGGCGCCGAAGGGTGGACGGATGTCCACCAGCTCATGAGCGCCGAGCAGATGGCAGCGCTCAACAAGCTCGCCCAGACCGCGCAGAAGCTGCCCTCACAAGGCGCGGCGACCGTCTACGAAGCCCTGAACGCGCATGCCGAGCCCAACCGCCTGGCGCCGAGCTTCTACCGCATCCGCGAAGGCGAGACAGCCGATGTCATAGCTCGCGAGCTCAGCCCGCGAGCCCCTCTCGATGCCAAAGGAGCCCTGCCCACGCAGACTTCCAGGCCCAAGTACGCAAAGACGCCGCAAGAACGGCCGGGGCGCATTCCGCGCCTCACGATGCCGCCGGCGCCGAAGCTTCCCGAAAACTGGCTTGAGCTGTCGAAGACCGGCCCGCCGGAGTCCGCGCAGCCGCCCGCCGAAGCCGAGCCGCCTAAACCCGTCCCCGTCGATGACTGGACGCTCGTGCGCCTAAAGAACGGCCGCGCGGGCTGGGTTCTCACCGGCATGCTGAAGATGAACATCCCCGACGAGGTGGCGCAGTATTCCGAGGGCCACCGCATCACCTCTTACTTCAGCATGGCCGAGGTGATCGACGCGGGCCAGACGAAACACGATTGGCTGTGGACCACTATTTCCAAATCCGACCAGCCCTACGACTTCGACAGCTTCCGCTATTTCATATGGAACACCCGGCGGCACCGTTACGAAACGGCCCACATCGAGGGCGGTATCAAAGGCTTCTACCCGGTCGAAGCTCACCCGGCAAAACCGGCGGGCGGCAAGAAGGAGGGTTCTTACCCCAGCTTCTCACTGAGGATAGAAGATCAGGGCGGAGCGCGCTGGCGCAAAACCTACGTGTGCAAGAACTACCGGGTCGTGCTGGTGCATAAAGAGAGGATCGAGCCGCATCCCGCTACCGCGCCGCCCGGGCATCCTCGGAGCCTCAGCGCTCTCGCGCCTGAATCCCCCCTAGCCCGCCCTAGCTTTTACGCCCGCCTGAAGCAAAGGGTGCGCGGTTGGTTCGGGAGGAAGTAAGGGGTGGGATGTACAGGGTAGGCTATGGATCGTCGATCACCGGCGGCACACCGGAGCACGAACGCCGCAGCCTCAATTTCACAACCCGCGAGCGCGAGCGAGCCTTATACCCGATCCAGAGCCAGGAACTCCTGGATGTGAGGGTGGTCTGAGGTCTCAAGGTCCGCCGCCGGCCCGAAGAAAATCACATGGCCGTCATGCAGGACCACGACCTTGTCGGCCACTTTCCGCATCAGGTCCAGGTCATGCGTGACAACGATGGAAGTCAGTTTCAACTGGTGCTTCAGCCGCAACATGAGGTTCGCCATGTGGTCCGACATGATCGGATCGACCATCACGGTGGGCTCGTCGTAAAGGACGCACTCGGGCTGTGCAGCCAGCGCCCGCGCAATCGCGACCGCGCGCTTGAAGCCCGTCGAGATGTCGGCAGGGTAGGCATCGGCGTAATCGGCCAGATCGACCATCTTCAGTAACCCGCGAACGACATCCTGCTTGTTCTCCTCGTTGTAATCCTGCCGCAGCTCGAGCGAGAAGAGGATGTTCTCGGCGACGGTCAGCGAATCGAACAGCGCGCCCGACTGGAACACCATCGTCACCTTCGTGCGAATACGCCGCAGCTTGGATTCCGAATAGTCCATGATATCTTCGTAGGCCACGATCACACGGCCGCGGTCCGGCTTGAGAAAACCCATGATGTGCCCTAGTGTCACGGACTTGCCGACGCCGCTCCGGCCGATGATGGCCACCGTCTCGCCCGCATCCACATGAAAGCCGACATCGACTAAAACCGGGGTGTCGAACGTCTTATAGACGTGGCGGAATTCGATGTAGTGTGGATGCGTTTCAGTCATGGCGCGTTCGCCGCCGGGGACATGGCCGCAAATGAGCCGCCAGGACGAGGCCGGCGCGGCCAGCCAGCCGCGGGCGCTGCTCCATGCCAAAAATGATACCATCGGTGGGATTGGGGGTAGCCTGCCGTCGCCCGATGGCGTACAATTGGTATAAAACAAGGACATGCGTTTTTGTTTGATAGTCACTTGGGGATGCGCAGCCACTCTGGCGGCGCTTCAGGCCGCCCCGCCGGAGGTGCAGGAGGTCAAGCTCGCCTCAGTCGTCCGGACCGATCGCCGCACGGGACGCCTGGTGCGCACGATCGTCGCGCCGCACCGCCCTGCACTGCCTGCGAAAACCGGGGACGGCCGGCAATCCAGGACGCACGAATTGGCGGCCTCCCTTTTCCCTGTGAACCGCCTCATCGATGAGGCCGCCATCCGGTACGATCTCGATCCGTTGCTCGTCCATTCGGTGATCCAGGTCGAAAGCAATTACAATCCGTTCGCGGTCTCGCCGAGGGGCGCGCAAGGGCTGATGCAACTGATGCCGGACACAGCCACGCGGCTTGCGGTCAAGGACACGTTCAATCCCTGGGAGAACATCGATGGCGGCGTGCGCTACCTGAAGTATTTGTTCGCGCTATTTGGCGACTCCAAGCTCGCGCTCGCGGCCTACAACGCCGGGGAAGGCGCGGTTTTGAAGTACGGCGGCGTGCCACCCTACCACGAGACCAACCAGTACATCTCCAAGGTCGCCAAGAAATGGGATGAGGCGGCGCGGGCCGCTCAAGCGAAAGGCCGGCTAGAGCCGGGGCTGGCCGCGGATGCCCATCCGCTAATCGAGCAGTATATCGATTCCAAAGGCACGCTTCATCTCCAAACACGGCCGGCGCCATGAAACGACTCACCTGCGCCGGCGCCGCCTTGCTCTCGGCCGCGGCGCTTGGCCAGACCGCAGCGACGCGGGTAACGGCTGTTCGCTTCTGGTCGCTCGGCGAAGTGACGCGTATCGCCATTGAGACCGACGGCGAGCTCCGGTACCGCTCTGAGCGAGTCGAAAAACCGGACCGTTTAGTCTTCGACTTGCCCGGCGTGCGGCACAGCCAGCGCGCCCTCGAGACCATCGCGGTGGGCGACCGGCTGGTGAGGCGAATCCGCATCGCACAGAGGCGTCCGGACATGGCGCGCGTGGTGCTCGATCTCGCCGCGCCGGTCAAGTTCTCCGTCTCCCAGCTCACCAACCCGGACCGGCTGATCATCGAGTTGCGGCTTGGCGGTCACATTTGGGCCACGCCACCCGCACGGAGCGTCACCGGCAGCCATTCCATCCCCGAGCCGCCTCCGATCGAAGAACCCGCGCCCGCGACTGGCCAGGTTATGGTGGAGGTTTCAAAATCCGATCTGCCGCCGCCCCCGCTTCCCACTCGATATTCCGAACCGCCACCGAGCCCAATTGCCTCCCCCAAACTCGAGTCCACGCCGCATCCGATTCCAGCTGCGAAACTCGAGCCTCCGGCGACTGCGGCCCGGCCTGAGAAGCCCGCGCCGAAGAATCATCCGGAGGTCGCCCTTGCAGCCCGGACCGACAGTAATGGGGACCGCTCGCTCATCAGGGTACTGGGGTTGAAGCTCGAGCGCGTGGTAATCGATCCGGGCCACGGCGGCCACGACACCGGAACCATCGGGCCCAGCGGCCTGGAAGAGAAGACGCTGGTGCTCGATGTGGCCAAGCGGCTCGGCACGTTGGTCAGCGCGCGCCTCGGCAGTGAAGTCATTTATACGCGCAGTGACGACACGTTCGTCCCGCTCGAGACGCGCACCCAAATCGCGAACGAAAAGAAAGCGGATCTGTTCCTCTCGATTCACGCGAATTCGTCGCGGACACCCTCGATCGCAGGGACGGAAACCTACTACCTGAACTTTACGACTTCCGAGAGCGCGCTCGAGGTTGCGGCGCGCGAGAACGCGACCTCTCAGACATCCATCTACGATTTACAGACGCTTGTCCAGGAGATCGCCTTAAAGGAGAAGGTGCAGGAGTCGCGCGAATTCGCCGGCGCGATTCAAAGGGCGCTCTACCTCGGCGTGCCGCACGGCAAGCCGGTCAAGAACCGCGGAGTGAAGAAGGCGCCATTCGTAGTCCTGGTCGGGGCGCAGATGCCTTCAGTGCTTGCCGAGATCGCGTTCTTGAGCAATCCACGGGAGGAAAAGTTGCTGAAGCGTCCGGCGTACCGGCAGCGCATCGCTGAAGCACTGTTCAAAGGCGTTTCACAATACGTGAACACGCTCAGCCACTTCCAAGTGGCTCAGCAGAAATCGCCGGCTCGAGCGGCCGCTCCGGCGCCGGCCCGGTAGGAACCTCCGCTGCCGCGCGCTCCGGGGCCACGGCAGCCAGTGCATTCCATTCCACGCGGTTGCGTCCCAGCGCCTTGGCGCGATACAGCGCCGCGTCGGCCGCGCGGATGAGCATCTCGGGAGTCGCGTGCATTCCCCTGGCGCTTGCCGTCACGCCAAGGCTTACGCTGATTCGGAGCGAGCTTTCGGCGACATTCATCGGTTCAACGGCCATGATCGACCGCAGGCGCTCTGCCAGGTTCAGGGCGCTGGCCATGCTCGAGCCGGGCAGCACAACCAGGAACTCTTCGCCGCCGTACCGCCCCACGGCGTCGTAGCTGCGCAGCGATGACGCCATGCGCCGGGCGGCCTCCCGCAAGACCGAGTCCCCGGCCAGGTGGCCGTAGGTGTCGTTGACCTCTTTGAAGTGGTCCAGGTCCGCCATGACGACCGCGAGGATAGAGCCTTCGCGCTCGGCGCGGTTTATCTCTCCATTCAGGATGTCGAAAATCGAATAGCGGTTCCAGAGACAGGTCAGCGGATCGCGCGTGGCCTGTTCGCGCAGCGCCTCACGCGCCGAAAGGAGCTCGGACTGAAGTTCGAGGATGCGCCGGCCGGCGCGGAGCCGTACTTTCAGTTCCTGTGCGTCAAAGGGCTTCGTGATGTAGTCGTCGGCGCCGGACTCCATGCCTTCGATGAGGTCCTCCTTCTGATTTCGCGCGGTGAGCAGTAGGATGTACGTGTACGGCTCCTTCCGGTGCCGGCGGACTTCGCGGCACACCGCCGGCCCGGTCAGGCCGGGCATCATCCAGTCGAGGATCGCCAGCCGGGGAGCATCGTCTTGTTGTAGCAGTCCCCAGGCCTCCGTCCCATCGCACGCCGGCAGCACTTCGTAGTCCCACTTCTTCAGCATGTTCGCCAGCAGGCGGCGGGAAACCGTGTCATCGTCAGCGATCAGCACTTGCATAGACGGGCGGAATGCGGTTCTCTTGATGCTCCTAACTGGCTTATCGGTGATTCGCGCCGGATCTTGAAGCTCAGAAATTCGGCAGATGCCTTTCCGCCGCAGCGGGCTCCGGGGGCCAAAAAACTGCTATTGTGGAGTAAAAGAGCCGGAGGGTGAAGGACAGTGGAGAGGACTCTTGCATAGGAGTGGAGGTTTGTTTTAAGATAAAGAAGTATTGATCTGCCTTTCGGGAGGGGGGAAGACTCACATGATCTATTCGCGATCCACCGAGTACGCGATAAGGGCATGCGTGAACCTGGCTCAGGTTCCGGACGGGAAGTACGCCATGGTGAAGCACATTGCCGCACAAGAAGGCATTCCGGCTCACTTCCTGGCGAAGATTTTGCAGCAACTGGCGCGCAAGGGCCTGCTTCGATCCAGCAAGGGCCCGACCGGCGGCTTCTGCCTGCGCGTTCCGGCTGAGGACATCAGTCTGATCCAACTGGTCGAGGCGTTGGATGGTGTAAGCGACTACCAGAAGTGCGTGAGCGGGCTTGCCGAGTGCACCGACGAGGCGCCCTGCGGCATGCACGACTCCTGGAAAGCGCTCCGCTCGCGTATCATGGAGTACTTGGAGCAGACCACGATCGCGAGCCTGGCGGCGGCCCTGGAGCAGAAGCGCCGCGCTTTAGGAAAAGCGCCAAAAGTGAAGCGGGCTGGCGGCGGCAAGAAGTAGTCGACCCGTTCAGTCGGGTCGCGGAGGAGAACCCGAATGGACAATTCCGTCCTGGTCCCTATGGTGGTCGAACAGACCTCGCGGGGAGAGCGCGCCTATGACATCTATTCCCGGCTGCTGAAAGAGAACATCATCTTCCTGGGGACGCCGATCGACGACAACGTCGCAAATCTGGTGATCGCCCAGATGCTCTTTCTGGCGGCGGAGGATCCGCAGCGCGACATCTCGCTGTACATCAACTCGCCGGGAGGTTCGATCTCGTCGGGGCTTGCGATTCTGGACACCATGCGCTTCGTCGAACCCGATATCGTGACGATCTGCGTGGGCCAAGCGGCCTCGATGGCGGCGGTGCTGCTCGCCGGGGGGGCCAAGGGCAAGCGCTACAGTCTGCCGCACTCGCGCATCCTGATTCACCAGCCCTCGATGAGCGGCCTGGCGGGGCAGGCGGCGGACATCGATATCTACGCCAGGGAAATCCTCCGCATGCGCGCGATGCTCAATCAGATGCTGGCCGAGGCCACCGGCCAGCCCGAAGAAAAGATCGCGCGGGACGTGGACCGCGATTACATCATGGATCCGGACCAGGCGCTCGACTACGGGATGATCGACCGCGTGATCACGAGCCGCGAGCTTGCCCCGGTGGTTAAGGTTTAGTGGCCGGCAGAACCGCTGCCCCGAAATTCGTTGCGCCGCGCTATAATGGCTTGGGGGCGTAACGGATTCGACGGGATCGAATCTGAGGTGTAGAGGCGTGCCGGGTTCCGAGCTCCCGTTAAACGATCGGAAACCAAAAACTGCCAATACGCAGTTTGCATTCGCTGCCTAATTCGTTAGGCGGCCGCTCCGGCCGGCGGGCCCGCCCGCCAGTTAGTGAGCGTCATTTTGCGGGATAGGCGCAAGGCTTCGGTCCGTAGCCCCAGGCCGAGATCAATCGGACTAGGCCGCGGTTGTTCTTGCCGGCTCTGACAGCGGCGGCCAAAAATGCCGAGCCGGCTACGCACGTAGGCTCCCATCGCGGACTTTCTCGGACGCGGGTTCAACTCCCGCCGCCTCCACCAGGCATATCCCGTTCAGCAAACTCACGATGCCCAGCCCGTTATCTATATCATTGATAATCCTCAACGGGTACTTTGAGGACGGGCTCCAGTTCTCCGATCACTCTCACAATCTCGCGCGTGCCGACACCCCCATAGAACGGCGTTTGGAAATCATTGGATTTCTCGTTTAGTTCCTCAGTAACGATACCTACGACGTTTCCTGTCGCAGCGATCACCGGTCCACCGCTGTTTCCGGGCCGAGCTATCGCTGAATATAGGAACAGGTTTTGGCCGGAAAATGTAACGATCTCGGTATTGGTGATCTCGCCTCGGTGCATGAGGAGTGAGGGCTTCTTCGACATCGGGACTCGCGGGTAGCCGATCGTAAACACCGTCTCGGTAATGACCGGGTCGCGGAAGGCGAGGCCTTTAAGACACTGCAGCGAGGGCTCAACCTTAACCAAGCCGACGTCAACATCGGGGTGAGAGCGCGTATCTACAACCGTATACTCCCGGCCCGCAAATGATTGGGCTGGATTGAGCTTCATGTCCCTCAAGACGTGAGCGCAAGTCAGAAGCCAGTTCGGGGCAATCGTTAGGCCGGTTCCAGCGCGTACATC
This sequence comes from Bryobacterales bacterium, assembly GCA_963835855.1. Classification (GTDB taxonomy): domain Bacteria; phylum Acidobacteriota; class Terriglobia; order Bryobacterales; family Bryobacteraceae; genus CAWIHA01. The sequence continues at coordinate 54,742 of CAWIHA010000034.1, read as the reverse complement.
TCCGGGTTCTTTGACACCGACAAGCTGGACAACGACCGAGGCAAACATCTGGAGAACGAATTCAGCGCCAAGCGCGGGCGCGAGCCAGAGGATACCTTGCTGCTCTATTTCTGTGAACTCCCGTAGGAAGTAATACCGCCTCCCAATGTACGCTTCCTTGCCCCACCCCATTTCAGCAAGCATGTGGGCGTCCGAAAGCTGTAAAAGCAACTCGTTGATCTGACGACGGTGCCGGTCGGGCTCCGGAAATTGGCCGGTCTTCTCCAGAAACTTCAAGAACTCAAAGCCGTCCAGGGGCTCACTTTTGCCGGGCGCTGCCACCTTGTCTATGGCTGCGCACATTCCGCGGTACTGCAGGGGCGAGAAGAATTTAGTCGCCAGCAAACTCAGGTGCTTTCGCTCCTCAATTGTCAACGGAGCAAGTTGCGAATAGCGCGCTCGACGATCACTCATGACGGACTCTGTGACCGCTAGGATAGCACTCAACCCCAGCCCCGTCACTGCCGCTGCAAGCTGACCGCGTCAATCCACGCCGCGCCGCCAATCTTGTTATCGAATTTCAGCGAGGGCAGACGGATCACCTGAATTTCCAGGAGCTTGCTCGCAGGCGGCACGAGCACGTCCGCACCTACCCGCGTCCAATCATGCGTGCCGGTGAGCCGTTCGGTCTTCACATCCACGCGCCTTGGATCTTGCGGATCGAATACACGGAAGCCGACGCCTTCATCCGTGGTGATATCAGCCGTGCGCAAATGGGCCTCGAAGCGATACCTGCCCGCGCGCACCGGAACCGTCTGCGAAACATGCGAATAAGCGACGTTTTCGGTCCCATCGAAGCCGATCCGCAGCGAATACCGCCCCCAGACGGAAACGGCCGAATCGCGCCCGGCGCCGGCGCCATCGACAGGCGTAATCTTCCAGTCGAAGACGCAACCGGTTGGCTCGCGCTCGAAGCTGCCGTTGAAGACGGCGTTGGAAGCGGGGTAGCTGGGTTCGCGCCGCCCCGCGTAGAGCGCCCAGGCCAGAGCGGCCTGCTCTGGCTCGTTGGAACGGACCAGAAAGGCCACGTAATCGTCCGCCAGCCGATCGTCCGCGAATCCGCTGCGCTCCATCCAAGGCCAGGCTCGCCCGGCGGCCATCATGGATTGCCCGGCGATGAGATAACGCATGAAGGATTGGGCGGCGCGGCGGCCGGCCAAACCTCGATCAAGCACCGAGCCGATCGGCAGATCCATCCCCTTCCACACAGAGAAGACGGAGCCATCGTAATCCGGCACCAGGGCCAGCAGGCTCTTTCCATAGCGCAGCGCGGCCGCGGAGTCGTCCGTGCGGTAAGCGAAGTTGACGCCGCGCATAAGAATGGGGCCGTTCGACGGTCCCAATTCCAGCCCGCGCAGCATGCACTTGCGCGCGCGCGCCGTGTCGCCGGAGGCGAGCAGCGCCTCTCCGTAATCGCACCAGCGGAAGGGCGACGCGGGATCGCGCCGGAGAGCTAGCTCAAACAGCGCCAGCCCCTCCGCGGTCTTGCCTGAGAGGAAAGTCCCGTAAGCGACTATCGCGAGGTCCCCGCTCGATGTCCTCCAGCGAAGGTTATATCGATCGAGGAAAGCGGATTTCACGCCGCTTTCATACAAGATGCCCGCTGCCGCGAGGCACAGAGCCACGCCCGCCAGCAAGATCACGAATAGGGGCGGACCGCGGCGCATACTGTTACGACCGGCGTCCCCATTTCATAGGCGTTCTCGAGCGGCGCCGGAAGGCCCCACACCTGCATTTGGCGGGCCTGCTGGCTGCCGGCAAATAGCGCCTTCCAGAGTACCACCAGATCAGCGCGCAGGGGCCTTTCAGGATGGGTGACAGCGAGCATGGGGATGGCGGCGAACCGCGAATTCGGAGATAATCGCCACTTGAAGAGTTTCGCACTCACGGTTCTTTCGCTATCCTTCGCCTGGGCCGCATTCCGGACCGGCGGCGCTCGGATCGCGGACTGGGAAATCGCCGTCCTTGCCGTTGCGCTTGTGGCTTTCGGCCTGCTCGCGAGACCTAAGGCGCCGCCGCTGAACGGCAGCATGACGATCGCGCTTGCGGCCTTGCCGGCGTGGGTGTTGCTGCAATTAGCGCCGCTGCCGGAGGCCGTGGTGCGGATCGTTTCGCCCCCGCGCGCGGCAATCGCAGCCGCGCTGGATGGCGTCGTTCCGGCAAGCGGGCACGCCGAGCTTTCGGTGTTTCCGGCCGGTACGCTCGCGGGGTGGCTGCATCTGGCCGGCTGCATTCTCGTTTTCCTGATCGTTCGCGAGATCACGTGGCGTACCTCCGAGAACAGGACGCCATGGCTGATCGTCCTCCCGGTTATCATCGTGGCCTGCCTGGAGGCCGTACTCGGGATTGTGCAGTTCTATTCCGGCGCGTCCGGTGGCGCTGCACGCGGCACGTATACGAATCGCGATCACTTCTCGGCGCTGTTGGAAATGGCGCTGCCGTTCCCGGTCATGTACGGCATGGCCGCCCTCTGGCGCCGCGCCTCGCGGCATAGGTCATCGCTCCGGCCAACGCTCGTCGCCTGTGGTGCGTTTGCTGCGTCCGCACTGTTGCTGCTTGGTACGATCCACTCCCTTTCGCGGATGGGTTTTGTCACTGCTCTCGCGACGCTGGTCATCGCGGGCGCCCTCACAGTGAAACGCGGGAGATGGCTACTGTTGCTTCCAATCGCGGCGATTTTCCTCTTCATCTATCTTCCACCGGATGAACTGATCGCGCGTTTCGCGGATATCTCCACGCCTGACCAGTGGTCAGCTCAGGACCGGCTCGAGATTTGGCGGGAGACTCTGCCCATGATTCCCGACTACGTGGCCACGGGGGCGGGGCTAGGCGGTTATGAATCCGCCTTTATGCGATACAAGCGATCCGCGCCGATGATGACGGACAATGCCGCCCACAACGACTACCTCCAGTATCTGGTCGAGCTCGGTTTGCCAGGATGGGCATTGGGTTTGGTACTGGTACTTTCGTTTGTTGTTGCCGCCTCAAAGGCCGTAGTGCGGCACACGTCTCCTGCAGGGCGCGCTCTCGCGATCGCGTGCCTCGCGTCGATGTTAGCGCTGCTGATCCACAGCACCGTCGATTTCAATTCGTACGTTCCGGCCAACGCATTTGCATTTGCCTGGATCGCCGGTATTGCGGTCTCAGTTATGTTTTCCTCCAAGCCGATCCATGGGGGTGCTGGTACGATTCTGGAAGCCAAAGCGATTTCTATCTCTTGATAGGGGTTCTCGATTTCAGCCTCGCCGGTGTATAATCTTCTTTGCAGATGACCAACCCATTCCGATTCTTGCTCTTAGTGTTGAGCCTCACGCTCTTGTTTGGCGGACTGTACCTTGCCGCCGCTCCCATCGCAATCATCACCGGCGGCGCCGATCTGCAGATCAACGGCCAGCTCGTCCCGACCACCGGCGCGCCTAACTGGCCCCTCTCAAAGGGGGATGAGGTCCTCACCGGTAACGACACGGCTGTGATTTCGTTTCCCAACGGCGCTAAGGTGACGCTGGCGCCGCATACGAAAGTAAGGTTTCAGCCGTGCGAGTCTTGCGGCCGCAACACCGGAGAAAATGGCCACAACCCGCCCGAGGTCACGGTGAAACTGGAGCAATGCGATTTCTGCGGTTCTCATGCCGCCAACACCAACCCCAACGCACCGGGCACCGAAGTGACATTACAGCGATGTGAACACTGCGTTGTTCAGTTGTTCCAGGGCTCGCTCGACTTCCTGAAACCACTGGACTCAAAGCTTGAGTTCTGCGCGCTGGGCTATCCCGTGCGTCCCGACCCGGGCACGCAAGGAACGATCCTCATAGAGAACCAGGATACGGTGGTCGTCATGATTGCAGACACCAAGAAGGTGGTCACGCACGGAAGCTGCCCCTGCCGGGCAGGCGCCCCATGGGGAGCGGCGGGCATGTCCTCCGCCAAGAAAGCGGCGATCGTGGTTGGGGTTATCGGCGGCGCGACCGGGGCCGTGATCGGGGGTACAAGTTCCGGTGGGGCACCAACGCCGACCCCAACGCCAATAACGGCGCCAACCCCTCTTGTGAACCCTACGCCTATAAGCTAGTGACCGTCCCGCAGGGAAACCCCCAACTTCGCGCCTTCAGAAAGCCTGAGATCGAAGGGGGGTGCGCATCCCTCGGAGCGCTCATCCCAGGTTTTGCTCACCTCCCGATCTAGTACTTTCATGGCGAAAGCTCGATTGACAAATGAAGGCAGATGTCAGACTATTGTTCCTTGCTGAAGCAGGCGACCGGCGCATTTGAGCCGGATGTGAAGTAGAAGCAGCAGCGGTCAGCGATTGAGGCGGTTTCCCGGATGGGACTGGCAAAGGCGGCAGCCTGCCGGAAAAGACAGTCGCGCGGGGAATCACTCTCGGCCCGGATATGCAGGCATTCGACTTAGATGACGACACGGCGGGGCGATGGTACGCCCTGCAGGTCAAGCAGCGGTACGAAAAGATCACCGCGGCCGTGCTGAGGAACAAAGGGTACCGCGAGTTCCTGCCGACGTACCGGACGCGCCGGCGCTGGTCGGACAGGCTGGCCGAAGTGGAATTCCCGCTCTTCCCTGGATACGTGTTCTGCCATTTCGATATCAACGATCGACACGCGCCCATCGTAACGACTCCCGGCGTGGTCCGGATCGTTGGCGTAGGCCGCATTCCCGCGCCAGTTGCCGATGACGAAATCGGGGCCATCCATCAGGTCATCGAGTCCGGCTTGGCCGCCGAGCCCTGCCGCTTCCTCCAGGCCGGCGCCCGCGTGCGAGTCGAGTACGGCGCTCTCGCGGGCGTAGAGGGAATCTTTCTGGAAGCAAAGAAGCACCAGCGATTGGTCATCTCCGTAACGCTGCTGCAACGCTCCATCGCGGTGGAAATCGACGCTGCCTGGGTGGCGCCGGTTGGCTGCGGCCACCCCACGGCAGTTGCCACCGCCTTCGACTAAAAACCGCACCGAACAATCGATCAACTCCTTTTTTCAATCAGAGGCACGATGATTGTCTTCAAACGAAAGACCCGCATGATCAGCTTCCGGCTGTCCGAGGAAGAGTACCAGACCATCCGGCAAGCATCCATTTGCAACGGCGCTAGGAGTATTTCGGATTATGCGCGTGATGCTCTGTTCCGTCTGATGAATACAGGCGAGGATGGCCGCACGCCTGACGGCCTAAGGAAAAGAATCGACAGGTTAACGTTCGAACTGAAATCACTCGACCGCGACGTGCAGCGTATACGCGAGGTCGCGGCGGGGCCTGACGCGAGTACTCAATGAGGGAACTCAAATATGCCCTCGCCAGCACGTGGCTGGTCCTGCTGGGTGCCGCCTATGGGCAAACAGCGGCCGGCCAGCCGGTGGCCGCGCCGGTGGCGAACTCGGAGGAGCAGCTCCGTTCCAGCTATGTTCTTGGGCCCGACGACCAGATCATGATCCGCGCCCTGGATGTGGAAGAGATCAGCGATAAGCCCCAGCGGATCGACATGAGCGGCAATATCCGTCTGCCGATGGTCGGCCGCATCAAGGCATCCGGTCTGACTGTCGAGCAGCTTGAGGGCGAGATCGGCAACCGGCTCAAGCAGTACGTCCAGGAGCCCGATGTGGCCGTCTCTATCGTAGAATTCCGGAGTCAGCCCGTGTCCGTGATCGGCTCGGTAAAGAACCCCGGCGTGCATCAACTCGAGGGCCGGAAGACACTGATCGAGATGCTCTCCCTCGCCGGCGGCTTGGCCGATGACGCCGGCCATAGCGTCAAGATCACCCGGCGGCTGGAGTGGGGCCGCATCCCTCTCAAGAGCGCCAAGGACGATCCGAGCGGCAAATTCAGCGTCGCCGAGGTCAGTCTAAAGAGTATGATGGAGGCCAGCAGCCCGGAAGAGAACATCGTCATCCGGCCACAGGACGTGATCACGGTCCCACGCGCGGAGATGGTGTACGTCACCGGGCAGGTGCAGCGCTCGGGCGGCTTTCCGCTGCGTGAGCGTGAGACGTTGTCCGTGCTCCAGGCGCTCTCGCTTGCCGGCGGACTCGGGCCCGGCGCTTCCCCGCAGAACGCCCGGATCCTGCGAGTAGCGTCCAGCAACGCGAACCGGACGGAAATTGCCGTCGACTTGAAGAAGATTCTCATTGGCAAGGCTAATGATGTCCCGCTGCAATCGGATGACATCCTGTTCGTTCCGAGCAGCGCTCCGAAGAAAGCGGCCATCCGCGCCGCCGAGGCCGCGATTCAGATCGGCACCGGCCTCGTCATCTGGCAAAGATAATTGCCTGTCGCGAGCTAAAAGATACGAGTAAAGCAAATGGAACAACTTATTCCAGCACGTGATGATCATGAGCTTATGCAGGGCCCCGGCCATGCCGCGCCCAGTCCAGCCCGGCTCCCCTATGCCGAGCCCCCCGAGGACCCCGCCGCCGGTTCAAATCCCGACGGTCTGCTCGACTACTGGCACATCATCCGGCGGCGCATGGGCACTCTTGTCCTCATCGCCTTCCTAGGTTGCCTGGCCGGGTTCCTGCTGACGCTGCCGCAAACTCCCATCTACCAGGCCCGGACCTCTATCGAGGTTCAGGAGATGAACGAGAACTTCCTAAACATGCGCGACATGAACCCCACCGCGCCTGCCGGCAGCATGTATTACCCCGAATTCGATATCCAGACCCAGGTCAAGATTTTGCAGAGCCGCGAACTCCTCAGCCGCGTGGTTAAGAAGCTCGACATCGAGAACCGGCCGCTGGTGGTCAATGAGACGCGCCTCTCCGCCTGGCGCAGGGCGCTGGGCCTGCCTGGCTCGAATGCCGCCTCCATCCGCGGGCAGGCCCTCGGCATGGCCGCCGGCAACTTGCATGTCCGCGCGCAGGCCAATACGCGCCTGATCGACATTCTGTGCGATTCTACAAATCCCCAACTCGCCGCCGATTTTTTGAACACACTTGCCAGTGAGTTCATCGAGGAGAACCTCGAAGCCCGCTGGAAGACAACACAGCACACGGGTGAGTGGCTCTCGCGTCAGATGGAAGACCTGAAGATCAAGCTCGAGAAATCCGAGGAGCAGCTACAGCAATATGCGCGCATCACCGGCCTCATGTTCACCGGCGAGAAGGACAACATCGCCGAGGAGAAGCTCAAGCAGTTGCAGGAAGAACTCAGCAAAGCACAGGCCGACCGCGTCAGCAAGCAATCCAAGTACGAAATAGCGTCCTCCGCTTCGACCGAGTCTCTGCCCGACGTTCTCGATGACGGCTCCGTCAAAGACTACCAGGTGAAGCTGACCGACCTGCGCAGGCAGCTTGCCGAGTTGTCCGCGACGTACACTCCAGCCCATGCCAAGGTCAAGAAGGTCGAGGCTCAAGTCGGAACTGTCGAGGCCGCTCTCAGCCGCGAGCGTGGCAACATAATCCGCAGGATCCGCAACGACTTCGAGGCGGCCCAGCGCCGTGAGAGGCTGCTGGCGGCATCCTACACCGCCCAGGCCGCGCTGGTGTCCGAGCAGGCCGCCAACGTCAGCCACTATAACATTCTCAAGCGCGAGGTGGAAACGAACCGCCAGCTTTACGACAACATGCTCCAACGCGTAAAAGAGGCCGGCATTGCGGGCGCCCTCCGTGCGAGCAATATCCGCGTTGTCGATCCAGCGATCCCGCCAAGCGCACCGTATAAGCCCAGCCTGTTCGCGAATTCCGTAGTCGGTCTCCTGGGCGGCATCTTTCTCGGTTTGGTCCTCGTTGTGGTTCGCGATCGCGCCGATCGCTCAATTCAGGAACCCGGCGATTCAGCTTGGATCCTCAACACCTGCGAACTCGGCATCATTCCGAGGGCCGACTTCGACCCCTTCACGAAACGGAGACTCTTTCCCCTGGCGCGGGCCGACGAAGCTCGGAGAACGACGACCAACGATCTAGCTTTGGTGACTTACGAACGTAAGCCGAGCGTGCTTGCCGAGTCCTTCCGCTCGGTGCTGACTTCGATCCTGTTCTCCGGAACAAACGGCGGCCAGCCGCGTGTCATCGTCTTGTCGAGCGCTAACCCGAAGGAAGGTAAGACCACCGTCTCTAGCAATCTGGCTATCGCTCTCGCCGAAGCGAACCATCGAGTGCTCCTCATTGATGGCGACCTCCGCAGACCTCGTCTCCACCAGATCTTTGAGCTCGATAACAAGCACGGTCTCGCGGACATCCTGAGCCATCCGGGGCCGCTGAACGGCCGCGGCCTACCCCCCGGCTTGATCCAGGAGACCGGGGTTCCCAATCTCTTTATGCTCCCCTGCGGCTCGCCCGTATCCGTGACGGCGTTGATTTATTCGAAGCAGCTCCCTGAGCTGATCCGCTGCGCCCGTGCGGAGTACGATATGGTTCTCATTGACGCGCCGCCGATGCTCCAGATGGCCGATGCTCGCGTGTTCGGCCGCAACTCAGATGGAGTGATCCTGGTGATCCGCGCGCATCAAACCACGCGGGATGCCGCCCGGCTCGCCCGCCAGCGCCTCGCGGAAGATGGAATCCGTCTTCTCGGCACTGTTCTCAACGACTGGAACCCCAGGCGCACCACAGTCTACGCCTATTACAAGTACTACGAACGCTATAACCACTACTACTACAAGGAAAAAAGCCCGACCGCGGACTGAGACCCTCCCACGCTGGGCTTCAACTTGTACATGCCCGCGAACTCCCTCATTCTGGCCTGGGTCTCGGGCAGCGCCGTGCTGGTGCTGTTCTTTCTTCCTGTTCCCCTAGAACCGGCACAGCCGACTGCCGCGGGTGATTGAGACTCTGGATGGCGCGTGGATTCCAGCGTCACAACCTCGCAGCTTCAGTTCTGATCTATGTGTGGGATCGCTGGACTCGTTAGCTTTGCCCGGCCACTCACGCCGGACGACGTTGCGGCCGTACGCCGCATGACCGAAGCACAGGCCAGCCGCGGTCCGGACGATGCGGGCTTGTTCTCGGACGAGCATGTCGCGCTCGGTCACCGTCGCCTCTCGATTCTCGATCTTTCGCAGGCTGGACACCAGCCCATGACTAACGAGGAGGGCGCCGTATGGATCACCTACAACGGCGAGATCTACAACTCACCGGAATTGCGCGACGAACTTGTCGCTTTGGGTCAGGTGTTCCGGTCCCATTCCGATACAGAGGTGCTTATCCACGGTTATAGACATTGGGGGATCGAACGGCTGCTCTCGAAACTGGAGGGGATGTTTGCCTTCGTGTTGTATGACCGGCGGAACGGCTCCGTCCTGCTCGCTCGTGACCGGCTCGGCATCAAGCCGCTATACTACGCCTCGCTTGAGCACGGCGACCTCCTGTGTTTCGCTTCCGAAGTCAAGGCAGTACTGGCGGGCAACTTGGTCAAGCGCGAATGCGATGGTGAGGCGCTGGCCGGTTTTCTGCTGCTCGGTTCAGTGCCTTCACCCGCGACGATCAATAGAAACGTGCAGTGCCTGCCTCCGGGGCATTTCCTCTTATCCGAAAGAGGGCGCCTGACCTCAAGGCGCTACTGGGACCTGGAGTCCTCGGACTTCGAGGCCGCGTCCGTGGAGGTCGACGGTGCCGCCGCTCGCCTCGGCGTGGCACTGCGGGACGCGGTCGCAAAGCACCTGTTGAGCGACGCGCCCCTGGGCGTGTTCCTGAGCGGCGGGATGGACTCCGCGGGATTGGTCGCCCTTGCCGCACGCGCCCGCGAGCAGCGGCTCGTCACCCTTACGGTCACCTTCAAGGACCGCCTCCTTGACGAGGCGGACGAAGCGCGCCGGGTTGCCCAAACCTACGCAACGGAACATCATGAAACCCGCATTACGGGCTCGGATTTCATCCGCGAGTTACCGGCATTGCTGGGCTCGCTGGACCAGCCCACCAACGATGGGATTAATACGTACTTTGTGTCCAAAGCCGCGCGTTCCTTGGGGCTGAAAACGGTGCTGTCCGGCCTCGGCGGTGATGAGATCTTCTGGGGCTACGCCCACTACCGCTGGCTTGCGGGGCGAATGCCTTGGATGCGAATACTATCGAACACGCCAATACCCCTATTAAAGATGGCAGCCGCAGGCGCAGCGGAATATGGGCGGATCCGCGGGCGGGAAAAGTTAATGAGACTCGGGTATCTCGGGCATCGGCCCTCGCCTGCCGGGCTCTACTTTGCAGTCCGCGGTTTCTTTGCCATGGAGCAGGCGGGCAGGCTATTGGGTAGGCGGAGCTCGGAGTTGACCGCGATCGCCGATGCCGCGCTGGCCGAGGTTCCGGCCGGCGCCGACCGGGCAGCTTGTGATGTCTTCAACTTCATCGAGCGCAAGCGCTACCTGCACGATCAACTGTTGCGCGACTGTGACGTGCTCAGCATGGCGCATTCGATTGAGACGCGGGTGCCCTACCTGGACCATCGCGTCGTCGCGCGGGTGGTTTCTCTGCCCGCCCGCATGAAAGTGCGGAACGGAACCAATAAACCGCTGCTCCTGCGCGCCGTGCCGGAGCCGGCCGTCGCTGATGCTGCGCGGCGGACGAAGAAGGGGTTCAGTTTGCCCATGCAGCGGTGGATGCAGGATCACCGCGACGCATTGCGCGAAATCGTTTTACAAACCAAGGTGCTCGACCCCGCGGAGGCTGCCCGGCTGTTCCGCGAGTTCGAAGTTGGCCGGCTGCACTGGTCCCGCGCCTGGGCGCTCGTCGTGCTCGGGGCTTCCGGGAAATGGGATTGATTGCGGCCGCGTCAGCCCGTTTGCGTTGAGCCGTTCGCAGCATGATAGGCGCACAGCAGGATATCACTGAAGCTTCGGACCTGGCCAGCATACCGGTCGAAGCCGAAGCGCCGCCCTCCGGACTGACAGCGAAAGCCCGCTCGGGCGTCCTCTGGGTCACTGGCCTCAACGTATTTCGGGATGTTTTGCAGTTTGGCACGATGCTGGTGCTGGTGCGGCTGCTGGAGCCCAAAGCGTACGGCCAGTTCAGCCTGGTCAGCGCGGTGATGGTTTTCTTCAGTGTCTTCTCTTTCAATTGCTTTCTGGAACACACCTTGCAGCTCCGGCCCCACGAAGTCGTGGATTACCAGAGCCATTTCACGGCTGCTGGCTTTCTGCAAAGCGGCATGTTCGTGCTGGTCAACATCACCGCGGTCGTTCTGCGGCACTTCCCCAAATACGCTGAGATCGCGCCGCTCCTCCATGTCGTTTCGGTATTCTTCTTCATCGATTGGGCGGGCGCGTTCCGCATCAGGATGCTGGAGCGCGAGCTGAAGTGGAAGCGGCTGCGAATTTTGCAGGCGATCGGGCTGGTTGGGAACGCCGCTCTTGCGCTCACGCTGGCGCTCGCCGGCTTTGGCGTTTACGCGTTGGTGTTGCCCAGCCTGGTCATGAGCCTTCCGTTCATCTGGGATCTGTTTTTTGTCAAGAAATGGCGTCCGGACTGGAGCTGGAGTGCGAGCCGCTACCGCGCGGCATGGAACTACGGCCTCACGCGAATCGCCGCCGGAGCCCTCACGACAGCGCGCCCGCTTATCGAGAGCGCTGTGGTGGTCCAGATCGCAGGTTTCGCAGCGATGGGAATTTTAGGACGGGCCGTGGGCCTGGCCGCCATCTTCTGCATCAAAGTGCCGTCTTTCCTGACGTTGACGCTGTATCCGGTGCTGACGCGGATTCCTCGCGGCTCAGAAAAGTACGGCCGCGCCAACGCGCTCGTGCTGCGCACAGTAGCCTGGATCGTCGTCCCGGCAGCGATCCTGGCATCGATGATTGCGGCCCCCCTGGTGCGGCTGCTGTATGGTTCGAAATGGGACGCTGTCGTGCCACTTCTCCCATGGGCGATGGCTTACGGCGCTGCCGCGGCGCTTTACCAGGCCGCGACCATTCTGATGCTGGCCGATCTCCAGCAGCGGTGCTGTGTGGTAGCGGAATTTTTCAACCTCGCCGGTGTATGCGTTTGCTTGTTCTTGCTCTTGCCACGCGGCACCGCCGGCTACCTCGGGGGGATCGCGGTTTGCCAGATGTTGATCCTGCTCTGGATGCTCGCTCGCCTCCGAAGAGCCGGCGCAATTTCCAGCCGCGCCCTGCTGGATAGCTTGTTGACGCCGCTCGGCATCGCAGGCGCCGCTGGGCTCATTTGCCACGCCGCACGCACGCAATGGCTGCCGTCCCTACACAACACCACCGCCCCGATTGCGATTGCCGCCCTCTTCGCTCTGGTTTACGCCCTGGCCTTGCGGCTATTCGCGGCCCGGCCCTTGCGCGAGCTGGTCGGCTATCTGCCTGGCAGTACACGCGTGAAAAAGGTCTTTCTGCTCTGACGCACCGCTTGGCAAGAGACAACAATTCATGGCTTCGAGCTTTTTTTCTCAAATCCCGGTGATCGTGCACGTGCTCACGAAGCTCCGCCCGGAACGCATTTTGGATGTGGGCAAAGGCTTTGGCAAGTACGGTTTCTTGATCCATGAATATTGGGGCATCGACGATTCCCGGCGACCCGATCCGTCCCGGACATTGGCCGAGCAAAGCAGAGTTGAAATCGATGCCGTCGATTGCAATGAGGCATACCTCTGGCCGCACCTGGGGCAATTCTACAAGAACATTTACATGGGGCGGATCGAAGACATTTACGAGACGCTGCCCAGGTATGACGCCATCCTGATGGCCGATGTCATCGAGCATTTGGAAAAACCAGCGGGGCAGAAAATCCTGAGATACTTCCTGGACCAAGGTTCAACACTCGTCGTTTCAACTCCAGCCAGGTTCTTTCAGCAGGAGTGCTTTGAGAGCCCCTATGAGCGGCACGTCAGTTACTGGGCGCCGAAGGACTTTTGTTTCCCTGGCTACTTCCGCGACTACCAGAACGTGGACTCGGGCAGAGTCTTCGTTCTCTCCGGCCGGAAGGTGGACATCCGCGGTTTCGGGAACGGCTTCATTAAGAAAGCGAGGCGAATCGCCCGCGTACTTCGTAACAAGATCCTGCCCCAGTTTTCATAGAAGCCTCGTCCGGAGCCAGCCCCACTCGATGAAACTTCGCATTGCGATCACCGCCGATCCAGAGATTCCGGTGCCGCCTCGTCACTATGGCGGCATCGAGCGGATCGTGGAACTGCTAGTAGCCGGCCTTTGCGATCGCGGCCACGATGTGACGCTCTTCGCAAACAGCGAGTCTCAAGTGCCGTGCCGGCTGGCGCCCTGGCGCGGGCGGTCCAGCCGTTCGATGCACGACACCACCAGAAATGCCTTCCAGTTGTTTTCAGAGTGCCGGCGCAATCGTTTCGATGTGGTCCACAGTTTCGGCCGGCTGGCGTATCTGGCGCCTCTGCTGCCCCTTGCCGTCCCCAAACTGATGAGCTACCAACGGCATATCACCAGACGCAGTGTGCTGTGGGGCGACCGGCTCTCACGCGGGAGCTTGCGCTTTGCCGCTTGCAGCCGCCACTTGCTGGAGGGAGTTGCCGATGTAGGCGTCTGGTATGTGATCTACAATGCCGTCTCCCGCGAGAAATACCACTTCGCTCCCGCCGTTTCCGCGGACGCGCCGCTGGTGTTCTTGGGCCGTATGGAGCGCATCAAAGGCCCGCACCTCGCTCTGGAAGCCGCCAGACTCAGCGGTAAGCGGCTCATTCTGGCAGGGAACGTGCCTCCGACGCCGGAGCACCAGCAGTTCTTCAAAGACTCCATCGCGCCATTTTTGGATGGCGAGCAAGTTCGTTACATCGGTCCTGTCGATGACCGGGCCAAAGACTCCTTGCTCGGATCGGCCGCCGCCCTGCTTATGCCCCTTCTATGGAACGAGCCGTTCGGGATTGTCATGGCTGAGGCGCTCGCGTGCGGAACTCCGGTGATCGGATTTCCGCGGGGATCGGTCCCCGAAATCGTCCAGCACGGCATCAACGGTTACATTTGCGGCGGCGTCGAGCACATGGCGTCGCTCGCACAAGAGGCGCACCGGATCTCGCGAGCGGCCTGCCGCTCGAGCTTCGAGGAGCGGTTTAGCGAGTCCGTTATGGTCTCGGCGTATCTCGATGCATATCACCAGGCCCTCGGCGCCGCTGCCTGAGCCGAAGACGGCATAATGGCACTACCCTCGCCTCTGCGGCGCGCGAAGCAAATGGCCGGAAGGGTACTGATCCCCGCGCTTCCGTGCAACCGCCACGTTTTCGATCAGGTGAGAATGGAGATCAACGGATTCTGGGTTCGGAGCCTGAACGCGTTTCACCCAGCCTATATCTCGAGGCGGTTCGCATTGCGAAGGCGGACTGAGCTGTCAGTGAACGTCGGCTGCGGCGTGTGCGGCACGCCGGGATGGGTAAACCTGGATCTGATGCCGCTGAAAGGCTTGACGCTGCGGTACGACTGCCGAAAGAGTCTTCCGCTAGCGCCACGATCCGCGCGGCGCATTCGCTGCGAACATTTCTTTGAGCACCTCGATCCCGTTGAAGATGTTCCGCTCTTTCTGGCAGCGTGCCGTAAGGCGCTGGCGCCAGGCGGCGTCCTTCGCATCGTCGTGCCTGACGTGGAGAAGTTTGCCGGCGCGTATATCTCGCGCTCGCGCGAAATATGGCATGAACTCGGGTGGGACCTGGACAACCTTCCGGCGGGGGTTTTTACGGCAATGGACGTATTGAATCACGTTTTTCGGCAAGGCACGGACCACCAGTACGCCTATGATTTCGAGACGCTGGCCCACCGGCTGACAGCCGCCGGATTCTCGCGTGTGCAAAGAATGGCGTTCCGGGATTCGCTTGATGCGGAGCTGACCCGCGACCAAGAGAATCATAAGGGGTACAGCCTTTACGTGGACGCGGTGAACTAAGGCGCGAGCGCGGCAATGCGAATCTGCCTGATGACGCCGGGCCAGCCGGCGACCGACCCACGGCTGGTGAAAGAAGCCGACGCGCTTGTGGAAGCTGGCCATCAGGTTCAGGTGTTCTGTGCCGACCTGGGCGTCTGGCCTCGGGCAGTGACGGATCCGATTGAAAACGAGGCGCCGTGGGCGTGTGCCTACGTGGGCGGGCGCGCCGGAAGCCTCCGGTTTCTCTACACGCGTGTGCGTCATAAGCTGGCGCGGACCCTGCTTCCAGGGTTGCGAACTTTGCCGGCCGTCCGCTACCGCGCGCTTTGCCGCTGCTTTTCAGAGATGTTTCGCGCGGCGATTGGATACCCGGCCGACATCTACATCGCGCACCATCCGGCGGTGCTACCGGCGGCGGTGGCCGCTGCCCGCCGTCACGGCGCGCTGGCCGGCTATGACGCGGAGGATTTCCTCACCAGCGAGATTCGCGCCGGCCAGGCGAAGGACCCGTTGGATTCAGCCCTGGAGCAACTGGAAGCCGAATGCTTGCCTCAGTGTGTGTATGGAACCGCTGCATCGCCTGGCATTGCCCGGGCTTATGCGGCGAAGTACGGCATTCCCGAGCCGGTGACGATTCTGAACGTATTTCCACTCGATCATAGGCCGCCTCACTTTCGAACCGGAGAGCCTGGGGCGCCGCTGAGACTCTACTGGTTCTCGCAAACGATTGGACGAGACCAGGGATTGGAAGACGTGGTGCGCGCGCTCGGCAGCCTGCCGGATTGCGCTATCGAACTGCACCTTCGCGGCCGGTGGGACAAAGGTTACGAAGGCGATCTGCGCCACCTCGCCGGCGAGTGCGGTGTCAATAACGACCGCCTGATCGCACACCCCCTTGCCGCCCCGCGCGAGATGATCCGCCTGGCGAGTGCATACGACATCGGTCTCGTTGTAGAGCCCGGCCGCATTGTGAACACGCAGCTCTGCCTGACGAACAAGTGGTTCACGTATCTACTTGCCGGCAATGCGATTGTTGCAACCGATACTCCGGCTCAGAGCCTCCTCGCCCACGACAACCCCGGAGCAGTGTTCCTGTACTCCCCGGGCGATGTGCGCAGCCTCGCCGAACAACTGCGGTTCTGGCACACGTCTCGCGAGAAGCTGGAGGAAGCCCGAAGGCTGAGTTGGTCGCTCGGTGAGACCACTTATAATTGGGACCGCGAGAAAGTCAAGCTCCTCAGGCTGCTGGAAGACGTGCGAACAGCCAAGGGGCCGGCTCCTCTCGCGGCGTGCGGTGTGCGCGCATGAAATCAACGCACGCGCTCATAGATTCCGACCAGCCCTCCGGCTGCGAGATGGCTAGCCAGCGCCCGCCGCGCCCCATTAAGGTGCTGCTACCCTTTCAGCAACTGTGCTTCTACGGGCTCGAAAAGTCAGTGCTCGAACTGTTCGAAGTGCTCCGCCCGGAAGTCGAGGCGTCCTTTATCCTCCAGCGCGCCGCCGTGCGGCACCAGATGCCGATCTGGCCGCAGATGCAGCAGAGGCCGTTCCGGTTTTCATTCTTTCATGACTGGTGGAACTGGCCCCGCATGGGCAGGCCCAGGTCGCTTGGTTACGTTGTGAGCCTACTGGCGGCCCTTGCGATAGGGAACCTTGACGTCCTGCGCCGCAGCCGCCGGCACGATGCAATCTACATTTGCAGTTGGCCTACGGCGCTGTACAGCTTCTTAGCGTCGGCGGCGCTCCGCTTGAAGGGCCGGAAGGTCATCTGCCGCTTCCACGATGTGCCCTCGAAGCAATACTTCTGGTTGCGTTGGGCATTGCTCATGGTTACGGATTTCGTGCATAACACACCGCAGGCTCGCGATATTGCTTTCGACGAACAGCCCTGGCTGAAAAACAGAAGGAATACCGTCCTGGCGCCCGTCGTCCTCGATCGCGGCCCGCGTACCGCCCCAGATCTTGTTGCGGCAGCGGCCTCGCGCGGGAGGCGCATTCTTTTCGTCGGCCAGGTCTCGTGGCACAAAGGGATCGATTTGCTGATCGAGAGCATTGGCAGGCTGGTGAATGCTGTGAATGCTCATCCGGACGTGGTCCTGGACGTTGTCGGAGGGTGCACCGGGGAGTATCGGGCCGAGCTCGAGAAACTGGTTGGTGAGAACCGGCTCGCCGGTCACGTCATCTTCTGGGGATTCCAGGAAGGCGTGGCCGAGTTCTATCGGAGGGCTTACGTCTACGTGCAGCCCACGCCACCCTCGCGGTGTATGGAGTCATTCGGCCGCGGCGCCATGGAGGCCGCCGCCTTCAGTGTGCCCGCGGTTTGTTTCCGCAGCGGCGGCCTTGAGTATGCCGTCCGGGACGGCGTGACCGGGACGATCTGCGATTCCGAAGACCCGGAACAACTGGCTTGCGTGCTGCGGATGTATCTCGACGACCCCGTGCTCAGAGCTCGCCACGCTGCGAACGCAAAAGAGCATTACCGCTCCACCTGCGCGCCGCAAGCCGCGGTGCCGGACTGGTTGGCGCTCTTCAGAGGGAGCTTGGAATCGTGATCGAGCAACTGGAAGCCTTCGCCAGATCCGCTTGGCTGCGGCCGGTCCGGCGCGCTATCCGACCCATGTTGTCGCGCCTTCCGATTGCGATTCCGGTCCGGCTCGATTGCGGCGGAGTATGCTACATTGATCCTCGCTCCGCAATTGGCCGCGGTGTTCTCGTCCAGGGCACGCATGATCCTGCCGTGGCCGCGAAGATCCAGGAATTCCTGGAACCGGGCGCGACGTTTGCCGATATCGGCGCCAACATCGGCTTCTACTCTCTGCTCGCCGCGGCCAAGGTCGGGCCGTCGGGTGAGGTCCATGCCTTCGAAATCGACCCGCGCGCGTTGCGCTGTCTCCGGCTGAGCCAGCGCAAGGTCGCCGCCGACAATCTGGTCGTCCATGCGGCAGCGGTAGGAAACTCGGCCGGGATTGTCCGCCTCATAACAACTGAGGATTCATGTGTCACGTTCGCGAGCGAAAGCGCTGGGCATGGTATTCCCGTTCCGATGTTAACCCTGGATACTTGGGCCGGCTTCTTCGCCTCGCGCAGACTTCGTTTGATCAAGGTCGATGTGGAAGGCGCTGAGCTCAGAGTCTTGCAAGGGGCAGAACACATTCTTCGCTCGCTGGCCCCCGTTGTGATCGCGGAGGCGATTGACGGGCAGCTCGGCCGCTTCGGGCACAGCACGGCAGATCTGCTGGCCTTCATGGAGCCACTCGGCTATGCTGCGGCGCCGCTCGAAGGAGCATATGAGACGAATCTGGTGTTTACGCCTCGAAACGGCCAGTCCGCCTGAGTTTCCACTCCCATGCGAACAGTCCTGATTGCGGGCGCCGATTTTGCGCCGAGCAGTTTGCCTCCGGCGTTGCGGATCCGTTTCTTTGCGAACCATCTTGCCGATTGCGGATGGAAGCCCATCGTGCTCACGACCAAGCCTGAGTATTACGAGCACGAGGTTGATCCCGAGAATGAAAAACTGATTCGGCCATCGGTGGAGATCATCCGGACAAAAGCCTTTCCAGCCAGGATCACACGGCGGATCGGCATTGGCGACATCGGGATGCGATCCCTGTGGCAGCACTGGCGCGCAATCAAGCGCTTGGCAACGGAACGCAGAATCGACGCTTTGCTGATTCCCGTGCCCCCGTTCGTGCCGATGGTGCTCGGCAGGCGGGCCTGGTCGCGGTTCCGCATCCCGTATGTGATCGACTTCATCGACCCATGGGTCACCGAGTTCTACCGGAGCGTCCCGCGTTCCCAGCGCCCTCCGAAGTGGTTCTTCGCGGACCGGCTGGCACGATGCGTGGAGCCGTATGCGTTGCGGCACGTGGCGCACCTGGCCGGCGTCTCGAGGGGCACCACTGGCAGCCTGCTGGCGCGCTATCCGTGGCTCTCACCCGAGATGACCAGCGAGATCCCCTACGGCGGCGAGCCGGGCGATTTCGACTACCTGCGCGCGCACCCGCGTCCTAATCCGCTCTTCGATCAAGGCGACGGACTGTTTCATATGTGTTCCGTTGGCCGGGGCGGGCCGGATCAACAGCCGATCCTGAGCGCCGTCTTTTCCGCGGTCCACCTTGGTCTCGAACGCGAACCTGAGCTTTTCGGCAAGCTGCGGCTGCACTTTGCCGGCACAACCTACTCGCCTAGGCCAGACACCGGCTTCCAGGTCACGCCGCTCGCGGCTCAGTTCGGACTTGAGCGGTTCGTGACGGAGCATCCGGGGCGGGTTCCGTATCTGACCGCCCTCCAGTTAATGCTCGATTCGCAAGCTCTGCTCGCGATCGGCTCAACGTCCGTTCACTACACTGCATCGAAGATCTTTCCCTATCTGCTTGCGCAGAGGCCGCTGGTTGCGATCTTTCATGAATCGAGCAGCGTGGTTCAAATCCTCGCGGAAGCGAAAACCGGGAGCGTGTTTACGTTCCGGGACGGCAGACCGCCGGGCGGGCACGTTCCAGCGCTTTCGAGCACCCTGGGGCAGCTCTTGCGAGCACGGCCGGATGCCGGTTCGCCGGCTGCGCCTGGCGCCATGGACGGGTATTCGGCTGACGCAATGACAAGGAGGCTGGCGGTTGCGCTGGAACTCGCAGCCGCCACCGCTGGCGCCGCGTCCGGGAACGTCCGACGAGCGCACGCAGGATCGATATGGCCTGGGCATTCGTCCTGACGCACCCGATTCAATATTTCACCCCGCTGCTCGAGGCATTGGCGCGAGTGGATGGCAACCGGTTTGAAGTGTTGTACTGTTCCGCCGAGCTTGAGACATCGCACGCGGAAGCCGGCTTCGGAATCGAGTACAAGTGGGACATCCCGCTGCTGGAGGGCTATCCGTATCGAGTCCTTCGAAATCGGGCGGCGAAGCCATCGACGATGCGTTTCTGGGGCCTGGACAATCCGGAGTTGAAGTCAGTCATCGCCAGCCGCAAGTACCAGGCTGTGATCCTGAACGGATGGCATTTCAAGAGCGCGTGGCAGGCCATCTTTGCGTGCCGGTCCAATCGTATCCCGGTGCTGGTCCGTAGCGACTCCCATCTGAGAACGCCGAGATCGCCGCTGAAGCAAGCAGCCAAGTGGGCGCCTTACCGCAGCTTCATTCCGCGTTTCGATGCGTGCCTGCCAGCCGGCGCCTGGTCTCAAGAATACTTTCTGCACTATGGCGCCCGCCCGGACCGCATTTTTCGCGTACCGCACTGCGTTGACAACCGGAGATTTGAACAACAGGCGCGGGCGCTCGGCCAGGAGCGCGAGGTCCTGCGGCGGCGGTGGGGATTGCCATCATCCGCAGTCGTATACCTGCTGGCCGGCAAGTTGATCCCAATCAAGAGACCTCTGGATTTTCTGCAAGCGCTCGAGCGTTCGATGGCCGCGGGGGCGCCCGTCGCAGGACTCGTCGCCGGCGATGGACCTTTGCGCGCGCAATGCGAAGAGTACGTCCGGTCACACCAGCTTCCCGTTGGATTCGGGGGCTTCCTCAATCAAAGCCGCATGGCCGAAGCCTATGCCGCCGCCGACGCGCTGGTGCTCCCCTCTGAGTCAGAAACCTGGGGTCTGATTGTCAACGAGGCGATGGCATCCGGTCTGCCGTGCTTCGTGAGTGACCATGTTGGTTGCGGTCCGGATCTGGTCGAGGAAAGCGTCACGGGAGGCTGTTTCCGGATGGGCGATATCCAAGGTCTTGCCGAAGTGATGACCCGGCATGCGGACTCCGGCTTGCTGGCTTCGATGGGCCGGAACGCCTGGGTCAAAATCCAATCCTGCTCAGCGGAAGCATGCGCCAAATCCTTGCTTGCGGCGGTTGAGACAGTCGTCGGGAGAGGGCAGTGAATCCCGCCATTCCCTCCAATCGACTTCGGGTCCGGGCCTCGGTTGGGGGTGAACAACTGAGCTTGTTGTGGCTGATCGGGCCGTTTTTAGTGACGGCGTTTCTCTGGATCACCTCTCCGCATCCTATCATTCCTATTCAGGTTGTTCTGGTTTATGCGCTATTTACCATAGCCGCTCTCGCTTATGCAAAGTGGCAGTCTTCCCGGCCCTATCAGTTACCCGTCTTCGCAATCATTGCCTTGATGCACGCCCTCTTTTTTGGGGTATACGTGTTTTGGGGGGGACGCGAATCCATGTCATCGGGCGGGAGCGAGGTGCAGGATTCATCCATCACCGCCACACTCGCCATGGCTATTTTGGGCGTGGTGGGTATGCTGCTTGGCATGCGGTTGCGGCTCTCGGCGCGTTGGCGCCGCGCGTGGCGGTTGCCGGATGTTTCATGGTCGCCCCGGCGCTGGTGGTTGATCCGGGCGTATGTGCTGTTTGGCATCGCTGCTACCCTCGCGGGTAGCCCTTCTTACATTTTGGGTGAGGGATGGCGGCAGCCCCTGGGCGCCCTGTTCGAATTCATTCCGACGGTGGCGTTTCTGTTACTATGGCAGGTCTGGCTCGAGGGCCGGGCCACATCTCCGGACAAGGTCCTCATTGGTGTCTTCCTTGTAGTGCGCTTCTTCGGTGGCATCGCAACAGGATGGGTGGGAGCTGGTGTCGGGCTCTTACTCATCGCCGCAGTGGGCTACGTGCGTCACCGGCGCCGTCTACCCATGTTGCCCGTGGTTGCTGCCGTCCTGCTGGCGGCCTTTCTCCAGGCCGGGAAAGGGGAATTCCGCGCACGCTACTGGATTCCCGGGACGTCCGGCGACGGCATACCTGAAAAAGTGACGTTCTTCGTGGAGGCGTCCTGGCGGGGTTGGGAGTCGGCCGTCGCTGACCGAAACTTTGGGATTCTCCTGGACGCGTTTTCCTCTCACTTGGTAAACCGCGCCTCTCTGGTCGCGCAGGCGGCCCTCATTTATGAGAAGACGCCCGAGGTTGTTCCGTACCAACGGGGCGCAACTTATCGCTATCTGCTGGTTACGTTCATCCCACGGTTTCTCTGGCCGGGCAAGCCCACGGCCAGCGAGGCGAACCGTTTCTATCAGGTGGCTTACGGTATCAGCCAGGAGGGCGAAGACGTGGAACGGACCGCCATCGGCGCCGGTTTGATCCCTGAAGCGTACATGAATTTCGGCTGGGCGGGCGTGTTCTTCATCATGGTTCTCGCCGGAATCGTCCTCGAGGCATACCAGCATATTCTGCTGCACCCGAGGGCCGGCGCATTCGCCTCGGCGGTCGGCTTGGCGCTCATTCTGGGGCTCATCATCATCGAACAGCAGGCGGCTATGTATTTCGGAAACTTGATTCAGCACGTCGTGTTTGCATTTCTTGCCTTCTGGCCGGTGCTGCAACGAAAGCGCAATGCGGCCCCGGCAATCGGCTACAAAGCGTCCGCCCTGAGGTTCCGTTGAGAGTCTTGCACGTAATCCCCTCTGTGTCGCCGATACGGGGCGGCCCCAGTTCGGCCGTCCGTGCGTTCGCGGCAGGACTTGGCGGCGCCGGTGTCGAGGTGCATGTCGCCACTACGGACGACAATGGCCCAACCCGCCAGCGGGTGCCGCTCGGCATCCCGCGTGAGGAGGATGGCGCCACCTACTGGTATTTCCGGCGTGTGACTCGCCTGTATACCACGTCGTTCGGACTGACCTCCTGGCTTCGGCGCAACGTCGCCGGATTCGATGTCGTGCACATTCACAGCGTATTTACGTATCCCACGGCGGCCGGCGCCTATTGGGCTCACCGGAAGGGTGTTCCGTACGTCGTACGCCCGCTCGGCGTTCTGAATCGCTGGGGCATGGAGACCCGCCGCCCGCGTCTCAAACGCCTGTCGTTCGCAGTGATCGAGAAGAGAATTCTCGCGGGGGCTTCCGCAATCCATTTCACAACCGAACAGGAGCGCGGGGAGGCCGGCGTGTTCGGCTTCGGGGACAAGTCTGTTGTGATCGCCAACCCGGTCGGACCCATTCCCGCCTGTTCCCGCGGCGGCCTGCGCGAGCGGTTTCCCTCGCTCGAAAACCGGAGGATCATTCTCTTCCTCTCGCGCTTGGATCTCACCAAGGGCATTGATCTGCTGCTCAGAGCGTATGGCCGGCTCCGCGGCCGCATGCCGGATACCGCGCTGGTGATGGCCGGCAGCGGTGATGAGAGATTTGTGGCCGGTCTCCGCGACTTGACGGAATCGCTCGGCATCGCGCCTTATGTGGTCTGGGCAGGCTTCCTCGAGGGCGAGGCCAAGAGCGCCGCATACGCCGACGCGGACGTATTCGTCCTGCCATCGCATTCCGAAAGCTTCGGGGTGGCGGTGGCGGAAGCGATCGCGGCCGGCGTGCCCGCAATCGTCTCCGATCGGGTTGGGATCGCGGCCGAGCTTGCGAGCGCCGGGGCAGCATTGGTTGTGCCGCGAGATCCCGCATCGCTCGCCTCGGCCATGGAACGCGTCCTCGGGGATGCCGGCCTGGCGCAGTCGTTATCCGGGCGCGGCCGCGAGTTCGTGCGCCGGCGGTACTCCCCGGACGCCGTGGTCAGCCAGTTACTCGCGCTCTACGCGCGCATAGCGCGCAAGCCAGCGTGTCTCGAATGAACGCGCCCGACATTACGGCAGTCGTCCTCACGTGGAACGAGGAGCCGAACATCGGCCGGACACTGGAGACCCTCAGTTGGGCGCGGCGAGTCGTCGTGGTCGATTCCCGATCGACGGACGGCACCGAGCGCATTGTCAGGTCGTTTCCCAATACAGACTGGTGCGTGCGGCCGTTCGATGATTACGGGGGGCAGTGGCGGTATGCCATCCGGCAAACGAACATCGATACCGAGTGGGTCCTCGCGCTAGATGCTGATATGGCGACGTTGCCGGAGTTCGTGAACGAACTGACGTCCCGATTTCTTCCGGGCCGGTTTTCTTCCGCAATCGTTCCTTTCGAGTTCCGTGTGAACGGCTGCTCCCTGCTCGGTTCTATTTACCCGCCCGATGTGAGGATTTTCCGCCCCGGCGAGGTCGAAGCCAGGCAGGTGGGCCACCACCACAAGTTTTCCGCGCCCAGACCTGTGTACCGCTTTTCCACGCCCTTGATTCACGATGACCGCAAACCGCTCGAGCGCTGGGTCCAATCGCAGCTCGGCTATTCTCTCGACGAGCAGCGGCGCATTGGCTCCGCTGACCGAAACGGGTGGAAGGACTGTCTTCGCAAGGCCGGACTGATGCCGCTCGTGGCGGGTTCGCTCGCGTATCTCCGCGCCGGGGGGCCGCTGAAAGGCCGTGCCGCGTTAGCGTACGCATATCAGCGAGTTGCCTTTGAGTCGTTGCTGGCGATGCGCCTGCTTGAGGAAGGGCCGGAGCGTAAACGATCGTGAACATCCTCGGCCTCAATGCGTATCACGGCGATTCGTCGGCGGCGATCGTTTCCGGCGGGCAATTAGTTGCCGCGGCGGAAGAGGAGCGTTTCAACCGGGTGAAACACTGGGCCGGCCTGCCGATCGAAGCAGCGCGGTATTGCCTGAATGGGTGCGGCGTGGACCACGTAGCGATCTCCCGCGATCCCCGCGCGCACCTCATCGGCAAACTAGTTTTCGCCGCTCTCCGGCCGCGGCAATGGCACAGAGCCGCATCCCGCGCCGGCAATGCGATCCGCGTCTCGGCGGTTAAGCAGGACCTTCAATCCGCCGGCTTGATTGGCTCCGCCGTTCGGCTGCACCACGTCGAACACCACCGCGCGCACTTGGCCAGCGCCTTCTTCGCGTCGCCCTTCGAGGAGGCGGCTGTGGCATCGCTCGATGGCTTCGGGGATTTCACCAGCGCCATGTGGGGCGCCGGCGCCGGGAATCATTTTGAGGTCCGCGGTTCGACACGGTTCCCGCACTCGCTGGGCTTGTTCTACACTGCTTTCACCCAATTCCTCGGTTTCCCGAAGTACGGCGATGAATACAAGATGATGGGCCTCGCGGCTTACGGCGAGCCGCGGTTCCTCGAACGCGTCCGCGACGTTGTTCGCACCGAGAACGGGCGTACGATGCTGGACCTCGGCTACTTCACTCACCACACGGATGGCGTGGAGATGTCCTGGAGCGGCGGCGAGCCGGTGGCCGGTCCGGTGTTCTCTCAAAAGATGATCGAACTCTTCGGCCCGCCGCGGCGGCCCCGTTCCGAAATCGAACCGTGGCACGCCGATCTGGCCGCCTCCGTCCAGGCGGTGTTCGAAGAGAATTACTTCTCGTTCCTCCGCTTTGTCCATCGCGAGACGGGACGCAAGGCGCTGTGTCTCGCCGGCGGCGTGGCCCTGAACTGCGCGGCGAACGGCAAGCTTTCAGAGGAGACACCGTTCAGCGACGTTTACATTCAGGCGGCGGCCCACGATGCCGGCACCTCGATTGGCGCGGCGCTGTACGTGTGGCACCATGTGCTCGGCCATCCGCGTTCTTTTGTCATGCGGCACGTCTATTTCGGGCCGGAATACACGGATGCCGAAAACCTCCGCGAATTGGACGGCTGCGGGTTTCGCTACGAGAAACTCGATGAAGACGCGCTGCTCCGCCGCACCGCCGCGGAGATTGCGGAGGGCAAGATCGTGGGCTGGTTCCAGGGCCGGATGGAGTTCGGTCCCCGGGCGCTGGGCAATCGCAGCATTCTCGCCGATCCCCGCCGCGCCGGAATGAAAGACGCGCTGAACCGCCGCATCAAGTATCGCGAGCCCTTCCGGCCGTTCTGCCCGTCGATACTGGCCGAGGCCACGCCGGAGTACTTCGAGACGGGTTATTCCTCGCCGTTCATGATCGCTGCCTACCGGGTCCGCTCCGAACGGGGTGCGTGCATTCCCGCCGTGGTGCACGCTGACGGCACAGGACGGCTCCAGACGGTAGAGAAGGACGTAAACCCGCTCTACTGGAAACTGATCGCCCGCTTCGGCGAACTCACAGGCGTGCCCGTGCTGCTGAACACGTCCTTCAACGAGAACGAGCCGATCGTGAATACACCAGCCGAAGCACTGGATTGTTTTCGCCGCACTTACATGGACGTTTTGGTCCTGGGGCCGTATTTCGTTTCCAAATCGAATCGCGGCGCAGGGGCAGAAGCTGAAGCAAGGTTTGAGGGAAGTCCGGTCTGACATTCGAGCCAGTCTCATGAATCCCCCAAGCGGGCTGCAACCTGCCGAAAGCCGCGAGACCAGTTCCCGCCGGGCAACGGTTGTCGCCGCAACGGCCATTGGAATAGCCAGCGCGGGTTTCTATTTGTTCGCGTATAACTCGGGCTACGGATTTGATGCGCTCGAATATCTCGTCATCGGCCGTTCGTTAAACGATGGCTATTCGATGTACTCGTTCGTGCCGTCCAAATCCTGGGGTTGGTATTTGCTCTTGAGCGCACTTTTCCGTTGTGGCCTTCCACAAACGCACGCTGGCGTGTCGCTGGTTGTTACATCCCTGTTCACGGCCTCATTAGCAGCGACTTGGTGCGTAGTGCGGCGCACCTTCGATACCACAGCCGCGGCCATCAGTACGGCGCTCGTCGCCCTGTGCGCCGCATTTATGGAGCTGAACTATCTCGAACCCGAGACGATCTGTTATCTCTGCGGCTTGGCTGCATTCTATCTTCTCGCAGGCCGTGCGGGGGCTGTGCGCCAAACCGGCTCGGGATCTTTCGCACTGGCGGGCGCCATCCTGGGGATAGGTTGTGCGTTCAAGAGTATTGTTGCGTGCTACCTGCTCGGCGCGCTCCTGTACATTGTCGTGCTGGGCCGGGGCGATAAGGAACCCCCGGGCCTTTTTTGGCGCCGGGCCCTGGCGTTTGCAGGCGGCTGTGTCACGACGTTGCTTGCGCCCTATTGGTACTTTGCCGCCTCGGGACGCGGAGCCGAGCACGTTTACTGGAACTTCATCTACCCTTTGCTCTACTATCCTGCGAACACCAGGTACGCCATAAAACTGTATACAAAGCTGCTCTGGTTCCCGGTTTTCATCCTCCTTACGATCGCCAGCTATTTCATGCGCCCTGCACACATGAGAAAAAGCGTGCGTAGCGATCGAAAGGTGCTCCTGATCCTGCTGCTCGGTCTTGCGTCGCTCGTCAGTTTGCTGAAGACACAGTCTTCTCACTATGTCTTCCCTGGAGCGGCCTTTCTTTCGATTTTAATGGGAAGGATTTTTGCTCTGCACCTTTCGCAACTAAAATCCGTTTCGCGCACGCACCTGTTGGCTGTTGCCGCCGGGATGACGGCGGTCATTGCTGCAAGCGCATATCTGTACCGGCCTAACGTCTATACCCGGCTTTTCAGCGTAAAGGACTACGGGCAGGAGATTGCATTGAAGCGTGAGCTTCAGTCACGGGTCCCGCGGGGCAAACACATCTTGGGTCTCGGCTCCCCAGCATTTCTGTACTGGATTTCCGGGAGGTACCCGAACATTCCGGTCGTCAATACCGCGGAGCAAACCACCTGGTGGCTGAGGCGGAACCCATCCGCGCTCGAACGCGCTCTTGATGACCCGCATCTGGCATTGGTTGAGTGGAATCCCGCGGCCGTTCTGCTGGACGATCCAGACGCACTTCGTTTCCCGCAGATCAGAGAAGCTCTCGATTCCGCCGGCCGCCGTATTCAGCGGGAATATGTTCCCACTTCGGTCGCGAGTGACTGTGGCTATGCCCTCTGGGCAAGAAAGCTGTTGCCCGGCTCCAAATAGCATGACGCACGCCGGTGAGAAGCTTCCAACGCGGCTTGGTTCACCCTCTCGATTTCGCACCGCGCCTGATCACGATACACCGGAACAATCTGATGACGCCGCGCTGCCAGGGGCCCCCCGATTCCTGCAAGTTGAGGCGCACCTGAGTTCATATTTTCGAGCCTACGCTCTTTCGTTGGTCGTGATCGTCATAGCGATCGCGTGGGTGCCGCGGCTGTTCGCCGGCTTCTGGCTCGATGAAACCTATACTTTCTGGCAGGCATACCGCGGCTGGCGGCCGGCGTTGGAGATCGGCGCCTATGTCCCCAGCCAATCGGCGCTCTATGCTGTCGTGACTTCGTTCTTTTATTTCGGCCCGGGGAAGCACATGGAGTTTCTGCTGCGGCTGCCGTCGTGCCTGGCGATGCTGGCGGCCGGCTACTTCCTTTTCAGGCTTGCCGAACGCTGGTTCGGAAAAAATGCGGGATGGCTGGCGTTGGTCCTATTTGTCAGTGAGAGAAGCATCATCCGCCATGCCACGGAAGCCCGTCCTTATGCGATGGCGCTGGCCGCATGCATCGGCCTGATGTATGGGTTGGATGCCTGGCTTTGCCGCAAACGTCTTTTCGGCTGGATATTGTTTATCGTTTGTGCAATTCTGATTCCGTACATCCACTGTCTTTTTTGCGTCTTCCTCCTGACGCCGGCGGCTTACATCGTCATCAGGCGTCTGCACGGGCTGGATGTCCCATGGGTGCGCCTAACGGCGTCCGGCACCCTGGTGCTGGCCGCGTTATTGCCGCTTCGCAGCCACGTCGTGGCACTACTCGCACAAGCTCATATACTTTCTGTCGCCGCCTTGCCCAGTCCCGACGATCTGCTGAAGGCGTGCTTTCCGCCATCGCTCATAGCCGCAGGATTCCTGGCCGTGGCCGCTGGTGAACTGATATTAGGCGACTGGTTCGGTCCTGCTGAAGAAGAATCGCGGCGTATGGCCCTGGTTGCCGTGTTCTGGGCTCTCTCCGGCCCCGTCGTGCTGTTCGTTGCGTCGCTCCTGAAGGGTTACGGACTGCTAGTTGAGCGGTACATGTTCTATGCGGTCGTCGGATTGATTCTCTTTTCCGCTTACTTCTTTGCACGTTTGCGCACCTACGCGGCGCGGATCGGCGTCCTGACGGTTTTCGCGTTGGTGTGCCTGAGCGGCGCGGCGAAGCAGTTGCAGGAGGGGGGACCCCTGGGTAGGTGGCGCACGACATTGGAGCGAATTTCCAGGATCGACCCGAATGGCACGGCCCCTGTCTTGGTAGCCAGCGGGTTTGTCCAAGCAAACTCTATGGACTGGGAGCATTCCCTCAACGCGGGTTCCTACCTGTATGCTCCACTGCTCGCTTACCCCATCCGCAATCGAACCTTTCCGTTGCCCTGCGCGCTCGACGATCGTGCCAGAAACTATGCCGGCTCGCTCTTCGACGGGGAGCTGCATAGCTGGCCTCATATCATTCTCGTGGCAGTCGAACCGTCCGACCTGACCAACTGGATCACGTGGCAGTTGTCGCAGCGGCACTACCAGGTACACTCCGAAAGCCGGAGCAACACACTAAGTATTATGCTCTTCCAGAGATAGCCAACGCGCCCTGCGCCGTAGAAGCGAATGTTGCCGAACCCAAATCGGACGTTTCCGCTGCCATATGAACTCGATGATTGCGCCAGGAACTATGCCGGGGCGCTCTTCAACGAGGCGCGAGGCTCGGTGGTGGCGCAGGCTGTACGGTGTAGACCTGATGTTAATTAACTTTTACAGTTCCAAATGAGGCACAGCGGCCATGCCTGAAACTCCACGGCCATCCAGCCGCTTCGCTCTGGTTGAGCGTGGCGGGGCACGCATCCCGGCCTGTCTCGAAGACTCCACCCGGAGCGAGCTTTCCCTGCTATTCACATTCACGATCCTGTGCCAGGCGTGCTGCGTCTTGGTAATCGTCTCCTTTTCGGACTTTTGGCATCTGGTTTGGCATTCCGCAGATAATTTTGGCTACATCAGTATCGCGCATGCAATCAAGACCTGGGACTTCTCTTTGATCAAACCCCAACTGTTCTGGGGAACTGGTTACGCCACGGCCTTGGTTTCCTCGGTTACCGGATTGAATGAAGGGAACAGCTTCTGGATCATGTCGTATGCCTGCGGCCTCGCAGCGATTTACATCGTGTACCGCCTGTACGGGTTCTGGCCCGCAACCTGTTTTGCGACATTGAATTCCGGCATGGTGCAACGATTCGTGCTCGGCGGCGCCGAGCCACTCTTTACGCTTTTGCTGCTCTCGTCGTTCCTGGCGGCGCGGCGCCGGTGGTTCCTACTTGCATCGGCATTGGCTGCATTGGCAACGGTGGTCCGGCCAGTCGGAGTATTTGCGGCGGCCGGGATTTGGGTACTGCTCACGCGCGAGAGGCGGTACCGCGTTCTGTGGGCTTCGCTCGCCGTTGTCCTTACGGTAGCGGCGTGTTATTCGGCGCCGCTGACAGCCAAGTTCGCGTCTCCGTTTGCAAATGTGGCTGGTTATTCGCCGTCCTGGTATAGCAATTTCCCGCTGACGCTACCATTGTACGTCTTCATCAAGCAGATGACTCATGGCGGAGCATCACTATTCAATACCGCAAAGATTTTTTTCTGGGTCATTCTCACCCTGATAGCCGTGGTTTTGGGATGGACGAGCGGCCGCCTGAGAATCGTGTGGAATAAGTATCCCGCTGAAACGATTGCGGTGTTACTTTACCTTCTATTCTTCTTCTCGTACAATACCTATTGGGCGTGGGTAGAGTATCTGCGTTATACAGGGCCGGTGTGGGGCCTTCTGTTTTTCTTGCTTTATCGCAAATGGCTGGACCGGTTTCCACTGCTGCTTATGGCAAGCATCTGCGGCGGTGTGCTGGCTGGACTGTCCGCGGTAAACACGTATCGGGCTTTCGGAATCTTACATGGGTTGCTTAGAGGGTCACTGCTCAAGTAGGCCAGGGCGGCTCACGTTCCTCAACCTCATATCGCGACGCTAAACCGGATCAATGGCGATTCTTGTTGCAGTAAGTACCATGCTCTTCCATAGATAGGCAACGCGCCCGGCGCCGTAGAAGCGAATATTGCCGAATCCACCCTCTTCCAACAGCAAGGACAGCGTCTTGCGCGACCAAAATTTGATGTGGCCGCCATCCGAGAGCGCATCGCAGTGCGAGTCGGCCTTGCCAGCAAGCGCAATCGCAAGGTTCTTCAAGTAACCATGGTAAGGAGTGGTCAGGAGCAACTGCCCGCCCGGGCGCAACAGCGCGTGCGCCTGGCGCAGAAGTCCACGTGGATCGTACACGTGCTCGATCACCTCCACGCTGATAATCAGGTCGAAGCTGCCGGTGGCGAAACAATCGAGCAGGCCGGTGGCGCCGTCCGCGAGGCGAACATCGAAACCCTGGCTGCGTGCCATCTCAACTCCCGATTTGGAGCTCTCGACGCCATAAAGGCTCTATGTCCCACGCTTTTGGATCTCCGCCAGCATGGCCCCATTCCCGCAGCCGATGTCCAAGATCGCGCCATCGGACGGCACGGACTTAAGCGCTTCCAGAATCGGCGGGAACACGATACTGTGGTTCCACGCCGGCTGAACGTGGGAGTATCCGAACTCGAAAGGCTTCGGAATCATAACAGGATTATAAGCAGGCGGAGCATCTCTTTGCATCGGCCTGTGGCCGACGCTCCCCGCTTCGCTTAGGAAATCGCTTTGCGCATCCTTGTGTACCAGATCGGTTCGCTAGGCGATACGATCGTATCGATTCCGGCCTTGCGGGCGATCCGTGCGCATTTCGGCGAGCGGGCACGGATCGATTTGCTGCACGATGTGAACAAAAGCGGGCTCGTGACTTCGGAGGAGGTGCTGGCCGGAACCGGCTTGGTCCAGTCATTCCTGCCGTACTCAGCCGAGAGATCGGCCGCAGGAAAGCTCGGCAGCGCATTCGATCTCTGGCGCCGGCTCCGTCCAATGCGTTTTGACGCGGTCGTGAGCCTGCTCCCGAGCGACCGGCCCAAGGCGGCGCTGGCCCGGGACCGGACCTTCTTCCGCCTGTGTGGAATCCGGCGCATGATCGGCTTCCGCCCTCTTCCGCGGCAGCTTGTGCATCCGCGTGACGAAAACGGCTGCGCGCGCGCATCGAGCCATGAGGCCGTGCTCCGCCTCGAACGCCTGCACCGCGACGGCATCCTCAGCACCACGGACGGCTGCTTCCGGCTGCCGCTGCTCACTGTGGACGCGGGACAAGCGGCGAGCGTTCGCAATTGGCTGCGCGCCCGCCGCCGGGAACCCGGGCGCGTTCTCGTTGCGATTGCTCCAGGCTGCAACAAGCGGGCGAACGCCTGGCCGGCCGAGCGGTTTATCGATCTTAGCCGCCGCATACTCACCGGGCGCCGCGCGGAGATCGTCGTCGTTGGCGGGGCCGCTGACAGAGGCATTGCTGAGCGCATGGCCGCCGCGTGGGGCGGAGAGGGAATCGTTGCCGCCGGTTCATTTTCGGTCGCAGGATCGGCGGCGTTGCTGAGCCACTGCGGCTTGCTCATCGGCCTCGATACCGGGACCACCCATCTGGCAGCCGCCGTGAACGTTCCTTGCGTGATCATTCAGAGTGCGAACAGCCATCCCGGACACTGGGACCCCTTGGGCCAAGGCCATACGGTTGTGCGCCGGTCCCCGCTTTGCGCCGGCTGCCTGCACTTCGAATGTCCCGTGGAAGGGCATCCTTGCATGAATGAGATCACTGTAGATGAAGTCTGGCGCGCGGTAGAGCGCATACTGGATAAATGCGCGGGCAAGTGCAAATGAAAACTGGCGTGAGAACAGCGCTGGGACAGTTTCGCCTCAAGCGGATTCTCGTCGCCGGCGACCTGATGCTCGACCGCTATTGGTGGGGTGTCGTCGATCGCATCTCGCCCGAGGCGCCGGTGCCGGTGGTCCGCAGGATGGGCGCCTACGGGGCACCCGGCGGCGCGGCCAACAGTGCGTCGAACGTGGCCGCCCTGGGCGCCGCAGCCTGTCTGTTTGGTGTAATCGGCCAGGACGACGCCGGCCGCGAGCTGCGGGATCTCGTCACAAAATGGAAGATAGACTGCTCCGGCTTGCTCAGCGATCCGGCTCGTCCGACCACGGTCAAGACGCGCATCATCGCTCATGACCAGCACGTGGTCCGTATCGACGAGGAGGACACGGCTCCGATTGCGCCGGTGATCGTTTCAGAGCTGGCATCGCGGGCGGAGCAGGCGATTCCAGCCGTGGATGCAGTATTGATTTCGGATTACGCCAAGGGCTTGCTCGTGCCCGAGCTGCTCGGCCGGATCATTGCGGCCGCGAACCGCTGCGGCAAGCCCGTGGTGGCCGATCCCAAAGGGAACGACTGCCGCATCTACGCCGGCGCCACCGTGATCAAGCCGAACCGCAGCGAACTCGCCGCGCTGACCGGGCGCCCCGTTCGCACTCACGACGAAACGCTCGCGGCCGCACGGCAGCTCGTCACGCTGATGGGGTCCACCGCCGTGGTAATCACGGAGGGAAAGGAGGGAATGACCCTCCTGTGTCCTGGCGCGCCGGAGCGCCAGTTCCCGGCTTCTGCCCGCGAGGTGTACGACGTCACCGGCGCCGGCGATACCGTGACCGCCGCGCTCGCGCTTGCGCTTGCCTCCGGAGCCACGCTCGAAGACGCTGTATGGCTGTCGAATGTTGCAGCCGGACTCGCCGTCGCCGAGGTCGGCACGGTCGCCGTTTCGTACGAAAAACTAGCCCTCGCGATTGGCGATGCTGCCGGTCCGGCTCAGGGCAGTTCTTCCCCAGATTTTCCGCAATGACCGGACACCTCGCGCCGATTCGTTCGCTTCGCCTCGCGCGCCAGTATCCACTGGACCGCGTCGCTGAAGGACTCTGCCTGCTGGGCCCCCGGAGCGTTTTCGCGCCCGATCAGAACCGGGCAGCAGCCGGCAGCTTGGCCTGCCTCGATGTCGCCCGCCGAATCGCCCAGCATGTAGCAGTCCGCCGCTTGCGCGCCATAGTGCTTCAGCGCCGCATCGATCAATGCCGAACGGGGTTTCCGGCAAGCGCAGCCGTCGGCGAGCGAATGTGGACAAAAATAAATCCTGGATATCTTCACTTCGTAGGGCGAAAGCTTCCGGAACAGCTCCTGGTTGACCGCGAAGAAATCTTCAATCTTGTAATAGCCCAGGCCGATGCCCTGCTGGTTGGTGACGATCACGATGCGGAATCCGGCGTCCTGAAGCGCCGCCAGCCCTTCTCCGGCGCCCGGCAGCAGTTCGACGCGGCCCGGATCGTGGAGATAGGGGACGTTGCGGATCAGCGTTCCATCCCGATCCACGAACACCAAGCGCGCTGTGGTTTGGCCGCCGCCCGGCCCAGCGTGGTGCAGGGCGATCGCCTGGACGCGTTCCAGGATGGACGATGTGCTCTGATCGACATGAAACGGCAGCAGAACCACCCGGCCGCCATACGCTTCTACCTGAGGCTGCGATCGCAAGCCCGCCGCCTCGTAATCGCCGCCCTTGATGTACAGATCTGGATGCCAGCGCTCGATGAGGCCGGCCGGGCGCGTATCTTCCATGAGCACGACCGCATCGACGCACGCGAGCGCCGCCACTACTCGCATCCGCTGGCCTTGGGGATTCACGGGGCGCAACAGGGCCTTGTACTGGCGGATCGAATCGTCGGAGTTCACCGCGACCAGCAGCCGGTCGCACAAGGCCCTGGCCCGCTCGAGCAGGTCCACATGCCCGGCGTGCAGGATGTCGAACGCTCCGCAGGTGAATCCAATGCAAAGCCCTTCCGCTCGCTGCTTGGCAATCCAGGCGTCCGCGGCCGTCAGAGAAAGGATCTTTCCCATCATTCGTCCAACGAAGTTAATCTAGCAGCTTTCTCCCGGCGCCGGCGTGTTCGAGGGCGCGCATCGCGATGATCAACTTCCCGGAAAATGACAGAATGCTCCGTGTTTTTACGGTGTTCCTTTTGGCCCTCGGCGCTGTCTACCTGCTGCGCGGCAGTTACTACCTCTTCACCGGCGCGGCCGATCTTCACCGGCGTTGGGTGGAACAGCGCTACGTGTTGCGTGGCAAGAACCCGTTTGATGTCTATCAGCGCCGCTTGGCGGAGATGGCAGAACGGCCTACGCCGCATGTGGAGCGGGACACTGCGGTTGATCCAGACTTGAGCCTCACTAGTGGGAGGCTATCCTCCCTGGGCCTACTTTACCGGAGCGCTATTCACATGGCCCTCCAACCTTGTGGCGCTGCGTTTGTATTACGGATTGGTGAACCTAGGTCTTCTCGCTTTCCTGCTGGTTTGGGCCTTCGGGCTGGGACGTCCAGGGGGCAAGCTGGCGGCTCTCTTCCTCACAGCATCGCTGCTGGCGGTCAGCAGTATTTGCTGGACGTTTGGCCTTGGCCAATACGGTGTCGTCGTTCTGGCTGCTTTAGTAGGGGCCTACTTGCTGGATGGGCATGATAGGTGGATCCTCGCCGGCTTGCTCGTGGGCATTGCACTGACAAAGGTCACGTTATCAGCACCCTTTCTTTTACCCTTTCTATTCAAGCGGCGATGGAAAACACCGCTGGTAGCATTAGTTTACATCGGCGCGGGCAGCTTAGTGATCTGGCCCATGGTGAAGACCAATCCATTTGAGATGGTGCGGCAAATGAGCACCGCAGCGCAGGACTACGTATTGGCTGGATACAGCCTGATCAATGTTTTCGTGAAGCTAGGACTGGAAACTGCAATGGCCATGAAGGTGGCCTGGATCTTTACTGTTGCTCTGGCGGCTGCGATGTTCTTTCTCTGGCGCTCTGCGCCGATGTTGACGCATTTTGCCATTGCAGCCGTTGCGGCACGGTTATGGACCTATCATACCCACTGCGACAACCTAATCCTTATTTTTCTGCTGATGGCTCTTGGACAACTTGCCGTCCGAAATCACAACGGTCTGGCGTGGGCCGGCTTCATCGTCTTGGGACTTTCACTTTGGCCTGCGGCTTACCTGTGTGATGTAGCGGCTTACAGAGTCTTCCAATGCGCCACCTGGCTCGCGTGTTTGGCCGTTCTGCTGTTCTTGGAACCCCGGCGCAGCGATCGAGGCGTCCCTGACACTGGCGAGCTGATCGCACCTCCACTAGCGTCTGAGACCAGGACTGGCTAACTGCAAGGCATCCAGAGATCGCCGCAAGCGATGAAAGTTCTCATTCTCAACCAGGCTTTTTACCCCAACGTCGTCTCGACGGCGCAGCACGCCTCCGATCTGGCTGGCGCGCTGGCTGCCGCCGGCCACGATGTCACGGTGATTGCGTCCCGCCGCGCTTATGACGAACCCACCCGCCTGTTCCCGCTCGCGGAGAGTTGGCGCGGCGTCTGTATCCTTCGCGTCCGGAGCACCGGCTTCGGGAAGCAGGCGCGTTGGCGCCGCGCCCTCGATTTCACAACCTTTCTCGCTGCCTGCGCGCTCCGGTTGGCCGCGCTCGCTCGCCACGATGCCGTGATCGCGATGACGTCGCCGCCACTGATCTCGTTCCTCGCCGCCTGGTTCGTCCGCCTCAAGGGTGGCCGCCTGGTCTCCTGGATCATGGATCTGAACCCGGATGAAGCGATCGCCGCGGGCTGGCTCGATCCGCGCTCGCTCACCGCGCGTGTACTTTCCCGCGCGCTTCGCTTCAGCCTCGCGTCGTCGGACACCATCGTTGTCCTCGACCGCTTCATGCGCGAGCGCATCGCGAGTAAGGGCATCTCTGAATCCCGAGTTTGTGTTTTACCGCCCTGGACGCACGACTCCACGGTGTCTTACGACCGCGACGGCCGGGAGCGTTTTCGGGCCGCTCACGGCCTCACGAAAAAGTTCGTCGTGATGTACTCCGGCAACCACAGCCCTTGCCACCCGCTGGATACGCTCCTCGCGGCCGCCCGCCACCTGGCTTGCCGCCCGGACATTGTTTTCTGCTTTGTGGGCGGCGGCAGCGAGTTCCATAAAGTCCGGGAGTATTCCACGCGGCACGCGCCCGGCAATATCGTCTGCTTGCCTTATCAGCCTTTTGGGACGCTTTCCGCTTCGCTCTCCGCGGCGGACCTGCACCTCGTCGTCATGGGCGATCCCTTTGTTGGTATCCTCCACCCGTGCAAGATTTACAACGTGCTCTCTCTCGGCATCCCTTTCCTTTACATCGGCCCGCAGCCGAGTCACATCACGGAAGCCATCCCCGCGGAAAGTCGAAGCCGTTTCGCTTTCTTCGTGCGGCACGGCGATGTCGAAGGCGTCATCGCGCACATCCTCTCGGCGGCAGCCGCGAATGCCGGGCGGTCCGCCGCGCTCCAGGCGGCCGCGAAGCGTTTTTCCGAACACGCTATCGTGCCGTCCCTGATTTCCGTCATTGAGGCGGCCGGTTCGGGAGCGCAGCCCGCGGCCGTTCTGGCTGCAAATTCATTGGAAACACACGCGAGGTAACTCATGTTCTCCCTGTTACTGGCGGTCATAGCATCGTTCCTTCCGGCGATCTTGCTGACGCCGATCTGCCGTGACCTCTCGATCCGCTTCGGCTGGGTTGACAAGCCCGACCATAAGCGCAAGGTTCACGCTGAACCCATCCCACGGATCGGCGGTATCCCCATCGTGCTGGCGTACGCCGCCGCGTTCGGCGCCCTCCTCCTCACTCCGCTCCAGGGCCATCGCATTGTCGAGCAGTCGCTGCCGCTCGTTTGGAGGCTCGTTCCCGCCGCCATAGTTATCTTGGCGGCCGGCCTTCTCGACGACCTCGTCGGTCTCCGCCCCTGGCAGAAACTCCTGGGGCAAGTCGCAGCCGCGGCGTTGGTATGCTGGGCCGGCATTCGCATCAGCATCGGCGGCCACTTATTCATGGAGCCGGTCGCAATCGCGCTCACTATACTCTGGCTGGTCGGCTGCGCAAACGCCTTTAATCTCATCGATGGCGTGGATGGCCTCGCCGCGGGCGTCGGACTCTTCGCAACTTTGACCACTCTGGTCGCCGCCTTTCTCCAGGGCAACTTCCCGCTCGCTCTCGCCGTCGCGCCTCTGGCTGGCGCGTTGCTCGGCTTCCTCCGCTACAACTTCAACCCCGCTTCCATCTTCCTGGGTGACTCCGGCAGCCTCTTTATCGGATTCCTGCTCGGCTGTTATGGCGTCATCTGGTCGCAGAAGTCCGCCACCTTGCTCGGCATGACAGCGCCTCTGATGGCCCTCTCCGTCCCGCTGCTCGATACCATGCTCTCAGTTGCCCGGCGCTTCCTGCGCAGGCAACCGATCTTTGGCGCTGACCGCAACCACATTCACCACCGTCTGCTGGAGCGTGGGTTTACGCCGCGCCGCGTCGCGCTGCTGCTGTACGGAGGTTGCGCATTGGCCGCCGCCTTTTCGTTGCTCCAGAGCATGACCCGGGGCCAGTACGCCGGCCCGATCATCATTCTCTTCTGCGCCGCGGCGTGGATGGGCATCCAGCACCTCGGGTACGTCGAGTTCAATGCAGCGCGGCGTCTCATAGGGCAGCACACCTTCCGCAACGTTCTCAACGGGCAGCTCCGGCTCCGGAGCCTGGAGGAGGCGCTCGATTCCGCCCAAAGCATCGATGAGTGCTGGCTCGCCATTCGCAGTGTGGCTATGGAGTTCGGGTTCACCCGCGTCGCGATATCCTTTAACCACACGGTTTACGAGGAGCGTACCGGCGATCCCGATGCCCCACTCGGCTGGACGCTGCACGTTCCCCTCTCGAAAGGCCAGTACGTCGAGCTCGGACATGCGTTCGATTCACCTGTGCCGATGGTCATCGGTCCTTTCGCGGAGGCTCTTCGCCGCAAGCTCGAACCCAAGCTCGCGATGTTCGAACTGGAATCGCAACCCGCGTTAGGGTAAATGCCTTGCAATTATCTCCCGACTCCATCGTCGCCGCCGCTTCTAACCAGGTCTCCTGCGATTTGGGCGGCGAAACCGCCATCCTGAACGTCGAGACCGGCTTTTACTACAGCCTCGATCCGGTGGGCGCACGCATTTGGAACCTGATGCGCTCGCCCCGGACCCTCGCGAGCATCTGCGCCGCGATGATTGAGGAATACGACGTGGAGCCAGGCCGCTGCAACCAGGACATCATCGAACTACTCGGCAAGCTCGCCTCCGCGGGCCTTATTGAAATTCATGTTTCGCGCACCGTATAGATTTCCGGGTTTCCATCTCCCGTGAACGGCCGCTTCCATCTTGTTTCCGGCAAGCTCCGCGCCTCCGCCGCCCAACTGCGGCTGCTGCCCCGCGCGCTCGCGCTCGTCTGGAGCGCCACGCCCCAATGGACCGCTGGTTCGGCGGCCCTGTTAATCGCGCAAGGCCTGCTCCCGCTGGCGACGGTCTACCTGACCCGCACGCTTGTGGACGGCATCGTTCGGGCCGTGCGGGCGGGGGGCGCATGGGAGAGCGTCCGGCCCGCGCTCATTGCCGCCGCGCTCATGGCCGGCGTGGCGCTGCTCTCCGAAGCCCTGCGCAGCGCCGCCGGATGGGTTCGCGCCAACCAGACCGAACTGGTCCAGGACCACATCATGGCCCTGGTCCATCGCAAGTCGGCCGAGGTTGACCTCTCCTTTTACGACTCGCCCGAGTTCTTCGATCGTTTGCACCGGGCGCGCATCGAAGCCTCCTACCGTCCTGTCGCCCTGGTCGAGACCGTCGGCAGCTTCCTTCAGAACGGCATCACATTGGCTGCGATGCTCGCCGTCCTCCTGTCATTCGGTCCCTGGGTCCCTCTCGCGCTCGCCCTGGGGACGTTGCCGGCGCTTTGGGCCGTGCTCCGCTACGCCATCCTCCAGCATGAGCTGTGGCTGCGCACCACCGCCGACGAGCGCCGCACCTGGTATTACGACTGGCTGCTGACAGCCCGCGAAGCCGCGCCCGAGCTACGCCATTTCAGCCTCGGCGGGCACTTTCAGACCGCCTATCAGACGCTGCGTGGACGGCTGAGGGGCGAACGCATCGCGCTGGCCCGTGGCAATGCTGCCGCGGAACTCGTGGCCGGCACGCTCGCCCTCGGCGTGACGGGATCGAGCCTCGCTTGGATGCTCTGGCGCGCCCTGCGCGGCGCGGTCTCGCTCGGCAACCTCGCGCTCTTCTACCAAGCCTTCCAGCAAGGCCTGCGGCTTACACGCTCGCTGCTAGATAACGCCGGGCAGCTCTATTACAACAGTCTCTTCCTCGGGAACCTCTTCGAATTCCTCGCCCTGGAACCGAAGCTCTCGAGCCCGCCCGATCCCCGCCCCATGCCGCCCCTTCGGCCGCACAGCATCCGCTTCGAGAACGTCACGTTCCGCTATCCCGGAAGCGCGCGGCCCACGTTGCGGCGGTTCAGCCTGACGGTTCCGGCCGGGCGCATCGTCGCGCTGCTCGGCCCGAATGGCGCCGGTAAGAGTTCACTGATCAAGTTGCTCTGCCGCTTCTACGATCCCGATGAGGGCCGCATCGAGCTGGATGGCGCCGATCTGCGCGAGCTTTCGATCGGCGACCTTCGGCGCCGCATTGCGGTGCTCTTCCAGGAACCCGTCCGGTACAACGCGACTGTGGCGGAGAATATCGCGCTCGGAAACGCCGCCGCGCCTCCCGATACCGCCGCAATCACCTCTGCCGCCCGCGCCGCCAGCGCCGACGAGGTGATCGCGTCCCTTCCGCTCGGCTACAGCAATCTGCTGGGGAAAGCGTTTCTCGACGGAGCCGAGTTGTCCACCGGCGAATGGCAGCGCATCGCCCTGGCGCGCGCCTTCCTCCGCAACGCCCCTGTGCTCATCCTGGATGAGCCCACGAGCGCAATGGATCCCTGGGCGGAAGCCGATTTCATGGGCCGTTTCCGCGCGCTCGCGGCGGGCCGCACCGCCATCCTCATCACGCACCGTCTCACCACCGCCATGCGCGCCGACACGATCCACGTCGTCTCGGAAGGAGAAGTGGTGGAATCGGGCACGCATGACGAGCTGCTGGTCCGCGGCGGCCTCTACGCGCAATCCTGGCTCGAGCAGACTGCTTTACGAGCAGCGGTGGGTGTGCAGCAATGAATTTGTTGCTCGAATGCGCCCGCGCGCACCTCGACGCCGGAGCGATTCGGAGCGCGGTGGAGCGCGAAATCGACTGGGACGCAACGCTCGATTGTGCTGACCGGCACGGCATGAGGCCTTTGCTGTACTGGTGTCTCAACCAGACCTGCCCGGAAGCTGTGCCTCCGCCGGTGCTCGATACCCTGCGGATCAGCACGCACGCATGTGCGCGGCGGAGCTTGCGTTATACCGCCGAGCTTTTCAGAATATTGGATGTTTTCGCCGCCTCAGGCATTCCCGTCGTGCCGTTCAAAGGCCCAGCGATCGCCTGGTCGCTGTACCAGAGCCCCGCGCTGCGGGAAATGGGCGACCTCGATCTGCTCGTGGCGCCCGCTCATGTGGCCAGTGCGAAAGCGTCGCTCCTTGCGCTCGGGTACCAGCCCCAATCCCCCGCCGACGATCCGAGGTTTTACGGGTACGTATCGCAGATGCACTTCGTCCGGCAGGATGACATCGAGGCCGATCTGCACTGGCGACTCGGGCCGGTTTACTTTCACGCCTGGTCTGATGCGGGCCCGGTTTGGGCCCGGCTCGCCCCCGTGGAGATGGGCAGGCGAACTGTAATGACTTTGGGCGGCGAAGACTTGCTTCGATTTCTGTGCTTGCACGCCGCCAAGCACGGCTGGGTATCGCTCGGCGGGTTATGCGACATCGCACGGCTGCTCGCGAGCTGCGCCATCGATTGGGATCGCACCCTCGGCGATGCGCATGCGATGGGCGGCTCTCGCACGCTATTCCTCGGGCTTGCGCTGGCGCACGATCTGGCCGGCGCATCTTTGCCACAGACTGTCGAGCGCAGTATCGCCGCTGACCCATCCGTAGAGAGGCTGGCCGCCACGGCAAAAGCCAGATTGCTCCCGGCTGCACCGGACGATATCGGCGCCGGGGACCTTCTGCGCTGGCAATGGAAGCTGCTCGAACACCCGGCCGGCAAGTTCCGCCTGTGCTTGGGCCTCATGCGGCCCAGTTCTCTCGATTGGGAGTCTTTCCGCCTTCCCCGCCCCCTGTGGCCCCTCTACTACTTTCTCAAGCCGTTTCGCCTTACCGCTAAGTACGGCATCCCCGCTGCCCGCCGCCTCTTCTCGTAGCCTCCGCCGCTGCACCACCTCAGCCGTCCACGCCCCAGGTGTGCGCTTCGCGGCCCTGGCCCCGAAGATACCAGGCCAGCGGCTCGATGGCTTTGAGCCGTGCGGCGAGATGCGCCCGTTGCGCAAGGGCCGTCCGGCGCGCCCACGCCAGCAATTCCCGCGCCTCCCGCCACAGCCGCGCCGCCTCCGCGCCGCCGCGCGGCAGTTTGCGCCACTCCTCCGCCACCAGCCGCGCATACTCGGCCGCGATCTCTTGCGCCTCGGTGAAACGCTGCGTCGAAATGGCCGCGCGTAATCCGCTGGCCGCGTCTTCGATTTTCTCCATGGCATCCACTCCTACTCCCCGGTCTGGACCACCGCCTGCATCGCCCGGAACATCCGGTTCCAATGACTATAGTCCGCTTGACATTAGCTGTCCCGACACCATCTCCGCCTGAAACATCTGGTTCAGGAAACTGGATTGCTGCTCCAGCCCGGCGATCGCGGTGTCGGCAGCCGCCATCTGACTCTGCAGGTTCGCCTGGAGCTGGTTTACGGCGGCTTGCTGATCGCTGATCTGCTTGTTCATGCTGGTGATTTCGGATTGGAGGGAGTTGGTAGCCGTCGTGATCGTGCCTGTGGTTGAATCCTCAACGCCGTTCAGCGCGTCCGTTGCGGTCTGGAGAAATCCCCCCGTGGCTGCGCCGCCCAGGAAGCTCGACACCCCGGCCGGGTCGCTGGTGAACGCACTCGAGAACACCGGCGAATCGAACGACATTTGCCCGGTCTTATCCATGGTGACGCCCAAGGAGGCGAGCGAGGTGATATTCGCGCCGGGAACGAAGTAATTCGTGAGATGCTCCAGTGTGCTCGAAAGCT
The DNA here is from genome assembly GCA_963835855.1 of Bryobacterales bacterium. Lineage (GTDB taxonomy): Bacteria > Acidobacteriota > Terriglobia > Bryobacterales > Bryobacteraceae > CAWIHA01. Next base: position 12,268 of record CAWIHA010000034.1, on the reverse strand, counting down.
CGTACACGAGGCTGTTGCCGGAAAGCGCCCCCCCGCTCTGGCCGCGGTTGTTGTTCAGCTCGGTTGCGGCGGCATTGTAAGCGCTCACCAGCGAGCTGAGCGCGCTGCTGATGGAGCTGCTCTGTTGCGCCAGCGTCACGTTGGTCGCCACGCCTGTCGCGCTTTGCCCGAGCAGGGTCAGCGTCAGGCCCGGCGCGATGGCCACCGTGCGCGAATCGCTCGTTGCCGCCTGCGATTCCCCGTTCACCTTGTAGCTGGCCAGCGCGCCCGTCACCTGCTGCGTCATGAGATCGTTCGTGCCGTCGTTCACCTGGAGCGTGAGGTCGCCCAGCTTCGTGCTCTGCAATGACAGCCGGTAATCCGGCGCCGAGCTCGATCGCCACATTCACCATGGTCGCCTGCACGTTGGCGCCCGCAGTCGAGTTGATCGCCGATACCAGCGAGTCGAGAGTGTTCTCGGCAGGCGTAATGGTGAAGGTATTCGTGCCCACCGTCAAGGTGTACGAAGAGCTGGCGCTGATGTTCTGGGCAGCCGGATCCGTGACCTTCTGAATTCCCGGTCCCGTGTCCGAGGTCATCGCTGTGGCATACGCGCCGAGGTTCGTCACCTCGATCGAGTAAGTGCCCGCGAGCGCTCCCTGCCCTACCACGGCGCTGACGATGCTGGGGTCGGAAACCGTGGCGCCCATCGAACCGCTCCCCACGGCGGTATTGAGGTTACTGATTGCCGTCTGGAGAGCCGAGAACTTGCTGCCGAGCGTATTCATCTCAGTGAACTGGTTCGTCAGCCCGGTTACCTCGTTCTGCATCTGCGTGATGGGCAGAGATGCCATTGCCACCGCGCGATCGACGGCCGACTGCAAATCGGCCGTATAGTCGGTTTGAGTATTGCCAGTGAGGCCAGAACGTCCGTGGTGGCCGGAGTGCTGGTGCTGCTTGGAAGGCTCGAGCTAATTGTGCCCATAAGAAATACCAGTGGGCTGGGCGGAACCCTGCGGTCCGCCCAGCCCGGTTTCGACTGCTATCGACTACTTTGGCCGGCCTGCCCTTGCGGGGAAGTCAGCCACTCACTGCCGGATTATGCGCGCAACAGCGCGAGGACGGCTTGCGGCGCGGTATTGGCCTGCGCCATGGCCGCGATCGTCGCCTGCTGCAACACCTGCGCTTTGGTCAGGTTGGCCGCTTCGGACGCCACGTCGGTATCGCGGATGCGCGACTCGGCGGTCGAGAAATTCGAGACCTGCGATTGCGCCAGGTTGATGGCGTAGTTCAGCTTGTTCTCACCGGCGCCCACATGGCCTTGGATGAGGCCGAGAGTCGCCACCGCGGTGGTGACCGCGGTCAAGGCCGTGAGCGCATTGCCGGTGACGCCGTTCGTGCTCGCCGCGGGAGCGTTGATGGTTGGCGTGATATCGCCGCCAGTACTGGTCACAAAAACACCGGCTACGCCACCCGCCGTGACGAGGTTCTGCGGCTTCGTGACCGTGAAAGCCCCGGCGCCCTGGAGGTCGATTCCAGTGCCCGCCGTGTTCTCGACCGCATGGACTCCCACGCCCGCCAGGTTCGTGTTCAATTGTGCAACGGCCGCGGCCATTGTCGTGCCAGCGGCCAATGTCACGGTCGTGGCAGTTCCACTGGTCGTATTGGTGACCGTAAACTTCTCACTGTCACCTGCTGGGATCGTCACAAAGGTGGCGGCCCCGTTCGCGATGTACATCGCAGTGTTCTGGATCGTGCTGCCCGTGTCCACAAGCCCCGTCCCGGCGCTTGCCGCCGCGGCGCTAGCCGTAAACGCGACATCGGCGCTGAACATCAGGTTCCCGGTCGCGGAATCGACCGACGCCGTGATCCCGTGCGAGCTCAACTGGTTGTTCAGTTGCTGGAGTGCATCGGCCACGGTGATGCCGCCGGTGGCCGCGCCGGAACTGACGGTCGCCGTGACCGTGGTCCCTCCGGCCAAATTGACCGTGAATACCTGGGTGGTGTTTGCCCCCCCAGCAAGAAGGGCCGGGCCGATCTCAGTGTTAAGGTTCACTGGGCTGGCTTCGGTAAAATCGGTGCCGCCGGCCAGCAGCGTCGTGCCGCTCACGGCGAGTGAGTTGGAATCCGAGGCATTGCCGGCTCCGCTCAGGTCGATGTTGACGATCGAATTGGACTGATTCGTGCCGCCGCCGCCGATGTAGACGGCCAGGGTCGTGTTGTACGTCCCGCCGCTGTTCAGGCCCACGTTCGCGGCCTGCCGGTCGATTTCGCTGACCAGCGACTGGTACTCGTTGTTCAGCGTGGAGCGGTCGCCGGTGAAGGTGGTTGTGGCCGATTGCGTGGCCAGAGTCTTCATCCGGTCCAGAATCTGCCCGATGTTGTTCAAGCCGCCGTCGATGACCTGCAACGCGCTGAGGCCGTCATTGGCGTTGTTGACGCCCTGCGTCAGCTCCGCGACGCTGTTGCGGAATTTGTTTGCGACCGCGAGGCCGGCCGCGTCGTCGCCCGATTGGTTGATGCGGTAGCCCGAGGTCAAGCGTTGAATGGTTTTGCTCTGGAAATCGCTATTGACGCGCAGATTTTCCTGAGCGATGAGAGAGTTTACATTGGTTTGGATCGAAAGCATGGCAATTCCTTTTTGTGTTGAATTCCGGCTTCATGCCGGTCAGGTTCTCCGCTGCGGGCGGATACCTGAAATCAACTGCAAAACTCTCATCGGACCGAAAATCAGAATTTTGAGCGCGACTGCGAAAATTTCGTATGTTACGGAAAACTTTGATTGGACCGGCTGGGTTCAGGCGGGCACTTTTGCGCTTCCTGAGCGCTGGAGGGCCGCACCTGCGCAACCAGCGCAGAAAAACGCGGCCTGGCGTCGCATTCGGCGGCGGCCCGGTTCTCCTCCTTTACAAGTTGAACTTCCTTGGCCACCACGGCCAGATGCCGCGGCGCTTTGATGCCGATCTTCACCCGCGTGCGCCCGATGTGCGCCAGGTGGATCTCGATATCGTCGCCGATCAGAATCGCTTCCCCCTGCCGGCGCTTCATCATCAGCATGCCGCGGCTCCCCTTAAGCGTCCACCGGCTGCCCCACCTCGCTGGCGGGCCCGGCTGGCCCCGTTGCCTGCGGCGCGGCTTCGAGCGGATGTTCGTGCGAATAGCTGCACTCCGGGCCGATTGCCTGCACGGCGCGCCGCGTCCGCAGATCGATCACCAGCGGCGCCAGCAGGTTGACCACCGTGCCGCTCTCCCGCACGTTAACGATCGCCAGGCAAGCAACGTCGCGGCCGATCACCGGCCTTCGCGGCAGGCCCAGCGCGTCCCGGCCGGCCTCGGCCATTTCCAGACGGTAATCCGGCGATACCGTCAGGATCGGCAGCGTCAGAAAGCAGAGTTCAGGCGTCGCCAGGCTCTGCACGAAGACCAGCGGCTTCAAGTCCGGTTTCTCAATCAGGACGAATTGTCTCTCGCCTTCAAACCCGGGAATACCGTCCGGGAATTCCACCACCGACTGGTCGTGATATTCGAGCTCCCCGAAATACTTCGTTTCACATCGCGGCATAACTCATCCACGCGCACATGCGCTCTCGCTGTATAACTTCTCCCTACCAGATCGTCAAAGCCTCGGAGGAAATTTATGGGTGGTTGCGGCCGGCTGGTGTTGAACTACTGAAAAGACAGGGCATCCGCTTTCAAAAGGCCCTAGCTGCGGTGCATTCCGGGGGCGGCCAGAGCAGTCCTTTACGGCTCCCAGGTCACATAAGCGACCAAAATCTTTTCCGCGTTGGGGGCGACGTCGCTCTCCAGGGTTAATTCCGAGTAGCGGCCCTGGCTCGTGCGCACGCAGATGTGCGTCCCCGCCGTGAGACCGTCGAGGCGGAGGCGCACCTTGGAGTACTGCGCCGCCGCGCAGGCCGTCTTGCCCAGCGGCGTGTTCGCCGGTCCGGAAACTGCCGCTTTGTTCCGCGGCTGCGCGTAAACCCGGTCTTTAATCGGCTGAAACCAGAGGGCGAAGCCCTTGCCTTGCGGTTCGGGAACGGCCTCGTTCGCTTGCGGGGCCGCCGAGCACGTCATCTCGCCGGCATCCAGATCCACGGCACAGTATTCGAGGATCTCGAGCTTTCCTTGAGAATGCACAGTAGCTTCGGCAGCCTGGTTGGGCTTCGCAGGGCTGTCAGCAGCCCACACCGCCAGACCGGATAGGGCTGCCAAAACGATGGCCAGCTTACCGGATCGCGATACCATTGCACTGCAAGTATAGACCGCATATCGATTGCAGGAAAGGCCCTTACGGTCCGGGCCTTAGGTACCGGCACTCGGCAGGTTTCGTACCCACAGAACCGCTGGTCCGATCCGCTTGCGATGCTCCGCTGGCCCGCGCCTCAGATCCTGATGTGTGTTACGAGGCTGGCCACGACCGTCCGGATTGCGTCCAGTAAAGGCGATGGAGACACGCCGAACCACACCAGCAGCACGGTCAGGATCCCCAAGACCCAGACGCCGCCATGTGCAATGGATCGAGGCGCGCCGGCGGCTTCGGGAGCGCGCTCATACAGAACTACGACGATGCGTAGGTAATAAAAGAGGCCAATCGCGCTCGTCACCACCAGGATGACGATGAGGCCCCAGATAGCAGAAGCCGCACCGGCGGCGATGACATAGAACTTGCCGAGGAAGCCAGCTGTGATAGGGATGCCGGCGAGCGAAAGCAGCATCGCTGTAAAAACTCCGCCAAGGAGTGGCCGACGCCAGAACAAGCCACGGTAGTCTTCGAGGCTGTCGGCGTCCCGGCCGGGTCCGGAAAGCACGGTGACAACACCGAACGAGCCAAGCATCGTAACAAAGTACGCAACCAGGTAGTAGGTCACGGCTTCGGCGCCAGCCGCGCCGCCGGCCTGAAATGCCACCAGCATGTAGCCGAGGTGAGCGATTGAAGAATAGGCCAAAATGCGCTTCACATTACTCTGGAGCAGCGCGAGAAGGTTGCCGGCGATCATCGAGGCGATCGCAATGATCGAGAACACCAGGAACAGCGGATGGTAGTTCCGCCCTCCGGATTCGTAGAAAAACCGCAGCAGCAGGCCGAACATGGCGCCCTTGGACACGGTTGCGATGAACGCGGTCACGGGGGCGGGCGCGCCCTCATAAACGTCCGGCGTCCAGAGGTGGAACGGCACGACGGCGAGTTTGAAGCCGATTCCGGTGACGATCAACGCGAGGCCAGGCACGACAAGCGCGTTATTCTGCCCGGGCAAATTGAGAAGCCGCGCCATTTCGAGGAAGGACATCGTACCCAGGCCGGCATAGACGAGCGCCATTCCAAACAGCAGAAACGCCGCCGAAGCCGCCGCCAGAACGAGGTACTTCAGGCCGGCCTCTACCGGCAGCTTGCGCGAGTGGAGGTACGAGGCCAAGCCGTAGAGCGGAACGCTGAGCACCTCCAAACCAAGGAAGAACGAGACGAAGTGGTTGCTCGAGACGAGCACGGCGGCGCCGAGCACCGCCACCGTCAGAAGCACATAGAGTTCCTCGCGGTGGCCGCGCTGTTTTTCAAAGTAGCCATAGCTCAGGACGACCACCGCCAGCGTCGCCGCAACGATCAAGCCTGTGTAGAACAGAGCATACCGATCGACGATGACGAGCGGCGTGACCTGGCGCGGAATCACACCGGCCGCGATCCAAAGCGCGCCGAAGGAGGCCGCCAGTCCAATGAACGTGAGCACCGCCGCGGCGATGTGGCTGCGGTGGATGGCGATGGCGGCGATGACGGCAATCGAGGTGGCGGCCATCACCACGAGCGGCAGTATCGCGACGAAATCGGCGCCGGTCATCGATCACCTCCCGTGCAGCAGAATTCCAGCAGCTTGCTGGATCGTCGCCATGGCCGGGCTGAAGGTATTCAGCACCGTCTGCGGGTAGAGCCCGATCCAGAGCAGGACCGCCATCATCGCGCCCATCACGATGCCCTCGCGGCCGGAGAGGTCAGCCAGGCGCCAGCCGTGAATGTTCGGGCCGTGGAACGCGCGCGCGACCAGCCGCAAGCCATAGAGCGTGGCCGCAAGCACACCGGCGGTGGCAAAGGCCGTGAGCACAACGTTGATGCGATACGCGCCGAGCAGCACCAGAAACTCGCCGACGAAATCGCCCATGCCGGGCAGGCCCAGCGATGCGAGCGCAAAGAAGAGCGCGGCGCCGCTGAGCCGCGGCATCGTGGCCCAGAGGCCGCCCATGCGGTCCAGCTCGCGCGTGTGCATGCGCTCCTGGAGCGCGCCCACGATGATAAACAGAGCGCCGGTGCTGATGCCGTGGCAAATCATTGTGACGATAGCGCCTTGGAGCGCGAGCTGATTCCAGGCGAACACACCCAGGAGCACGAAGCCCAGGTGGCTCACGCTGGTGTATGCGACCAGGCGCTTCAGGTTCGTCTGCGCAAAGGCGAGGATCGCTCCGTAAAGGATGCCGGCGACGGCCAGGATCATCGCAACGGGAGCAAAGTCGCGCGCGGCGCCCGGAAATAGCGGCACAACAAATCGCAGCAAACCATAGCCGCCGGTCTTCAGCATCAGGCCCGCGAGGATGACGCTGCCCGCCGTCGGCGCCTCGGTGTGCGCATCCGGCAGCCAGGGGTGCAGCGGGAACATCGGCAGTTTCACTGCAAAGGCGATGAAGAAGCCGAGCATGATCCACATCGCCGCACTCGGGCTCAGGGGCGTGCCGAGCAATTCGCTGTACTCGAACGCGGGCCCGTCTCGCGTTGCGCCACAGTCCAGACATCGTTCGGCAAGAGCTGCTTTGACCACTTCAGCTTACCGGTCCGAGCGTCAAGCGCGACAATCGCGTCGGACATGCGGGATGCCCTTCCGGTGTAATTGTTTCCGGTATGAAGAAGAGCGTCCTGGTTCTTGCGTTCAGCGCGAAACCACTCCAAACCGCACAGCCGTTGGCCGCAACGGTGGCGGTCGGGAACTCCCGCTAGAGTTTCGCGCCGTTGCGGGCATCAAAGGCGACAATGCTCCCCTGGAAATCGGTGACGAAATCTCCTGCTCGTCCAGCCCTTCATCCATCGAGCTTACCGGAGCGTAGACGATGCCATTGTAATACAGCAGGGCTCCCGTATTTCCGGCCGCCGGCTTGTCCGTGAACCTCGTCCGCCACTTGACGTTGCCGGTTCGCACGTCCAGTGCGAAGAGATCCCTTCGGCGCTCGCCTCGTACAGCATTCCCTTCCCCAAAGCGCCGGTCCCGGAGAAACCATGCCGGCTCTGGTTAGATCAACACTCTCAATGGCCTTGGTGCGCCAGATAACTTTGCCCGATCTTGCGTCAACCGCATACGCCGATCCGCCCCCAGTCGGCAGAGTTCACCTTGCCGCGTTCAATCAAGGGGGCTTGTGTGTGATGTATTGCGAGGAAGCAACTTGCCACAGCATCTTCACCTTGCGGACGCCCCGGACGCTCATTCCTGATCCGGGATCGGCATTGCGATTCATCAAGTTCCACTGTACTGCAGCCCAATGTACTCAAGACGGACAACGAGCAGAGCAACCCTGCCGCTATCCTGACTATTCTCGTTCTTGTCATTGGCCTACTCCTTTCGAGTTCCTGAGCGTGAAACAGGCCTTCTGCCACGCTCACTATGACAACAGTAATACCGCACAGACGACGAAATGTCAAGAGAAACGGTAACGTCCAACGGGCAGAGGCTTATTGGGCATCGCCCGTTGGCTACTGACTGACTTCCACTCAGGAACTACCTGAGCAACAGCAGTTTGCTGGTCGCTCGGAAGTCTTCGGCGCTCATCCGGCAGAAATAGACCCCAGCGGCAAGTCGTTGACCTTGATTGTTACGACGATCCCCATGATCGGTAGCGTCCAGCATTCTCGGCGGCATCGACCAGCGTTCGGACCAACCGGCCACGAATATCATAAACCTCAATTCGGGTGTGGCATGAAGCCGCCAAGTCGTAGCTGACGGCAGTCCAGTCAAGAACCGGGTTCGGGCGACAGCCGGACAGAACGAATTCGGTCGGCAGAGCAAACGGAGCCGGGGACGCGGCGTTGAACGGCACGATGATGACCGTTACCGTACCGGTCTTCTTGTCATTTGCCCGGTTGTCATCCACTGCCAGCTCGGTCGAACACGTCACGGTATTGCTGCCACGGGTAAGGACCGCCAGTCCGGGAAAGTGACATACGCATAAGTGCCACCCGCGCATGGCCGCTACGGACGCAGTCTGACCGTAGGTAGCGCCGATTTCATCAGCACCGTGTAGCTTTCGCTGCCGTGCCGTAGTTGCAGGTGAACAGGCCGGGGTGACCACGACCCCCGAATCCAGGTTCCGGTCGGGGCGTGATTCGTCGACGCCACTCATGGGCGCTAGCCGTCACGCCGTCGGTCTGCTTGTCGTTCGCGTGGTTCCCGTCAATGCTAAGCTCAGTCGAACATGTAATGGCGTTGGTTCCCCGCTTCAACGCGGTCCAGGCCGGGAATGTGACGTAGACATAGGCGCCGGCCGCTTGGGCCTCACCGATACGGTCTGGTTGTAAGTGCGCCGATCCTCATCAACACCGGGTAGCGTTTTCGTGACATTACCGGCGTTGTAGCGAACAGGCCGGAGTCACGACCGAGCCCGAATCCCCGGTGCCCTTTGGGGCGACAATGCTCATGCGCCGACATTATGGGCATCGACCGATACGCTGCCGGTCCTCTTGTCGTTCGCGCGATTCGCGTCAATTGCAAGCTCGGTCGAGCACGTAGGGCATTGCTGCCCCGGGCCAGCGCCGCCCAGTTCGGGAACGTGACATAGACATAGGCGCCACGCATGGCCGGTCACCGATGCGGTCTGGTTGTAGCTGCCCCGATCCTCATCCGCACCTTGTAGCTCTCACGGCATTGCCGTAGTTGTATGTCGAACAGGCTGGACTCACGACTGTCCCGAATCCACGTCCCGGTCGGGACTAGTATCTTGCGTCGCGCCCACATCATGAGTCGTGCCTACCGATGACCTGCCGGTCTTCTTGTCGTTTGCGCCGTTCCGTCACTGCCAACTCTGTCGAGCACGCTACGGCATTGCTGCCGTGGTCAGCACGGTCCAGTCGGGAATGTGACATAGCATACTGCCACGGCATGGCCGCCACTGATGCCGTCTGACTGTAGGCGGTCGCCGATCTTCATCAGCACCGTGTAGTTCTCACTCGCGTTGCCGTAGTTGCGCAGTGAACAGGCTGGGGGTACCACGACACCCGAATCCAGATGCCGGTCGGCACGACAATCTTCGAGCATCCGACTCATGGCCGTAACCGTCACGCCGTGGATCTCTTGTCATTGGCACGGTTGCCATCAATCGTAAGTTCAGTGGAACACGCCGCCACGTTGGTGCCCCGCTTCAATGCCGTCCAAGCCGGGAATGTGACGTAAGTATAGGCATTGGCAGCTTGACCATCACCGTTACATCTGGCTGTAAGTACTCCCAATCCGCATCAGCACCGGGTAGGTCTCCGTGACGTTACCGAAGTTATGCAGCGAACAGGCCGGGGTGACTACCGACCTGAATCCCAGGTACCCTTGGGCGAGATAATGCTCAGCAGCCGACGTTATGGGCATTGACCGTCACGCTGCCGGTCTCTTGTCGTTCGCCCGGTTGCATCATTGCGAGTTCAGTCGAGCAGGCTACGGCATTACTACCGCGTGTCAGTGCCGTCCAGGCCGGGAACGTGACATACGCATAGGCGCCTTCGGCATGGGCGGTCACTGAGGCGGTCTGACTGTAGGTAGTCCCGATCCTCATCAACACGTTGTAGCTTTCGCGGCACTGGCGTAGTTGTAGGCCGAACAGGCCGGAGTGACGTCGCGCCCGAATCCAGCGTACCGAGGGGCACAAGCATTTAGTGCAACCGACGTTGTGCCTGGCTTGACCGTTACCGTCCGGTCGTCTTGTCGTTCACACGGTTGCCATCTACCGCCAATTGGGTCGACAGACCACGGCATCGCTGCCGGGCATGATCGGGTCCAGGTCGGGAACGTAACATACGCATAGGTACCACCCGCTTGAGCGGTCACGGACGCCGTCTGACTGTAAGTAGTCCCGATTCTCATCAGGACTTGTAGCTCTCGCCGACTTCCGTAGTTGTAAGTGGAACAGGCCGGCGTGATCACTACGCCGGAATCGAGCGTTCCGGCCGGCGCTCCTGATCTTGGTGCAGCCAACATCGTGGGCGTTGACGGCTACCGAGCCGGTCTGCTTGTCGTTGGTGGGGGTCGCTCATCTACAGTTCGGTCGAGCAGGTCACGAGCCAGACCGCCTCTGGTCAGGGCGGTCCAGCTTGGGAAGGACAGGTAATCAGCATTCCGCCCGGATGATCCGATACTGCGGCGGTTGGTTGTAGGTCGAGCCGATCTTCATTCGGACGGTGTAGGTTTCGAGGGCATTGCCGTAGTTGTAGACTGAGCAGGCCGGGGTCACCGTCAAACCGGAGTCGAGCGTGCCGGTCGGCACGACGAATGCTGGTGCATCCAACGTCGTGGAGAACGACTGTGAACGACGCGGAGACTACGTTGTTGCCAGGGACGCCGTCGTTCGACAGGTAGGTCGAGCATTTGGCTATGTAGCTACCGGGGGTGGCGGTCCAACTCGGGAAGAGGAGCGCCGTGTCGGCAAAAGGGATGCCGTTGGTGAGCGTGAGCGTCTGAGCATAGGTCGGAGACGAGGCGATGCCTCACCGGCGCCATTGGCGCGCTGATGAGGAAGGTGACAGTGCATGCCTCGCGGAGGTTGCCATAGTTGTGCACCGTCGCTTGCGGGGTCACGGTTCCGGGGGGGGTTGCGCCGGTGGGTGCGATAATGCTCTTGGCGCCGATGTGTCACTAATGGCGACGTTACGGTGCCGGTGCGCTTGTCGTTCGCTCGGTTCCCGTCAATCGCAAGCTGGGTAGAACAAGCTACGGAATTACTGCCGCGCGTCAGTGCCGTCCAGGTCGGGAAGGTAAGGTAAGCGTAGGTTCCTGCCGCATGACCTCATCGCCGCCGTCTGGCTGTAGCTGCTTCCGATTCTCATCAACACTGAATAGCTCTCTGTGGCGTTGCCGTAGTTGTAGAGTGAGCAAGCTGGAGTCACTGCCGCGCCGGAATCCAGCGTGCCGCTCGGCGGTGAGTATCTTCGTACACCCGACATCATGCGCGTTGACCGTGACCGTGCCCGTCTTCTTATCGTTGCTGGGCGTCGCGTCACCGGTCAGTTCGGTGGAGCAGGACACTGCCATGCTGCCTCGGGTCAGCGCGGTCCAACTCGGGGAGTAACATAGAGCCGGGTTCCTGCTGCTTGACTGGATACTGAGGCACTTGGTTGTAGGTCGAGCCGATCTTCATACGCACAGTGTAGGTTTCGGTCTTCGTGCCGTAGTCATACACTGAACAGGCCGGGGTCGTGACCGTCCCTGAATCGAGTGTACCAGTGGTGGGTATGCGAGTAATTTCGTGCAACCAACATCATGAATCACGACCGTTATCGTCACCGAACCAGTCTGCTTGTCATTGGAACGGTTCCCATCTACGGCAAGCTGCGTCAAACACGTGACCGCATACGGCCCGCCGTCCGCGGTCCAGGTCGGAAAGGCGAGGTACAAGTAACTGCCGCCAGTATGACTGCTGACCGATGCGGTTTGGCTGTAGCTGTTCCCGATCTTCATGAGGACGGAGTAGCTCTCGGTGACGTTACCGTAGTTGTAGAGCGAGCAGGTCGGAGTTACGACCGTGCCGGAATCGAGGGTGCCGAAGGGCGCAAGTATCCTGGTGCAGCCGACGTTGTGGGCATTTACGGTTGCCGAGCCGGTTGCCTTGTCGTTGGCACGGTTCTCGTCAATCGCCAACTGAGTGGAACAGGCCACCGCGTTACTGCCGCGTGTCAGCGGAGTCCAGGCCGGAAACGTAAAGGAGAGCCGAGTCCCAGCCGCATGACTCGATACTGAGACGGTCTGACTGTAACTGCCACCGATCCTCATCAAGACCGAGTAGCTCGCCGCGTTGCCGTAGTTATAGAGCGAGCAGGCTGGAGTGACTGCAACGCCGGAATCCAGCGTGCCGGTGGGCGCTAGTATCTTCGTGCACCCGACGTTGTGTGCATTGACCGTGACCGTGCCGGGCTTCTTGTCGTTTGCGGGCGTCCCATCGCCGTCAGGCTCAGTGGAGCAGGATACGGCCAGGCTGCCTCTTGGGCAATGCGGTCCAGTTGGGTAATGTAACATAGAGCGGCATGCCTGCCGCATGAGAGGTGACCGAGGCCGTCTGATTGTAG
>CAWIHA010000033.1:0-14910 GCA_963835855.1 Bryobacterales bacterium | reverse complement strand
TTATGTTTATGTCATCTCTTCTTCGTTCAGTTGCGTATTGCTGTGAACTCAGGACCGTTGTCGGTGCGGATGCGTTGCGGCGCGCCACGCTCGGCGATGATCCGTTCCAGCACGCGGATCACCCGGACGCTGCCCAGCGAGGTGTCCGGCTCCAGCGCCAGACACTCTCTTGTGAACACGTCCACCACGCTCAAGATCCGAAGGTGCCGTTGACTGGCCAGTGCATCCGTGGCGAAGTCCAAGGCCCATTCTTCGTTGCTGGCGTTTGCCTTGGGGAACACACACTGCAGCCGGATCAGCCGCTTGCGCTTCTTGCGGCGTAGACTCAATCCGGCTTCGCAATACAGCCGATGCACCCGCTTGTGATTCGCGGTCACGCCACCGCGCCGCACCAACACGCACAGCCGCCGGTAGCCGTAGCGTGGATGCTGCTGGGCGAGATCTTTCAGTTGCTCGCTCAGCCCTCGATCCTGGGCCGGCCGCTGCGCTGCGTAGCGATAGCTGGCGACCGCAATCCCCGTCAGCCCGCAAGCGTGGCGCTCACTCATCTGGGGAAGCTCCTCACGGATGCGTTGCACATCCGAACGAGCCGCCTGGAGCTGCGCCGTCGCGCCTACGAGCTGTAGCCGTTTTTTTGAATCACCAGCTTCAGCGCTTCCTTGTCCAAGGCGTACTCTGCTACCAGCTTCTTGAGCTTGGCGTTCTCTTCACGCAGATGCTTCAGTTCCTGCGCCTCGGCTACTTCCAGGCCCCCGTACTTCTGCTTCCAGGCGTAAACGGTGTGCTTGGACACCCCTGCCTCCCGAGCCACTTCCTCCGCCTTGCGGCCCGACTCAACCTGCTTCACTGCCGCTATGATCTGCGCTTCTGTGTGTGCGCTCCTACTCATCCGCTTTCTCCTTTCGTTCGTCCGATTATCGGACCTTCAATGTGCGGATTACGGGGAGCAGGTCACTTGTTCTGGCTCAATGTCAGGCATCGAAGAGTTGGGGGCGATATTGCAGACTAATTTTTTTGTCTCGGGGTCGAAAACGACTTGTACGGTTATCTGTGGCATGTAGATCTATACGGCCTTTCCAGTCAATTCCTCAAATGTGAGCCGCCGTCCGCAGCAACGTCTCATGGCATGTTGGAACCGAACTGAATCGTGGGCGTTCCGATGGTTAAACCGAAACGCCTGTTCGTCAACGTATCGGAACAGATGGAACGGGGCGACTGAAATGTAGGTGCCGTTGAGACTGCGCTTCAACAGGCTCCAGAAGTTCTCCATGCCGTTCGTATGGACGTGGCCTTTGACGTACTCAATGGCATGATCTACCAACTGATGCAGGTACTCGCCTTCCAACCCCTCATACGACTTCAAGGCATCTGTGAAGACCTCAAAACCGGGCTGGACGTGTTCCTTGACGATGGTTTGAAGAGTGGTCTTCTTGCGGTTCTTGACGACGTTGGTGCGAACGGCCCCGCCACGCTCCAGAATGCCCATCACTGCGGTCTTGTCCTTGCCGCCAGTCCCGGTGATCTTCTGTTCCCGAACGTCCTTGTGCATGTTCCTGGACTTGCCACCAACGAAGGTTTCGTCAACTTCGACCTGACCTTTGGCTTTGTCAAACGAGCCTTCCTGCATGGCCTGACGAACACGCTGGAGCATGAACCAAGCGGTTTTCTGTGTGACGCCAATGGTACGAGCCAACTCATGTGAACTGGTGCCGTTCTTGCAGTTCGCCAGCATCCAAAGTGCGACGGCCCACTTGTCCATTCCAAGGGGCGAATCCTCGAAAATCGTGCCGACTTTGGGTGAGAACTGCTTTCGACAGGACTTGCACATGAAGATGCGCCGAGTGGAAATGTAGGAGTGCTTCTCGGGTGATTCGCAACGTGGGCAGATGACCCCGTTCGGCCAGCGAAGACCAGCAAAAAACTTGGTGGCAACGCTCAGATCGGCAAAGTACCGAGTCGCATCCAGCAGCGTCTTTGGGTAGGCAGCGTCGTCCACATCTTCAGTTTAGCGGCTGGAGTTGCATGTGTCAAGTATATCAACCCCCAACATTGGGTAACCGATCAGGCCCGAGATTTTGATTCCATGCGCGTTGCTTAGCCGGGAGAAATCGAGCGTAATGACATTCGAGTCGCTGAGATCGCGGCCAGCGATGCGAAGTTGAAGGGGGCCGGCGCGAAATGCGGTTGCCAGACCACTGCCCGGTCCTGAGACTTCAAACTCCGGCGGCTCCCCGAACGGGACGGCGAGGTGCCGCGAGAGCGAACTGAAAGCCGCTCCTGTATCGAAGATGAGATACGCGGGGGCGGCCAATTTGCTTATCCCTCCGCTTCGAGTGCGAGTTGGAGGAAACTCCGGGGCTGATATTCGATCCGCAGAGGAACGGTCCTGCTCGCGTCCCCGGTCCAGATGCGGAATGGCGTTCTGCCGCCCGTGCGCAGGTTGCGAATCACTCCGGTCACTGCGGTCACGGATCCAGGTTGAGAGACCAAACCCTTTTCCGCGAGCCGCCGGCTCGTTCGGGGATCGTGCCTCTTCGACGTCGTCAACTCATACTGAGCGCCCGAATAGACATAGGTTTGCTTCAACTGCGTCTCACCGGACGACATGGCCCGGCAGAGCGCGTAAAGAAACGTGGGGGCAGCAGCGCCAGAGCGTCCGGTTGGGAAGCGGCTCTCGCCCGAGGTCTGATCCGGATTGCGGATGGCGGCCTCTGCTTCATGCACCAAGCGGTCGCATTCGTTCCAGCCGGCTCGCGCATCGGAATAGAACCGCGCACGCCGGCTATGAGCTTCGCCGGGCCGGGACTGCCCATCGATGGCAACGAACATACTCTCCTCCGACGAGCTGTGTAGCGCCTTTCGGGCTTCTCCGAGGCTCTCCTCCCTGGAAGCAGTCATGAATCCGAAATAGCTTGCTTCGAGGATTCCGGTTTCGGCCTCGGCTACCGTTTCCCGGATCATGCCGAGCCGGTTCAGGCCGTGCGCCCGCTCGGGAAGCGACCCCGCAGCGAACTCGATCTCGTGGATGGCACGATCGAAGGAGCGGGTGACCATATGACGCGCCTGCCCCTTCCCCACGCCGGGGCGCGTGAAGATCGGAAGCGAGAAAAAGAGGATCGTAGCATCGACGCGATAGCGGCGGGCGCTGAGCTGGGGCGGGGCGCTCGCGGCCGCAAATAGCCGACGGGCCGCTTCGGCCAGCAGACCGAGCAGGAACCTCCGTGTGATCATCATGCGAACTCCCTCTCGAGGACGGAGTGTTCTTCCGTTGACACGAAATCGGGCGGCAGCAAGGGCTGCTCGCGAATGCCGGCTGTCAGCGCGCGGATCTCAGAGTAGAGATCCAGAAACGAAGAACACACCAACGGCCAGGCGAACCGTTTCGCCGTCTCGCGTGCCGCGGCCACTCTCGCCATCCTCACCTCTGCATCGCCCTGGACCGCCCGAACGGCTGCGGCGAATGCCGCTGGCTCCGGAGGGGCAAGCCAGCAGTTACCGCTGTGGGCGTAAGCGGTGACGCCTCCCGCCGCCGGTGCGACCAGCGGCAACCCCGACGCCATTGCCTCGAGTGGCCCGATCCCGAACGGCTCACAGGGATTCGGATGGACGAAAACGTCAGCATTGGCATAGAGAACGGCCAGTTGTTCCCGAGATGCGACATGCCCTAGAAAACTCACGCGCCACGGTGCCAGTTTGGCAGCCTGCTGTTCCAATTCTCTCCGAATTGTGCCTGAGCCCGCTATGAGCAGGCGGTAATCGAACTCCGGGTCTCGGGCGAGCTCGGCCATCATTCTGATCAGAAGCATTAGGTTCTTCTCGCGAGCCAGGCGGCCCGCGTAGAGAACCAGGACTGTGCGTTCATCACCGCCCGAGTTCTGCAACAGCCACCTGCGCGCTTCCGCGCTCCTCCGGGCCGGAGACATCTCGCTGAGGTCCACCCCCATGGGCCTGATCCAAACGCCCCGGCGAACGCGGTGCCCACCCGAAGCAGCCCGCAGCTCGCTGGCGGTGTGGGCGGATACGGTGATGTGATGGTCGAAGAGCGGAAAATAGAACCACTGCATATAGGCGCGGCAAAACCACTCCGCCAGGCGTCCGGAAGCCAGGTAGGCGCGGAAATTATCGTCCATGCGCTCACAGCTCAAGCCGACGACCGCCGGCCGCTTGC
Organism: Bryobacterales bacterium; assembly: GCA_963835855.1. Taxonomy (GTDB): domain Bacteria; phylum Acidobacteriota; class Terriglobia; order Bryobacterales; family Bryobacteraceae; genus CAWIHA01. The sequence goes on along the minus strand of CAWIHA010000033.1, from coordinate 10,742 downwards.
GGATCGAGGAGAACGCCTGGATGCGCAGAAGACCCGCCAGCCAGTTCAAGCTGTACTTGTCGCAGACTTCCATCAAGTCCGGCTCTTCTTCGGCCAGAATGCGTTGGATGCGCGAACTGGGTATGAGATAGCGGTAGGGCAAAATCAGGCGGTAGCCGCCATTGAACGGCGCTTTGGGAGCCTTCACGTAATAGATGCGGCCATGACAGCCCCGTTCCTCTACGCCGTCTTTCTCACCGGGGACGATCAGGCGCATTTCGTGGCCGCGCTGGTTCGCCGCGTCCAGAAGCGCACGGTAGAAAATCGCGATGCCTCCGGAGACCGAGCACCAGGCGTTGGTCAGGTGCACGGTCCTCAAGGCCGCTGCGCCTCCTGCTGCCAGACCTGGGCAACACGTTTCAGGCCATCACCGGCCGCCTTGAGAAAGCCCCACGTCAGCCGCGGAAGATTGGCAAGGTCCTCCAGCAGCGGTTTGCCTTCTGCGCCGACAACCAGCGCGCCTTTCCGCATGAGAGCCAGTTGGACCGTGGTCGAAAGCAGCGTGAAAGCGATCGAAGCGGCAATGCTGGCCGTCAGACGGGGGGTGCCCCTCAGCCAATGCACGAGCAACTCCAGCGAGTGCTGGAATACTAACAGCAGCGGCGCAACCACCACAACCGCCTTCCACATCGGCCGGACGCGGCGGAAAGCCTGTGTGATGGAGCCGAACCATCCTGAAGTCAGCGCGCGGAATACCAGCTCGGTCAGCATTGCCGCCACTGCTTTTCTCCAGCCTGCCCCCAGATTCACCAGGAAGAAAATGGAACACCGGAACAGAGAGCTGAGCAGAGCGGACTTCCAATTCCAGTCCCGCACGAACGAGTCTTGCGGCCGGGATAGGAGGCGCCACAAGACGGAACCGGCCGTCGGACCGGACTGCGAGTCCGGCGCTTCCACCGTGGGACGGCGGTCACGCAAAGCGGCAGCATAGCCTTCGTAGACTTCCTCGAAAACACGGTCCCAGGATCGTAACGCCGTCTTACGCCCGGCGGCTTCCGCCATCGCGCGGCGCAGCGGAGCATCGCGGGCCAGCCGCTCAACCGCTGCGCAGAATCCGGAGTCGTCGTCAGCTATGAATCCATCCACGCCGTCAGCGACGATGAACCGCGGCCCGCCCTTGTTGGCAACCACCGCGGGCACGCCGGAAGCCAGCGCCTCCTGAACTACATTGCCAAAGGTGTCCGTCTCGGATGGAAAAACGAACACGTCCATGTTGGCGTATGCCGTGGCCAGCGCCTCGCCACTAAGCACGCCGGTGAACTCGGCGCGTTGGATTGCGCGTTCCAGCCCGGCCCGCTCCGATCCGCTTCCGGCGATCAGGAATCGGAAGTCCCGCACGCCCGCCCGGACGAGAAACCGCTCCAGTTCCGCCAGAAACTTTACTCTCTTCTCGGGCATCAGCCGCCCGACGTAGCCGATCACTAGACCGCCGTCGCTCCGGTTGCGTCGCGCTGGTGTGAACAGGCCGGTGTCGACGCCGCGCAGCATGGGAAAGACCGGGCGCCCGCTGCGGCGCGCCACCAGGCTCATCAACTCAGGATTGGGCGCGAAGGCCACGTCGGCCCGTGAGAAGAACCAGAGCACGCGATCCAGCACAAAGCGTTCAACCCGAGCCGCCGTCCCAGCCCGCATTCGCCGCGGCGCCCACCCAAGTAGGCTCTCGACGCGGCGGCCGGCAAACTCGTGCAAGTTAGTGTGCCACGACGCAGCTAGCGGCAGCCGGAGCTTGTGCGCGAGAATCGCGCCGAGGATACCGGCGTCACCAGGGCTGGTGATGTGAATCAAGTCCGGCTGGAATTCCCGCAGCGCCCGCTCGACGGGTGCGAGTTGCCTGTAGAAAAGCGGATCGAAAAAGAGGTCCGGATCCACACGAACGGCCAGCCGGCTGCGCCGGAGCTCGAGGCACCGCACATCGCGCATGCCTGTGAGCGGCGCGTTTTTCGAGTAACAAACCGTAAGAAACGGGTAGCCGCGCCGCTCGGCAAACGCGGCCAGTTCGCGGCAAGTCCTGGCAGCGCCATTGACTTCGTAAAAGGTGTCCGCGAGCAAAGCAACGCGCGGCGTCATAGAGTAATCTTCGTCGCGCAAACCACGCGTGTGCGCCCGCCACGCAAGGAACGCACGGCAGGGGCAGAAAACTGCCCATCCCTCCGGAGTAGCCGAGCCCGGCTGGCGTTTTTGTAGCGCGCCAACAGCCTCATATGCGGATGATGATGAGGCAAGCATGTTTCAAGGTGATGGCAACCGCGTGACGATTCAGAGAAAACATTTGCATACAGGATTGTTCTTTTCAGATTTTATTCACGGTTTCTTCACGGAGGTGTAATCAACGCAGTTCATGCTGGTGGGTGTAAGCGTAGCCGTTGACGGCCACTCTGCTACAGGAGATCCGATCATGAGCACGGACATATGGCTCTGGTCGAAAGACCGTGGTGCCGGCCGGTCTTTCCGGACCGGAGTGTCTTTGCATTCGCACACTCTGCACTCCCGCGAGTATCTGAGCTTCATTCCGCAGTATGCGGAGAGGAATTGGCTATTGGCTTGGTTGGTGCGGCGGGAGGCGCGCTGGCACGGCCTCAAGCATATCGCGCGTTCGGAGTTCTCACGTGTATGGTGGACGCCGCCGCTTTCAGCGCGCGACGCCTGGGCGCTGGAGAAATCGCAGATCGAAAACTCCCTGCACAAGCTCGCGCTGGTATCGATCACGGACCACGACAACATCGACGCGGCGGCCGAGTTGCACACGGCTGGAAATTGCCGCGACACGCCGGTGTCGCTTGAATGGACGGCGCCGTATTGCGGCTCGTCATTCCACGTTGGCGTACACAACCTTCCCCCGCCGGCTGCCCGCTCTCTGGTGGAGTCGATGAACCGGTACACGGAGGGCGGCCCGGAAGAGTTGCTGTCCGATCTTTTGCACACGGTGAGAAGATCGCCGGAGACCCTGGTCGTCCTGAATCACCCCTTGTGGGATTCCGAAGCGGTGGGCGCAGAAGTACACCGGTTCGCTCTGGGCCGGCTTCTCGGCCGGTACGGGCGATGCGTTCACGCGCTGGAGTTCAATGCGGACCGGCCTTGGTGCGAGAACCGCGCAACGCTCGAATTGGCACGTGTAGTCGGCCTTCCGGTAGTTGCCGGCGGGGACCGCCACGGCTGCCACGCCAGCCCCGTCGTTAACCTGACGGACGCCACTGACTTCGCCGGTTTCGCCCAGGAGGTTCGGGAGGGCCGCAGCGTGATCGCGCTCCTGCCACGCTTGCTCGAATCATACAAACTGCGCCTGCTCGAGACAGCGTTCGACATACTGCGCGATCACCCCGGCCACAGCCTCGGATGGGTGCGGTGGAGCGACCGCGTGTTTTACGCCCGCCAGAGCGGTGCCATCACGAGCCTTTCGGCGCTGTGGGGCCGCCGGCAGCCCGGCGCCATCCGCAGCTTCGTCAATCTGATGGGCCTGCTCGGCACGCAGACGGTCCGTCCAGCGCTGCGTTGGGCGCTCGCGGAGAAGGAAGCGGCCTTGTGAGGGAGCGTCCGCCGTGCGTCGCGTTCTTCGCCGATTGCCATCACGAGGCCAATGGCGTTTCGCTCACTTGCCGCAAGTTGGAGGAGTTTCTGTCGCACACCTGCGTCTCCTGATTCACGATTCATAACTCCCGGCGCGATGAGCCAGGCGGCCGCGCCACGGTAAATTGATCGTGGTTTCATCGCCCTGTAACATTCGTCTGCTATCTCATGTCTGATGCCAAGCCCGTCGTCTGTTCCCGCACTTAGTCTCGCAGCATTTTTCGATCCGGCCGTGCGATTACTCCTGTCGCCCGTAGCGCCCGCGCTCGAGCAGTTCCTAATGCTGGACCGCCTGAGGGAGGCGTTCTGCATTTCGCTGCGAGGGGTCCAGGACGGGGACGCCTTCGGGGCGCTGCTCGCGGAGTTGGGGATTGGATACCACGCCCCAGCGGACGACCTCGCGCGTATCCCAGCTACGGGGCCGCTGGCGATCGTCGCCAACCACCCGTTCGGCATGCTCGAAGCCGCCGTGCTCGCCGACGTTCTTTCGCGCGCCCGGCCCGACGCCAAGTTCATGGCCAACTCCATTCTGGCTGCGATTCCCCAGGTTCGGGACCGGTTCATCTTTGTTAACCCGTTCGGAGGCCGCGCCGCAACGCTCGAGAACCGGATCCCGCTGCGGCGCTGCATCGAATGGTTACGTGGCGGCGGTGCATTGGTGGTGTTTCCCGCTGGAGAGGTGGCACGCCTCAACATTTCGCGCCGGGCGGCGGTGGACCGCCCGTGGAACCCTTCCGTGGCACGGCTGATTCGCATCGCAGGCTGTCCCGTGCTGCCCGTGTTCTTCGAAGGCGCGAACAGCCTCTCGTTCCACCTGTTGGGCCTGGTGCATCCGCGCCTGGGAACCGCAGCCCTGCCGCGCGAACTTCTCAACAAGCGCGGAAGCACGGTGGGACTGCGCATCGGCCGTCCGGTTCCGGCGGAGACTCTGGGCAGTCTCCCCAGCGACGAGGCCGCAATGCTGTACCTGCGCTGCCGCACGGACATGCTGGCGAGCCACGGCTGGCGCGCGCAAGGGCCGTGCCGTATCCCGATTCCGCTTGCGGGTTCAAAACGGGCGGAGCAGACTCCTGTGGCGTGCGAAACGCCGCCGCTCGTTGTGTGCGGAGAAGTCCAGAGGCTGGACCCCCGGCAGAGACTGTGCGAAATGAACGGGCTGACGGTTTACATCGCACCCGGCGAACAGATCCCCAAAACCCTGCGTGAGATCGGCAGGCTGCGGGAACTGGCGTTCCGCACGGTAGGCGAGGGGTCCGGGCGCGCCCTGGACCTGGACATCTTCGACGAGTGGTATTTGCACCTGTTTCTGTGGAACCAAGAGAGACAGGAAATTGCCGGAGCGTACCGTCTGTGCGCTACACCGGACGTGCTGCCCCGGCGAGGCGTCCGGGGACTCTATACCAGCAGTCTGTTCCACTACCAGCCGGAGTTCTTCCGCCGCATCGGTCCGGCGCTCGAACTGGGCCGCTCTTTCGTGCGGCCGGAGTACCAGAAGCAGATCGCGCCTCTGTTTCTGTTGTGGAAAGGGATCGGGCGCTACGTGGCGAGCAGGCCGAATTGCCCTACGCTGTTCGGGGCGGTCAGCGTGAGCAACGATTACAATCCAGTCTCACGCGACTTGCTGGTGAGTTTCCTCAAGCGCCATACCGACCCGGCCCTGGCGCAACTGGTCAGGCCCAAGCGTCCGTTTCGTCCGGCCGCGTCGAGCAAATGGCACGCGCACGTCCTGAGCCGCTTCCTCACGGACCTGGAGGATCTCGCGGATCCGATCGCCGACCTGGAGCCCGATGGCAAGGGCGTCCCGATTCTCATCCGCCAATACATGAAGCTGGGCGGGCGCATGCTGGGATTCAATGTGGACGCGAAGTTCTCGAACGCGCTCGACGGCCTGATGCTAGTCGATCTGCGGAATACACCGCTGGCGACGCTCTCGCGGTACATGTCCCGAGAGGAGGCGGTGCGCTTTCTCGACCGGCATCGGACCCGCTGCGCGTAACCCGGGGTGCGGCTAGGGCTTACGCAAGATCAGGAGTGCCCGGAGCATGTGCCGAATCCGTTGCAGGTCTGAAAATTCGTATCGCGATTATTGCGTGATTTGACGCCTCAGCCTGGGTCCGATAAACTTGAGGGTTCGAAGTCTCTCGTTAATCCGCGGGGTCGACCCGGTAGCTGGGGCAGGCGCGTAACATTCCGGGGGGCGGGCCTTGCTCCTAAGGAGAACGATTCAGGTGGCAGACGGACGCAAATACATCTTTACTTCGGAATCGGTAACGGAGGGGCATCCCGATAAGATCGCGGATCAGATCTCGGATGCCGTTCTGGACGCGGTCATGACGGACGACGCGATGGGCCGCGTAGCTTGCGAAGTGCTGGTGACGACCGGCCTTTGCGTTGTCGCGGGAGAGATCACGACCGATCCCCGGTGCCGGCTGGACATTCAAAGGATCGCGCGGGACACCATCCGCGAGATCGGGTATGACAACGCGGCGTATGGATTCGACAGCGAAACCTGCGGCGTGATTAATGCGATCCAGAGCCAGTCGCCCGATATTTCGATGGGCGTGGATACCGGGGGCGCCGGCGACCAAGGCCTGATGTTCGGCTATGCTTGCAACGAGACCCCCGAGTTGATGCCGCTGCCGATCATGTTGGCGCACAAGCTGGTGCGGCGGCTGAGCGATGTGCGCCGCGCGGGCATCCTGGATTTCCTGCGCCCCGACGGCAAGTCCCAGGTCAGCGTCGAGTACGTGAACGGGGAGCCCAGGCGCATCGACGCCGTGGTGGTCTCGACGCAGCACAGCGCCGAGGTGCCGACCGAAATGCTGCGCGCCGAAGTGAAGAAGCACGTCATCGACGCGGTCATTCCCGCCGCGATGGCCGATTCCGGAACCAGCTATCACATCAACCCGACCGGCCGCTTCGTGATCGGCGGCCCGCACGGCGACACGGGTCTGACCGGACGCAAAATCATTGTGGACACCTACGGCGGCATGGGACGGCACGGCGGCGGCGCGTTTTCTGGGAAGGACCCGACGAAGGTGGACCGCTCAGCCTGCTACATGGCGCGGCACGTCGCCAAGAACATCGTTGCCGCGGGCCTGGCGTCGCGTTGCGAAGTGCAATTGGCGTATGCGATCGGCGTGGCCGACCCGGTTTCCGTGTCGGTGAACACATACGGCACCGGCCTGGTGGACGAGGACCGGATTGTCGAGCTGATCCGCGCGAATTTCCCGCTCACCCCGAGCGGGATTATCGATTACCTCAAGCTTCGCCGGCCGATTTACCGCAAGACCGCCGCTTTCGGCCATTTCGGCCGTACCGAGGAGACATTCACCTGGGAAGCCGTCAACAAGGCCGGCATCCTCAGAGAAGAGGCGCGGCTGGCGGTCACGGCCGTCCAGAGCTAGCGCGCGACGGCCGCCCGATGCGCCTGCCGCGCAGTCCGCACCCCAGAAGGAGGTCCATGTCTACGAATCCTCAAACCTCGACTGCTTGCGATGTAAAGGATTTGTCGCTGGCCGATACCGGGAAGCTCCGCACGGAGTGGGCTTTTCAGTCCATGCCGGTGCTCCAGACGATCCGCAAGCAGTTCATCAAGACGCAGCCGCTGGCCGGCATTCGGATCGGGGCGTGCCTGCACGTCACCACCGAGACCGCGAACCTGATGATCACTTTGCGCGACGGGGGAGCGGCGCCGGTGCTATGCGCCTCGAATCCGCTGTCTACGCAGGACGACGTGGCCGCAACGCTCGTCCGCGATTACGGAATTCCCGTTTTTGCCATCAAGGGGGAATCGAGCGAGGTCTACTATTCGCACATCATGGCGGCGATCGATCACCAGCCGCAGATCACCATGGATGACGGCTGCGATCTGGTCACTACCCTCCACGCCAAGCGCCAGGATGCTATCGGCAAGGTGTTCGGCGGAACCGAGGAGACCACCACGGGCGTGATCCGGCTCCGCGCGATGAGCAAGGACGGCGTGCTGGCTTACCCAGTCATCGCCATTAACGACGCGTTGACGAAGCACCTGTTCGACAACCGTTACGGCACCGGGCAGAGCACGGTAGACGGCATCATCCGCGCCACCAATATCCTTTTGGCGGGTCTGAACGTCGTAGTCGCCGGCTACGGCTGGTGCGGACGCGGCTTCGCCATGCGCGTGCGCGGCATGGGCGCCAACGTGATCGTGACCGAGGTGGATCCGACCAAGGCCATCGAGGCCTTGATGGACGGCTTCCGCGTGATGTCGATGGCCGAAGCGGCCGGGATCGGCGATTTGTTCGTCACACTGACCGGCAACAAGAGCGTCATCGCCAAGGACCACTTCGAGCGGCTCAAGAGCGGGGCGATTCTGGCCAACTCGGGCCACTTCAACGTCGAAATCGACCTGGAGACGCTGGACAAGATGGCGTCCTCGCGACGCCGGATGCGCGAGTGCATCGAGGAATATGTCTTGCGCGACGGCCGGCGCGTCTACGTGCTCGCCGAAGGGCGCCTGATCAACCTCGCGGCGGCGGAAGGCCACCCCGCGTCGGTAATGGACATGAGCTTCGCCAACCAGGCGCAAGCGGTCGAGTACCTGGTGAAAAACCACGCCTCGCTCGAGAAGCGCGTTTACGCGGTGCCGGAGGAACTGGACAAGAGAGTGGCGCGCATGAAGCTGGAGTCGATGGGGGTGAAGATCGACCGGCTGACGCCCGAGCAGGAGCACTACCTCGCAAGCTGGTCGGAAGGTACATAGTCGAACGCTGGCTGGCGGGTTGTGGAAAGCCCCCACGGCCTCAGTCCCACGACCTGCAACCCACATCCTACAATTGTAAAGAGGTCCTAGGTGGCCGATTCCCAACCACTCAAGCAAACTCTCGAACTCACCGTTCCGGCCGCTGAAGTCGAAAGCGAAACCGAACGAGTCATCGGCTCGCTGCAGAAGAAGGTGCGGTTGCCGGGCTTCCGTCCGGGCAAAGTGCCGGCCGACCTGATCCGCCGCCGCTTCGACAAGGATATCCGGCAGGAAGTCATCGAAAAGCTCGTGCCGAAGTCTTTCTTCAAGCGCGCGGAGCAAGAGGGGCTGAACGTCGTTGGAACGCCGAACGTCAGCGACGTTCATTTCGAAAAAGGCGAACCGCTGCGGTTCAAGGCGGAGTTCGAGGTGGCCCCGGCTATCGAATTGAAGGAATATCAGGGGCTCACCGTTTCCTATCAAGATCCCGAGATCACCGAAGAGGACATTCAGAAGCGGCTCGAGGAGATCCGGCAACAGAAGGCCGAGTACGTGAACGTCGATCCGCGGCCGGCCGAGGACGGCGACTACGCCGTTGTAGCGCTGGAGAGCATTTCCGGCGTGGAGGGGCCGCCAATCAAACAGGACGAGCTGACGCTGCACCTCGGTGGCGAAGAGACGCTCGCCGGCTTTAGCGAGAACCTGAAAGGCATGTCGCCGGGTGATGGCAAGGAATTTGACGTTGCTTACCCAGATGACTACGGCCAGGCGCGGTTGGCCGGCAAAACGATCCGGTTCCACGCCAGGCTGAAAGGGATCCGGCGTAAAGAGCTGCCGGAAATCAACGACGAGTTTGCGCGCGACCTCGGCGATTACCAGAACATGGACCAGGTGCGCGAGGCGATCCGCAATTCGCTCGTTGCCGAGCGGCAGTTCCTGGCGCAGCAGGAAGCCAAGAATAAGCTCGTCGATGCGCTCGTTGACGCGCACGAGTTCCCGGTGCCCGAGGCCTATATCGAGCGGCAGATCGAACTGCAGGTGGAGCGGCACCTTCACGCGCTGGCGGCCGAGGGCATCGATCCGCGATCGATCAAGTTGGATTGGGAGAAGTTGAGGCAGTCCCAGCGCGAGAAGGCGATCCGGGAAGTCAAGGCCTCGCTGTTGCTCAGCAAGATTGCGGATGTCGAGCACATCGCCGCCAGTCAGGAAGAGGTAGACCGCGAGGTGCAGCGGATCGCAAAGCAAGAGCGCGAGCCGGTGGCGGCTGTCCGTGTGAAGCTCGAGAAGGAGGACGGCCTGCGGCGCATCGTCTCGCGTATCCGGACCGAGAAAACGTTGAATTTCCTTTTCGAGCACGCTCGCAAGGTGGCGGAGGGCTAGAACGGGTGTCATGAGCGGTGGAAGTGTGATCCGTCGCCTTGTTTTCAGCAGTTCGCAGCCCGCTTCGGGGATTTATGAGACTGGTTTCCCGGCCGCAAATCCTTGCCCGGGGGTGGCGGGGCCTAGTACGAAGTACCGTCCGGTGTTGGGATTATGATTGCCTGCTGGCCCGCTTATGGCGATAATGGTATGAGATCGTGGCACATGTGCGCGGCTGAAAAACTGAGCCCTGCCGGAGTAGCCGAATGAAACGCGCCGGTTCCGACGAGCCTTTGCGGTGTTCCTTCTGTCATAAGAGCCAGGATGTCGTTGGGAAGCTTATCTCCTCTCCGAGCGATTATCCCCGTGCTTACATTTGCGACGAGTGCATCGCGGTCTGTAATTCGATCCTCGAAGACGACCGGCACGAGGCGCCGTATGCGGCTCCCCATAAGCTGCCCAAGCCCCTGGAATTGAAGGAGTACCTGGACCAGTACGTCATCGGCCAGGAATCCACGAAGAAGAAGCTCGCCGTCGCTGTGTACAACCATTACAAGCGCATCCACATGAACAAGCAGCGGAGTTCGGATGTGGAGGTGGCCAAGTCGAATATCCTACTGATCGGCCCGACGGGATGCGGTAAGACATTGCTGGCTCAAACGCTGGCGCGCATTCTGGACGTGCCTTTCGCCATTGTGGATGCCACAACGCTTACGGAAGCCGGCTATGTGGGTGAAGATGTCGAAAACATCATCCTGCGCTTGCTTCAGAACGCCGACTGGGACGTGCAGCGGGCTCAGCAAGGCATTATCTACATCGATGAGATCGACAAGATCAGCCGGAAGGATGAGAATCCTTCCATCACGCGGGATGTGTCTGGGGAGGGTGTCCAGCAAGCTCTGCTAAAAATCCTGGAAGGAACTGTAGCCAACGTACCTCCGCAGGGTGGCCGCAAGCACCCGCACCAGGAGTTCACGCCGGTGGATACCACAAACATCCTGTTCATTTGTGGCGGGGCGTTCATTGGCTTGGCGCCGATCAGGCGCCGCGCCCTCGG